>JAFGSB010000069.1 GCA_016934825.1 Candidatus Zhuqueibacterota bacterium
TAATAAATGTCAAGCAAAATTTATATAAAAATTTAAATTTTATCGAATAATTTTGAAATAAAAATGCGTGTTTTTGCCGGGCGGAACGCCCGACCTACTGAATGATATATTTAAGGCGTAGATTTGAAAAGTTTTGATAATTAAAATAGGTTGGAATACGACTTGCCCCTCAATCCCTCACAAGCTTGCCCAGGACCGCCGCGAACAGCACGGAAAACAAAACTGCGATTGCCGCGAGGCCCAGTATATAGGGCCAGACGGCCTCGAAGCCGTGCCCGAAAGAGATGAGATGGTGAAACGCCTTGATGGCCATACCGGAGGGCAAAAAAGCCGCGGCCTGCTGCATCCATTGGGGCATGACCTCGGCGGGCCACCAGCAGCCGCCCAGCGCGGACATGGTCAGCGCCAGGATGATGGATACGGCAATCAGCTTTTCTTCCTCTTTGACGACAAAGCCGAGACAGAGGCCTATGGAACCGACCGCCGCGGCAAAGGCGAATACCAGCAGGACCAGCGAAACGGGCGAATCGCCGTAATATACGCCAAAGACCACCCGGCCCACTATCAACAGCAGGAATATCTGCGCCAGGGCGATAAATATGACGCCTGTTAGTTTACCCAAAAAGAGCTGTAAAAATGTGACCGGCGCGATTTTGGTCCGCCGTAAGGCCCCGGTAATTTTTTCTTCCATTAAATAACTGCCGGCATAAATAAAAGTGACCAGCAGTGTGAACATGACGATATTGGCCGGGACCTGGAAATTATATCCGCTCGGGATGATCTTATGTTTACCGGAATAGGAGGGAGTGAATTTAACCAGCGGTTCCCGGCTGTCCAGTTCTTCAATATTTTGAATGGATATTTCCTTTTTGTTCAGGGACAGTTCCGTCATGTCCGCCAGCAAGCGGTAGATCGCCTTGTTTATTGCCATTTCGGCCGTCGCTTCCGCCTCCGGATCGGAATCGGGCCGTTTTTTAAGAAGCAGTGTGATCTTTTCTTTGTTCAACAAAACGGTTGTAAAACTGTCCGGTATAATCAAATACCGGACCGGCGGATTTTCCGGCTCGCTTTTCAATGTATCGATACTGATATTTTCGGATTGCAGTTTTTTTATAAACTGCTCTGCCAAAATTCCCCGGTCATTATTTATTATACCCAGATCGGCCCGGAAGCGGGAACGGTCGCTTTCGTATTTGAATACGTTGCCAAAAATAAAAATATAAAAGCAGGGCATCAGCAACATCCATATAAACGCCAGTTTATCATTGATCAGCAGCCGCAAACTTAATTTGGCGATTGTCCAGACGGTTCTCATATCCTGAATCTCCTGGCGAACATAAAAAAAGCGGCGATATTCAGGAGCAGGGTAAGGGACACCAGGATAATGATATGCGGCATCAGTTGGGCAAGGCCAAATTGCTCGATCAATATTTTTTGCAGTCCGTCAACACACCAGTAAACCGGGGAAAAAACGGCGATGTTTTTCAAAAACGGCGGTAAAGCATTCAGGGGTATCATTGCGCCCCCGAGGGCGCTGAAAACAATGATAATGACCGGCGCAATGGCCGATCCCTGGATTCTCGTTTTCACCAGGGTGTAAAAAAAGCCGATGATGCCCGTTATCGAGGCAATTACAAGAACCGAAAACATAAAAAACAGCAAAAATTGATATAATGCGAAACGGATCCTGAAAAGGGCAATCCCCGCCATCCAGACCAGACAATAGGCCAGTAACCCGGCTATGAACAGGAACAGTTGTTTTGAAATAATAAACTGTTTGACGCTGACCGGGCCGGTCAGAATTCTTTGTAAGGTCAGGTTTTCCGATTCCGTAAAAAGGTCGCGCGCCATGGTATCGATGATAAAAAGTAAAAACATGACCACAATTCCGGCCAGTAAATACGTCAGCATGTTTTGAGTGGCGCTGCTTTCCTGCTGTTGTTTTTTAAGGGCTTCTTTTTTCAATTCGATAAGGGGCGGAAAAATGTAATTATCCATACCAGCAAAGAGGGCGTTTATTTCGACAGCCATCGAACTGATTTGGGGATTAGTGGGGCGTTGATGGCCGTCATATAAAATCCTGAATGACTTTAAAGGCTTTGCGCCGATTCGGAATATCCTGTCCGTACCTTCGCAAAGGATTTTAATTACTTCCTCGGCTATTTTTGGGGAAAAAGCCTGTGAGGGATTTTTAATCAGTGTAATGTTTGTCTGTTTTTCATGCAACAGGGAATCCTGAAAGCCATCCGGGAAAATGAGTAAAGCCGAGGATTTGCCCTCTTCGATCATTTGCGTACCGGTCGATATGTCCACATTTTGGGTTTCGAACATTTTTTTCAGGTCACCCTGTCCGAATGCGCCGCCCAGCATGCGTGAAACAAAACTGCTGTCCCGGTCCGCTATGAGCAGGTTGACTTTTGGTAAAATATTTTCTTTTTCCGACGGCCTGAAAATCGATCCGAGCAGAAAAGTAAAAATCAGGGGCAGGGAAACGAGCAGAATGAATCCGGATGGATTGTAGAATCTTCGAATCAGGTCTTTTCGCAGTAATGTCCCGATCAATCTCGAAGTTCCCTTCCGGTTAATTTGATAAAAACGGAATCGAGGCTGGGTTCTTTGATGGATAAATTTTCAATGATAAAACCGGATTTGTTCAAATTTTCGATAAATTCCCCGGTGCCGTATTTCATCGGCAAACTGTAAACAACTTCTTTATCCTGTAAAGAAATGAGTGTTAATTCCTTTATGTCGCCGGGTAACCTTTCCGCGTTTTCCGCGGTAAATTGTCCGGACACTTTTAAAAAACGGTTTTCGCCGACGATTTTGGTAATGCTTTCCTGTGATCCCGACGTCAATATGCGCCCGTGGTCGATGATGGCGAGCCGGTCGCACAGGTTTTCCGCCTCATCCATATAGTGGGTGGTATAAAGGATGGTTGTGCCGTCCTTTGCGATTTGTTTCACGGCATCCAGTATATGGTGCCGCGCCTGGGGATCAATTCCCACGGTGGGTTCGTCCAGTAACAGCAATTCTGGTTGATGGATAATACCGGCGGCCAGGTTCAGCCGGCGTCTCATACCTCCGGAATAATTCTTAACTTTGTCCCTCGCCCGCTCATCCAGCCCGAAAAATAAAAGCAATTCTTTAATTCTTTTTCCGAGTTGGGAGCCTTTCATTCCGTATAATTCGCCCCAGAATCGCAGATTCTCCTCGGCGCTGATCTCGTAATAAAGGGCGACATCCTGGGGCACCACCCCCAGTTTTTTTCGAAGCTGCGGTCGGGTAGATGACGTTTCAATACCATCAATAAATATTAATCCGCTGTCCGGTTTGAGCAATGAACAGATCATGTTGATGGTAGTGGATTTCCCGGCCCCGTTGGGACCCAGGAAACCGAAAATTTCCCCCTTTTCAACCTGAAAAGAAATATGATCAACGGCCAATTTACCGTTAAAAGATTTTGAAAGATTTTCAACCTTCAGCATGAAATAATCCTGCTGTTAATCGAGATTTCTTAATTTTGATTCAAAGGCGCGAATTTCATTATTTGATTCCAGTATGCCTATTTCCAGATGAAATGTATCTTTTTCTCCGGGTTGTAAAGTTTTTAAAACGCCCCTTTTTCTTGCATTATGTCTGCCCTCCGGATAACAATTACCGGGCTCCATTCCGACGACATAGGCCCCTTCGCCGACCATTTTCCATTGTGTATAATACGGGCATTCTTTTTTGGGGTATGACAGATATACACCGATGCCCTGATTCCCGTTATATTGACGGTTTACGAGAGCCACATTTACAATGCCTTTTTCATCCGTATCATGATCGATATAAAAACATTGTTCGGTATAATGGGGTACAGGGGCTTCAAAACGGTCAAAATTTTCGATTCCTTTTTCCGCGTTTTTATCACGCGGCTCCATATCTTCAATAACTGCCAGTAATTCGGCATCCTGTTCAATTACAGGAAAACCAATATTACAATGATATAATAACATGAGTGGACACTCTTCAAAACCCCGGTTTTCCACTTCATCGTGTATCCATATTTTCGATTCACCCAGTTTTGTATGGATACTGCGGCTTATGACAAGGTTCGGGCCGAAAAGCCTGCTTTCATGAATATCCGCGGTCGCCCAGAGGATATAGTCGTCATTCTCCCATTCGGCGCCAAAGTTGACATTTTTCGCCGGGGAACTGGATATTCTGCCGTGTAAACCATAGCTTTCATCGTTTTCATTTTGCGGTATACCGACATTGGAAAGGCCGCATGTTATCATCAAACCGCCCGGGAATGACCACAGCCAATTGTTATCATTTGGGTCATAGTATGCGGGGCCCACAGGTCCTGCCGGTGAGTGCCAGCACATGGATGTGCCTTTAAAATTTGCGTCGTATATATCGAAACCCCGGTCCGCGAGTACGGTAAACTGGAGCCCGCTTCCGGTTTTAAACTCCAGGGCGCGAACACCTCTTTCATTTCCGTTAACCAGTTCCACAGGTTTTACTCCGGCAATTTGCGACATATCACCGACATGAGTGAGTAAATCTCGTCTGCTAAAGTTTTTACCATACAAATGTGCCATTATGCCCTCGATTCTTTAGATTTGTACGATTTTTTACCGAATATTGTTACGATAGTGATCGATATTTTTGTTGTTCCTGAAATGTTACCAGCGTTTTGGGTGGCACTGAAGACGTAATCCATGTATTGGCGCCAATAACAGAATCATGCCCGATGATTGTTTCGCCTCCCAAAATGGTCGCTCCGGAATATATCGTAACCCTGTCTTCGATGGTCGGATGACGTTTTCCTCCTTTGACGACAGTACCGTCCGGTTTTTTCTTAATACTCAGGGCGCCAAGAGTCACTCCCTGATAAACTTTGACGTAATTTCCGATTTGGGTTGTTTCACCAATAACGACACCTGTGCCGTGATCGATAAAAAAATGTGAACCGATTTCTGCGCCCGGATGAATATCAATGCCGGTTCGTCGATGCGCCCATTCGGTCATCATCCTCGGGATCAAAGGGATGTCCATTTTATATATTTCATGCGCGATACGATGTGTAGCGATGGCATATACTATGGGATAACACAGGATCACTTCTTCGGTCGATTTTGCGGCCGGGTCGCCTTCAAAACCCGCTTTAATGTCCAATTTCAATTGTGAACGGATTTCGGGGATTTTTTTTATGAACTCCAGAGAGCTTGATTCCGAGCAGTCTTTGCAATACTTGCTGACTTTGAATTTCTTTTTGGCAAATTCGCATGCCCTGCAAAATTCATCCGTACAGCGAAGAAACAGGGAATCGATTGAACTTTGTACGAAAAAAGAAATATTTGAACGCGCCGGCATTCTTTTACCAAAATAACCCGGAAAAAGAATTTGCATAACATCGTCCAGTATTTCCACGACATTTTGTAAAGTCGGCAGATTTGTGCCGTCAATCCGGTTTATACCGCCGAACTTGTCATACGTGGCAACAATTTCATCGGAGATTTTTACCAATTCCTGGCTTGTAATAGACATCGTATTTATCCCAAAAAATTTAAAAAAGTTATAAATAGAAAATTATTCGTGAGCTAAAAGCCTTCCGGCCGCCCGGTCCAGCATCCATATCAATTCGCCGTTTACGGGCTGGACTTTTGCAGCAGGATAATCTTTTGTACGGCTTACTATTTTTTCTGTTACTGCTGCTTTGTTTTCACCTGATATCAGAAAAATAATATTTTTAGCGGAATTTAGCAAGGAAAAGGTAAAGGTAATTCGCCATTTATTGATTTCAGGAACCCAGTTTGCCGCTACAAGTTTTTGTTTTTTCCGTAACGCGTCGGTACCCGGGAATAAAGAAGCGGTATGACCGTCATCACCCAGGCCCAGCAGAACCAGATCGAACTGCGGGATGTCAACGGTTGAATTAAATACTTTTCGAATCGTTTTTTCATATTTCGCGGCCGCCTGCTGCGGTGTGTTCGATTCTGTCGGAACAATGTGTATGTTTTGACTATTCATATTCAGGG
Source organism: Candidatus Zhuqueibacterota bacterium (assembly GCA_016934825.1). GTDB lineage: Bacteria > Zhuqueibacterota > Zhuqueibacteria > Residuimicrobiales > Krinioviventaceae > Fontivivens. The sequence goes on from JAFGSB010000069.1 coordinate 6,027, forward strand.
GATTGATCAGATAATGAACAGCCATTCCGGCATTACTGTCGATGTGGTCCGGGGGCACATACCTTTCATCACTCCAGAAAAGGATGATTTTATTCCAGTCCACGGCATCCCGGAATCGTTCAACAAGGTTTTTGAATAATATTTTCGGCGTTGACCCGCCGGACAACGCCACGGTGAATCTGTTATTTTGCCGTATATATGTGTCTGCCAGTTCGATAAATTTTTCCGCGGCGGCGACACCTAATTTTTCTTTGTTTTCGTGAATCCGGATGTTAATAGATTTCAACGGTTTCCCTTTTGTTTTCATTAAAAATTTGCCAGATTTTTTCAACTGCTTCTATATATATTGTGTCTTTTTTAATAAAATCCAGTTCATAACATAGTAAACGCGCGTTATCCGGTTGAGCGTTTTGAATGTAATTGTATACGGGTTCCGAATTTTGATCCTTTATGATGGTTTTGATAATATTATTTTTAGCCTGTACGGCTGAAAAAGTGATAATCCTGTTTTGGACTAACGATTGAATTTCTACTTTCGACAGACATTGATCGTTTTTATCTGACGGTGCTTTTTTTATAAAAAGATCAATCTGGTTACCCGACGGACCGGTAAAAATAAAGTGATGCCTTTTATTATCCGGTGAATTTACAGGGGTCCAGTCCAAACGTGATGCAATCCATCCGGCCATCAAATAAGCGTGAGTGGAAACGGCTTTGCTAAAGTGTTCTATAGATATTTTGGATATATTGTTTAAATACTGTTCTCTCTCCTGAAAGTCAAAAAACCGGGCAACAGCCTCGCGCCAGCCGGTCAGTCTGGCCCAGGTCATGTCACTGATTTTACTCGTTTCGCTTGCATTTATTACATATCCGGCCATTTTATAAAGTTCATCAATAGAGTCTATTGTTTCCGGGCTGTAGAGTATGACCCGTTCAATATTTTTATGAAAATCCTGAGATTTAAAATTATTTAAAAACAGGTTGTTCGGGCTCCACAAAAACACCGGTAAATCGGGCAGCAGTAAGGGTAAAAGAATACCGGGCAAATGATTTATTCCGGCGTTACCCGTCTCTAATGTGATGAGTTCACTACAGAGTTGGACACCATCCTGCCGCGGAGGCTGACAAAATGCGGAAATATAAGATGTGATCCTTTCCGTATCGAGCTCAGGATTGATTAAAATCATAATAATACGGCAGGGATTGTGAAATGTCACTTCCGGTATCAAATTCAGTGTGTTCAGATATTGATTTTTATCATTAATAGTGATGATTAAATTCAGGGTGCTTGCCTTGACGACCGCTTTATCACGTCCGTCGCCGGTGGTGTTTTTCCAGATATCGCTGAACTTTTTTTCAATCTCTGATAATTTTACTTTTATCCCTGTTATTTCAGCGTTATTTGGTAAAATCATAATCTTCTCCAGGCCCGGTTTTCTTTGTTCAACAGATCATCGGCTTCCTTTGGGCCCCATGAGCCGATATTATACTGCGGCACGCGGTTTTTGTTGTTTTGCCAGTAATGTAATATGGGGGTCAATAATTCCCAGGCTTTTTCGTTTTCATCCGAACGGGTAAAGAGTGTTGAATCCCCAATCATGGCATCGAGCAGTAATCTTTCATAAGCGTCGGGGGGAGATTCTCCAAAGCTGGTTCCATAACGAAAATCCATATTCACGGGACGGATATTACCACCGGGACCGGGCACTTTGGAATCAAACTTTAACGAGATGCCTTCATCCGGCTGGATTTTGAGAGTCAGGACATTGGCGGGTATTTCTCCTTCCGTTACGTCCCCAAAAATTTGCAGCGGGGCGTCTTTGAAATATATGGCAATTTCTGTCACGCGTTTGGGCAGCCTTTTCCCGGCCCTTAAATAAAAAGGAACACTGGCCCAGCGCCAGTTGTCGATAAACAGTTTCATGGCCACATAAGTTTCTGTTATTGAATTGTCCGGTATCCCTTCTTCCTGCAGGTAACCGGATAGACTTTTTGCCATTAACGACCCGGCGGCATACTGTCCCCTGACAACATTATTTTTAATATACTGCCGGGAAAGCGGGCTGATGGCTTTTAAAACCTTGACTTTTTCATCCCGCACGGCATTGGCGTCAAATGCCGAGGGCGGTTCCATGGCAAACAGGCTGAGCAGCTGCAGCATATGATTTTGTACAATATCCCGCAGTATCCCGGTTTCCTCAAAAAATCGCCCCCGTCCTTCCACACCGATATTTTCCGCAACGGTAATCTGAACATGATCGATATATCTACGGTTCCATATCGGTTCAAAAATTCCGTTTGCAAAACGAAAAACCAGTATGTTCTGTACCGTTTCTTTTCCCAGGTAATGGTCGATCCTGTATATCTGGTCTTCGGTAAAGACATCTCCGGTTATTTTGTTGAGTTCAAGCGCGCTCTGTAGATCACGGCCGAAAGGTTTTTCTATAATAATACGGGTCCAGCCGTTTTCGTTGCGGGCCAGTTGGGCGGTTCCGAGATTTTTAATAATGGAATCATATTGGGATGGCGGAGTGGCAAGGTAATGGAGCCGGTTGCGTTGCCCGTCTTTTTTGTCTTCCAGTTTTTGTAAAAATTTTTTTAATTTTTCATGTGTTTCAATTTGGGTAAAATCTCCGCGATGATAGTGGATTAAAGATAAAAACCGGTCCAGACCCGGATTTTTATCAATTTGAAACTCTGAAAATTCTTTTAATCCATCCGCCATATCACGTCGAAATTCTTCGGTTGTTTTAGGTCTTCTTGCAAACGCGATAATATTAAAATTTTGCGGCAATAAACTTTGGTTGTACAAACTAAATAATGACGGGATCAACTTACGCCGCGTCAGGTCGCCCGTTGCGCCGAAAATGATCAGAGTACACGGCTGCGGCGTCCGGATTAAACGCATTCCCTGTCTGAGAGGATTTTCATTTGATTTATCTTCCATGCTAATCCTTTTTTAAGGTGTAAAAATCGTGAGTAATGTATATTCCACAGGATGCCGGATGACAAAGTGTATTTTAACTGGTTTTTTTAAATATAAATTATTTATATTAAATAAACTATATAAAACAAATATGTATTCATAAAGAACAAAGTATTTCCGACAATCGAGGAAGCATTTTTGAAAAAATTTAAACTCATCCTGATTTTTGTTTTATCGCTGATTTTTATATATGCCATGATCTACGGCCATTATGTTGAGCCATATAATGTTAAAACAAAAAAAATAGATATTTTTTCCCATAAAATTTCCCGTAATTCCCCGGGAATAAAAATTGTGCACATTTCCGACGTGCATATGAAACGATTGTCAGATTATGAAATTAAAGTGGCGGAAAAAATAAACCGACTGGAACCGGACGTAATATTATTGACCGGGGATTTTTTCAGCAGTGTTAAAGTTCTTGAACCCGGTCTGGTGGATTCCATGCACCGGGATATAGAACATATCGTGCGTTTTATTAACTTGTTACGGGCAAAACACGGGATATTTGTCAGCCGGGGCAACTATGATTTCAGCGATGATAAGGAAATAAGCGATCTTTTTATCGAAGTTTTGGATTTTAACGGAACAACCGCGCTAACCAATTGCGGTACCCGTCTTGAAATAAACGGCGATCCACTTTATTTGTTCGGTGTTGATTTTCCCGGTTTCCCGCAATCCGAGGTGACCGACTTCCGGGTGGCCGATATAGAAGCGAATAATGTCCTGCAGGCGTTGTTTTCAGAAAAAAATTCTTATTCACATTTTGCCGGCATCAAAAACATCGGGCTGTGGAAAGATTATATTTATAGCGGTCGAATGCGGTTAACCGAAACGGAAAAAAGCGGAATCGGTATAACGTTTTATTCACAATTTTACCGGGGACTGGATAAGTATTACAGACTGCGTCAGGCGGGGAAAGACGGAACGTTTCAGCTATCGCCTCATGGGACAGCAGTAACTGTGGAAAATATAAATACCGGCTTTAGTCCCGAACCAAACACATGGGTCCGGTTTAAAATAGAGTGTATAAGCCTGGATGAATATACTGAAATGCGAGCCAGGGTCTGGACGGATGGGTCTCCGGAACCCGATGAATGGACCGCCCGCGCTGTTGACAGTTCATCGACCCGATTGAAAAACGGTACGGTCGGTTTGTGGAGCGGGGGAGAAGGCGGGCACCAGTTTGATGACCTCATCGTGGTGAATGTGTATGGTGATACATTATTGTCCGAGGATTTTGAAGAAATAAGGGCCGAGAGCAATCCTGAGAACTGGGTGGATTATAATTACGGAAACGAGGCCATTCCCGTATTGATGCGGGATGTTGACCCCTCTTTATTTACCGTTTTATTGTCGCATACCCCGGATTATGTTTTGACGGCTCAAAAGTATAAAATTGACCTGGTGTTAAGCGGCCATACACATGGCGGGCAGGTGTGCCTGCCGGTAATCGGCCCGCTTGTCAGCAATATTAAACTCGGACGAAAATACATGCAGGGATTACACAAGTTCAATAATACGTCGTTATATGTTACACGCGGTATCGGCACGGTTTTGTTGCCGTTGCGTTTTTTTTGTCCCCCGGAGATTACGGTGATAAATCTGTTACCCGAATAAGGATTAAAACAATTTATCACCGCCAATTAATCAGGTTGATTGTTTCTTTTAATAATCACAATGCTTGCGTCATCTTTCCAGACAGTCTTGTTGCCAAAATCATAAACTGTGGAAAAAATCAGCTCGACCAGTTCTTTGGCGTTTAGCTTTTGATTTTTAATGACCAGTTTTTTTAATTTTTCGATTCCAAAGAGTTCCATTTTTTCCGATTCTCTCTCGATGATCCCGTCGGAATATAAAACAAGAACAGAATTTTTAAACAAACGTGCATAGCCCCGGTGCAGGTCAATTTCAGGCAGAAAGCCGAGTGTTATCCCTGTTGCTTCCAATTCCAGGGCGTTATTCCGGGTTACCAACAGAGGCGCGGGATGACCGGCATTGGCGTAAAACAAATGACCGTCCTGTTCAATTTCACCGATAAACAGGGAAACAAAATTGGTCGAATATGTACTTTGTTGAATGACCTGGTTCAGTTTTTTGATCGTATGCACAATTCTGAATTCCTGTGCCAGTCCCATACGAAGACCGATGACAACATCCCTCACCAGCAAAGCGGCCGGCAATCCATGTCCGCTGGCATCACCCAGACTAACCCCAAAGGACCCGTCATCGAAATTAAAATAATCATAAAAATCGCCGCCGACGAATTCAGCGGAAATGGATTTTCCATATATATCATAACCTTTTATTTCCGGCGCTTTTTTCGGAAGCAGACTCCTCTGGATCAGTGTCGCCTGTTCCATTCGATCGCTTAATACATCTGAAAAAATACGGTAATTTAAAGCAATTCGCACTGAATTCAGGAACAAACTGATCTCATCCCGCTCCCAGTTTTGACCCAGTTCGAAAACAACCAGCCATTGCTGGTCCGGACTGTGTACCCATAAAGCCGCCGGCGTTTCGGTCTTTTCTCCGTCGGGATTTAGAAAAGTTTTGTTGAAATTGATGCTGTCAAAAATATAACTACGGTTCTGGGAGAGGAGCTGTATCGCTTCGGAGTGAACGGGTATTTGAGCCGCAAAATTTTTGATTGCTTCGTCGTTTTTGGGTTCGATCAGTATGAAATCTTTACCCCTTTGTTCATATATCCTGCCGTTTTTTATGTTTATCCTGGAACCGAATTTGTTTTCCAATTCATTCAGGATATATGTCAAAAAATCCTCTTCTGTTTTTTCTATTCTGATTTTGGCCAGGATAGAATCCATTTCACGGAAAAAACTTTTGGGCTCGATCATAAACTTCCCTGATTGTACTGTTAATATTTGTATTAAATTATAAATCTACACAATTTTAATGAGATGACAAAATGTTTTATTTTTTTGAGTTTTGTTTCACCGGCAATAGAAGCCATATTGAAGACAAAAGTAATAACATCAACAGCACGCTCCCCTGTATATTTAACAAATTATTATCCTGCTTTATCAATAAATAAACATTGTTCAGGCCGGTTAATAATATAAATGTATATATATAGGCTAAATAATTATTGCGCGCGATGTATTTGATAATCAATATGATCCAGAGCAGATAAACGGAATATTTGACAGCCGCAAACGCCGCTTCGCCGAATGACCTGACATTTAACGGAACCAGCGCCGCAATAACGAATATAACAAAAATAATTATCCAAACCGGCTTTTGTAAAGTATCTTTTAAAATAAAGATCATAATCCCGGTAATGAGGGTGATAAATAATGACAAATAAACCATATAGACAAAGTTTGAATACAAAGGAACCGGAGCGTCTATAAACAAGGGCAGCGGGATACCCGTCATCAAAACCGACCCGGGAAATTTTTCCGTCAAAATAAAAAAAAGTTGTGAAATACCCAACCCGCTGACAACCGCAATGATCCCGGTAAACAGGGCGTCGCGGGCATAACCCGTTTTGTGCACCGGTTTAAATATTTGTAATGATCCGGGGTATATCGCGGAGATCATACTCAGGCAGATTCCCAAACCGATAAACATCCCCAGACTGCTGACCAGGATGCCGATCAAAGTTGTAATGGTGAATAGATTGAGTTCTATTGAAGTCATATAATGCCGTAACGCCAGATTCGTATGTGTAAATCCGTCGATCATATAAAGTACAGCCACGATAGCGGCGATTTTCAATGAAACTTTCCACATTATAGTGCCAACTTTGGCCATACGGATAAAGCGGAGAATCGCAAAAATTGTAAATAGTAATAAAACAAACAATCTTAATGCAAGATGTATAGAGTTCAACAGGGTGCTTTTTGTCCTCTCACGCTGCCATTTTTCCGGTAATTTGGGCGTTGTGGTAAATTTTGAAATTACATCTCCCTGCAGCTCAACTGTTGCCCTGAATTTCATCCCGGCAACCGACAGGCTGTCATTTTCACCGGATTCCCAGACAAAAGTATAATCAAGCCTGTTTTTTTTCTTTTCGGAGGACGCTTCCCTGAGTTCCAGTTCCGAAACGTTTATTCCCTGTGATTGGGCAAAATTTGTCGCCAGAATCCGGGCGCTGTCTGCAAATAATTCCGCGCCGGAAGAATCATCATTCACAATTCTGAGAAACGCGAGCATATTCAGACTTTCCGGATCAATATGGACCAGGTATTCTTCTTTTTGCAGGGGTTTGAAATAACGAACAGCCCACCGGTTTACTTTTTGTTCTGCGGTATACCATTTGTACAAACGGTCTAAATCCGCGTTTTCAACAATATACTTGGCTACCTGCGGATCAAATTTGTCGGTAACGTATGTTACGGTTTTAAAGGTGCCGGGATCGACACCCCGGTTTTGTAAAAACGTATCGGCGGCCGCCCGGGCTTTTTGCGGTGAATTCGGGTATTTAATCAGGCTGCCGATATGACCGGTTTTGACCAGATAAAAACTCAGAAGCAGAATACTGATTATCAGGCCGGTCCCGATTCGCCGCCGGGACAATTTTTTGTATTCCGGCAATACATCCGGTGGTTCGGGAGACGTTTCAATCCGGGAAAATCCTTCCGCAGCGTTGCTTAATTCCGAATCCGGAAGGAATTTTCGTGTTTTAATAAAAGCGAATAAAGCAATAAAAAATGGCAGCAGCAAAAGTCCGCAACTTATCGCTGCCGTGATAATGAAATAAGAGTTCCCCGAACGGAACAGGATCAATGCCGTGTAAAAGGCGTCGATCGAATAATGCCAGACAAGTGGGGCAATTATGCCAAACCGGATCATCAAAATACCGATGATGACACCCGCCATGCCGACTTCAATACCGCGTATATAAAAGGGCTGCTGAGCGTAATTTGCGTGTCCGAAGCCCCAGATAAATGCGGGTACAATGACGGCCAGCCAGCGAATTTTTAAATATTTTTCCAGAAAGGGAATGGAAAACAACCTGGAAATAAATTCTTCGGATACGGCGGGCATAAAACCGGTAAGCAATACAAAAATCCAGGGGAAAGCCGTGTTCAGCATATTGCTGTAAGGGATGTCCTGGGGCGACCAGCCGCCCAGCTTTTGACTGACAAGATAAAATATGACCTGGTAGCCGGCAAATCCGAAAGTCATTGTCAGACCAACAATGACGGCAATAAAAAATTTTTTACTGCGCAATCCCTTCCAGGTTATTAATTTTGATAAAGATAATTTGTCCGTAAATTTCTCCCGGTACAGGGGTTCAGCCGCCGCCGTGATGAAGAATATCGCTATTCCCGCTAAAAGGCCGTATACCAGGGCAAGAAGGATTTCCTTGAACATAAAGCTGTTGTATGACTCTGTCGTCGTGTAATAGTATTGATTTAAGGGAAAGGAATTGAGCTGGGAGAGAAAGGTAAGGATAGCGGCAACAGAACCGAAAATGGCCGCCGTTTTCCATTTGATATTACCGTGTCTTGTATGTAAAATGAGTATAAACAACATGGCGATCAGGGTCAGGAAAAGGAAAAAAGCGGCGCCATAGCCGGTGGTTTCATTTTTGGCTCTTAATTTTTCATAATCCCGTGACCATTTGTCCGGCAGATACAGATATTCTTTGTATTCGCCGATCCGGTTCCCCTGTATAACCACATTATATCTGTAATGCGCGTCTAGTATGTTCCAGTTTTTATTCTTCCAGATAAATGTATAATCCGTCCTGTTTGGACGCTGCTGCATGCTGGTTTCAACAAATTCCAGGGTGTCCGGGTGAATGCCGATCGTGGACACTAAAAAATCCAAAGCGATCACCTTTGCGGAATCCGAAGATAAACTTGCGCCCCCCGCTTCTTCCGGTATTTTGTGTTCCAGACCGGTAAATTCTCCTGCAGGACTGATCCGAACGGTCACTTCTTCCTTTTTTAGGGGTTTGTACCAGCGGTTACTCCACCGCCACAGTTTGACCCGCGAACCCATGATTTGGTTGGCTTTTTCGGCGCCAAGTTCTTTTTCCAGAAAAGTTTTGGCGTCCTGATAATAGCTGAAAATCGCGGAATGGCGGTATCCCTTCGTATCGATATTTAATTTTTGCAGATATTTTTCCGCCTCAACCTTTGACTGGCTTTTGGTCACCTTGAAATCAATAGAGGCTTCCGGGAAGGCTTTGTAAAAATATTTTGCGATAAAAAAAACCGAAAATACGGATATAAAAAGGCATATTACAATTAATCTGTAATCCTTGCGGTTGAGTCCGGAATTCAAATCACGCTCCTTGAAATTAAGATTTTATCTTTTTTTGTCTTCTGGCTTGAAAAAATAAAAGCGCGGCGGCGACGGACACATTCAATGAATTGACATGTCCGTACATTGGAATCGAAACGAGAAAATCACATTTATCGCGCACCAGCCGCCGGATACCCGAGCCCTCGCTTCCCAACACAAGCGCATGCGCGCCGTTATAATCAGCCGCGGTGTAATCGATGTCCCCGTCCTGATCGACGCCGGTGATCCAAAATCCTTTTTTTTTCAGTTCATCTATGGTTCTGGCGATGTTGGTCACCATTGTTACCGGCACAAACGCCGCCGCGCCTGCCGAGGCTTTGATGACGGTGGAATTAAGCGATACGGAATTGTCTTTGGGAATGATAATTCCGTGTACGCCCGCTCCGTCCGCGGACCTGATAATGGCGCCAAAATTGTGCGGGTCCTGCACCCCGTCAAGAACGGCAATGAACGGATCTTCATTCTTTTCTACGGCCCTGTTCAGGATGTCGTTCAGTTCGACATAATCCGGTGTTTTGATCTCTGCGGCAATTCCCTGGTGGTTGTCCGTCCCGGTTATATTGGAGAGCTGCAGCCGGTCGATTTTTTTTATCTGTATATTTTTTTGCCGCGCCAGGGACAGTATCTGCTGTACAGCATGCCCGTGCAGGTCTCCGCCCATAAATATTTGCGTGACGGGCAGCCCCGATAAAAGCCATTCCCGGACGGCGTTCCTGCCGTAGATAATTTGTTTCATGTGTTTAATACCGATTACTTTTATTTGGTAATAATATCAAATACGCCGTCCCAATCCGGAGGGACGGGATTATTTTTATAATAGTTACACCGTTCAATAAACATTTTAGCCGGATAATCCCGGTCATTTATTTGCAGGACGATTTGAAATTTTTCCAGGGCCTGCTCCCATTTTTTGTTACGGTAAAATTCCAATCCCCGGCTGAATTCGTCTAATAATCTTTGTGTGTCTGCCGAAACATCGTTATGGTTGTTTGATATTAGTTCGAATACACAAACAGGCTCCATCTTTCCGACAACACGGATCTGGTCCAGTTCCCTTGTTACAAAACCATCCGGCAAATGTTTTTTAGTAAATTCGCTGAGCAGGATCCGGGTTTTATAAATTTTATTCGCCCCTTCCAGGCGGGATGCCAGGTTTACCGGGTCCCCGATAACAGTATAATCAAACCGTTCCGTTCCGCCGATATTACCGGCTATCATATCCCCGGAGTTGATGCCGATCCGGGCGTAAAATTCGGGTTTGTTTTGTTTTTTCCATTGGTTTCGCAGTTGAACGAGTTTTTTCTGCATTTCCAGGGCGGACATACAGGCCCGTTGTGCGTGACCGGGATGTTCCACAGGTATACCGAATATGGCCATAATGGCGTCGCCTTCATACTTGTCGAGGTATCCTTCATATTTAAAAACAATCCGGGTCATGGCCGTCAGGTATTCATTTAATTGTGCGACCATTTCCTCCGGGGGCATATTCTCCGATAAGGTTGTAAAATTTTCCACATCGGAGAACAGAGCCGTGGCGTACCGTTTTTCACCGCCTAATTTCAGGAGTTCGGGATTTTCCAGCATTTCGTCAACCACGGAAGCGGAGAGATAGTGCTGAAACATATTTTTAAGACGCTGCTTGTCCCTTTCTTCATGAATAAAACGGTATACATAGACAAACATATATGAAAAAATTACGGCCAAAAGAGGTCTGACCATCTCCAGCCAGTAAGCGTATCGGGAAAATAATACAATGGAAAGGTAAATCAATCCGCCGGATGCCAGTATAATGAACAGTGCGTTCTTCCAGGGTTTAAAAAATATTCCGAAAACGGAGACGACGGCCGACCAGAAAATTATATTAAATAATACAAATATTATATTTTGTTTCTTGATAAATTGTTGTGAGAGTATATTATAGATAATATTGGCATGAATCTCCACACCGGGGAAAGCGTCCTGAAAGGGCACGGGACGAATATCGGACAAACCCGCCGCCGAAGTTCCGACCAAAATGATCCGTCCGTTAAACATTTCTTTCGGCACTCGCTGCATAATGACGTCATAGTAAGAGATATACCGAAATGTATGAAAGCTGCCCTGGTAATTTATCAGCATTCTGTATTTATCATCCACCGGTATCCTGATAGATTTGCCTTCGGCGCCCGGCGGATGGATAATCACTTTTTTGCCGGGAAGAATCTCGATGTTTGCAGGAACGGCGCCAAGCGCTCCAACGGCTATCGCCAGTGAAAAAGACAGATATTGCCTGCCCGCAAATTCCAGAAACATGGGCATGGCCCTGATTACGCTGTCGTTATCGGGAGAAAAATTGGCGAAACCCACACCGGCGGAGGCATTATACAGATCGACAAGTTTGCCGTCGAATCTTTCAAGGGTTATCAGATTTTTGATAAATTTTTTGTCCGAAAACAGGGTAAATTTATCGGCATAAAAGCCGGACGGAAGATTTTCCATCGGGTACAGGAAAGCATCCGGTTCCGCGGAGGAAAATGCCAGCGAATGATAGACATTGGCATTATTGCCGGTGGAGGTGATCAACGCCAGGTCATCGGCCGGGTCTCTTTCAGGCTCGAGAAAAAGAATATCAAAGCCTATCGCCAGCGCGCCCCCTTCGGTCAGATAATCGATTAACTGCGCGTGGTAGGAACGGGGCCACTGGTTGAATTGACCCAGTTTTTCGAGGCTGCGGTTATCAATATCCACAATGATTATATCATCGATAGTTGTTGCTTTTCGTTTTTCCCACAGGTACGACAGGCGCGATTTATAACGGATGTCCAGCGATCTGGCTTCAAATGCATCAAAAACTTTTGGCCAGAGTATAAAGGTTATAAAACTGACAGCGATGGAGGCCAACAGACCGATATTTAATCCGACCAGCGCGGGATGCTTGACATTTTTTTTCATACGGGCTCTAATTTTCAGGCTAAACAAGTGACGTACTTATTTGTACCATTCTTTACTGGGATGAAAAGTCGTGTTTAATCCGACTCGTTTTTCATGTCTGTCTATTGCCAGCCGGATAAGTTCGTCCAGTAATTCGCTGTAACTCAATCCCGAAGCCTGCCAGAGTTTCGGGTACATACTGATTTTTGTAAAACCGGGGATCGTGTTGATCTCGTTAAGATAAAATTTATTGGTGTTTTTTTCCAGCAGGAAATCTACCCTGGCCATACCTTCAGCTTCAACCGCCAGTACGCCGTTTATTGCGGTTTGACGGATTGCCGTTGAAATGTTCTCCGGAAGTTCGGCGGGAATTTTCAGTTCACTCGCGTCGTCCACATACTTTGCGTTATAATCATAAAATTCATTGCATGGAATGATCTCGCCGGCTACGGAAGCTCTTGGCTCTTCATTGCCCAGAACGCTGACCTCTATTTCTCTCGCGTCCGGCACCGCCTGTTCAATCAGGACTTTACGGTCGTACTCCAGGGCCGTCTCGACAGCCTCCACAAGTTCCTTTTTGTCGTGGGCCTTACTGATGCCGACGCTTGATCCCATGTTAGGGGGTTTGACAAATACCGGCAGACTGAGTTTATGAATGACAGCGGCAACTATTTCATCCCGCGTCATATTGATTAACTGATTTTGCAGGGGGGTGACACTGCCGGTTGTTTTTCCGCTCGTCCAATCCACACCTCTGAACCACAAAAAATCAGCCACCGGCACCCCGGACTGGCGGCAGACCTGTTTTTGCAGTATTTTGTCCATACTTAATGAAGATCCCAGCACCCCGGCGCCCACATAGGGTATATTGGCCAGTTCAAGTAATCCCTGAATGGTGCCGTCCTCGCCGTATGTGCCGTGCAGTACCGGAAAAATCACGTCCAGCTTTCCTGTTTCGGTTATTTCACTTACGGAAAGCCCCTGATTTTCATTTTTTATCAAAGATTTTACAGTCGGGTCAGGAGGGAGAAAAACCTTATATTCTTTATTCAATTTGTTTTCTTTTAACAGTTTAACCGCTTCAGCTCCGGCCAGCCATTCACCTTTGTGGGTGATACCGATCGGGATGACCTCATATTTATTCTTGTCCAGCGCGTTGATGACCGACCCCGCGGAAACGAGCGACACCTCATGTTCCGCAGACCGTCCCCCGCATATAACTCCGACTCGTAATTTATTTACCACTTTTTCACTCCTGAATTTATGTATAAAGGGGACCAAAATTTTTACATGCCCTGTAATCGGCGCCTTCTAAATCGGCCGTGCCGAATGCATTCCAGGTGCTGGGACGGAAGATCCGTTCTTCTTCCACATTGTGCATACAAACAGGAATCCGCAGCATGGATGCCAGTGTAATCAGCTTGTCGCCGATATGTCCGTAACTAATGGCCCCGTGATTGGCGCCCCAGTTGCCCATTACAGAATAAACATCCTTGAACGGACCTTTCCCGGTTAATTTGGGGGCGAACCAGGTGGTCGGCCAGGTCGGATCGGTGCGTTTGTCCAGTACGTCATGAACATCTCTGGGTAACTCGACGGTATATCCTTCGGCAATCTGCAGAACCGGTCCCAGTCCTTTGATCAGGTTGACGCGCGACATGGTTACCGGCATTTCACCTTCGGTTGCAAACTGGGACGAGTATCCGCCGCCCCGGAAATAACCCAGGTTGGCCGGACACCAGGATGTGGCATCGAGACAGGCCCCGACATCTTGGGCGGTAATTTCCCAGAACGGTTTCATGATAGAATTGCCGTCCTTTTTCATGCGGCCGGAACCGTCCAGTGTGGTGGAGCCCGAATTGATAAGATGGATAATACCGTCAGCGGCGCGACCGGTTAAATTTTTACCGGTGACACGTTTTACCGCCGCCGGACTCCAATAGGTGCGGACATCGGAAAAGATTTGCGCCGTATCGGTTAACAAATGTCCGAACAACATGGCAACTCCGTTCAGACTGTCGTTTTCAGTGGCCATTATAAAGGTTTCGCGGATGCCGTTCCAGTCAAACGACGAATTCAGCATCGCTTCCATAAAATCTCCGTTCGGCAGGTGGTCGGTCCACTGCCGCTGACCCTGGAATCCCGCCGCAATGGCGTTATTTCCAAGCGCTTCCTCTCCGTAACCCAGTTCGGCCAGTCTGGGATTGCCGATCATTAAATCCCGGGCAATGATCGTCATCTTGACCACCATTTCCCATTCCCAGTCTTTTCTTTCTCTTGAATGCTGTTTAAATTCAGAATTAAGGTCCGGTCCTTCCGGGCAATTCTCCCTGACCCAGGCATATGCGGTTTCATATTCCTGTTTATCATATATTTCCCGTTCAATCCGGCGAACCAGTTCCGACATGTCAACGGATTCGCTGCGCATGCCGAGGTAATCGGCAAAAAAATTCTGGTCGACGATCGATCCGGCGATACCCATGGAGACGCCGCCGATTGCCAGGTAGGATTTGTTTCTCATTTCGGCGACCGTCAGTCCGGTTTTGGCAAAATTTAATATTTTTGTTTTGACATCACCGGGTATTGACGTATCATCCTTGTCCTGCACATCTTTACCATATATGCTGAATGCCGGAAGCCCTTTTTGAGAATACCCGGCAAGCGCAGCGGCCAGATAAACGGCCCCGGGGCGTTCGGTGCCGTTGAAGCCCCATACAGCTTTTGGGACCAAAGGATCGGCATCCATGACTTCGGTGCCGTAACACCAGCACGGTGTAACGGTCAAAGAGACGCCCACTCCATTACGGGCGAATTTTTCGGCGCAATCGGCCGCTTCCGCGACACCGCCGATTGGTTTGTCCGCGATAACACATTCAACCGGCAGCCCGTTCGGGTGCCGTAAATTTTCCTTTATTAATTTTACCGCATTTTCGGCCATGTTCATTGTCTGTTCTTCAAGAGATTCCCTGACGCCTTCCATTCTGCCGTCGATAACCGGCCTGATACCTATTTTCGGCAGTGACCCACGTAATCTTTTTTGCGGTACTGTACTTTTTATATCACTTACGTTTGCCATTTTATATATCTCCATAGATTATATTATTATAATCTTTCAACATCTTGTAAAATAAACCATTTATTGTTTTTTCCAAGAAAAAATATTTTTATGATATGAATTTCATAATAAGAAAAATACAAAAAAAGTTATCGCAGGTTACATTTTTAGCTTGCATTAATATATAAACAGATGTATATTTCGCTTATGCGAATTAAATTTCCAAATTTTTATTATTTTTGGGGAGGTTTTATGAAAAATCCGGGACATTTAATTTTTCTTTTTTTGATAACAGTTATCGTGTATTTCCCTGCCTGGAGTGCCGATATCAGTGGCACTGTTATTGACGCTTTAACCGGGATACCGCTTCCCAACACAAACATAATCATTCAGGGAACAGATAGGGGCGCGGCAACGGACACCGAAGGACATTTTGTTATCCGAAATTTACCGGCCGGGGAATATACTTTAAAAGCCCGTTTTATCGGTTATGAAATTGAGTCGAGAACAATACGTCTCAAAGAAGATGAAACGGTCCAATTGAATTTTAAATTAAGAGAAGGCTTTTTTCAGACTCAACAGGTTGTCGTTACCGCAACCCGGCAGGAGAAATTGATGCAAGACGTACCCGTTGTAACCGAATTTATAAGCAAAGCCGAGATTGATGAGCGTGGCGCGGAAAATATGGCGCAGGCGCTGGAAGACCGTCCGGGGATCATTATTCAGGAAAATGCCTCGGGCGGTAAAAGCCTGAACCTGAACGGCATAGACGGCCGTCGTATATTGATACTTGTCGACGGTCTGCCCATCGCAGGCAGATTAAACAACCAGGTCGATTTGACGCTGCTGGACACCGATAGAATTGATCATATTGAAATCGTCAAGGGGCCGGGATCGGCGCTGTACGGCAGCGAAGCAATGGGCGGGGTAGTAAACATTATTACCGGCCGGATTCCCGGTTATTTTAATGTAAAAGCAAAGGCGAAATACGGCACCCATGATCTGTACAGCGGCAATGTGAAACTATCCGGGCAAAATTATGGTCTCGGTTATTTGCTGAATATCGATCATTCCCAGGGCGGCGTGGATAAAAACGAGGCCGCTATCGATATTACGGATTTGTGGTCAAACAGCGTCAACGGGAAAATTTCATTCAAAGCTCCCATAGCCGGGGACATTACCGCCGGCGCCGAGTTTAAAAGGGACGGCCAGGATTACCAGGGCACCGGAATGGGCGGTTCAGTGTATGATTATGAGGCCCAGGTTGAACGTGTAAACAGTTTTTTGGGTATGAACCGAACCGGCGAAAAAGTGAAAGTTAAAATACAGGGATATGTATCCGATTATTTCAGAACGCTATCGCGGACTACGGTGAATTCCAATACTCCGGCGACGATTGACACGACCGGCGAGACCATTCTGGGCCTGAAATCCGATTTTATTCTAAATCTGGCCTCAAAAGTAAAACTGGATATCGGTTATGATTATGCCAATGATTCCTATGAATCCGGACGTTTGCAGGATAAAAGCGCCGAACGGAATCAGCATGGTGTTTTTGCCCAGGCCGAGATCAATCCGGTTACAAACTTAACCCTGAACCTCGGCGGTCGCTACGATAAAATAACCGAACTTGACGGGTATGTCAGCCCGAGGATCAGCGGCATGTATAATTTAAGCCAGGATTTTAAAGTCCGCGCCTCCTGGGGCGGCGGTTTCCGGGCGCCGTCTTTTACCGACATGTACATCGAATACGGCAATCCCTTTATGGGGATGGTCGTCGGCAATCCCGAGCTGAAACCGGAGACCTCCACCGGAGCGAACGCCGGGATAGAGTATTTCTGGAACAGTAAAATGCTGGTCAACGTGACCTATTTTGACAACAGGTTCAAAGACCTGATCGTTGATTATGATGTTGCCCCGAAATTATTGAGTTACCGTAATATCGAAAAAGCCACATTCCGGGGCGCGGAACTGCAAAGCCGGTATTATATCCTCGATAATTTGACCGCGACCCTGGCTTACAATTATACCAGTATCGACCAGAGCGATAAAGAGTATACCGTTTCGAGAATATCGCCGCATACCGCGTCCCTGCGGGTCGTGTATAAACTGTTCAGGAACCGGCTGAGTATTACCGCGCGGGACCAGTTCTACGGCAGGAGGGATGTTAAGGTTTATGACCCTGCAATCGGCCAGTATCTTGACCAGTTACAGAAAAAGGACGCTTATAATTTGCTCGATCTTTCGTTCAGTTATAAATTGAACCGAATCCTGGCCGTTCGCTGCGGTATGACGAACCTGATGGATTACCGGGATGAAATATACGGTCCATGGATCGGACGAAGATTGTTCGTCACACTGGATACGGATTTTTAGGATTGAATTCATACAAGAATAAACATCTGTCCGGCTAAAGGGGGTAAATATAATGTTATGAGGAATAAAGTGAGTTTTGTATCGTCTCATTGGGGGAAAATTATAATTTGCAGTGAAAATTATTAATCCGGGATTTGTATATTTTATTCATTTTCCCCGGGTGTTTTTTGATCCAATTTATTTATTTGACTGTGATATTTTTTAAAATATTTTTGCATTTCAACAAGACCGCTTGTCAGCCGTATCTTCCTGTGCTCGAACGCGTAATGCAGCATGTCGTTCAAAAGATGCCGGTTCCGTGAATAATAATTTTCCGACCTCAATTCATTTTTTTTAATTTCCCTTAAGGATTTACCGGCCTTTTCCCAGGTTTGTACCCACTTTTTTTCTTTGTTTAAAGATTTATCCATATTACTAATTCATATATAAATGTGAATGAATAATTATCCTTTAAATGAATTAACAAAATTTCCGGGAGAAAAGAAAGCTAAAAAGTAAATGAAATATTAACCGAAAATAGCGTATGCCTTAACTGATTGCATATCGATAATTTTATTTCGTATTAACGAAATAATGAGTATATTACTAATTGTCGAATAGTGACCGTAACTTTTAATTGCATATCGCGCGGGTAGTGAGTATATTTATTATTTGAATTATTTGAGTTTTTTATGAGTACGACCGTTTCTTTTTATACAATCGGCTGCCGTTTGAACCAGGCCGAAACCGCAATTTTACAGCAGGCGTTTGAACAAGAGGGATTTCAATATACCCGGTTCGGCAACCCGTCCGACCTGGTGGTGGTGAATACGTGTACCGTGACCGAACACGGCGACGCGGGGACCCGCAAAATCGTGAACAAGATATTGCGCGTGAATCCGAACGCGAAAATTGCCCTTATCGGCTGCCAGGCGCAGACTCAGAAAGAAAAATTAATGGAGCTTCCCGGCGTTCAGTGGGTGATAGGGAACGCGGTCAAGATGGATTTGCCGGCAATTTTGAAGGAAAATCTCAACCATCCCCTGTTACTGGCTCCGCGAATTCCCCGAGAAAATTTCACCATACCGGTTGCCGGCATAGACAGAAAGCATACACGCGCGAATTTAAAGATTCAGGACGGCTGCGATTTTTTTTGCAGCTTTTGCGAGATACCCTACGCCCGCGGCCGCGCCCGCAGCCGCGAGTTTGACGATATTTTAATAGAAGCAAGAATACTGGTAAACGCCGGACACCGGGAAGTGGTCCTGACCGGCATTAATATCGGCACTTATAATGACAAAGGCCGCAAACTTATCGACGTGATCAATGCCCTTGAGCAGATTCCCGAGCTTTTGCGGATCCGTATTACGTCGGTTGAGGCGACCACATTTCCCGTTGAGCTTTTGGTCAACATGGACGAAAACCACAAGCTGTGCCGCTTTCTGCATATTTCCCTGCAAAGCGGCAGCAACCGCATTTTGCAACTGATGAACCGTAAATATACCACCGAAGAATTTGCTGAATTCCTGCTGCATGCGTATCACACCGTCAATGATATTTGCCTGGGTACCGATGTAATCGTCGGTTTTCCCGGCGAAACCGATTCGGATTTCGAGGAAACCTTTGAGTTTATGAAATCCATGCCGTTCACCTATTTCCACGTGTTCAGCTATTCGGACCGTGATTTTAACAAAAGCCGCAAATTCCCGGATAAAGTCCCGGTGGAAATAATAAAAAAACGAAATTCGATCTTGAGAGAACTTTCCCGGCAAAAAAGAGTAAAATACCTGCAGGGTCATGTGGGTAAAACCGCCTACGTGTTGTTCGAACATGAAAAAAAAGGTTACTGGAACGGCGTCACCGACACCTACATCAGGGTAAACGTCAAATCGGACAGCGACCTGCACAACCGTTTTTTACCTGTACGTATAGAGAGCGTTAACGACCAGGAAGTGATTGGAAAATTAGTATGAGCAAAGTATATATCGAAACATACGGCTGCCAGATGAACGAGTACGACACAGAGATCGTCCGGGCCGTATTACAACAGGACAGGTATGATTTGACGGACTCGCCGGCCGAAGCCGATGTCATATTGCTGAACACCTGTTCCGTACGCGAGAACGCCAACCGCAAGGTTTTCGGACGCGTTCACACACTCAGGCACGAAAACAACGGGCGGAATGTGAAAATAGGGATCATCGGCTGTATGGCAACCGATTTCAAGCAAAGGCTGCTGGACGATCCCCATGTGCCGGTGGATTTTATTGTCGGGCCGGACAGTTACAAAAGATTAGCCGGTATTATCCGGGATGCTTTTGAAAACGAAGAAAAGGGATTCGACGTAAAGCTGTCGAAGCATGAGACCTATGAGGATATTTATCCCGTTCGTCAATCGGGGGTCAACGCCTGGATCGCCGTGATGCGCGGCTGTAATAATTTTTGTTCGTTTTGTGTGGTGCCTTATACCCGCGGGAGGGAGCGCAGCCGGTCGCCGTTGAGCGTTATGAATGAAGCGAAAAAGCTGGCAAATGAAAATTTCAGTCAGGTTACCCTGCTGGGTCAAAATGTCAATTCCTACTCATACGACGGCAAGGATTTCGCGTACCTGTTGAATAAAGTCAGCGAGATCGACGGAATTGAACGTATCCGCTTTACATCGCCGCACCCGAAGGATTTCCCCGATTCGCTGCTGAACACAGTGGCGGAAAATCCGCATGTATGCAAGCATATCCATCTGCCGCTGCAGGCCGGGAACACCCGTGTGCTTGACATGATGCGGCGAACCTATACGCACGAAGAATACCTGGACCTGGTCGACAGGATACGGGCAAAATGTCCCGAAATCGTATTGACCACTGACATTATTGTGGGTTTTCCATCGGAAATAGATAAAGAATTTGAAGATACAGTTAAGATCATGCAGGCGGTAGAATTTGATTCCGCTTTTATCTTTAAATACTCGGAACGGGACGGCACCCTGGCGCAAAAGAAATATCCCAACGACGTGCCGGAGGAAAAAAAGACCGAGCGTATCATGCGCCTGAATGAACTGCAAAAAGAGCATTCATTGAAAAGAAACCGTGCTCATATCGGCCGGATGTTTGAGGTGCTCATAGAACAGGAGCAGACAAAAAAATCAGACACCGATATTCAGGGAAGAAACGACGGCAACAAACTGGTTATAATACCTAACAACGGCTATCATATCGGAGAATTTATTCAGACGGAAATTACGGACGCGACAGCCCACGTGTTGAAAGGCAAAGTCATAAATCATAAATAATTAATATAATAGCATATAATTATATTTCCCGGGAGTGAAAAGTGAAAAAAACTTTTGTACTGGACACAAATGTTATTTTACATGATTCCGAGTGCATATATAATTTTGATGATAATGATATAGTCATACCGATTACCGTACTTGAAGAGATCGACGCTTTTAAAAAGGGTGCAGACCTTAAGAATTTTCACGCCAGGGAGTTTACCCGTGTACTGGACAGTTATCCTCCCGAAAAGCTGGTGAACAACGGCGCGCATCTGGGAGAAGGCAGGGGCAACATTTCCATTTTGACAAATTTCCCGGATGACCCGGATGTAAAGCAGGCATTTGTCGAACAAAAACCGGATCATCGTATCATCAGCGCGGCATTATATTTAAAAAAGAAATATCCTGAAAAACAGGTTATTTTTGTCAGCAAGGATGTCAATATACGTTTAAAAGCGAAATCCCTGATGCTGAATTCCCAGGATTATTACAGCGATAAAATCGAAGATGTTGAAAAATTATCCCGGGGGAAAAGAATAATTGAAAACACTGATCCGGAAATTATCGACAGGCTGTATACCGATCCCTTTGAGGTTTCAGCCGCGGAAGCCGGTATCGAGGACGCCCTGCCAAATGAATATTTTATTTTAAGGAATAACGGAAAATCAGCTCTGGCTTATTATAACCCGCATATGCGCATGTTGCAGCGGCTGGAAAATATGAACGCTTTTGGTATAAAACCCCGTAATGCCGAACAAATATTTGCCCTGCATGCCCTGATGAACAGAAATGTACAGTTGGTCACAATGATCGGCAAAGCCGGAACCGGAAAAACTTTGCTTGCACTGGCATCCGCCCTGGAACAGCGACAGTATTTTCGGCAGATATTACTGGCAAGACCGATCGTTGCCCTGTCGAACAAGGACCTGGGTTTCCTGCCGGGGGACGTTGAATCCAAACTGGCCCCCTATATGCAGCCGTTATACGATAATCTCGGGGTCATTCGCAACCAGTTTAAGGAAGGGGATAAGAAGTACATGCTTATCCAGGAAATGCAGGACAACGGGAAACTGGAAATAACCCCTCTGGCTTATATACGCGGCCGCAGTCTCAACCACATTTTTTTTATTGTGGATGAAGCGCAAAATTTGACCCCGCATGAAGTGAAAACCATAATTACCCGGGCCGGTGAAGGGACAAAAATTATTTTTACAGGTGATATATACCAGATCGATACGCCGTATCTGGATTCGCGGTCAACCGGTCTCAGTTATATTATCGACCGGATGAAACAACAGTCATTATATGCGCATGTAACACTCGAAAAAGGTGAACGATCTGAACTTGCCGAACTGGCCAGCGATTTATTATGATTGTTTGGATTTTATATTGAGTATAATATCCGGGTATTAATACAAAATTTTGTGTTTCGTTTTTTCCTGCAAAAAGGGCTTCCTTCAGGCTTTTAACTTCCCGTTTTTGTTACATTATTAATAAAAAAAAATGTCAAGAAAATGAATAATTCAGGGTGATTTGTTGTTGTCTTTACCTGAAAACAGGTGCTTTTGTAATAGGAAAAAGGATAGATGAAACAAATTGTTGGTATTTTAATTTTATTGATATTTTCAAGTCATAATATATATGCGCAAAATAATATTTCCGGGAAAATTTATGGTACGGTCATTGATGAAGTGACAAAAGAACCGTTGCCCGGAGCCAATGTTTTGGTAGTCGGGACCGTCTATGGCGCGGCGTCGGATGAAAATGGCAACTTTCTGATCGATAACGTACCCGCGGGCGTGTATTCTGTACGTGCCACGGTGATCGGATTTACGCCGGTGATTGAAAATGATGTTGTCGTCAGCCCGATTAAACCCCACAAAATAAATTTTGTGCTCAAGGAAACGGTAATCGAATTTGCCGAACTAACGGTAAAACCGGATTATTTTACCGAAGCGTCAGACAAACCGGTCAGTTCGCGCACCCAGACCAATGAAGAAATACGACGGCTGCCCGGTGGGCTTGAGGATGTGGTCCGCGCGGTTTCCATATTACCGGGGGTGGCGCAGGCGGAGCCGGGCAGAAATGATCTTATTGTGCGCGGCGGCGCCCCGTCTGAAAATCTGTATGTTGTGGACGGAATCGAAGTGCCGAATATTAATCATTTCGGTACCCAGGGCGCCGGCGGCGGTCCGCTAAGTTTTATTAATCTGGAATATGTGGAGAACACGACTTTTTCCACCGGCGGTTTCGGTGTCAGGTACGGCGACAAGTTGTCATCCGTATTAAATCTGCGAATGCGTAACGGGCGCGAGGACAAAACGGGCGGTAAAGGGACAATTTCGGCAACGCAGTTCGGTCTCAATCTGGAAGGACCGGTAAATTCCCGGGGTTCATATCTGTTTTCGGCGCGCAGAAGCTACCTGGATTTTATATTCAAGGCCGCCGGATTCGGGTTTGTGCCCGAATACTGGGATTTCCTGGGTAAAGTGAATTATTCTCCTTCTCAAAATAATCGTATCACAGTATTGGGAATTGCCGCGATTGACCGTGTTAAATTTTTCAATGACACATCGGAAAACCGGTACACCAACTCGACAATCCTTGGCAACAGTCAGAACCAGTTTATCGGCGGAATTACATGGCGGCATATTTTCCGGGGAGGATTCTCGGATCTGACCTTCGGTCAGACTGTTGTTCAATATAATTTTATACAATCCGACACTTTACAGCGTCCCATTTTCAAAAATAATTCCCTGGAGCATGAATCGGTTTTAACGAAAAACATTGTCTATTATCCTTCGAAAAAATCGGAATTGACATTGGGACTGCAGGCAAAGGCAATTCGCTTAAATTCGGATATCTTTTTACCGCCCTTTACGGATGATTTCGGACAGATATTTTCCATATCGGCGAACCATAAAGAAACCGCTTTCAAGGGGGCAGGCTGGATACAATTCGCCCGCGATGTGAGCCGTTTTAAATTGATCGGCGGCGTCCGGTTTAATTATTTTAATTTGATTAAAAATCCGGTTTCGATTTCTCCAAGGTTAACGGTACAATATTATATGTCAAAACTGACAAGCATAAATATGAGTGTCGGCCGTTATCAGCAGGCCCCGTCATTCATCTGGATTGTAAGCAATGAAATGAACAAAAATTTGAAATATGTTTCCGTAAACCAGTATATATTGGGAATAGAGTATCTTATCCGGGATGACACAAAGATCAGTGTGGAGGGTTATGTAAAAGAATATCAAAATTATCCCGCAAGTCAGACGCGAACATATTTGGTCATGGCCAATACCGGCGCCGGATTTGGCGGTTCCGGAGAAGGCTTTGCATCGTTCGGGATCGATCCCCTTGTCAGTAAAGGGACCGGAAGGGCTGCAGGGCTGGAACTTCTTATTCAGAAAAAATTGTCCGTATTGCCGTTATACGGTACGGTCAGCCTGAGTTATAATAAAGCGGAATTTAAGGCGCTGGACGGCATAAAACGCCCCGGCAGTTTCGATCAACGCTGGATTATGAATATCGGCGGCGGATATGTCTTTAATAATGAATGGGAATTTAGCATGCGATACAGATACGTAACCGGACGACCATATACCCCATATAATGAAGATTTATCGAAATCTTTTACATTATATAATTCGAAGAGGGTTTCGACAAATTTTTATCTGGATCTGCGCCTGGATAAAAGATGGTTTTGTAAAAATTTAACTTTTATTACCTATTTTGATATTCAAAATATTTTTAACAGAAAGATATACACCGTACCGCGATACAACGATTTTGACGGAAAATTTGAAGATGTAAATGGTATAGGAATATTGCCGTCAATCGGATTCAGCGTCGAATTTTGAAAAATGTTGGAGCCCCGCTTTTGCACTCCTGATCAGATTGAAATTAATTAATTTTGAGAGCCGGTTCGTTTTCATGTATGAACTGATTTTTTCGTTAGTTACTTTTCTCTGAATTTAGAAAAGA
>JAFGSB010000070.1 GCA_016934825.1 Candidatus Zhuqueibacterota bacterium
CGGTGTTTTTAATAGTATATAAACATAAGAACCTGATAATATTATCTCCGTTTAATTATTTAAAGGGAAAAATATGTTAGTAAATAAAAAATGGTTCTTCAATTCCAGTTATTACACATCCACATCTTTCAAAACCTTTATTTTAATTATTACTATTTTGTTATTCGGACATTATCCGGGATATGCAAATAAAACTCCTGGGGAAATGCAGAATAAAGTTGTTTCATTCAATCTGCACGTACCAGCCTCAACACAACCGGTAATCATTTCGAACGCCGATGTACAAATAAAAAATAACTGGGCCTCTCCTCTAACCAATTTACCCGTTTCGAAAAACAACGAATGGAAACATACAAACCGTGAAGAAATACCGAAAGTACTGGCAAAAACGCCGGGCACGTTAATTCGTGATGTTTTTGTAACGGAATCACTTTCCCTGACAAGAGAAGTCTGGATTTCATCGGCGAAAGATGAAATAAGCACAAGACAACGACTGCATAATATTTCACAAAAGCCTGTGTACCTGAAATCGTTGTTTCCGGTTTTACTTGCCGGCCGCAACAGTTTACAATTTCAGGGGGAATCCGACGCCGGTAACTGGGACATAATGATACAGGAACGGTTAAAAAACGGTCATCCCCGTGTTGTACATCCGGGTGAAAATGATAAATTCGAGATTGATCCGTTCTGTCTTATCCATCCCGAAAAAAGCAGGGGAAATACCGTACTACTAATCGGATACCTGAGCCAAACCGGACACTGCGCCCGGATCAATCTACAATTTGAACAAGAACAACCAATTGTTTTAAAAGAATTACTCGCCGAATGTGAATTTGACAGTTGTCTGGTTCCTCCAGACGGGGAAAGAACATCTCAATGGGTTTTTATCAAACTGGCGGCGGACCCCAATCGATTAATCAAAGATTACGCCGATAAAGTCGGGCTTTATCACGGGATTAAGGAACCGCCCCGTTCCGCTCCTTCGGTTTTTTGCAGTTGGTATTTTCACGGTCCCCAATATAATGAAGAATATTTTTATAATGATTTAAATGATTTGAAAAAAGAGCACATGCCATTTGATGTATTTTTGATTGACGAATGCTGGGGCATCAAAAGATGGGGTGATTTTACGGCAATTGAAACCTGGACAAGAGGTATGAAGGACGCGGCGGACCGTATTCGCGCTCTCGGTTATATACCCGGAATATGGAGCTGTCCATACCTGGTTGACTTTAACTCAAATCTTGCCGCACAACATCCGGAATGGCTGTTAAAGGATAAACACGGGGAAAGAATTTTATTCAGGATGAATGACCTTGATCACTGGGTGCTCGACACAACATTTCCGGGTGTTTGTGACTATTTGGAAGAAGCCTACAGAAAACTGTCGGATGACTGGGGTTATGAATACTTTAAATTCGATTTTATGAGGGCTATCTTTTTGGATAAAGGTCAACGGTTTTTCGATCCATATGCTACACGTCTTGAAGCGTATCGAATGGGATTGGAAGCGATCCGGCGGGGCGTCGGCCCGGACGCCTATATATCCGTATGCGGCGGGCATTATGGCGGTTCTCTTGGATTGGCCAATTCACAACGAAGCGGCAGCGATGTGGTATCAATCTGGCGGTCCAATGAAATACCCAAATTCCGACAAAACATCCTGCGTACATGGATGAGCCGCCTCTGGCATGTTGACGCCGATGCCATGATGGTAAGACGACGGGAGGAAAAATTCCATTCCGACAGGGAGCTCTCCCTCGGCCTGTTAACCGATCAGGAAGCGAACACCATTGCCCTCAATCAGTATATCGGCGGCGGACTAGTCACTTTTTCAGAGTATCTATGCGAACTTGACGCCGACAGGAAAGCATTGTACCGCCATATAATTCCATCGATCAATTCTCCCTCCGATCCAATTGATGCTTTCAATCTGAATTGCCCAACACAAATGCTGACCCGGATTGAACCTGTGTGTAACCAGTTGGACTCCTGGGTAACTCTCTCCGTGGTTAATTGGTCGGATGATCCTAAAACTTTTAACATAGTTCTTTCGGAAGAATTTTTGAAAACATTAAACGGGGAACGGTTTTTAATATTTGAATTTTTTGAACAAAAGTTAACAGGACTTTATAAAAGAGGAGATACAATCGCAATAAATGATATCGCACCACACACAAGCAAACTTTTGCGTATTGCCGCCTGGGATGGCAATAATCCTATACTGGTCGGAACAGACCTGCATTTTTCCGGGGGAGGTGTGGAAATATCCCGATGGAATGTAAAAAATAATTATATCGAAGGCGCCATTGACACACAATGGTTGTATCCTGTGACGGTGTCGGCAGTCTTTCCCGCACGCAATGCCGACGAATTTATTTTACAAAAAATAACCGTTCAACCCGGACAAAGAAATTTCCGAATCGATTATCCACAGAACATTGATACCCTGTAAAGGACATAAAAAAAAACCGGGAAATTTAATATCTCCCGGTTTTTTTTATCGTTATATTTAAAATTTACCTGTTACTCCCGGATCAATTCGATTCCGCACAGCAGGGGTAAACTGTCAGTGTCCATATTCGACGGCACACAAGATATTTTCAACGTACCGGCTACATTCACGTCCCTGAAAGTCTTAATGATGGTCTTATTTTCAATTCCGGCTTCTTTGACAATATCAAAATCATTCAGCACATTTTTGTCCTGAATAAATACATCAAAAATCCGATCGCCGGGTGCTTTATTTTCCAATTCGGCAAATAACAAATGTACGGTATAGGTTGATGATTTTACCGGTTCCTTTTCAAGCGTAAGCATCAAATCCAAAGGACCGGTTAATGCGGAAGAACCCACCCATTTATATTCGTTTCCCTGCATATTAAATACATGCCGCCGTAATCCGTTTGTATTTGTAGAATCATATTTTATGGGGATATCGGGAGATTTTCCACCTACACTCGGAAAATCCAGCCACAAAGTACCGTCCTCCGAGATACGATCACCCGGAGCGTTTAAATTTACACCGATATGCCGGACGGGCTCACCGTTCCAGTCAAAATCATTGGTGGTCCAGTAATCCAGTTCAGGCATATGAATAAATGCCAGGGATGTTTGATTCTGGTAGGAACACTGGCATGTCCGGGTATAATCGGGAGCATTGAGCACGCCCCCTGCGGCAATGAGATTTGAGGTACACCCTGATTTGAATCCTCCCAAATTTCCGGTTCCGCCTTCATTCATAAAATCATAAAATCCTGCCGCAGCCGAACGAAATGAAAGCAAATTTTCACTTGCAATATTATAATTACATCCATAGGTACGTGAATATGTCCATTGGAAATTTGTTTCTGTTATCGGATCAATGCGGAATATTGCTTCACCGTTTTCAAGGTCGTAAGCGCTGTTATCGGTAATGATCTTTTTGTTATGTAATATGGGGGGATTATTATATTTTAAAGGTCTGTCCCAGATTAATTCTCCGGTTGTTGCATTATATACAGACATCCTTTTACCAACCTCATCAGTGACCATGTCACGTGAAGGCCGGGTAGCCTGCAATAATCGATTATATTCTTCGGAATAACTCAGCCAGCTTCCGAAAATTCCCGTCGTGACAGCCCATAGTTCCTGTCCTGTGTCAATCTTTAATGCCATTAACCGGTAATCGGTAGGTATATCCAATCCCCGTCTCTCACGTTTTCTTTCAATTGAAGGAGGCATCTTGTCCAGACAATACAATATATCCTTTGAGGCGGTTATAGCATTATGAATAAATCCATATTTTGCCTCAATTTCCCATTTAACTTTACCCGTATAACGATTCATTACAACGAGCTTTTGACTGGAATTATTATCAAAATTATTAAAAATTTTATATTTATGCTGATCTTTTGAGGATAATTCCTTTATCTGTTCTGTTTCTGCAATTGATTCGAGAAGTGAAAACGGTACAAATCCTGAACCGGCGATCAGCAAACTGTCCTGCACACCTATATACGCCCATTCCGGTATCTTATCTCCCTGTATCGGCGGCAGTGACAAACTCTTAACAGGTTTGCCGGTAACGATATCCAGAACTTTGCATTCACTCCCGACAATAATGTATACATAATCGGTTGTCGCCACAAAATTTGTCCCTCTTGAGTTAGCGCCTGGTAGATGTTCCTGGTTGCCGCTCGGATCGAGGGGTGCATATTCATAGGTTTCATTAAAATAGTCGCCAAATGTATCCAGGCTGTCGATCCGGGTTTGCCACAGTACACGCCCGGTATAGACATCACGGGCGCTTAAACAATCCATACCTTCGATTATTAGACGTCCGTCAACAATCTGTTCGGGCGGTCCATGACCATGGCGGGGTAAAACATCCTCATTTGAGTTTCCGCCAAACCACAACAAACCCAATGGCAGTTTAACCACTTCATCTTCGGATTTCACGGTATTGGCAATATTGCCATACTGGTGCGTCCAATTTGCGGCGCCTTTTAATTTTCCGTCCTTTGCTATAATTATGTTTTTATCCTGAGAAAAAACCGACAGTTCCGTCGCCAAATAACCAGCAGCCAAATTTTTGAAATAATTAATATCGTGTTTTACTGATGCCAGCCAGAGTTTGCCGCCATAGGGTCTTAACGCTTTAAAAACAATCTGCAAATCAGTTTCACCCTTTAGCATGGGGTTCGGTACTGTTTCCTGCATTACGATCAATGAGGCCATATACGGCGGCGCCGGAAAATCTGAATATGTCCCCTGTAATATACTGACCCGCAGTCCCAATAATCCCAGGCGGTCAAACCGTTTTCTTAGATCATTTACCTTGACCGGATCGGATTCTACTGCGATAAAATTCAATTTTGAATTCATAGCCAGAGCGGCCAACAGATCACCGTTCCCCGGGCCATACAACAGGGCATAACCTTCCGAGACGCCTGTCGTTTCAAGAATAGTATTAGCCGAGTTTGTCGTTGTTAATGAAGGAATCCATTTATCGGGTTTGTCGATATATATAAACGGTTTTTTTTGTTTTACGCCATACGCCATAATGCGGCCGTCCAGCGTTACGGCAAACAACTTTCCGTCCGCGGCGCACAATCGTCTGACATGGCCGTCAATTTGAGTTGACCATTCCACAGTGGCAGCCTGGTTGGCGTCATTAATTTTGATTGACGTTATTTGATGTTCCCCACCGGCGTACAGTCTGGAACCGGCTTTGATCAAATCGCCGCTCGCGTCGACTTTAACGACGGAAATCACATTTTGCGGCTTTTTGGCATCCCTGATGATAATGGAATCTCCTGACATGTAAAAAGCGTCTTTTGCCAGCACCGGATATTCTCCCATCCTTCTTTCTACAATATCCCCGGTTTTGACATCAAACACATTCGTATCCCGGTCTCGGAAATAATTGAAAAAGAATTCATCGTTAGCGCAGACGAATGCTCCGCCGGTTTTGTTATATTGTGCCAGATGGTAATACAACATCTCGCCGGTGAAACGGTTAAAACAGGCCGGGACCGAACGCCCGCCAGGTACGAGTACATAATCGCCGCTTATAACAAATATTCCCTGCGGGGCTACTCCCGCAAATGCGGGTGAATTATGCGGCTGAAGCATATATTTGGAACCGGTCGCTTCATTACGCCAGATAATCGCGCCTGTTTCCGCGTTCAGAGCATAAATAAAAGTTCCCATAAACGGCCAGATACTGGCGGCAAAATAAATCGTATCATCTTTTAATACCACACCGCCGCGCGCCGGCCATGTGGAAATAAGTCGTTTATTACCGAGTATTTTCCTGTCCTTCGGACCGCCACGGAATTTCCAGATTAACTCGCCCTTTTCCGCTGACAAACAATACAGATATCCATCGTCACTGGTGAAATAGACTTTGTTTTTAGCTGCGGCAAACGGCAACCTAACCGGGCCATCCGTATAAAAGGTCCACTTTTTTCCCCCCGTATCCGTATTCAGGGCAACCACTTTGTCCTTATCATTAAAGCCGACAAATAATGTTTTACCCATAATAACGGGTTCAAAAACCTGATCAAACGGCATCATGTCCTGGTTCAGTGGATCATCCCAGACAGTTTCCCGTTGAGAAAACTGCCATGTCCAGATTGGTTCCAGTTTTGCCGGTAATTCTTCCGGTGAACAAGCACTGCGCCCTTCGTCAAAACGCCACATGGGCCAGTCTGCGGAAAATACTGGAAGCGAGAATTGAATGAGAATTAAAATAATCAATAATAATAATTTAGTTCTTTTTTCCATCATTCCACCTTTAAAGTATCTTCTTATTTTAAATATACTATTCGATCTGCCTTGCCGGCTGTTTGTGAATCATGCGTAACCAGCAGGATTGTTCCGCCCTTTTTTTTATATTCCTGTAGATAATGAATAACAAGTGCCGTATTATCATCATCCAGATTACCGGTAATTTCATCGGCAAACAAAATTTCCGGTTGATTGAGCAGGGCTCGCGCCAGAGCGGTTCGCTGTTTTTCACCGACGCTGAGTTCGCCGGGGACGTGGTTTATCCGGTCCTGGAGTCCCAAATACTCCAGCAACTCTATACCTTTTTCACGGGTTATTTTCTTTGAATCCGCTAAATTCAGGGTCAATACATTTTCAAGAACAGTTAAATAAGGAATAAGGTGATATTGTTGAAACACAAAACCGACATGGTTAGCACGATATACAGCCCGCTTATCAGGATTCATCGCGTAAAAATCTTTTTCCCGAATCAAAACCTGTCCTTTTTCCGGCTGCATCAGTCCGCCTGCGGTCAACAACATCGTTGTTTTCCCGCATCCGCTTGGTCCCTGCACGGCAATAAATTCTCCCGTTTTAACGGACAGTGAAAAATCATTCAATACCTGTACAGCTTTATTGTCTTTGGTATAACTCTTGTAAATATTTTTTAGTTGCAGCATAATAAACAATCATTCCTCTCTGAGTACAATAGCCGGGTCCTGCTGTGAAGCAAGTAACGCGGGAATCCAACTGGCCAATAATGAAAGTAAAGTCGATAAAACAATTGCTAATAGCAAAAAACGAAAATCGACAATGGAAAGAACAAGGCGAAGATCCAGGAAAACGATCCCGGAAAATATACCGATAATAAATCCAAGGAATCCGCCGATAAGCCCGATAAGCAAAGCTTTTAATAAAAATATTTTCAGGATACCACTCGCCCGAACACCAATTGCCCGGAATATCCCGATCTCGCTTTGACGGTCCCGGACATTCGATAGGAACAATAAAAATATCCATACACCGCATGCGATTAAAACCAGGGGAACCATTATGGAAGCGTAGGTTTCCCGTTCTTTTTTCAACTTTTCACGGTTCTGGATTTCAGCCCCTATGGCTTCCTCCGCTTCCTGAGCCGCCCGCTCCCGTGCTTCAGCCCTTGTGATCACCTTTGTTCCCTGTTCTATGACCTGGGTTCCGGGAAGTATTGCCGTGATTTCTTTCCGTATTAGAGAAATATCGTCACCGGCGCAAATACATTTCAAAGCCAGGATTGCGTTTACCTGATCCGGACGGTTCAGTATATCCTGGGCCTGTTTGAGATCAATCCAGATTGAAATATCATCTTTTGATCCGCGTTCTTCGTTACATTGATGAACCATAAAATCCTGACCGAAAAACCGTACTTTATCTCCCTGCTTCAGATTCAAACTCTGGTGAAGTTCATAACCCAGCACCATTGTGCCTTTGGGAACGGCGACCAGCATGGGTTCTTTGGGATCTCGGTGTAAAAACGGAACCTCGCCGCGCGTTCCTATGAGAATGATGGTTCTCTGTTTTTCCGGCCACTTGATTTTTTGCTGCAGGCTCGGCAATAAATGCCGGATTGACATGATTTTGGATGCTGATAAAGCAGATACATAATCTTCAGGCATATATTTTGACGCGTAATCGTTGGCGTATAGATCCGCCAATTGCTGGTCTTTAGGCAGGATCAGCAGATTAAATCCCAATTTTTTCATGATCTTGCGGTAATCATCCTGCATTAACACCATGCGTTGTTTTGTCTCCTCTTCTTTCTGCGCAACAATCTGTTCCGTTCTTACATCATGGGCCCTTAACAAGATCAACGCCCCCATAAGCGTTGTAACCGCAATGACAACTGAAACAAGTCCCAGGCTAAAATTCATTTTTCTGCGACTTATTTCCTTTACAACCAATTGCCAGATATTCATATCACTCCAATTTATTTTCTTAAATCTCTTTTACTCACTGGTGTCCGGTCAACGGGAACCTCTTCCTGAACCGGTTTATACTTTCATTATAATTAATATAATTATAAAATTTCAATGTTTATATACAAGCTAAATATTACTTTAATATCTGAAAACTTTAGTAAAAATTGTAAAGAATGCCGTGTCAGGGTTTAACCGGACACCGGTATCCTTTGACAATTACTTCAATTTTTATTAATCGATACGAATATTTTTGTGTTATTCTATTGTTTACGCCTTTTTTGTAACAAAAATAAAGTAAGACCGGTCATAAAGATCAATCCGAATACAAAAACCAGTATTATATTTCTTATTAATGGACGCGTTATTTTTTTATTCCCCGATTCAAGAGAATTATCATCAGGTGGTGTACTCGTTATTTCGGGCGTTCTCACGGAATCCGATAATAGTAGAGTATCTGGTTTTTGTTCACCTATATTTTGTTCGGATTTTGTTTTTTCTTTTAAAGTATCATTTTCAATAAACGCGGATACACCTGTCAGGGGCGGAAGTTCTTCGTTTTTGACCATTTTGCCGCCGGCAGGATTCGACCAGTCATTTTCCAGCAACAGATCCACTCCCGGATTCAAGGCCTTGACTTCACATGAACACCAGCCGATGACGGACTGACAGGCATGGGAAATTGTTTTCCCGTTTAAACCCGCGCCTATTAAACCATAAAGTGCGCGTCCCCTGCCAAATACCGGAAAAGCGATGGGTTCGTTATAATACACCAGGTCCTCCTCCGATCCGAGCAGCATGCTGACAAATATTTCTTCCTGCGGATTTTCCCGCGATAATCGGATCATCGAAAAGTGGACGTCATAATCATGAAAATCTTCCACACGGATCAGATTACCGTTGATATCAAAACCCGTTTCGGGTATCTTTAGTTCATTGGATAATTTTTTCAAATACTCGACTAACAGAGCTTCGGCGGCGCGATCCTTTTCATTATCTCCGCTTTCTAAAAACAGCCAGACTGCCGCTTCACCCGCGGTTAAACGTTCCGCCAATGCCGAACGTGCCGGGGATGTTATCAGACGCCGTATATTATCCTCTGTAAAAGGTCCCGACCATATAACACCCCTGATCCCGGTTGTCTCGGGAAAGTACAATTCCATCCACGGATATTGCGGGAAAGACTTTGTCGCGGAATCACTTACATTCAATATTTTTAATGTTAAATTTATTAAAGAATCATCTTGGGTTCTTTTTAAAAGTTGATTTAATAATTTTTCAGAATCCGCATCAAATGATTGATCATAATAAATTTGCAGCACAAAAAAATCGGCGGGCCATCTTTCCAGAGCATATCTGAAAACAGGAACGTTACAGGCAAAACTTTTCCCGACAATAATAACAAAATACAGCAAAACCGGAAAAATAACCCGACGGGAGTATAAAAATAATTTAAATTTCTGTTTCATAATATCATATTTAATTTTAATTCATAAATAAAATCTGCTCATTTTCACCAGCTTTGTTGCAGCCCGAAATTAAATCTCCTGCCAAAATCCGGATATCCGACAACAGTTGAATATTTTTTATCGGTAATATTACGCATTTCAATATACAGTCTTAAATTATGGAACGCGAAAGCTCTCCAACCGCAAATGACATCAAGCGTTAAAAATTTACCTAAAGGCTGGGGAGTTGCAGGATTTTCCGCTGTGGATGCAACAAACCGTTCGCTTTTGAATTCGGAAACATATTTTGCCAGAACAGTCAGATCGATGGATTTATATTTTTGATATATACCCGCGTTGGATATGAATGAAGGGTACTCTTCGTTACGAACCATTTCCTGATCTTTCTCGGCCTTTGAGATCATATAAGTTGCGTTAACAAAAGGCTGTACCCCTTTCCACAGGGAAAACAACCGGCACTCGAATTCAAACCCGATTTGATATTGATCCCTGTTCAGATAAAGCTCCATAACCCGGTCATTTATGGTCTGGGTTTTACCGCTCAAGGCAATTGCATCCTTTTGGTTTGTATAAAAAGTTACAACCGACATAAGTCCATTTTCCCCAAAATTCTTACCGGCGCCAAAATCCATTTTAAACCGGGACTCTGTTAACGGCTCGTTCATATTCTGATCCAGGGTTCCTTCTCTCGGTTCTATTTTCCCAAAGGCGGCATGAAAATTTAAAAACGTATTCTCACCGGCATGGTAAACCAGCCCAAGAGTACCGTTAACGACCGGGCGCTGCCAGGTATCAACAACGGGAGTCACTTTACCAAAGCCCTTCGCGCTTCCATCAATGCCGAATGCGCCGTATTCGTTGAGATATGTTCTTTCCCAGCGGATACCGGCATCAATATTCAACCTGCCAATCTGATGTTCATCTACAATGACACCGGCAAACGTCTCTGTGTCGCAGGATTTGCCATAGTAAAAACGTTTTCCTTCAGGGGCGACCCAATGATTGTAGAATAGTCCCAAACGCAATGTATTGTTTCGAACCGGGGAGACGGCCTGTATCAGATTGACGTTCCACTCATGATCGGCCTCAGTATAACGGGTCGTTTGTTGCGATTGAGTGTCATAACTTTCGTACGTGGGTTTTCTGTCGGCATAAGAAAATTTAAGTTCAGTCGAAACTTTGTCGCTTTTGATATACAATCCCTTAAAAGTGAACATTTTTGTTTCAAGCGGATCAAATTTTTCATGCTGCAGCCAGAATTTCGGATCGGCGGGCGGTACCGCTGTCATAAGCTCCCTGTTGCCATTCAAATAAATAAAACTGCTTTGCAGTAACAGGTTGTTTAGGGGCCGCCATTTAACTTTACCGAAGAGATTGGATATCTGCTCGGCCGCATGTTTGTTTTCAGGTCCGCTGGTTTTGATATAGCCCAGACCCGCACCGTAGGAAAAATTTTTGATCTTTGCGCCATGCGATAAATGACCGCGAAGTGTATTATAAGACCCATATTCCAATTCATAATTTGTTTCGTTTCGGTCATATTCTCTGGTTTGAATATTGATCACACCGGCCATTCCCGAAAGACCGGTCAATAACCCCGAACTTGACCGGACTACTTCAATACTCTCAATATCGTAAGCTGAAAAGATATACGGCGTTTCGAAAAACTCTTTTTGCCAGATACCGTCAATGGCGAAATCCGGATACGGATATCTTTGTCCTCTGACGGAAAAAAATTGTTTCACCTTACGCCCTCTGGTTTCGACAAAAGCGCCCGGGACATATTCTACGGCATCAATAATGGTCTTGGCCGCGTTGGCCTCTATTTGTGTTCTCGGAACGATACTGGTCGACAATTTTAATGCCGCCGATTCCAGATCCGGTTTTTCTATAACATTTCGGTAAACATCGCCGGTTACAAGGACCGACTGCATTTGTATAACTGTCGGGATGAGCATGATATTAAGTTTTTGTGACACTCCCGGACCTACTTTAACATTTATTATCTTGCTTTCATACCCCATCATCGAAATGGACAGCGTATATTCTCCCGCCTTTAAACCACTGATGATAAAATCACCATTTGAATCGCTTGAAGTCCCGCTTTCCGTTCCCTTTACGGAAACATTGGTACCGCTCAGGGGGGCTAACGATTTTGAATCTTTGACCTGACCAATAATTTCAAAACAAAAACCATTCTTTATACTGAAAAAAATTAAAAAAATAACTATACCTGTTAATAAATAAATTTTATCCCGCATCGAAATTTCTCCATGTCATATATAGAATTTTTAGATATTTATTCAATAAAAACTGCATTAACTGATTAATACAATTTTAAAATGATAACATTTCACCCTAACGTACGTCAGGAACGGGTCTTTTCTCCACTTTATTCAACGCCAAAAGAATGACGGCGTTATCCGGTATAACCTTCCCATCAGAATTTACATATCCTTTTGTTGCTTTTAAATTGATAGAAGTTATGATCTTACCAAAACGTGGATTTTTCCACTCATAGGAATAAAACATTTTTGAATCCTGAATGTTTTTTGAACATTCCACGGGATCGGCCAAATAACAATATACATTCTGCGGCGCGCCTGTTCTGCCTTCCTCCCACATATCTTTATCACGTTTTATCACATTTATATCCAGGATATTAACGCCATAACGGATCGGAATTGTTTCCACAAAACCGTCCTCGTAATTTACCTCATACCAGCCCAAAAGATCGGCGGTGTCATCAAAATTATATATTTTTTGATAAGATTTTTGATTCCCTGCCATTCCGGTACAGGCGTGTAAAAAAATCAGGCTGGATACGTCGTCGTCAATACGAATACCCTTGACTTCGCCAGCCAATTCGTTCTGTTGCGATTGACCCAGGCCGACTACAACAGCCGCTTTTCCATCATTTTTCCGCGGATCTGCAATTTCAAATTTCCTGTCGCCAATTTCTCCCGCTGTTAGATTGTCGAGAGTGACTCCGAGAATCTCCCGATCCGCAAGAATATTAAAATAAGCAGAAATATCGACAGAAACAAGTTTATTAGGATCATCGCCGGGTAAACTTTCACCACGCAGATACCCGCGGATTCGGGGTACCCGAAGCCGAACAACTTTACTTAATTTCGCATGGTCAAGATAATGTTCGGACCAGAGCAGGTTTGCGCATCCCAGAAAATCGAACAGGAGGTCTTTGCCGAAATTAAACTCTGTGGTTGCAGCCCAAGACGAAGGGGCTCCTCCAATAATACTAGCCCATGTACTTCTGTTTTCCCAGTTACTGATGTTGGGTCTGAAATTTCCATAAACCTGCTTAAAACCGAATTGCTCAAGGGCAAGATCATTTTTTTCATCTCCCCAAAACCAGTTGAATAACAAAATGTCCTTCGGAATATAATTGCTGACCTGCTCGGGAGTGAGACCGCCGGGTATCCTGTATTCGTAACCACTTTTTGTTTTCCGGTCCCGGTATCCCTTTTCCCTGACGGACTCTAACAGATGATCCCCCCACATACCGATACTGATCCCCCTGGAATTCAGATAATTATATATTTCTTGAATATCGCTGACAAAAAGTTCGCGGTAATCTTTTCCCTTGCAGCGTTCGCAGACATCTACCGGCATTCGCCATTCATCTTTTCCGAGATGTATCATCCGGGGTTGTATGACCTCAATATATTCGTCAAACACATCAAATAACAGTTTATAGGATTCCGGGTTTGACGGACAAAAGGTATCGGGCCATTCGGCGTCTTTAATTTCTGCTAATTCACGATGCCGGTTCAATAAATAATATGCATGTGTCAGGGATGGAATTTCCGGGATCACCTCGATGTGGAACTGACGTATATATTTCATTAACTCCGCAACTTCGTCCTTTTCCAGAATTTGCCCGTCGCCCGCGTCATGATGCGCTGAATTCTGGAACTGGTTATGCGGGCCTTCCGGACGGCCGCGGCGGGAATAGTTCAATTCATTGGCAAACTCAATCGCTCCGATATTTACTTCGGGATGCCGATCCAGGCGCATTACACCGTTCACTTCCAGAATCAGTTTATTAAATTTATACAAAGCCATAAAATCCCGCACAAAACGTTTAAAAAAGGGTATATTCTCCCTTCCGGGTATATACATCCTGATACCCCGGAAGGGCAGTACCGATCGGTCTTTGACCTTTATTTGTGGGATAAAAATTTGATCATTTTGGCTGGAAATGATTTGCCGGAGAGACTCAAATCCATACATGGCGCCCTGATCGGTATTGGCGACAATGACTGCTTCATCGCCGGATACATTCAATATGTAACCTTCATCTCCGAGTTGTTTCAGATCATCGGCCAATTGGTTCAAAGCAATATATTTATTGATCAAATCGTTCGATGGAGTTCCCATAAGAAAATATTTTTTGTCGGAAGGAAGATCTGACCTCTTTTCCATCGATATCGGCAGCATATGTAATTCACCCAATTCAGCAACAAGTAAACGTGCTAAAAAGAGGTCGTGATCTCCCGAGTTTTCTGGTAAAAGTATGTTTGTTGATTCATCGGGATAAAACTTTTCACCTGACAAATCCATTTCTTTGGGAATCGGAAAAATTTGAACAGAGTTTTCAGCCAGGGCGTACTGGACAATCAATAAAAAAACTATAGTTGTAATTATTAATCCAGATAGATTCTTATATAAATACATTATAAAATCCTTTAAATATCATAATTGCCTCTGGATACATATTTAAAATAAACCGGCGAAAGATTTAATTAACACTTTATAATGCTGATACATTATTTAATATTTTTTACCAACTCTGTAGTTACCTGACCTGTTGAGTAAACTATTATTTTATCTTCTGTGAATTTTAATAAACGCCAGTTACTGGAATCCTGAGCAAAACCGGCGGTTTCTGTCTGTAAAATTTGATGTCCGGCAGGGAACGGCAATAACTCACTGATACTGTTATGTCCATGCCCCACAAACAGGGCTTTGATGTTTTTATTTTCATTCAAAGTTTTGAGAAAGCCTTTGGAACACTTTTCGCTGTTGATATCAAGAGTTGTTGTTGCCGAAAAAACGACTCCGTCGCCGTTATAGTCCCGGACAGGCAGGTATTTGTGCGTAAAAATAACAACCGGATCATCCGCTGCTTTTTGGACCTGAAAATTCAACCAGTCAAGTTGCGGCTTGTCCAAATACTCTCCATTACCCAGACTATAACCGTTATCTAAAAAAATAAAATGGTACCTGGTTTGTCCGACATGAAAAGTTCGGGTATAATACGTACCGTCCTGAAAACTTGCTAAATTTCTAATCCAGCACGCCCGGGCTTTTTGAGCATGAATCTGATAAGACATAACCTTGTCCGGTTGTTCAATCCAATATGAAGTAATATCATGATTCCCCAATGTTAGAAACATTGGTACCGGGCAATCTTCGCACAACCGTTCAAACTGCTCTATTTGTGTATCAAGGTAAGGGCCTTTTTCCGTTTCGGCCTCATAATAATCGATTAAATCGCCGGTTATAATTACGGCATCTGCCTTTAAGTTTTGAGGTACCATGTTAAAAAAAGTCTTCAACGGGTCCTTTCCTTCCCCATAGTGCTGTCGGGCCTTTATGAATTCCGGCTGGTATCCCACAAGATTACAAAAATGAATATCAGTAATTTGCACAACTGTTAGCGTGTCTGTACCAGCTTTTACCGGGCTCCATAGTAAAACCAGAATAAAATTAAGAATTAGAATTTGTTTTCCTTTTTTTGACATTTTTATATCCTTCCTCTTTTGTCAAATGATTTCGCTTCCGGGCTTTATCAAATTGCCGGAATTATATTACCCAATTAGCCGAAACAGAATTGACAACTATCAAGTTATTCAAAGATTTACCAAACCGGGATAAAAACAATTGCTTTAACTGTATATTACTCCCATGGTTGTTGAGCGGCATCCGAGGTGATAAATATTCGATCCCACATCACACCTTCCTCTTCCGCCCTGATTCTTAATGTATAGATACCTTCAGGAGTTTCATGAAAGACCGCTCTTCGCCAGCTTTCTGTTCCAAAATCAACATCCTGTGCGCCGATTATCTGCTGTTCATTTGCTGATTTATTGAAAGCAACATATAAATTCACCTTTGCCTTCTTATTCCCGCCGCCGTTTATCCAAATATAATAGGTACCCGCCGACTGTGTACTGATTCGATATTCTGCGCAGGCTCTTTTATTCTGTCCATTTTGAGTCCGGACTACTTTACCACTGGCTCCGGGCATTGAAATCACCTCTACCGTACCAATCAGGTATCGATAATCTTCCGCTTCAATAAAAACATCTTTTCCCGCACCTACATTGACAGATCTGTCAACAAAATCTGTTACATAGGAGACTGTAATTTTATCACTTGTCTTGTTTTTACCATTATCCATGGTCAGCATCAGTTTATAAATGCCCTGCATAGAAAAAACAGCCGTTGTAACCAAACCTGATGCATTGGAAAACTTTACTTCTCCCGGGCCGGAAACCTTGCTCCATTGCAGATTTATCGAACTTTCACCATTCGGAATAATTCCTGTTATTGTTGCCTTTAAAATCACTTCATTTTTCGGAGCAATAATAATTTGATCTTCTCCGGCATTAACTACTGCCAACCGGCCTGTATCCCAATTATCTTTTCCGAATTCCTTTGCTCCAAAGTCAGGGTGAATTCCGGCATAATCCGAAGCGGGTATTTCCAGAGTCATCCCTTGCTTTGCAAACTGTTCTGTGCCCGCATCTATGGCCGGGCTCCCGGAAAGTAAATTTTGATCCTCGTCAAGCAGTGGATCCTTATCCATTATAATGTTGGTTCCAATCCGGATATCCGGGTCATAGTGGACAGGGTTATCATAAAACAAACAAAAATCAATAAATGATAAATCATTGTCATCATTCACATATTCCCCTCTTTCAATACCCATTGTTTTGAGATGAACAAAAATATTATTCAGTACCGTCAATCCGGGCGATAATGTTAAACCGTAATTGCATCCGATAAAAGTATTATTATATACATAGGCCTTCTCCTGCATCAGTGAGCCTTTATAAACCTCACTGGTATTATCGATTTCCTGGTACATGCAGCTGAAACCCGAACCCCGGCAGTCCTGAAATATATTGTGATGGACGTAAAATTCACGATAAGAATTACCCTGGTAATCAATAATTTGTATTCCGCTTTCGCCGGAACCTATTATTTTATTATATCTGAATATATGCGTGGTCAAGGGCGCTTCTTTATCCTGTAAACGAATCTCGATCCCGTCCTGGTACGCGTTTACGATGGTATTGTGCTCAATAATCCAGTTTACAGAGTTATCACAATCGATGCCGTCATCACCCCCATTTTCAAAATAACAATAACCAACATAACCGCCGCCGCGCGACATACTGAGCTGATCTTTTCCGCCGATGAATTTACAACACATTACTTCTGCATAAGAACTGGTAATATTCAAAGTATGAAAATCACTTCCCATCAGTTTAAATCCAATGATTCGGGAATTTTGCGCCGACAATTCAATCCATTCTTCCATTTCTTCCGACATCGGTTCTATTATCGTATTATCAATATCCTCTTCATTTTGGCTGTAAATATAATGAGAGGCAACAGTAACAGGTTTGTTTATATTTAACAGAGCGGCCTGGGTATAGGTTCCCCTTGCAACCAAAACCGTATCTCCGTCTGACGCCATCTGTATCGCATCAGCAATGGTTGTTTTTTGTCCGGGTACATGAATCACATTGGCATGAACTATTAAACCGAAGCATAAAACATTAAAAAGAACAAAAAACTTTTTCATTTTCCGTTTCTCCATTATTCGTGGAAGATCGCAGGCAATCTCTTTCCGATTAATTGTGTCCCGATATATAATTTGATATTCTATTTAACAAATCTTTACTTTCATTGACTGATTTTGCACATGATACATTCTGGGCGTT
Source organism: Candidatus Zhuqueibacterota bacterium (assembly GCA_016934825.1). Classification (GTDB taxonomy): domain Bacteria; phylum Zhuqueibacterota; class Zhuqueibacteria; order Residuimicrobiales; family Krinioviventaceae; genus Fontivivens. The sequence goes on from JAFGSB010000070.1 coordinate 17,656, forward strand.
ATGATAAGAATAGCTGTCCAGATTTCTTTCCAGTTCCAACAATAAATTTTCAGCTTCTTTTCCTTTCATCGTTTTTAATTTTTGTTTTACGATTCCAATTTTTTCATAATCCTGGAAACCCTCACGCAGCCTTTTAAAACGTATCGAACTTCTGGCGCCCGGATAAACGACGAAGCATTCACCTGCGTTCCATTGGATATAACGGGTATCATATAATGGATTTTCGACCCAGCTGTTATATGCCCAGCGTAGAAATCCTGAAAAACCGTCAGCGGCGGCAAGCCATCCCATCCACGCGCTTTCTGCCGGATTTGAATGCGGGTAAGTGTTAGGTTTAGGTTCAACACAACAGGGATAAAATGTGGATACCAGCCCTTTTTCTCTGCGTTGTTTGATGATTTCCGGTCGTGTATATCTTCCCAGAGACGCGCTATAACTGTGTACCTGAAGATGCAATTTTTCCTGCCAGTCCTCCGATGCAAGGTTGATTTTAAATTCCGGGTTGACTGATTTGATAAAGCCCAGTATTTCTTTCATCAGTTCATAAGGTCTTTCATCCATTGCGATAAATGTTTTACCCAGCCATCCTTTATCTGCAAGATGTTTACTAAAATCAGTTAAAAAGGGTCTCCAATGCTGCTCATATTCTTCTGTGCCGGGTTCCGCATGAACAAATTTGTAATCTCCGGCGGCTTCATCATAATAGCGAAAGTTATTGTTCCTGAAACAGATCATGGAATAACAACTGATATACTTGTTTATACCGCATTCCATGCATAAATCGACATATTTATCAAAAATTGAGTAATCGAAAGACCAGCTTCCGTCCTTGTTTTTAATCCATTCCACCATTGTATCGTACGGATCAAAAGTTTGCGCATTCCAGGGGTGATAAATAATAGTCGTTGTTATATATTTCTGCCCGGCATCCGCCAACATTTTCAGTAACGGTTTCAACAGCAGTATATGTTCATCAGACCAGGGTTTTACATCGTGAAAGCGCGCCACAGACCACGGATTCTGCCACAAGTCCAGTGTAAAAGACCAGTCAGCGGGTGCCGGAACAAGTAACGGCAACACTTTTAGATTTATTTTAAATGATAATTTTACGCCATTGTTCGCTTTGACCAATATTTCGCCCTCATATGTGCCCGGATCCGCATCGGGGGGCACACTTATGGTCAGCCAGACCGGGCGGGTGCTTTTTTCAGGCATATCTATAGTTGGAATATTATCAATAATATCAGCAACAAGAATCGGGGGCTTTTTTTGTGTATTTCTACCGCATGCATAAAATGCATTATCCGCCAAAACATACCTGACAAAATTTGTATGGATATTCTCCTTATCTATAATTTTATTGTTTTCATTGAATAACGAGGAAGGGTCAACCCTCACATGCTGTAATGCGGTGTTGCTCCAAAGCACGAGCTGGATGTTGATTTTTTCGCCCCGCCATGCGGTTCCGTTCCAGGATGTTTTACTGCTAAACATCGGCACAATATCCCGTTCGTAACGAATGTCAGTGCTTCCAACCGAACCAAGCAACCCTGAAGGAATATACGACCATCTGTCCATATCCGGGTGGCTGAGCTGGGTAGGATTGTCCGGTTCGTAAACCGGCGAAACTTTAAATTGCTGGGCATCAAGATGATACGGTATGATAAATATTAAAAGTACCGCAAGTATTGTGATGATAAAATTTTTACGGTTGTCAGGGGAAATACATTTTTTTGTTTCCATTAAAAAACTCCCGATTGGTTGGCGGATGATTTAATATTTGAACAAAAAATATTCATCCGTCCGTTAATATAGTCTCAATTATGTTTATTATTTCTTTTTTACTTTTACAATCATGATAAAAATTTTAAATTATGCTATGAGAAAAATTCGTCTTTTATACATCCAGTACAGTATCAGCCATTCAATAATAATTATTGCCGTAACCTCAAAAAGCGGTCCGAAATGCCCAATTTTTGCCGCAATTCCACTTGTAAAGACACCGACTATTTTATTCAAAGGGACAAGCGTACGTCCCATATACACAGCCAACGCATTCATACCAATGACAACAAAAGGGAATGCCCACCTGCGATAACCGAGTACTTCAATGATCCAATAAAACAGCAGGAACAGCAGACTCGCCCAGCCTGCGGTAACGAGCCCGTAAGACGTTGTCCAGAGTTTCATTATGATAGGAACTACAGGGTTCAGGGCATAACCCAACACTAAACAGGAACAGCCCACCAGGGCGATGATCATCATTTTATTCTTCTGCGGCCGCTCAGTTTTCAATACTCTGCCGATCAACATACCAAGTATTGTCGTGGATATTATCGGTATGGTGCTAAGTACGGTGCCCCAGCCATCGGGATGGGTCCTCCCCAGAACGGCGATGTCCACTACAGCAACCAGGTTCGCGCCGATCTCATATGTCCCCGCGGATATGCCCGGGGCGGGAACGAGCGCCAGTACCAGCGCATAGATGAAAAGAATTAAAGCCGCGACAACTGCCTGAAAATACCATGTACGTCTTACCAAAAGGAACGAGACCAGATAGGCAATAGCAATGGGTTGTAATGCGCTGCTCAGTTCGACAAGATAGGGATGCTCCAGATGTACGGATTCCCGCAGCGAACCGAGTAGAAAAAGGACAAAAAAACGTCTTAAAACACGCAGGGTAATTTGACGATGTGTTTCAGTAAGAGACCTTTTGGCATAAGAAAAAGGTAACGACATTCCGGTCATCAGCATAAATGAAGGCCAAATGATATCGTAATACCGCAGTCCCTGCCAGGGTGTATGATCGAGATGATAAACTAAAAAATCAATAATAACATTGTGTCCCAGGGCCGCCAAACCAGCCATCAAACCTCCGCCGCCGACAATCCAAAACATTGTCCAGCCCCGAAATGCGTCAAGGGATACAAGACGTTTTGATGGAGGCGCAGGTTTTAGTTCTTTATTTTCAGCGGTTTTTTTTAATTTTATCATTGATTATTCCACATTATCAATAAATTTACTCTCTATAACTCGCCGTTCTGATCCCTGAGGGACAGTGATAATTTGCTTTTCAGGCATGGTATTCTTGAATTCAGAATTTGTCTTGTCTGAAAGATGTAAAGTCCAGTAAGATTCATGATCGGAAAAATACCGGCAATAGTGATTATCATAGTTTACCATAAAAGACAAAGAATGATCGTTTTTATCATTCAGCTTAATTTCAGTATGCAAATAACCGCAATATTCATTTGCGGACATATAACGGGTATCATTACCGAGATTTTTTAACAGCCGTCGCATCGCATCAGGGTCCAAAGAGACGTCGCGGTCATGAAAAATAAGAAAGAAAGGCGCATCAATAGTCCAGGGGATATCAACATCGCTGATTTTCCGGTCGTATTGCCAGGTTGTACGATGGATGACCGGCTCCATGGATGTTATAACGATATCCCTCCCTAAATATCCGGGTGTATTGAAATGCCCCAAACCGAAACCCATCTGTGCGGCAATTCGATTACTGTTATTCGGATAAGAGCGGGAAATAGCGCCCCCTCCGTTTATAATAAAAAGGGGTACAACTCCAAAATCATTTTGAATATATTCAAGTCCCCGCGACAATAAAAACTTTTGCGTAATGGCCGGTATTTCCTCCCCGCGTACCGGATCACCAAATTCATAATCGAATCCGAGAGTGCCGGCGCCGTCCATATCGGCCGTCCAGAAAGGTCCGGGGGGAGACTCCAAATCAGGTAGCATGTGGGTATATCCATGACATTGAATTTCTAACACGCCCTCACTCAAACCGGCGTCCAGGCCGCGTTTGGCCGAAATATAATCGTGTACAGTCTTTCCGTCGATTTCATCGATCACTTTTTGTTGCCAGGGGTTAACAATCCTTTCGCTTTTTCTGTCTACAAAACCCGTCAAAACATTCATATTTAAAACTGCATTGTATTCTTTCAGGGGTTTAATAATATTATTCCTGATGTCGCTTTCATTGAGTGTGCGGTAATGCCAGTAAGGTAAATATGTGCGGTCGGACGTTCCAAAATCATCCATGAACAAAATAATACTTTTCGGATACTCCGCATAGAGAGCATAGCCGTTTGCCCACACCAGACTCCTTTTGAACAGATCACGAATAATTTGAGTTTGTAATTTATTCTCTTTGCGGTCGGCGTCCAACCAGAGCACCCGGCCCTTATCAGGAAATTCACGTACTGTTAAAAAAGGAAGATGCCCCCGTTTTGCCAGTACTAACGCACCGGCAGGCAAAACTTTGCTGCCGCGGCTATAATAATCAATTTCATTATTAAATTCCATTTCCCGGCCCAATAGATCGCGTGTTATAAAATGCTCTCCGGAAAATTTCAGTTTATAATCCAACCTGTATTCACTAACAAATCTAAGACCCGCGAGATCTTCAACCTCCGGCAGAGCGACCGAATTTCCAAGTACCACCATATTCATTCCATAATCTTTCACCAGCGAGGGTAAAAGACTCAAATCCTCATTAACGGCGCCACCGGGATCCGCGTCCCAGATAACGGTACTATAGCGGGGGCTGCCGTTCCTCTCCAGCAAATGGTACCTGTCCAAATTTTGATGATCCAGCCGTAAAATATCAAACGGCAAACCCCAGGTTTTCAGCAGAGTCAAAAGGACCTTAAATTCGTTGTTTTCATCAACCAGGTAACTTGCCGGATCGTTCCACTGGTCTGATATAACCACCAGAAACCTATAGGGTAGAGTACTGTTCTTTTCCTCTGCCTGTACCGATAATGAAAAAAAAAGGGAAACAAAAAAAACAATTATAAAAAAAAGTTGAGTTATAGAATGTGAAAATCTTTGCATGGGCAATTACCATTTAATAAATTCATTAATAATCGAAACAAATTAATTCACAACTCTGAATGTACGGGTAATTTGCTTACGACCCTGTTCATTTTCAGCTATGATAACAATTGTATTTGCGGCATAGCCAGCGTAAAAAATTTCACAGAAAAATCCCTGCGACGATACCGGCAGTTGTTTGCCATTTACTATAATTTGAGTTCCGGGCTCCGTTAAACCGAATATCTCGATGGGATCACGATCATGTACAGACGTCCATTCAGGCGGATTTGTTTGCACGAGCAAAAGGGGTGAAATGTCCAGATCCATTATTTCATCAATGACCTGCCTTTTTACCCTGTACAGTGTTTGCGGATCTCTTGAATAATCGGTCATTGATGGGATTACCTGCGTGGTCAATTCCACTCCTCGTTGACAGGGATCAAATACTTTGAACGCTTCCCCTTCTTTTGATACCAAACCCCTGATTTTTTCTTCAAACAGCCAAAAATATTCATAGTCCTGGACGCCGTTTCTCAATTGTTCCCATCGAATGGAATTGATCACTCCATCATTTTTGGGATACACCTGCCAGCCGTCCCCTCGATGAAGCCCCGGTTCCTTGTAAGGATCACCTGTCCATCGATTATATCCCCAATGAAGATAGCCTGTTATGCCGAAACGGTAATTCAACCAGTGCATTATCCTGGTATCAATCAAAGGCCCATCGACAATTCTATTCGGATATGCACCTCCCTGGTATATGCCGACCGTATAGTACCAAATCTCATTGCCCCTGATCTGGGCCTCTTTATAAATATCGAAAAACGTATCAAGAAAATTCAGTTTTGGCACCCAGACCTCGAGCCTGTCGTACGCGTGAGTCATTTCGATCGCATCAATGCGTCTCAGAGACGGGGCATAGCTGTGAACAAAATCCGAGGCTTCTCTCCAGGGCAGAACATTATGAGCGGATGATTCATCGGCAATATGAAAAAGCGTTTTTTTCAGCCAGCCCTTTTCCTGTAAATGATTTTCAAATGCCGGAAGAAACCGGGGTAAAAATTCTTTGCCGGGTAATTTAATTTCTTCGCCTGAAGGGCTTTTAATGACATTAAAATCTAATAATACAATTTCAGTGCTGTACCATTTGCTACCCTCCTGTGATTCTCCGAATGTGGCAACAAACCCGGTTTCAAGATAATCCATCACCCCGGTATCCCAAAATACATCACAATGTCTGTCAAATATGGAAAAATCGAATGACAAATTTCCATTCTCATCCATTGTCGACTTTACTGTTCTTAATGTCACTCTGAAAACATTTTGCCGGTGCTCGGCCATATTTTGAGCATATGCTCTGAGAATATCGAAATATTTTTCCGAATAAATTTCACCGAAATCATGATAATCCGGGTTAACAGTATACCACAAGGTAAAAGGGAAATGTCTTTTCCCCGGCATGGTTAACGGGTAGACAGTCAAATATAAAGGCAGAGTTGCATTGCCCATATCCGAACTCACCTTAATGGCACCGCTGTAAATACCGGCTTTGGCATCTGCGGGTATTTTTATCGTCAGCCAAATCGCCTGATATTTACCGGCCGAAATTGATTTTTCTTTTTCTTCAGACAAATAATCGGGGAACATGGCCGGAGCCGGTCGAAGAAGGTTGCTTGAGATACGGTTCGGCGTATTTTCTTTTATCGGCACACAACCGACAAAATTCCAGTTAACAATGGTTGAAGGTAATACATCAGATTTATTTTCATGTTTGAGGGGTTCGGCTGAAACCGTAACCTGATCCAAATTCATTCCGGCTTTAACGACACATTGAGCGGATACATATTCACCTCTTATTCCATATATATCGATGGCTCTTTCGGGAGGGGGACAGTTATATCCATCCTGAAAAATATTTACCAGATCGCTGACGGCAAAAAAGTCAAATGCCTTTGTCCGGGCAGATATATTCGAAACAGAAGAAAAAATCAAAATAACCAGTAGAAATTGTAAAACAAGCATTGTTTTTTTCATTACACGCCTCCGTTGACGATATACAGATCTCAATATCTTTCCCAGGGCGCCCATTTATCGCTGTTGGCATGACGTCCGAATTTTAACGGGGGCCTGTCCACTTCAAAAGCGCCGAGGTCGGGAGCCTGGCCGGTATAATTATCATTGAAATTCGGTAGAACGACTCCGCCATCAATAACCGGGTTTGGGATCGTTATAACGGGATCGGTAAGAATTTGTTCAATATCACCAATTTTTACCGGTATTTTCCCCCATTGAATTTTATTTATTGTTGACGCCGGGTAAAATTCAAGGTAATAAGATTCTATAAACCTGGGGATTTCCTTTATCCCATGAGGTTCTTTGGCATTGCCATATTCCATTCCGGTAAAAAGATCATAATCATAATCGCCGGGCACATCCACCTCGCCGGAAGGCGCAAGCCGTCCCGCGCAGTGGAAAATGTTATTACGGGTCACGCAATTGGGGTCCGCGTGTCCGCTGAATACATTCAATGGACCGTCGGGCTGTAGCGCCGTGTTGTGAAAGATATATTTTCGACCGCCGCCAAACTCTCCGCGGTGGCCGGTTTTGATCATAGATCCGCCCAAATATTTGCGCGAATTTCTGCCCTCCCCGAATATATTACGAAAGATGTAAAAGGGGCCTTTGGATGTGGACGCTGTGGCGATAAACTGAAAGGTATCATGAATATAGTTTCCCCATATTCTGACATTCATATTGGCGCCCTCGCTCTCTATCGCGTCGTCATGCGAGCTTCTTAATATATTTCCATAAATATCGGAATCACGGTTGGGACTTCCCATATCGCTAAAGTTACTGCCGCCGCCGAAAATATCGTTATAGCTGTGATCCGGTGTCGATAACAGGTCATTATAACGGATGACGTTTTGTCCTGTGGTATTTATCAATGTGATGGCCTGCGGACCGTTCGGGTGTCCTGTATCCCAGTCATTGGAACCGCCGCGGGGATTTTCTATCAAATTTCTCTGCAAAATTAAATTACCGGCGCCTTTTTCCGCGTAAATGCCGCTGTCATATCCGCCCATGTTACCGAATGATCTCGGACCGCCGACCCGGCCCCAGAATGTGACGCGACAATCCTCGATGACGATATGATGCCTGCCGCTTTTGATCAGAATACCGTGGATACCCGCATTTTTAAATTCAAGTCCCCGGATGATGACATAATCCGCGTCAATAATCGCGGTATACTCTGCCGCATTCCGGACATCAATCGTCACATGTGACTTTTCAGCCGCGGTCACTAAATGATATGCATCAACTGTGCCGGATTCATTGACAAGCAGGGGTTCGGTGCCGCTATTGACATATGTGGTTCGACCAACCGGAAAATCTTCACTCATCGTGCGTGACCGGAGGATGATTTCTTTTTCGTTGTTTACCAGTTTGATCGCATATGATGTATTGGGAACCAGGCCCACGATACTGCCGCGGTATTCCCCGTCTTTTTCATCATAAATCAAATCAAGCGCAGGACGCCAGTCTTTATTATCCTGTTCCCTGAAAAAAACCTTACAATCACCGGACTTTATTGACGGGTAATAAACACTGATACACTCGAAAGTGGAAACGGTATAAGGATCGGCGGTTGCCGCAAACAGCTCAACAAAAATTGATAATAAAAAAATAAAAAACAATATATTACATAACTTGTATTTCAAATTCATATCAATCTCCGTAATATAATCAAACTATCTTTCCACTCTTTTTTTAAGGAAAAACAACAGAGTCGCTTCTCCTTCTTCATAATCATATTGCTTGCCATCCACGACGATGGTTGGCGCGTCAAGCTGTCCCGTACTCAGTTTAAACGGGAAAATATAATCACCGCTCTTCATTTGAATATAAATATGTGTATCCGTACGGTGATGAAAAAATCCGTCGGTATTATGTTTTAACACAACTCTTTCATAAAATTGATTAGTTACGGCCCGTTTTCTGATTGCGCCTTCGGAAGCGGACCGCCGGCTGCTGTCAAAACCATCGGCTATACGATAGAATATCACTTCGCCATTGGTGCGGTAAATATATTTCTCTAAATCGTCATCAGTAATTCCATACTGCTGAATTATATTTTCATTCAATATTACAAGTGATGAAGTGCAAGCGCAGACCAATATGGACAGACCAAGGAGAATCATGATAACATTTTTTTTCATCACGTTCCTGCTTTATTAATCATTTTGAAATCATTAATTTTATTCATGTTCATCTATTGCACACTTTGATGTTTTACAATTCCTGTAATTTCTGGAATCAATCCGGGACAATTTCAAATAAACCTGCTCCGTGCGGCGGAATAACCGGGAAAAAATCTTTCCGGTATTTTCCAAGGTCCTTTTGTTTCCACAAGTCACGAACCGTACATTCCCCCTCAATTCCGATGTCGCTTAATAATACATATACCGGCGTTTCCGCATCCTCACCCAGATTGAAAAGGGCCAGATATTTATTTTCGGAATTCAGGGCATCGGCAATCCATGCGACATGATTACCGCGCCGGAAAAGCTGCCTGTTGCCGGTGCTGTACTGGTTAACGGCTAAAACTTCCCTGTTACGCAGCAACGACAATGTAAACGGCCGTATCATCGTCAAATCACCGCCCATCATCAGAGGAGAACGAAAGATAGCCCATAACGTCATATGGGTTATTTGTTCATCAGGGGTAAATCCCGTTTCCCGCTCAACTCCTTCCGGCCCCCTTCTGGATAATCTGCCCAATTGCAGCATGTCCGCGTCCGGCCAATGACCCGGCCCAGAATGCTGCGCCCAATTCGCGCATAATTCAAACTGATTTTTGAGTTGCGGCCACTCATCCCAGAAATCCCTGGATATACGCCACAGATTGGCATGTGTTTTCACATGCTCAGCGGGGTCAAGCGATCTGATCCCGGGCGAAAGACTCAGGACTATCGGACGCCCGCAGTTCCTGATTGCTTTATAAGCGGCTTCTATTTCTTTCTCATAATACGTTGGCGCAAGCATGTCATCCCATTTTATATAATCGACTCCCCACCCCGCGTATAATTTAAGCAGCGAATCGTAGTATTCCTGCGCGCCCGGTTTGTTCATATCCACACCATACATATGATTCAACCAGTTGCAGGTACTTGATGTGTCGGCAATATCGTGCGCGGTCCTGTCGGTTCCGAGAACAGGAAGCCTGGCCGCAACCGCCTGCCGGGGGATTCCCCGCATCAGGTGAATTCCGAATTTTAATCCTTTGGAATGAACATAATCCGCTAAAGGTTTAAATCCTTTTCCGTTTTTCGATGACGGAAACCTGTCCACCGCCGGTAAAGGGCGTCCGTATTTATCCAATGACAAAGGTGGCTTAAAATCCTTTGTCTGCGGTGGATTATTCAGCGCTCCCGGGGTTGGAAAAAACCAGCAATAATCGATGACAACATACTCCCAGCCATAATCCTTGAGGTAAATTTCCATCATATCCGCGTTTGCTTTAACTTCATCTTCCGTTACGGTTGCGCCATAGCAATTATAGCTGTTCCAACCCATGGGAGGCTGTTGAGCGGAAAGAACATTTTGGGCGTTCGAACTGCTTACAATCAGCAATCCGAACAAAAGAACTATACGATACACATTATAACCCTTTTTTAAATAACCGATTTAAATCACCTGCTCTATAGCAGACCATAAATGTCTGTTAAATCACACTTTAATAAACACTCTGTTCTTGTACATTATGTACAAAATCGTCCATATGATCCCAAAGACGACCAGAGAATGACAAAAGCTCGACCAGGGTCCCAACCATTTATCCAGACCGCCGATTAGTACATTAGCCGTATGCTCAAATCTGAAAAATTTTTCTCCCATATAAACAGTTATGGCGTTCATGCCGATTACAACAAAAACAAAAGCCCATTTTTTATAACCAAGCATATCAACCAGTAAATAAAACAATCCTAAAAGAAGAAAACACCAGCCGCCTGAATACAATACCATTGAACTTGACCAGATGTATTTTACTATTGGGAAAATGGGGCTCCAAAGCAGACCTGCAATCAATGACCCCGCTCCGATACCAAAAAGCCAGAGTACTTTACTTTTATCGCTCATATTTTTCCTCACCAGTTGCCCGGCGAAAACTCCAAGCATGATTGTACAGGCAAAGGCCATACTGCTCAATATCCATGTATAGGGCAAACCATCTTCGAATCGTCCCAATATTAAATGATCAATATAAAGGGCCAGATTACTGTCCGGCAGGATCACTCCGGCGCCCTTGCCGGGGACAGGGACAAGCGCCAGCAGCGCCCAGTATAAAAGCAGTAAACCCGAGGTAATGATGATCTGCCAGCGCACATTAAAATTGATAAAAATGATCGCCGCCAGAAAATAACCAACTCCAATAGCCTGCAATGTATTGCAGTAAATTTGCAGCCTTCCTAAATCTAATAACAACAGGTTACCCTGTTTGATCATACCCAGAACAAATAAAAGCAGTGTTCTTCTGATTACTTTAATATATAACTGTTTTTTCGTTTTGCCGCTTTTAAGAAATTTACTGAAAGAATAGGGCATGGATGTACCGGAACAAAACAAAAACAGCGGCATGATAATATCCCAAAATGTAAATCCGGCGCCCCAAATTCCATAACCGGTGACCCATGGTCCATGATCGAATTGAGGTAGTAATGCTGTTAAAAAACGACTTTTTGTACCTTCAACGAGACCGTGAAAAAGCCTCCCACCCCCGCCGGCGAGAATAAAAAACATGTCAAATCCCCGAAGCGCATCCAGCGAAACGAGACGCTGTCTAATAACCTGATTGGAGTTCTCTTTTGTCATTTCATTTTTCTTTCTTTAAGGTTGGACTTGAAATTTTTCGATATTAAAGAAAAAAAATTAAAAATCCAAATCATTTTAATGTCGTTTGTACACCATTTGGCGCTAAAAGCAGATCGTCGCCGGCAATATCGGACCAGGAATAATATTGAAAGGTCTTGTTATCGGACATGGCCACAAACATACCATATGGAAATTTTTCGTTCAGCGGGACGTTCGTAACCTCGGACCCGTCACTGTTATTGGTCGATACTTTAACCACCTTGATTAGTTTATGGTTATGCGGATCGTCCGCCTCGCCTTCACGTTTGAATATATGAAATTCATTCGCCGCCTGGTCGGAGACCAAAATATAACCCGTTCCGTCATTCACTTTATAAATTGAAATACCTTCGCGATCTTCCTGAAATCCGTCTTTTGCGAATAACGCCAGTTCAACATTGGCGTCGGGCGCATCCGGGTCGGCCGGGTATTTTCGAACACCTACTTTTTCATCCGAATAATATACATAACCAAGTTCATCGTCCACGGCTATCGCTTCGATCTCCTTTGTGCCGCTCCAGATTCCAAATTCACGTACCTTGGTTCCTTTGACATTTCCGGAGCCGTCGTCCTGTAACAGATACTGCCACAAATAAGACCCATCTTCCGGTCCTTCTTTTCTGCCGGCAATGGCGAAAATCGCCCCGTCGGATGGTCTTTTGTACAACGAAATCCCCATCGGAGCGCGCAGGGTTTCACCGCTGAACACTTCTATGCCGCCGTTATCTATTGCCTGCATGTCGGGCAGACTGAAAATGCGAATTTTGTTTGTTAATCTTTCCGTCGTCACGGCGATATCAACAGGCTTGCCGTTGAGGATCAATCCGTACTCTATATCCACGTTATTCGGGCGTTTCAGATCCAAAACTTTATTGACAATTTTACCGTTCAGGTCATATACATACAATCCGCCATTTTCGTCTTTATCGGTCCCCACTACCAGGCTTAAAGACGTGTCTTCGGGATTGATCCAGATTGCCGGATCATCCGTGTCATATACTACCGGTTCCGTTATAACAAGCGGCTTTATTGCATCACCTGCTGTTTGATTTTCCGGGGACTTTTTAGTACAAGCAGAATAAATTAAAAACAGCATGAAAAATGTCAAAACTAACATGAAAAACCGCTGTTTATCGGTCGTTTTCATTATTTTCCTCCTGTTTATTATTAATATTTTTAATCGAGTTTTTATTAAAAATGATATTATAAAATCAAATATTTTAATTATAAATTATTCTATCAAAATCAGTTTTATCGTTTTCCATTCGGAACCCACCTGCAGGCGGCAAAAATAAAGTCCGCTTGGCAGCGGTTTTTCCCGCCCGTCTTTTGCGTTCCAGGTTACCGAATATTTTCCGGGACTGCTGAACCCGTCAACCAGAGTGGATACACGCCGCCCCGTAATATCATATATGTCCATTTTCACAAAACCCGCCGCGGGGATTACATAACGAATATTTGTAACCGGATTAAACGGATTCGGATAATTTTGATAAAGTTCAAGAGTTGTCGGCGTTATGAAATTATCTTTAGTCCCGGTTTGCGAAATTTCAAATTCAAATGCGCCAATATCGGGCGCCAAACCAAGATAATCCTCATTGGAAAGATTTAATACCGTATCCCCCTGCCAGACAAAAAAAGCCGTCCCGCGATCTATGCACGGGCTGTCTTGCATCAGTCTGTAATTCTCATCCAAAAGCGGATTTTCGTTTATAATAACGGGCTGGACATTGCAGGAATCCATATCCGCGCCATTTTCCCAAAAAGCGCCGTATGATACAATCGAATGATTTTTCACATTCTTAATCGCTGTGCCGGTATGTTTCAGGAAAATATTATTCAGCGCAACCAGGCTGGCTCCGCCGGTTATGCCGTAATGATTATTGACAAAGGTGTTGTTAATAACATATATTGGTTCCGGAATTGCCGCGCCTTCATAATTTTCCGTGGTGTTCTGGTTGCCCATACATCCCAAACCGACCATGTCATTATTACAGATCAGATTATGTTCAATATAAAATACTCGGTCCGATAATTCTTTATAATCGATAAATTGTATACCATCCTCGCCGTTGCCGGAGATAATATTGTTGCGAATGATACACGTCAAAAGCGGACCCGTGTAATCATAAAGTCTTATTTCGATTCCGTCATCCTTATTATTCACGATGACATTCGCTTCGATTTTAATATCCACATTATCGTCAAGGTCTATTGCGTCATCTTTGTTATTTTCAAACACATTATAAGAGCAGACGCCGCCGCTGTTTTTCTCATAATCAATTGCATCCTTACAACCCTGAAAGCGATTGTGCAGTATTTGGACCCTGGCTTCACAGGCAATACCGTCATCGGCATTTTGGATGGTCAGGCCGGTGATCAAGGTTAAAGGGCCGACATCTTTATCAATATAAATAATTTGACCGCTGTCGTTTCCGTCAATTACGGTTTGACGGACATAACTGGTATCGCCGGTCGTCAAAAACCAGGATGCCAGGGTAAGGGTCTTGCCGTTCAGCTCGACATGTTCGAAATAATCACCTGGGGCCACAAGTATGGTATCGTTATCCGCCGCCGCGTCGATTCCTGACTGGATTGTTTCCTGCTCATTCGGAATATGGATAACCTTTGCATACATTGGTGAGGAAAAGATCCCAATTACGATTAAAATTCTGAACAATAAAAAAATTTTAAATTTAACAAACATAAAACCTGCCGATTTTTTATGAAATGGAAGTTAATTGCAATGGAAATAAGTCTTTTCTCGAATAAAAATTAAGCATAAAAAATTAAAAAGGGATTAAAATCAAATTAATATTTTTTAATCTAAAAAAGCACACTCTTATTAAAAGGCTGGAAAAGAATAAATTTTTATCTGAAAATGTAATATACTATACCGTTTAATAACCGGTAACAGTAAAACGGATATAAAAAAGGCACAACCGAAACGGTTGCGCCTTTTAGGTGATTATTGCATGGTGGTGTGTATTACAGGCTAAATTCAAAACCGCCGTAAATTTCCGGGCCTCTGAATGCTGTGTTATAAAGGACCATTTTTCCATAATAGTCGTCTCTGAGGCTTTTCCATTTACGGACACTGTCTTCACCTAACAGATTTTTGCCCTTGATGAACAAATTGCAAATCGGCGCAGATTACTCTGCGCCGGTTTGTTGTAAGGGCAAAACAAAGAACAATTACAAATTAAAAAGTGAACTCGAAACCGCCATAGATTTCCATATCATTGTAACTATGACTGTATATAACCTCGTCTCCCAGACCAAGGCCGGCGATACCGGTATCATAGAGTAATCTGAGTCTGGTATATTCGTCTTCACCCAGCAGGTTTTTACCCTTTAAGAAGAAACGAACATTTTTGGTGAGGTTCTGGCGCAGGGAAATATCGAGATTGTTTTCGGCGTCATCCCATTCTTCTTCAAATTCACCCAATTCCTTGAAAATTGCCGCTTTGTGCTGAAAGGAAAGACGGCCGGAGAAACCGATCCGCGCATTTTCATAACTCAAAGCAAGGTTGTAAACATCTGCTGCCTGATTCGGCAGGTCTCTTTTTGTGCCATCTTCTTCTTCCAGATAGGTATCCATCTGGTGGGTCCAGTTTGCAAGGATACCGACTTCCGGCAGACCGAGAAAATCAAGCTGTCTTTGGATCGACAGTTCGATACCCTGGGCTTTCCCTTTTCCCACATTCTGAGGCTGTTCAACTACGTCTACTTCATAGCCGTGATACATGCGATCATCCGGACTAAAGAAAACAGACTGGATCACATCCGAAATATCTTTGTAAAAGAAACCAACTGACATGTGAGAGGCCAGCAGCGGTGAATAGTGCTCGAGCAAAAGATCAATGTTTGAAGAACGGGTCGGTACAAGGTCTTTGTTACCGGTAAAGAGTTCCAGATCTTCACGGTCATAGGAGTTGAATTCCACAAAATACCGGAACGATGGACGCGCAATACCTTTGGAGTAAGACGCACGTGCGACAAGGGCCATAGGTAACTTGTAACGCAAATGCAGTGACGGGAACAGATCGGTATATTCACCGGTTGCGTCAATCGAGGACTGTGATTCTGCAGTTTCGGGATTGTTTTTGCGGAAATTGTCCACCAGTCTGGACTCGGTAGTGGTTGATGTTTGTTCCACCCTGAGTCCCGGCAAAACCATGAAATTTTGGCCAAACCAGACTTCGGCCATGCCATAAGCCGCCGCAATAGTTTCGTTGGCGAGATAGTTCTCATCGATATCGGTACTGGATTCGGACAAGAAGACCATATTCAACGGCGGATCATATTCGATGATAAAATCCTGGTCTTTGGTAATATACCACGGTTTCGGATATTCAACTCCAAAGTCATCCAGATATTCCTCTGCCGCTTCATCGGTCAGGTCCAGGTCAAAGGAAGAAATTTCGGAATCCAGTTTCTGGTTCCAGCGGTCTTTGCTTTTATACTTGAAACCGGCTTTAATATAACCGCTTAACATATCCGAATAAAACGGTTTTTTCACATTGGCAGCAACAACAATTTCATCTTCTTTAAAGGTTTCGGTTTCAAAATTATAGCTGTCAAAATAGAGTTTCTCAGTTTTAGGATCCCAATCTTTCCACTTTGTGCGAAAGTTACCCTGAAAATCATGGGATTCCTGGCCGCGGCCGCTGGTGTAACCAATGCTGTAATCGACGTTCATATCACCCATGATCATGTTTTCACCGCCAAGAGTTATATTCATAACATGCTTGGGCTCGTGTTTGACGTCATTCAGTTTTTCAAAACGTTCACTTTCATAGTTATGATCGAACTCGAGATCATAATCCGTCAGATTGTAGGCGGAATAGAATGTTCTCAGGGACAGTTTGTTGCCGATAGAGGGCCTCCACACCAGCGCGGTATTGAATCCGGCGCGGGTTTCGGTGGTTTCGGTCGGTCTCTCACTCCAGTAGCGGTTGCCCGGCGTGACGGCTTTACCGTCAAAGGTTTTGGCGCCTTCGCCGTCATTCATTTCCTTCATTTCTTCAATGGTGTCGGGATCAAAATCCCAGGCATGACGGTCGGTATATTCCGACATGCGATCGAGTTCATAGGTACCGGCAATAGAATACGCGAACTTGCCGCCAAAAAAGATGTCGCCAAGAGTGAGACTGGCTTTGGTGGGTCCAAAGCGGTCGAATTGTCCGATGGGAAAATCCGCCGTATTACTTCCCGACATCCAACCCTGGTACAGTTTAGCCGTCAGCATTTGCCTGCTCGGTGCGTCCTTTAAAATAAAGTTAATGTTACCGGCGATGGCGTCCGCATCCAGATCTGCTGTCTGGCCTTTGGAAACCTCGATGGCCTGGATGAGATCGATGGGGAAAGTCTGCAATGAAGCGTGCCGGTCTTCAGCAGCGTTTACGGCAGGAATTTTCTGTCCGTTCACGGTGGTCAGGGCCCAGTCTGCAGGCAGACCGCGCATAAGCGCTTCTGATCCGTCTATAATAACACCGGGAATACGTCCAACAGCTTCCACGGCTTCTTCATCCGGGAAACTACCCATCAAGTCCGCTGAAATAACATTTTTAATATTGGAGGCTTCGAACTGGGCATTCAGGGCAGCAGCCTGAGATTGTAACAGACGTTCAGCGGTGACCGTCACTTCCTGTTGTTCGATAACCGATGTGGCCAGTTCAAAATCCAAAGTTGCTGTCCTGTTCGCCTGTACGGTCACTTCCTTGGTTTCATCGGTGTAACCGATATAACGGACCGTGACCTGGAAAGTGCCGGGAGGCACACTACCGATTAAAAATTGCCCCTGATTATCCGTTGCCGTTCCGATATTGGTACCCTCAATCATAACATTGGCGCCGATCATGGCCTGGCCGGTTCCACCTTCAGTGACTGTACCTGTTAACCGGCCCGCCTGGGCATACAGGCTTCCCGTAAAAAACATGACTAACAATAGAGTTAAGATAAAACCCAAACTTTTTCTTTGTTTCATAACTCCTCCATCCTCATTTAATCTACTTTTTGATTAACTTATAGTTCATAAGACAAACAGAAAACTATTCTCTTAGCGTCAGGTAATCACTATTACCGTGACGATTCTTACTATAACAATCCGATTAAATGTTGAAGCCTCTCACCCCCTTTCTAATGTTTATCATTATATACATAAGGTTGGGTTGATTCGAGTTTTATAAAAAAGTTATTTGTCATCAACATAAATTTTTAAATATCTTTTCTTTATTAGTTATTACAATAAAAATCAAGATTGGGTAGTTAAACCGATATAGACACAATTAAAGAAGAAAAATTTCATCTGAAATTAAGAAAATAAAATTAACCAAAGATTAAAATAAGATTAATTTTTTTTAATTTTTCGTGCACGTTATAATGCAAACAATAATCAATTATTGCTCCTGCATTGGATTAACCATCATGGATATTTTTTTTCACAACAAAAATTAATCATATACTTTGACAATGCTAAAACAAAGTGAAAAAATTTTTTATTCATGAAATTAAATTATCGGACTTTTTGGAGATATTTAGTAACAAATATAAGGTGCTTTGGCTGTTTAGTTAACTTTTTTTTGGGGGGGGGAATTTATATCCTTCTTATTCGATTGGATATTTAAAAATATTACACTATTAAAATAATTATCGGATTTCCACAATTATTTTATCTCATGTTTTACACGGGTAAATTTATCGAAAAAACACTTCCTTTTGATTCTACGCTTTCGACTTTAATTTCTCCATTATGCAAATCAACTATCCATTTCGTTATAGATAAACCCAGACCGCTTCCACCGGTTTCCCGTGATCTTGAAACATCTACCCTGTAAAATCTGTCAAAAATTTTATTTAACGAATCTTTAGGAATCCCGACACCATTGTCTTTTACATTAAACGTTACATATTTGGTGTTTTTATACAATGAAAGTGTTACAGTCCCCCCCGGATTCGAATATTTTATGGCATTATTGACAAGATTTCCCAGAGCACGTATTAATAATCCTTCATCGCCTGTGTACTCAAGAATTTCAATTCTATCTATATTTAATTTGATATCATTCTTCGCCGCCAGTATCTGGCACCGGCTGAGCGTATTCATTAATACTTCATCGAGACGGATATTTTTCTTCTCGATATAGATCTGACCGGCGTCTCCCCTGGCAAGCCATTGCAGATCATCAACAATTCTGGCCATATGCTCTATTTCCAGGGCCGCCTCTCTCAGGTTCCTTTGCGCTAAAGGTTTATTGATAATGATCTTTGACGCCATTTCAATTTCACCCATTAGAATACTCAATGGCGTACGCAGTTCGTGTGAGGCGTCGGCGATGAATGTTTTATGCAGCCGGAATGCGGCCGCCAGCCGGTCTAAAAGATCGTTGAAAGTTATTACCAGGCGGGCAATTTCATCGTCAATCTCGGGAATGGGCAAACGTATATCGAGATTCTTGCTTGTAATATCATTAACACGCTCTATAACTTTATTGACAGGAGTCAGAGCGCGTTTTGTTATAACGATACCGCCTCCCCATGATATGACGATTAAAAAAACGGCGCTTGATAAAATAATGATCCCTTGCTTGAGTATTGAAAATTGCACGGACTTGATCGGTACGGCAACATCTACGGTATAGACGCAACCGGGGACCTTGTCATGGATTTCCGTATATTGTTTATATTTATTACCGAGGGAATCCTGAATATCGGCAAAATAATCCTTATGCGAATATTTTATTGGTAAATAAAGTCCTTTTCTCTCAGTGTCATTTGAAACCCAAAGTACGCTGTCCTGTTCAAAAAGATAACAATAAGCCCAGGCGTTCCGGTTTTTTAAATAAGCGCCAAGTGAATCCGGTTCATTTATATATAAATCAAACCCATCTCGTAACACAGAGTTGGCAACATTATAAACAATATCATTATAATAGTTAAGATCGGATTTCGATTTTATATTGATACCGTTTTCAAAAACAGTTGCCACAAAATAATGTGTGTTTATTCGATAACCTAAATAACCCAATCCCTCAAAATTTTTGTTTAAATAAGTAAATTGAAAGGGATTAAATCCCCACAATTCAGGATAATCATCTTCAAATTGAAGATGATATTTTTTGACTTCATCCGATTCAAAAAGGGTCCTTCCTGTGTGCAGGTTTCGTATACGAACTAAACCGAAATCCTTTAATTTATTATCAATTGTCTCATCGATTATTTCCTGGGCGACTCGATAACGAAATTCTGCAAGCATGTCGTCGGTCCAGTTTATTTCCTCGAAATCTGTTATATTTAAATCATTTCTGTACAGCGTCACCTCTTCATACATTTCACTGCAAAAAAGGTTCACCGCAAACTGAAAAGTTTCCCATTGATTTTTATATAAATGAATAAAAGTAAGAGTAGCAAAACTCAATACAATAATGGTTAAAAATATCAGGTACCATTTTGCTAATCTGGATTTTTGACGAAAAATATTCATAGCGCGTATCGGTTATTCATCTTTTAACATATAACCCGCTCCGCGAATGGTGTGGATCAATTTAGGCTCACCGGGGATCTCAATCTTTTTCCGTAAATAATTCACAATAACATCGATGACATTGCTGCCGGCATCAAAATGGATGTCCCACACATGCTCGGTGATCATGGTTCGGGTGACAATTTTATTCTTGTTTAATATTAAATATTCAAGCAGTGCAAATTCTTTATTTGTTAACTGGACCTCGTCGCTCCCTCTTTCAACCTTGCGTGTCCGTGTATCCAGTTTCAAATTACTGACCTCCATAACCAGATTCATAGTACTATGACTTCTGCGTAAATGGGCACGCACCCGGGCCAGTAATTCATCAAATTCAAACGGTTTGGTAATATAATCATCCGCCCCGTTATCCAGCCCGCGAATCCGGCTCGAAACCTCACCCAATGCTGTCAACATGATGATGGGAATTTCTATTCCACCGTTACGCAGATTTTCACAGGTTTTCCATCCATCCTGTTTTGGCAATAGTATATCCAATAATATTAAATCATAATCATTTGTATGAGCTAAAAATTCGGCTTCTTTACCATCCCCTGCGATATCCACCGCATAAGATTGTTCCTCAAACCCTTTTTTAATAAAACTTGCCAGACGTTTTTCATCTTCCACTACAAGAATTCTCATAAAACACCTTTAAAATAATCTTCGACTCACAAAGGGTGAAAAAAAACTATTCCCCTGACTGCCTGATTGTAAAATTTTAAATATCCAGGTACCATATTTACATCATATTTTTTTCAGATCAGATTACCGGTGACCGGAAAAATCCCGACACCTGTAGAAAATATAATAAATCTTTGTATTGAATCTAAAAAAAATTACATTGAGATACAATAAATTTACAGGCAAGTTAATATTATTCACTTAAAAATAGTAAACATTTATTAAATAAAGATTAAAATCACATTAAAAAAAATTAATAATTTAAACATCATTTATCACGAATTGGCATCACTCAAATGCGGATAAAAGACGCCTCCACCTGATTCGAAACACGTGTTCAATTTTATCAACTTACAAAATTAAAATAATTTTATTATTCCGGATAAATCAGGAAACCACCGATATCCTAATACTCTAATAAAATATATAGTTAGGAGTATCGTGTACGGTTAATAAGCGACATGATTAAATTGAGTTTTTAAATAATTTGTGAATGTAAACGGAAACCGATTTTTTATTCCATTTTATGTCATCCTCTACTGAAATATTGTTTTAGCGCCGTTTATTTTAAAGATTAAATTAAATTAATGTTTTTTTAATGATGCTTTAATCTTTACATTTTATATTATTAAGATACTATTTTAATTTTATTGTTTCTTTTTCTGAAAACAAAACGTTTATCGTGATGCTAATTAAGGAGATCGTTTTGAAATTATTCACATTTTTCGCTACAGGAAAAGATAAACCTCCGATTAAAGATCCTCAGCTCATAAACAAGCTCTTTAAACAAAGCCGATTGTCCGTGATGCTGGCAATAACCCTTGGATACGGATTTGCCTACACATGCCGGTTGGGATTATCCGTTGTAAAAAAACCGTTGATCGACGGCAATATTTTCACTGCGGATCAATTGGGAATGATCGGTTCGGGGATTTTTTACGGCTATGCATTTGGCAAATTGATAAACGGTTTTCTGGCCGATCATGCCAATGTTAAAAAATATCTGGCTACCGGCATATTCATGTCGGCGTTGATCAACCTGACAATGGGTTGGTCCACCGCACTGTGGGTTTGGATTATATTATGGGGATTAAACGGATGGTTCCAGGGATTTGGCGCGCCCTCCGGAATTGTATCTTTATCACAATGGTTTAGCAACAGTGAACGCGGCCGTTATTACGGAATCTGGAGTACGGCTCATGCGTTAGGCGAAGGACTGACCTTTATCGGTTCGGCCGCGTTGGTCGGCGCTTTAGGGTGGCGGGCAGGTTTTTGGGGACCCGGGATACTTTGTATCCTTGTCGCCGTAGCGGTCTATTTATCCATGCGGGACCGCCCGCAAACCATGGGGTTGCCGTCGGTTGCCGAATGGAAAAATGATTTTGCGGTATCTCAGAACGCTAAAAGCGACCAGAAAAAAACCGTATGGCAGGCGCAGCGAACTATCCTCAAATTGCCCGCAATCTGGGTGCTCGGACTTTCCAGCGCAACCATGTACATGACAAGATACGCCATCAACAGTTGGGGATTTCTGTATCTTCAGGAAGCAAAAGGATATTCGTTTGTGATGGCCGGCAGTATGTTACTGCTCAATACATTGGCTGGAATAGCCGGATGTCTGGTTTTTGGTTACGCATCCGACAAGTTATTTAAAGCAAAAAGGCCCCCGGTTAACCTGATCTTTGCTCTGCTGGAAGTTATGGCGCTTTGCGTTCTGTTTTTTGGCCCCGAAGGGAAACCCATTTTAATCATTGGCGCTTTTTTAGTATATGGATTCGGCTTGAACGGGCTGGTCACATCATTGGGCGGTTTATTTGCCGTTGATATTGCCCCTAAAAGGGCGGCCGGTGCAGCACTGGGTTTTATCGGCGTCTTTAGCTACGTCGCTGCCGCCATTCAGGAAAGGATTAGCGGTCATTTAATCGAAAAAGGTACCACTATTATTGACGGTGTTCGGCATTATGACTTTAGCACACCTATCATTTTTTGGATCGGGACGTCGATAGTTTCACTTATTCTGGCAGCTTCTTTATGGCGGGCTGAAACTAGAGATTAAACTGATGTGGAGTTGATAATGGAAACCAATATGAAATATGATATCGCGATTATGGGCAATTATACCAAGGATACAATTGTTTCGCCCGCCGGTATAAGAATGGTTGACGGCGGAGGATTTAACTATGGGGCTCATGCAGCCGTCCTTATGGGTCTCAAAGTGGCCGCGATAACACGACTTGCTGAAGAAGACAAACGTGTCGTTGAGACGCTCAGGAAATTGGGCGTTGATGTGTATCCAAAATACACACCGGAATCCACGCATATGCGGTTGTTTTACCCGACGACCAATGTTGATGACCGCGTGCTGAGCGTGACAAGTATTGCCGGGCCTTTTGAACCGGACCAGGTTAAGGACATCGAGGCAAGGGCTTTTCTTATCAACGCCTCGACCCGGGGAGAGGTCGACCTTGACGTTATCGACGAACTTGTAAAGAAAAACACCCTCGTTGTCGCGGACGCCCAGGGTTATGTTCGTATTATCAATCCCGAAGGGCAATTAATATATGATTCGTGGGAGGATAAACAATCCGTATTATCAAAAATCGACATATTAAAGACAGATATTGTGGAAGCCGAGGCCATGACCGGGGAAAAAAACATGAAAACGGCCGCCAGGTTGTTATCGGAATTCGGACCGAAAGAAATCGTGCTGACGCACAAGTCCGGAGTGCTGGTTTATGCGGAAGGGCAGTATTACGAAGCGCCGTTCCTGCCAAAGGAACTGATTGGACGCAGCGGTCGCGGTGACACCTGTATCGCGTCGTATGTCTCCAAACGTTTGAGCGCGTCTGCCGAAAAAGCCACCGTGTGGGCGGCGGCATTAACAAGTATCAAAATGGAAGCGGAAGGACCGATCCGTAGACCGGTGGAGGATGTTGAAGAATTGATCCTGACAAAGTATTAGCGATGAAGTAACAACACATTATGATTTCTAAATTTATATTTCTTATTTTCAATAATTTAAAATTAATTTGCATCGCGTTCCAATCCGAAAAGCCACTCGGAAGGGCCAACGGTCTTACAAGAGTGGCTTTTTTATAAATTACAGAATTCTTTATTAAACCAGGTTTTATTCCCCACCGTGCGGCGGGAACACAGTTCTTTATTATATGCAGGAATGAAATTTTTTTATGTGAGATGAGATCATCGATAAAAAATTTTCAGACAATTACTATGGCTGCAATACAATTTTCATCGCTTTTTTGGGTATGGATTCCAGCGTATCCAGGTCCAAACCAAGTTTGGCAAATGCTCCGGGGCCTTCCTCTAACGGAATGACTTCGGTGAAAAAGGGTTTCATATTGATTTTTCCGGCCTCGAAAATTTTTATCGCCGGTAAACAGGTGTTCTGACCGATATATGTTCCCAAAATTTTTATAGCATTACGGGTGATATAATAAGGCTGAATTGCGGCCCTGCTGCTGTCATCCATACCAAAGGCAAGGACTTTACCGCCGGGTGTTACATATTTCAGCGCATTTTCCAGTTGCGTTCCGACAGCGTCGATGACAATGTCCGCCTTTTTACCGCGGGTCAGTTTAATAATTTCCTCTTCGATGTCACACTCATCCGGGTTAAGCGCCGGAACATTTAGTTGCCGGGCAATGTTCAACCGGAACGGATCAATTTCCGTAACAATTGCGCGGGCGGCAATGTTTTTCGCCATCGATGCGAATAAATACCCGATGGGGCCGCAGCCAAGAACCAGTACAGTATCCCAGGGCTGCATTTGCACCGTATTCATTCCGTTTAAAACTGTGCCCAGCGTTTCTACCTGGGTTGCTGTAATATCGTCAATTTCATCCGGCAACTTGAAACACACATCTTCCGGCGCAACGCAGTATTCCGCGTAACCGCCGTTTTTATAAATGCCCAGTGTCCGGTTTTTCAATTCTACGCACTGGCTGCTGAATCCCATTCGACAAAAATCACACAATCCGCAACGGGGATTATTATCCAGGGCGACCCTGTCGCCCACTTTGACGCTTGTTACCGCGGAA
This sequence comes from Candidatus Zhuqueibacterota bacterium, assembly GCA_016934825.1. Taxonomy (GTDB): domain Bacteria; phylum Zhuqueibacterota; class Zhuqueibacteria; order Residuimicrobiales; family Krinioviventaceae; genus Fontivivens. Next base: position 42,670 of record JAFGSB010000070.1, read on the forward strand.
CCGATTTCATGTACAATACCATTAAATTCATGCCCAAGTACGGTATCTTTCTTATATGCGTGTTTACCCTGCATGATTTTCACGTCGGACCCGCAGATACCACACATTTTAACTTTAATGATAACCTGATCCGGTTGTTCTATTTGAGGCACCGGAATTTCAGTATATTCAATTTTACCGATATCTCGAAAGACCAATGATCTCATCGATTCCATAACTTACTCCTTTACATCTATTTTGTTTTAATTATTTTTATAATAAAAATATTTACTTTTGCTAAAATTACTTACCGAATATTTCACCGTTCCATTCATTCTACCCTGATACATAACACACACATGCCCGTTCCTTGTACCTAACAATCTATGACCGGAATAAACCGGCACTATTTGGTTACAAGTTCAATTTTCACAGGAATATAGTCCGGGATAGTCTCTTTATTGATCAGATGAAAAGCATTGATAACGGCCAGTCTGCCCATTTCATACGGATTCTGGGCAATTGAACCGATCATTGTCCCGTTATTTATGGCTTCCCGGGCGTCAGTGGTTGCATCAAATCCCATTACAAAAATTTTTCCACTTTTACCTGCGGCGGCTATGGCTTCCACGGCACCCAATGCCATCATATCATTGCAGGCAAAGACCGCCTGAATTTCAGGATGCGCCTGAAGAATATTTTGAAAAACATTAAAACCCTGGTCCCGTTCCCAGTTAGCCGTCTGGGATGCAACGATTTCAATACCGGCGACATCGTCGACGGATTTGTGAAATCCTGACAGCCTGGAATCACCGGTTTCGTGACCGGGTATTCCTTCCAGCAGTGCGACTTTACCCCGCCCTTCAAGTTTATTAACAATAAATTCCCCGGCAATCCGGCCGCCCTCAAAATTATCCGATCCGATAAAAGTGAAGACCCGGCAACCGGCTTCCTTTAGGGTGGTTTTGTCTACACGGGTGTCTATCGTCAGGACCGGGATACCGGCGCGGTTGGCTTTGCAGATGGCGGGTACAATTTCCCTCGATCCGCTTGGCGCCACGCAGATAGCATCAACTTTTCGCTGTATGAGGTTCTCGATGATCTGCATTTGTTTCTCCACATCCACCTCGCGTTCGGCTGCCTGGGAAATCAACTGGATACCCAGACTGTCGGCAACTTCTTTTGCGCCTTTTTCCATATCGATAAAAAATGGATTGTTCAATGTCTTCATAACCAGTGCTACCGCGGGTCCTCCTGATTTTTCACTTCTTTGACAGCCCACAACTAATAATAAACAGAAAACAAAAAACATTAAAAAAACTGATAATTTTTTCATAGTTCGTTTTCTCCGGTTATTTTTTACTCTTTTTTAAAGCCATATCAATTAATACCGCAAAAATAATAACTGAACCGATAACAGTCTGTTGTACAAAGGACGAAACACCCAGCAGATTGAGCCCGTTTCTCAGAACACCCATAATCAGAGCGCCGATCAGAGTACCCACTATTGTTCCCTCGCCTCCGACAAGACTTGTTCCCCCGATAACGGTTGCCGCAATGGCGTCTAATTCATACATCATTCCGGCAATGGGCTGGGCGGAGTTAAGCCGCGCCGTTAAAATAATGGCGGCAAGTCCGCTCAGCATTCCACATAACCCGTATACGATTGTTTTAAACATCCTGACATTAACCCCTGACAATACAGCCGCCTCTTCATTGCCGCCCATCGCGTAGGTATATCGCCCCAGCTTGGTATGGGTCAGCAGATAATGCGCGACAAAATAAACGAAAATCATAATAATGATCGGCGTCGGGATATATAAAATCTCCCCGTTTGCCAGAAAACGAAATGTATTGGAAAAACCGGAAATCGGCCTGCCCTGGGTAAATAACAGAGCGGCGCCACGGGCGACACTCATCATACCCAGGGTCGAGATAAAGGGGGGCAGTTTTCCGAAAGTGATCAATAACCCGTTCACTAAACCGCATACAAGACCGACGAGCAGACCAATTAAAAGAGCCAGCGGAAGCGGTATTCCGACCTGTATGGCCCAGGCCAGCACAACACCGGAAAAAGCCAGGATAGAACCGACAGACAGATCGATACCCGCGGTAATGATGACAAAGGTCATCCCCACCGCAATGATTGCATTTATTGAAGTCTGCTGGGCTATATTAAGCAAATTGGAGACGGTCAAAAAATAGGGTGTCAATATCCATAAAATCGCTGATAACACCAAAAGTCCGATCAAAGTTCCAAATTGCCGCCCATAATGTATTAAAAAATCCTTTTGCTGCAATTAATCACCTCCCAGGGCTTTGTGTAATATTTTTTCCTGTGTGGCTTCTTCTGCGGAAAATTCGCCGGCGATCCGGCCCTGGTGCATCACCAGGATTCGGTCGCTCATTCCCAAAATCTCGGGTAATTCGGATGATATCATTATAATGGCCACACCGCCTGCAATGAGTTTATTCATCAATTCATATATTTCGACTTTTGAACCCACATCGATACCCCTTGTGGGTTCATCAAAGATCAAAACATCGACATTGGTACAGAGCCACTTGCTGATAATGACTTTTTGCTGGTTGCCCCCGCTCAGGTACATTACTTTTTGATACATACCCGGAGTTTTAATGCGGAGTTCATTTATATAAAAATCCGCCGCTTCGACTTCTTTTTTCCGATTGACGACTCCCAGTTTCGAAAATCTGTCAACGCTCGGCAGACAAATATTTTCTTTTACGGATAAATTTAAAATCAATCCCTGGCATTTTCGGTCCTCGGTAAGAAAGCCGATATCCAGGTTAATCGCGCTGCGGGGACCGGTAATTTTCACCTGTTTTCCCTTTACAAAGATATTACCGGAATCGATCCGTTCGGCCCCGAAAATTGCCCTGGCCAGTTCCGTACGTCCGGAACCCAAAAGACCGGCAATTCCTAAAATCTCACCACGATAGAGTGAAAAATTTATATCATGCAGTACCGTATCTTTTTCCACATTTTGCAGGCGGAGTATTTCATCTCCTATTGCCGCTTTCTTTTTCGGAAATTGTTCCTTTAGTTCACGATTCACCATCATGCGGATCAGTTCCGGTTTGCTGATGTCGTCAATACGATGGGTCCCGATATACTTTCCGTCCCGCAAAATGGTCACCCGGTCGCCGATTTCAAAAAGCTCCTCAAGCCGATGGGAAATATAAATAACGGAGACGCCTTTTTTTAAAAGGTCCCGAATGGTGGCAAACAGCCGTTCAATTTCCTGTTCGGTGAGGGCGGATGTGGGTTCATCCATGATCAGAATTCTGGCATCCAGGGACAGCGCTTTTGCAACTTCGACCATTTGCTGCTGCGCCACACCCAGATCTTTTACAAGTGAGCGGGCGTTTATTTCCACTCCCAGATCGTCCAGTATCTTTTGCGCCGAATTGTACAATTTTTTCAGGTTCAGAACCCCAGGCATCAAAGTGGGTTCCCTGCCGAGGAAAATATTTTCGGCTACCGAGAGATGAGGAACCAGATTAAATTCCTGGTAAATAATACTGATACCCAGGTCCTGCGCGTGTTTCGGATTTTTGATTTCGATTTCTTTACCGTCAAGAAATATTTGTCCGCTGGTTTTTTGGTACGCCCCGCTTAAAATCTTGACAAGCGTCGATTTCCCGGCGCCGTTCTCGCCCAGCAGGATATGGACTTCCTCACCAAGTTCAAAATCCACATTATCCAGTGCGACAACACCGGGAAAGATCTTACAGATCTTGCGCATTTCAAGTTTAAAATTCTTGTTCATACAGTTTGTCTGTCGTTTTTTGCCGATCAGATAAAATGATCACTTTTTTATCATATAAATTTTCGCAAATATTTAATCGTCTCGACTGCCGCCGTATCGGGGTCGGGTAAAGGCATAATTTCTGCGGATACATATCCGTTATACCCGATCTTTTCCAAAGTTTTGATTATTTGTTCAAAATCAATATGCCCTGCACCCGGATACCACCGGTTTGAATCCGCGACATGAAAATGGAACAGCTTTTCTTTTGCCAGGACAATGCTGTCTACCATCGAGGGTTCCTCGATATTCATATGAAATGTGTCAAGATGCAGACCGATATTGGCCACCTGAATTTTTTGCACAAAGTTCATACCCTCTGTTACGGTATTCAGTATATCCGTTTCATACCGGTTGATTAATTCGATAGATAATTTGACATCCGGATTGACCCGGGCGCATTCTGTCAGGGCCTGGATGAGCCACTCTTCTACCTGTTCATCACTGATTCCGGGACTTTTTTTACCCCGCACCAGGCCGATAATCACCACGGCGTTCAGCTCTGCGGCCAGGTACATTTGCGATTGAATCCGCTCGACGGCCCGTCTGCGGATATTTTCGTTCGGGTGTGTAAAATAAAGCCCTTCCTCGCCGTAAGCCTGTCCGGTGCCGATTGCCGGAACCTGTAAATTATGTTGGCTCAACAGTCTTTGTAATTCTTCCCTGTCCAGCAATTGCGGATCGCGAACGGCCAGTTCAACGCCGTCGTAACCCAGGTCGCTTATTTTGGCAATATTTTCAGCAAGCCGCCCTTTAAAGGCAACTGCTGAAAATGATGCCGGTTGTGTGGATAAAACCATACTCAATTTCATAGGCTAAAGGCCCATCTTGGGAATCGCGTAAATCGGACGCCAGCCTTTGGTAAACGGTTCTTTTAAGTAGGGTTCCAGTTCCTTTTTTGTTCTCATCGTTGTTTTTTCCGGGTCCGGCAATTGTCCGGGGGGAAAGGCCTCTAAAATATCGTCGTGTACCAGGGTCAGGTAAGATAATATCGCCGCAATGGTTCGTTTCGCTTTATGAGCCGCGGCAATATTGGGGCTGCCCACAACTCCCTCCGGGATGGAGGCCAGCTCAATCGGTGAATGTCCCTGTCCCTCGGACCATTTGCTTGGCCGGGCAAAGGGGTCCACAGCTTTATCAAAATGTCCGTCGGGCAGAAAACCTTCGACAGTTGTTTCTTCCGCCAGACCCATTTCAACATATTCAGGGGCCAGCAACAGCATAACGGAGGTTTCCGCTTCATCGGCATGTACGAAATCGGTATCCCAGTCGCCTCCGCGGCTTTTCGTGCGGAAGAATTCCCGTACCGCGCGGTGCCAGTCAATCACCCGAAACATACCCGGGAGATTCCAGGTTTTCTGCAATTCTTGTATGGCGGCTTCCAGCAGCCATTGATGACCGTGATTATTGATGAGTACCTGTTTACGAAATCCGTCATTCCATAATCCGACCATAACATCAATTAAAACTCGTTTCAAAGCTTCATCTTCCAGGTGGATCGTACCCGGCATACCGATATGGTGATGCGGATGACCGCCGTAGTTGAGCGGCGTCCAGACCAGGTTAACGGGAGCGCCTCTTTTCGCCGTGTACCGGCGAACGCCTTCCAATAGCTGTGTGACCATAAAAGTATCGAGCGCCGTTACCGTATGCCGGCCGTGCAGTTCCGTACAGCCTATGGGTATAAATACAATATCATTCTTTTTCCGGTTCTCTATAACCTTCTGACGAATGGTGGTTTGAACATATGTTCCGGGTTTGCCCAATTCCGAGTGAGACGGAATTCCATAATCCGCCAGAATCTGGTCGATCTCTTTATCCGATGCCTCCCAGATCTTTTTCTTCAATCGCCCGACTCCCGTGTCTTCAAAAAAGAGATCTTTACGATTGGTTTCAAGCCAATTTGACATATCTATTTCCTTTCATTCATTCATACTTTAATACTTTTAATACGTTGACCTTCAAAATTACTCTTTCGGGAAAACCGTGATTTTCACTTCATTACGATCGGTTTGCAGTTTAACCAGATTTTCCTCAACTTCTTCAAGAACGATTTTTTTGGTAACCATCCGGGTCATATCCATTCTTTTTTCCATAGAACTGATCACCCGCGGAAAAGTGCCGTGCCCGGAATGTCCCTGGGACCCGACCACGCTTGCGCGGCGTACCTGAAAAACTTCACCGTTCATCGGAATTCTGTCATCGGCGCGGGCAACGATAACCACCGCAGTATTTAAGGCCCGTCCTTCCCAGATAATTCTTTCGATATCTCCCCAAACAACACTTGGTAAACCGGTCGCTTCCAGGATAATTTTCGCGCCCTCGCCCCTTGTTATATCCAGAACAGCCTCCGCAGAATTCACACTGGTCGGATCAATCGCATGGGTTGCCCCCATTTCCAGGGCCATTTTTCGTCGTGATTCCGAGGGTTCGGAAATAATAACATTGGCCGCACCGGAACGTTTTAACACGGAACACGCGGCAATCCCGACAGGACCGCTGCCCATAATGACCACATTATCGCCGGCCCGAATCCCGCCGCCCCGTTCGATAACCGCATTATAAGCGACCGAAGTGGGTTCGACAAGACTGCCAAGCAGGTACATTTTCTCCTCGCCGTATATGTCCCGCAAACCTTCAAGACTCCACAGATAACGCGCGTTTACCTTTATATACTTTGCATACGCGCCGTCAATTGAAAACCCGATTTCCTGCAATTCCTCACAATGGTTCGGAAAACCGTCCGCGCATGGCCGGCAGTGTGAACACCAGGCCATTTCTTCGGCACAAACCGGCTCTCCCGCCTCAAACCTTTTCCCGGTGCGTTTATTTATGGCCAGAGCACCCGATTCAACCACCTGTCCCGAAAATTCATGACCCAGTGTACATGGGAATGCGGTTAATCCCGGGTAATAAATATAACCTTCCTCATCAGTCTGGTACATATGCACATCACTGCCGCAAATGCCGCAGGCTTTCACTTCGATCAATACTTCTTCCGGCCCCGGAACCGGAACGTCTTTGTCGACAATTTCAAATCGCGGGTTCCGCCATACCTTGCTTCCCAAATAAGTTAATTTTCCGTCAATATCCTTGGCGCCTAACTTAAAATCCGGTTTGGGGGCCCATTCTGCAAACAGAGTCCCGGTTTTCATAACAATACCTCCATTTATACTATTGTATACTTGATTAGATAAATTAAATTATAAAGAACTTTGCTCATTCGATTTATCAATCTTAAAAATCTTTCACGTTGACTATTTTTTGCTGCTGATGAGATGCCGTCGCCGCAATGGCAACCTGCAATGCCGCGATACCGTCATCGATCTTGATCATCGGTTCCCTGTCTTCGCACAAATTATGCAGATAATCGTTCAACTGCGCCACATAAGCCTCGCCAAATCTTTCTGGGAAATAGGGTACAACATCATGTGTTACACCCCCGGCAGTCATGACTAAAATGGGCGTATCCCTTAAATATCCCGCCTGGATCGTTCCTTTTGTCCCCAGCACCTCGGCGCGGATATCATAACCATAAATGCCGTTGCGGCTGACATCTATTTCTCCGAGAGTGCCGTTCTCAAAACTGAGCAGCATGATGGCGTTATCGATATCATCCACATCCGCCACTTCCGGGTAGGCCAGTACACCGCCGATGGCATTAACGGTTTTCACGTCACCCATATACCAGCGCGCTATATCGATATCATGAACCGCCATATCCAGGATCAGTCCGCCGCTGTTTGCCGGCTTGAGATAGTCAAGGCTGGGCCTGTACGGGTCGCGTGAAGAACCGCGAAATGTCACGGGTGTGCCGATAACTCCTTCTTCTATTTTACGCTTAACAGCGGCGAATCCCTTATCAAATCTTCGCTGAAATGCCTGCTGAAAAAAAGTACCCGACTTTTCCAGGGCGTTTTTAATTTCACGCGAATCGTCAAGTGTTAAGGTTAACGGTTTTTCACAAAAAACCGGTTTGCCCTGTTCGGCGGCATCTATCACTATTTCTTTATGATTAATCGTTGTCGCGGTGATAATAACGGCATCCAGTTCTTTATCTGCGCTCAGGTCATGATTATTGTCATACCATTGGGGCACGCCCAATCTTTCAGCGCAGGAGGACGCGCGTTCGGGGATGATGTCGGCTACCGCCGCCAGATTGGCCTGCGGTACACGATAAGCCAAAAAATCCGCGTACATATTTCCCAGACGCCCTGTTCCGATTAATCCGACATTTAGTTTTGTTTTCATGTTCACAGCCTCTGATTTTACTATTAGAATTTCAATTTTAATTATGAATTGTCCGCACAGAAAAACGTTCTACAAGATATGATTTTAATATTACTTTTTGCGGTTCGGAAACATCACCGTTTATTCTCGACATAATCAGTTTCATGCTTTGTTTACCCATTTCATAGATGGGCTGATGCATGGTTGTCAGCCTTACCGGATGAGAGGATGAACTGGGTAAATCATCATAACCGACCAGGGAAATGTCCTCCGGTATACGAAGTCCCGATTGGCGTGCAACGGTATAGACCAGATAGGCTATGCGGTCATGCCCGGCAAAGACGGCGGTAATGTTGTTATCATCCAGTAATTTTTTAACATATTTAATATAAAAATTTTCCAGAAACGGTCCCTGGTCCGCAACAACAATGGACGGATCAAAAGGAATATTGGAATCGGACAATGCCTGTTTATATCCGTCGAATCTCTGTCGCTCGGTACTAAACAACGTGCTCAGAATAACCGCGATTCTTTTATGTCCTTTGTTAACAAGATATTTTGTCAGTTCATATGCACCCTGGAAATTGTCGGTTGTCGCGTAATCAACATTCGCGTCCGGTATAACACGGTCTGCCAGGACAACAGGAATATTCTTTCTGGTAAATTTTTCCAGGATCATTCGGTTTTTTTCATCCGACGCGGCCGTCGGCACATAAATAACGCCGCTGACATTATGTTCGATCAGGTTATCAGCATGAAAATTCGTTTTGATGTAAAAATCATCCGTATTACAGAGAATGATACTGTGTTTGTTGGCGGCAGCCTCGTCGCCGATTCCGCGAGCCAGTTCCGGCGCGTAACCCGTTCTGATATCCGGTACCATCACCCCGATAATAGTTTTTTTATTGACATTGAGATTTTGTTTTATGACAAAAGTTCCAAGTCTCCGTTTTCTATACAAATAACCCATGTTGACACAATTTTGTATGGCCTGACGAATCGTAGCCCGCGCCAGACCGGTCATTTGCGAAAATTCTTCTTCGGTGGGAATTTTTTCATCCGGCTTGAATACACCCTGTTCGATATGCTCGATGATCCAGGTTTGCAGTTGAAAATATTGCGGTATCGGACTGTTGCGATCAATGATCATATAACAGCACCTTTTGTATTATAATTGTTTAATTGTCTATACAATAATACAAAAGGGATTTTTAAAAAGCAACATTTTTTTTTAAAATCGGAATATAAAAATCAGATTTTGAGGCGCTGAAATAAACCGGCTGACATACGATTTTTTTATAATAACTTTCTCAACGCAGCAACAGCATTTTACCGGTCTGGTATTCTCCGCCAAAATCAAAGCGGTAATAATAAACACCGGTGGCCGCGTTCCTGGTATTCCATATCAGCAAATGTGAACCCCGGACATAATATGCATCCGCCAATCTGTCGACAACCTGCCCGTATTCGTTGCATATATCCAGACGAACATGCCCGCTTTGCGGGATATAAAAGGTGATCGAGGTTGACGCGTTAAAGGGATTCGGAAAATTCTGGTTCAAAACAAATGATTCGGGCTTTTGCGGCTGGACCTTTTCAGCAATGGTCGTTTTGTATTCATACGGTTCGTTACATAGATGCCAGTATGGTTCGTCAAAACCATTGTAATCTTTTTGCAGATACATGGTTTTAAGGAGTGTCCGCTTAAAATCCCCTAACGGTGTCAGTACAGCACTTCCATCCGCTTTCCATTCGTATACCGGTATATCGAAAGGATTCAATACATCGGACAAACCGCGTTCGATGGCCAAATGGAACAGCCCGAAATTCCCCGGTTCGTGTCCCGCCAGCCAGTGGCCGATGATATCTACATAAAACTGATTTTTACCGAAAATAATAATATTCGTCATATAATCAGTGGCCAGTTCTCCCGGTCCCGGCCCGGCAATAAAATGACCGTCCCGGCCGCATACACCTTCAACTATATGCAGGGCGGGTTTTGTTACCGAGTTGTTATCCAGGCAGCGCGAAGCCCATGTTTCCATCCATATTCCGCCGTCATTACCCGGTCTGTCCCAGCGGGGTATCTCATCGGCGACGTGTCTGTTGTAATTATTTTTAATGTCCGTTTTGGCCGTTGGATTGATATGACTCGACAACATATCCATACTGCGATGATACTCTGTACAATGAGCCTGGTAATTATGCACGATTGTTCCCTGTAGATTCTTGGCGCACAGTGTCACACCCATTGCATGGGTTTTAAATTTTGATATGTTTAAAAGCCAGCTTTTCGGGGCGTTAATCGGCCAGAGATATGGAATCTTTCGAAACCACACGCCATCCGGTACGTCTACCCATTGAACACTGTTTTCGGTTTGTTCGAGCACATCCATTCTTGCGCTCATATCACGCAATTCGGCGCCGGTCCGTTCCGCGACTCCGTCATACCCGCCATCGGCAAAATCTTCGGGACAATTGACTTCGCGAATGAAAAATTTTTCTCCCGCAACGCCTAATTCCTTTATACTGTTTATAAGTCCTTCAACAAAATATGCGTCGGTAACGACGCCCATGGAACCTTCTACTGTATAATTTTTATCCCATTTACCCCGGCAGGTTAAATTTGGTTTTAAAGCAATATTATAGTCGAGTGGATAGCCTGATTTTTCATCATCGACTAATTTGAAAACGGATCTGCCGAAATCAAGACCAACCTGTTTTTTGGCCCCGGAATTTTTTTTATTGTCGACATTTGTCCGCATAACAAATACGGCATCGGGATTCAACTCAATAAAAGGATGTAAACCGATATAATCCGCGGCCAATCCGTAACCCCGCAAGCTCTTATAGGGATTTAACAACACGGCAGCGCCGGAAACGGCGGCGCTTTTTATAAAATATCGTCGACTAATCATAAAAATTCTCCGGCAATATTTTTTCAAAACGTACAGGGCGGCTTTCAGCCGCCCTGTACCTGTTTACTTGAGCAACATCATTTTATTTGTTAATTTCAGGTTGCCCTGTTCTAAAACGTAAAAATATACTCCGCTGGATACATCCGACATATCCACATTCACTGAATAGGAACCTGCGGATTTAAATTCATTATTCATCAATGTTTTTACCAATTCGCCGCGGGTATTAAATATATTCAGACTGATACTCCCGTTTTCAACAAGGCTGAATTCAATTGATGTTGAGGGGTTGAACGGATTCGGATAGTTCTGGCTCAAATTGAAAGCAACCGGAATCCTATTCGTTTTTTCTTCTACGCCGGTATCGTTCTCCCATAACCAGTCCAGTTCCTCGAGCAGACATTTTTCGACAATTTCCACACCGGTCCAACTTCCGTTGCCGGGCCCTTCATAAGGCGGCACGGCAGCATATTGATAGCCGTCAAAATCATAAACATCAATATCATCGACATCAAACAAACTATAAGTTGCCGGAAAAATACAACCCACATTGTTAGCAAAATCAAAAGTACGCTGGCCGGCAACATCCACTCTGTCTGCAATTTCCTGCAACGAAAGTCTGCCTTCTATGGTATAACCATCTTCCATGGGCCATAAAGCACCTTTCAAAGTCGTAAGCTCGGATTTAATAGACCCGATAAATTCACTGGGATACCACATATAAATATCAACTGTATCCTCGTAAGCATCATAATAGAACCCAAGTTGCACGTCCAGCGAATCACCCGAGTTCATATAACCCGAGTGGTTCGGAACATTTCCGATTGAACCGATATCATAACTTCCCATATAAAGCTCAGCCGCGTCTTCGCGCCAGTAATCCGCGGCGCCCGTCATGGTCCCCGGCATATCGTCCATGACTTCAGCGGCAAAATAGAGATAATCGTCATCATACATAAACATCAGCGGGCCCGAGAGATCGATATTATCCAAGGGGAACCAGCCAAACGCGCGGGAATCCGGCGGGATGGAGGATTGGTTCATATCAACCGGAAAGACGAAATTCCATTCATACAAAGAAGCATCCAGGGTAATCTCCCCGTTGGCACGCTTTATATATGGGGACGAATACTCATAAAACGGATAATCGCGTTCTTTTTTCACTTCGATAACCTGCCAGTTACGACCCGGACCGGCGCTGGGGGGATAAGTATCTTCGGAAAATTGATATCCCTGAAAATCGTTACCTGCTGTTTCATCCACATCAAATAAACTCCAGGTGCAGGGCAAAACTTCACCGCCATGTAAAGCGAACACATTACCTTTATCGGATTTAAAATCATCCCACAGGATTTTACCCTCAAGTGTATACCCATCTTCATTATCCCAGATATAACCTTTTAAAATCGTACTTTCAGATTTGATTGAACGTTGAACCGGATTCCATTGATAAATATCAAACGTGTCCGCCTGGGCGTCATAATAACATGCTAACTGAACGGCATATTTACCGTCATCCTTATCCGGGTAACCCGTTGCTGCACCCGCCTGCCAGGGTACGTTACCCACGCTATAATTGGCAAGATAAATTTCAATACCATCCTGGCGCCAGTAATCGGTTCCGCCGGTCATCACACCGGGCACATCATCCCTGATATCGGCGGCAAAATAAAGGTAATTCTCATCCCACATCATCTTAATCCAGCCCGAACAATCATCATTATCAACCGGCAGCCAGGCATGAGCGCGTGAACCTGCCGGTATGGACGATTGGTTCAGATTAATAGGAAAACAAAAATTCCATTCATCCAGATCAGTATCGACAGTAATTGTTTCAGCCGCTTTGTGCATAAAGGGTAAAAAATAATCATGTTGGGCAAATAAAACGCTTTGTATGATTATCAAAGCAGAGAAAATGATTAAAATTCTCTTGAACATTTCAAACCTCCTTGATTATTTATTACTTGACAACCCAATTATTTGATCAATCACATTCTAACTAAAAGTCAGAATTTTCAATCGTTCACCTCCCTTCTTTATATTTTCAATATTGTACTGTATTTCATTAATAAGCACTCTTTCTCATCGAATCGATTAGTAATTAGCTGAAATTCAATAGTATGTCTGGATTCATTATAATTTTTCTGTATAATTCACCAATTTTTTTACAGCGGACACGATCATCAGCTCCGTTTGTCCACGAGGTAATTGTGCTTTTTCCAAAAGTTCCTGCCGTGCTTGGATCCAACTTTCTCCGGGTTGTTTTTGTTCTTTGATATAATTCAACGCCTCCAGACCTGCTTCCGCGCAATCGGACAAATCTTTTGATAACGATTCGATTTCCGTTAAAATCGGTGAGACTTTGATCAACTCGACAAGTTTCGAATGATTCGTTTGCCACAAATTCAGATCTTTTTCCAACAGGATCAGGATCGAATTGTTTTTCACATCCGTTAAAAAAATGTCGATATTTTTTCTAAATTCACGCGCGACCGGCGCATCGGGTCTTGCGGCATCGACAACACGGGTCAATGGAGAATAAGACGTATATTGACGCTGCGAACCGCGGGTATAAATTTTTACCGGTTCGATAACGTCTATCAATGTTTTTAAAGGTTTGGTGTCGTTATTGGCCGTCAATCGCCGCAGCATCATTTCATAATTTTTTATATGCAAAAGGCCCAGTTCTTCCAGGCGGAAACTGATAATATCAAGTCTTTTGTACATGCTTTCAACGTCTTTTACATGACCGGGAGACCACAAACGCTCGGCAATTGCGGCCGTTCTCGGCCAGATCCTGGAATCGATGGTTTCCGGTGAAATATATTCGGCCCACATGGTTGCCTCGCCGCCAAGGATAAATTTTTTCTGATCCTCCGTCAACGGCATGTCATCGGGCAGGGGATCGTTCAAATAATGAAAATCTGTCGGCTGGATCAGGTCAATATAATAACCGTTCGACAGCATTGTCTGGTAGCCCTGTTTTGCCGATTCAATCAAAGATTCCTTTCCCCGCCAGGACTGGATCACGATATTTTTCGGCATGCCGGGATGCAGTATCTCATCCCACCCCACCATTTTTTTATCGTATTTTGTTAATATTTTGAGAATTTTGTTATTAAAATAACTCTGCAGCGCATGGTTATCCTTTATATTGTTTTCTTTCATAAAGGCCTGGATGTCCGGATTGGCGTCCCATTGTTTGCCGTTATTTTCATCGCCGCCGATATGCATATAATCATCAGGGAACAAACCGGTCATTTCGGCAAAAAACTTGTCAAAAAACTCATAAGTCTCATCAATGGTCGGATTGAAGGTCGGGTTAAAAATCCCCCATTTCCTCTCAATCGTATATGGTCCGGGCGCGCTGGCCAGTTCGGGAAAAGCCACAAGCCAGCTTGTGGCGTGCCCCGGGATATCGAACTCGGGTACGACGCGGATGCCGCGGTTCGCGGCATATTCAATCACATCCTTTATCTGCGCCTGGGTATAATAATAGCCGTCGGAACCAAGCTGGTGCAACCGGGGAAATGTGTTGCATTCCACACGGAATCCCTGGTCCTCGCTCAGATGCCAGTGCATCACGTTCAATTTCACCGCGGCCATGCCGTCAAGATTACGTTTGATCACGTCTATCGGCATAAAATGACGGCATCCGTCAATCATCAGGCCGCGCCAGGGAAAGCGCGGTTTATCTGTGATCTCGACCGTATGTAAAAAATATCCTTTATCGTCAACATCCAGTAATTGCAGCATGGTTTCCAGACCCCGCATGGCGCCCAGGTCCGTTTCGGAGGATATAGTAATCCCGGAGGCGGTTATGTTCATAGAATATGATTCATCCTCTCCCAACACAATTTTCCCGGGTCTGTCGATTTTTATCACACACTGCGGATTTTCCGCTTTTGTCGTTTTGGTGATGAAATCCTGCGACAGGAACAGCCCCGTTCTGCCCGACAACCTTCTCAAAACATTTGTCGTATATTGATAAATTCTGTCATCGGGATTTCCGGTAATACCGGCGGTAAAATTTTCATCAATGACAAATTTGTCAAATGTCCGGGTTATCTCCTCAGGAATTGGTATTAAATTCAATTCTTTATTCATTTGATTCTCCGCCAAAATGGGCAAATTGCTCATAAAAAACAAAATCAAAATCCATAAAAATGTAATTTTTTTCATATCAAATTCCTTTTATTCATTCAAACTTTTAAATCCACGTTTTTTCAAATCAAGATAGATCAGGGCTGCGGAAATTCCGCCAGCCAAAAAGTATAACACGGCAGGCAAATAATCGGCAAATAATAATTTACCGATGCCGAACAACGATGAATATACCAAAACAACTCCCAGGAACCAATCCAGGAACAATCGTCCAAATCCGGAATCACTTTTTACATTCGGGAATTTGTCCGAAATTCTTTTCCAGCCCAGGCCGCCGGGATGTACTTTTTTATAAAAACTCTCCAGTTTTTTTTCATTTACCGGTTTTGTCAAAAAAGTAACCGTCAGCCAGATAATGGTGGTACCCAGTACAACCGGATATAAAGTAATGGGGGACTGCAATCCGTAAACACTTTTCGCCACCGGGTAAATGATCAACGGCGCGATCATTGCCGAAATTTCGGACCAGGCGTTTATTCTCCACCAGAACCAGCGCAGGATCAGCACCGCGCCCATACCTGCGCTGGCGTTGATGATAAATTCCCACGCCCCGGAGATAGTGGTCAAAAAATACCTGGTGATTATGAGAGAAAAAACGACCATTAAAAAAATCCCGAATCTGGAGATCAGCACATAATGTTTTTCGCTTGCCGATTTTTTAATAAACCGCCTGTAAAAATCATTAATGAGATATGAGGTCCCCCAGTTTAACTGCGAAGCTATGGTTGACATATAAGCGGCAAGAAAAACGGCGATCAACAAGCCCAAAAGGCCGGTCGGTAAATAACGCATCATGAGTTTCGGGTACATCACACCGGGATCGATCGTATTTTCATATTTTTCAAAAAAATCCTGGAAGACACCGTCCTTCATCTCCTGTTGGGTCATAAGGGATTGATCCTTATAAACCTCGACGACTCTTTCATATAAAACTGGATTTTCCGATTGCAGAACGGTTGTATTTTCCGCACGCGGCAGGATAATCAATGCGGCAAGCGCCACGATGATCCAGGGCCAGGGACGAACGGCGTAATGGGCGATTGTAAACCATAATGTGGCAAACAGACTGTGCTTTTCATCTTTTGCCGACATCATCCTTTGCGCGACATAACCGCCGCCTCCCGGATCAGCCCCCGGATACCAGCTTGACCACCATTGCAGGCCGATATGCGCGAAAAAAGCCCCCGCCGATAAAGCCAACGCGCCGCCGGTCACTCCGCCAACAGTAAGTTTGCCGATCCTCGGGAAAAAGTCCAGTATCTGCGGCGACAGCTTTGCCTTTAATTGGACCGCGCCGCCAACCTGGGGTAAGCGGATAACAATAACGGCCAGAATGATACATCCCAGCATGGCAAACACAAACTGAAAGCTGTCGGTCCGGGCCGTGCCGAGCAGACCGGAAGCCGACGCGTAAATGGCTATGATAAACGCGGCAAAAACGACTAACAGAAAGGAATCAAATCCCGGTATGGTGACATGAAAAATCTTGACCATGGCCTTGTTTACCCAGCCCATGACAATCGCGTTCATGAACAGACCAAGATAAAGGGCGCGGAATCCCCGCAAAACGGCCGCGGCGTTGCCGGAGTAACGCAGTTCCACAAATTCGACATCCGTCATGATGCCCGCCCGCCTCCAGAGTTTGGCGAAGAAAAAAACGGTCAGCATACCCCCGATGGCCATATTCCACCACAGCCAGTTGCCGGCAATGCCGTTTTTGGCTACAAGTTCGGTCACGGCCAGGGGTGTGTCTGCGGCAAATGTCGTTGCCACCATTGCGGTCCCCGCCAGGTACCAGGGTAAATTCCTGCCGGATAAAAAGAATTCCCCGGTATCTTTTCCGGCCCGCTTTGAATAGTAGGCGGCGATCCCGAAAATAATGACAAAAAACAATACGATTACTGCAATATCATAATAATATGATTCAATATGCATAGGTTTTTCTCACTTTATTAATGCCATTTTACCGGTTTTCGTATAAATTGGTGTTGTCAATCTGAAAAAATAAATCCCGGATGGTAAATTATTTGCGTTGAAACGGATTGAATAATGTTGCGGGGGTTGAAACAAATCCACTAACTTTGATACAACTCTGCCGTTCAGGTCGATTATATCAAGTTTCACATGGGTCTCATGCAGGATATTGTATGAAATAGTCGTATACCCGTTAAACGGGTTGGGATAATTTTGCTGTAAGGTATAACTCGTCACATTTTTCAGGGTGTCAAATATCCCCAAAGAATACTGTCCGATAGTCTCCAGTAATAACTGTCTGGACCCGACCACATCAAATCCAAGCGCCCATATCATCACACCGGCGATTTCTTTTTCGAGGGCGTAATTGCACTTTAATCGCACAGATAATGTATCATCAAAGGTAATTAGTTTTGTACTGTCGTTTTTGATCAGGTAGGGAACCATGGAAATATTGTCCCAATAATATGTCCAACCGTTGTTAATCAGAGGGATAATTTCATTATATTTAAATGTTACATCCCCGCCGGTGCTCGGACCGTATAATCTGGAAGCGTTAAATTCCTTTCCGTAAAAAGGAATGCCGATAAGTATTTTCTCCTTTGGTACTTTTCGTGTTAAATTCAGATATATTAATCCGTCATTGACGGAGCCGCAAAAATCCTTGCTGGAAGAATACAACGGCGAATTATGACCGGCATGTGTGGTCCAACTGCCGTGAAAATCATAAGTCATACAACCGAACCAGTCAATATAGTCGATTAATGAAGGGTAATCGATCCATTGACCGTTCCAGGAACCGGCGGTAACGGCCATAGTTATGAGCAAATCCTTTCCGGATTCGTTAAAAGCCTGCCGGATGTCCTTAACCAGTGTAACCAGGTTCTCCCTGTCTTCAGCATTCGCCGGGTGCTCCCAGTCAATATCGATACCGTCGTAATTATGCTCAATACAGAATTTTGTTATATTGTTAACAAAATTATCTCTTGATTGACTGTTTACGGCCATTGCGGGAAATCCATCCGAACCGCCCCAGCCGCCTAAGGCGACCATAATCTTTTTCCCGGCGGCGGAAACAAACGAATTTAACTGCGGGTATATAAAACCGGAATCGTAATTCAAACTTCCGTCGGATTCCGGTCTCACAAAAGAATGCAGTACATGGGTCAAATTATCGACATTAATATTTTCTGCGGGGAATTCGGCTTTGAGCCATGAGGGGTAATACCCGGCCACTATCGTACCGGGACGGGCATAATCAACGCCCATAATAAAAAAGTTTAAAAAGAATAAAAATAAGAAATGATGTTTAATTAAATTGAACATATTTCAATTTAAATAATTTATTCATTCATTGAATTAATATATTACATAATACAAAAAAAACGTTCTCTTGTCAAGATTTTTTTTATTTTTATACAAAAATCATTTATTTCAGTTATGTCCGCTTAACAGCCTCCTCCGCCTTATCAGTTAAAAAATACAAAAGATAAACAAGCTAACAACTATAAAAACATCTTGCGCAAAAATAATGAAGTCGCTCCCAACGATACCGAATAAATACCGGTCCCGGAAAACCTGATTTCCGGCACGATCACACCGGTCGGGAATTTGTTTTTTAAATTCTTTTTGACATTTTGGGTTATATAATCATAAATCAAAAGTTTAGCTTCAGTAATATCACCGCCGATGACAATTAAATTCGGGTTCAGGAATTCAACGATTCGAATGACTTCATCAATTATATATTTACTGAAACTTTTTAAAATAAAATTTGAAATACGGCAATTCTGTTTGGCGCACTCGATTATCTTCAATAGCGAGGCGTCGCCGCCCTCGTTGATAAATTCAATCAACGCCTGTTTTTCCCCGAATTTCTTTTTCCCTTTTTCGATCAACTTGATAATCGACGGCAGAGTAACAAATATCTCTCCCGCCGTACCCTGGGCCCCTTCATAGAGATTGGTATTCAGGATAAATCCGGCGCCCATCTCCCTGATTTTTTCATTTAACGTCAGAAAAACAACATTCGGCGGTAAAGGCTCCGCCGAATCGAGATGCCACCAGATTCCAAGCGCCCCGGCATTGGCGTCATTGATGATCTCAACCGGCAGATTCAAATTGTTGGCAAGCAACGTTTGCAGGTATACATTATTTAACGACAGCCGACGTGAATAGTGAACAAATCCCTTTTCCCGGTCCACAAGTCCTGGTAAAGCAACCCCGACTCCAATTATTTTTTCCTTGGGCAAATTCAGCTTTTTGATCACATCGTTTATAAGAGAAACCGTTATTTTGGCGGTTTTATCACCTTTTAAATCCTTAAAACCGACCTGATGTTCCTGATGAATGACATGACAGGCAAAATCCAGTACGGTGATCCGAAATTCGTTGGGTAAAATCTCAACTCCCAATATATAACCCATTTCCGGGTTCAGGCTCCACAACGTGGGCGGTTTACCCGCAGACCCTACCAGATTCCCGACCCGGCTGACTTTGATAAATCCTTTCTTTTTGAGCGATCTTAAAATATAAACCAGGGTTGACGGTTGATATTTGGTTAGCCGCGAAAGCTCCGCGCCGGATACTTCTTTATAAATCCGAATGGTATTGAGTACAATACGATGACTGGGAATTTCAATATGAAATAATTCTGATAACATACAGGATTTCCGAAATAATTTAACTTAAAATTTTATTACTTGACACCATAAGCATATTAAATATAATGAATTTATCCAGCCTAATACAATGATTCCAGCCGAAGCACCCGGTGAATACGCGCCCGGGTGTTTTCAAAAAATACATTCCAGACGATTTCCCGCGTGGGGCTGACTTCAATCAGATAATTTTTTGACGTTGCGATTAATATATTCCCGTTTTCCAAACGATCAACATCGCCTGCGTTGGGAGTAAAAAAGTTTTCGCCGGACAGCCGGAATTCCCAAACCGGAAGAACCGATTGTCCGTTCCAGTCGAACTGATATTCTATCACCCTGGAAAATTCCACACCCGGTCTGTGATTTCCATTGTCAAACAAAAGGATGGTATCATTTTTGAGTTCAGGCGCATGCTGATGATAAAATTTATCCTCTTCCGGTAATTGAAAGTCACTGTGTATACCGCCAAACTCCCATAGAATTTGACGGGTCTGCCGGTCAATTTTTATTATTTTATTCAAATGCCGGATAGAAAATATATAACTCTGGTCACTCCCGTCAAAAATCAATTCATTGGCATGGGTCCAGTCTTTGCCTTTATCGCCATAATAAAAACTCTCGAGGCTTACCGGATCAAATTCATTTGTGTCCAGATAATCAAACGAACTCCAGTTCCATATTATCTGTCCGGAAGGATCAATTTCTGTTATTTCGTCACCGACAAAATTGGTTCCGTTTACATCCCGGACAACGGCTTTTATATATGCGATATGACCGTCCGGCAGCACATAAAAGTCATGATGATAACCGGTAGTTTTTATATCACTGACAATCTGACCGCCCATATTCATTTCGATTATCCGCCCTTCATCGATTTGAGAATAATCGATCCCGATTATCAGGTTCCCGTTGGGTAATTTTTTTATCGGATCATAGGCCTTATATGTTCCCGGAATTTTATAATACCATACATAGCGGCCCCGCATGTCAAATGCCAGGATATAAGGGAATACATAGTTCATATTGATCCCATTTTGATATAACAGAGAATCCGACTCTGTAATATTTATCGTCGGCAGATCATCAGGCAACGATCCGGTTCGAAAAGTACAACTATTACTAAAAACCTCCCGGCCGTTTATTACCGCGGCGCATTTGAAATAATATAAAGTGTCCGGTAACAGTCCGAGTAATAATACAGTATGCCTTTTTTTCAGTTCCGCTAACTCTACCCGGGAATCATATTCGGTTGTCAGGCCGTAAACAACCATTGAACCGGTTTCAATATCAGTTTCCCAGTCGATGTATTGACTGATTGAATTATTTTCATTCGGGCGTGCTTGGATATTCTTTAATTCAACAACGGTGTTATTGCCGGTTCCAAAATCTTTTTCACAATAAATGAACGTTCCGTAAAGTATACAAATAAAAAAATTTATTACAAATAAATATTTATTTTTTAACAGGAACATCATAACCGGGTCTGTATCATTCGAGATTGGTCACAATTTCTTCATATTCATTGTCCAGCAATGATGCGGCATCCTCATCGACAATCAGGATCGCTTTTCTATGCATTTGCACGATACTTGCAGGCACCTGAGCGGTAATCGGACCTTCAACAGTGTCCTTTATTGCTTTCGCTTTATTTTTACCGCTTGCCAGCAATAATATTTTTTTAGAGTCTAAAATAGTGCCAATCCCCATTGTTATGGCATATTTGGGAATTTTTGTTATTTCATTTTCAAAAAAACGCGCGTTATCTTGTTTAGTAGACAAAGTAAGCGTTTTTATTCGTGTCCGTGAGCCCAGGGATGATCCCGGTTCATTAAAACCGATATGGCCATTGGCGCCTATACCCAGTATTTGCAAATCAATACCGCCTGCTGCCGTAATCTGTTGTTCGTACCATTCACAATATTGATGAATTTTATCAAGGTCATTCATATCCACCATACCGGAAGGTATATGTATATATCGTTCATCAAGATTAATATGTTTGAACAAATTCTCATACATAAAATAGTGATAACTTTGCGGATGGGACGGCGGCAGACCTATATATTCATCAAGATTAAAAGTCGTTACTTTGGAAAAATCCAGTCCTTCTTTATGTAATCGGATTAATTCCTTATAAAGTCCCAAAGGGGTTCCGCCGGTAGCCATACCAAGCACGCTTGTCGGTTTTTCATAAAGTGTTTCAGACACCACACGGGCTGCAGCTTTGCTGATTTCCTCATAATTTTTTTGAATAAAGACTAACATAGATTACCTCAACATTTTATACATTATCCCGAAATGAATTGATACTTTTATTCGAATAGTAATTGGTCATTGAACTTTGAACGGATTAGCATAATTTAATTTTTCGCTTTATACTGCCGGTACAATTCCGGAAAATTTATTTTCACTTGCTCCTCCAGCTCATCGTCCGAGATGGCCGTCAGCCGGCCCTCTTTATCATATTGATCCATAACCCATCTTTGAATTTTTGCGACTTTCATAACGGTCAACTGTTCATCACCCTGTAAACCTAAAAAACTGTTGACCCATAAAGCGACGCCGTCCGTTCCCGATTTATCGGTTATTGCCACACGGGGAGGTCGGTTCAGTAATTTTGTCGTATCGAAAATATTATAAATTTCTTCATTACGCCGCAATCCGCCGGCATGAATACCCGCCCGTGTTGTATTAAAATTTCGGCCGACAAAAGGATAATTTGAAGGAATATGGGCGCCGATTTCTTTTTCAAAGTAATCGGTCAATTCGGTTATAACGGATAAATCAATTCCCATAAGATCCTGCTTTAGTGATATATAATCGATTATCGAACCTTCCAGCGGGGGATTGCCGGTACGTTCCCCAAAACCAAATAGTGTGGTATTTACGGCATTAAGACCATATATCCAGGCGCATATTCCGTTAACATTCACTTTATGAAAATCGTTATGACCATGCCACTCAAGCCGGTCTTCACTAATACCGCATTCCTCTTTCATTCTCCAGATCAGTTTGGGTATGGACCGCGGTTCGCCCACTCCCGGGAATGGAATGCCAAATCCCATTGTATCACATAAACGAATTTTGACTTTAAGATGTTCGGGTTCGTTTTCTGTCAATTTTTCCAGTCTTTGTACAAAGGGTAACACAAATCCCTTAATGTCGGCCCGTGTTACGTCTTCCAGGTGACAACGGGGGCGAATCCCGGATTCAAGCGCCGCCTCCACAACCTCTATATACTGATCCATAGCTTCCTGGCGCGTCTGTTTTTGTTTGTGAAAAATGTGGTAATCGGAACTTGACGTCAACATTCCTGTCTCGCTTAAACCCATTTCTTTTACAAGACGAAAATCTCCCTTGTTAGCCCTGATCCACCCGGTTATCTCCGGATACTTCAGTCCCAATTCTCTACAGCCTTCGATTGTCTCCCGATCATTAATAGTATATAGGAAAAACTCTGTTTGCCGAATTACACCGTTTGGGCCGCCCAATCGGGATAACATTTCATAGATTTTTATCATTTGTTGTTTGGTATAAGGCGGCCGTGCCTGCTGACCGTCCCTGAATGTCGTATCGGTAATATGAATATCCCGTTTTTTTACCTGCCCCGGATTAAACTCGACATCAATACCATCTATTGTCTCCTTTATGTTATTCTCAAACCTGATAAAGGGAGGTAACGAATATGGGAAAATTTCTTTAATTAAATTCGGTTCGGTTACATTTGATAATGGATAAGATTTCATATTAAAATCTCCTTGTTTGCAACCCCGTTATTTCATTTTTAAAACTATTTTAATAATAAAAATTTATTTCAGGACTGTTTTGCGACAATCAGTCTTTATATTGTGAAATGTCCTGAAATCCGATCAATCAGGCAACAGCTTGCTAAAAAAGTCAATGGCGCCGCCTACTGTTTGTACTTTTAACGCCTGCTCTTCGTCAAGATCGAGATCGAATTCTTCCTCAAATGCGGCCACCAGTTCGATTGACTTGAGAGAATCCGCACCCAAATCATATGCAAAATGATGCTCTTCCTTAATTTGATCCGTATTTTTATTTAACTCTCGTGCCGTAACGGCTATAACACTTTGTGCAATTTTTTCTCGCTCCATGCTTTACCTCTCATTTTATTATATTACTGAATTATTTCACACGGGAACCGTTTTTTAACCATGCTAACTTAGTTATGAATCGATTTTATCATCTCCATAAATTCCTTCGGCCGTTTTTTTATTAGCCGGTATTCCTTATTCAGGTTATTAATGGTTAAATTATTTTCAAAATTTCCACGTACGGCATTGAAATCTCTGTCTTTAATTTCTTCGTTTTGCCCGAGGCCATAACCAATTTTTGAATTTTTGCCATATTCCATTTTCGAATCCTCAAGCATTAACGCGTTCAAAGAAACTGCGGCGGTTTCCCATCTGTTCACCAATTCGCTCATCAACTCACGATTTAGTTGGTCATAAGAAAAATTATACTCTTTTTCAAGAACCGAACAGATATATTTCCATTCATCATGATAGTACGATTCATAAGCCCGGGACAATGATCTTTGTAAATCATTCATTAACGATATCTTTTCACTTTTTACATTTTGGACTATTTTTTCAACATTTCCGGATAATGTGAGCAACCCGGCCATATCCGTCCATTTATCGAAACAACGATGCTCAGGATCGAACTGAAACAGTTTAATAACATCCTTCCAGGTCTTCAGATTCCCGATATGATCTTCAATTTTTGTCATCACTTTACCTATCAAATATCGGTCTATAGCCAGACTATAATATTTGATCCCCTTTCGTAATATCAATCTTTTAATATTCACTCCGCCGTATTGAATCGTATCGACTTCCCGCGGTGTTTCCCGGTAAAGATGTTGTAAAATATCTCTCCCCCTCCGCATTTTCTCAACAGTAAACGGAGAAAAAACATCAAAAATAATCAGATCGCGCTTTAACGTCGCCCTGCGCTGGTCTCTGTTCGGCCATTTTCCCCCATCGCGGGCTGTGCCTACAGAAAAGAGATTTTTACCGGGTATCAAAAAAGATCCGCCGTTCTCTTCAGACAGGTACGAAAATGGTAAAAATTCAATATTGACATTTGTTTTATGTTTCCCGATTACCACACTGAACGGTGATATATGACTTTCAAGTAATAAATAGGAAAGAGATCCTGTTTTGCACCCTCTTTCAAAAACACCCTGGTGGACGGGACCGAGCTTATACATATGATTACTTAAATTTGTACCACTTCCGGCGTTATAAAAAGAAAAAAGACCGGCGATGAGCAGTGTTGATTTGTGATGAGTTACTGAATATGGCCCGGCAAAAATTGAGCATATTTCGGATTGAAAAGCCTCACAATTGGCAAACAGCAGGGAATTTTCTGCGGACAATGATTTTCCAACCCGTGATCCCTGACCGACAAAAACCTTTTCAAGTATTGAATTGTCATCAATATGAGCGCCTTCCGATACGATAAAATCCTTTAAAATAACTCCGGTGCCGATGAATGTTGGATCTTCAGGACAGCTTTGGACCGTTCCGTTATATAATTCCCTGGAACCCTTGATAACAGCATTCGGGCCGACATTAACATTCGTCAGTGCGCCGCAATCGATAATTTGAGCAAAATTACAAATTTTACCCGCTTTTGAATTTTTTGTTTTGATATGACCCTTAATCAATTTTTGTAATTTAATCTGGAAATCTTTATCATGCCTGTAAAAAGCCTGCAAATATGCAAATTGAGCATTCAAATCCTCGTAAAGTGTTACCTCGCGCCCCCCAGCTTCGTTTACCACATTTATGACAATACCGTTACCAAAATCAGCTCCTTTTTCGACGACCAATTGCGACACATTTTGAATAATTACATTATCTTCGATATTATAATTCCGAATTGCCGAGCCGATATTTGCGATATATACATTATGTCCAATGTTACAATTTGCAATTTTAGCGTGATAAATACCGCAGGGTATGTTCAGACCGTCAATATTTACATTATTGTTGTTATTGCCGATGGTTACTTTACCGAAAAATTCAGTAAACCGGATTCTATCAGGATCAAAATCCCGGCCGACTTTAATTAAATTCCAATTCTCAGCATGACAATGGTTCTTTTTGAGAATTTCAATTTGATTTACGGACAGTTTTTTATAAGTATTCATAATATTTATTTTTATTTAATTTAAACTCATCATTGCCAGCTTTGCGGCCCCGACGATACCGGCCCTCTCGCCCAGCTCCGCTTTTACAATTTCAATTGATTCACGATTTGTTTTTAAGGCGTTTTCAGAAAGGACTTTACGTGCATGGTTTAAAATCAAATCTCCCGCATTTGCAATTCCGCCGCCTATCACGATTCGTTCCAGGTTTAACAGGTTGGCAATATTTCCCAATCCAACGCCCAAACTTTCACCCACTTCTTTAAATAACCGAATTGCCGGCTTGTCTCCCTTTTCCGCGGCAAAATAAATATCTTCAGGGGTCATATTAGTCGGATTGTGGTTCTTTAAAATGGATTCCGTATCTTGCTGTAAAATTTCTTTCATCCGCCTCAATATGGCATTTTTACCCACAAAAGCCTCAACACAGCCCCTGCTGCCGCAGGAACATAACGGCCCGTTCTGCTGAATGATGATATGACCAAATTCCCCCGCCGCGCCTTTTGATCCATGATAAATACTGCCGTTCAATATGAGACCGCTGCCGACACCGGAACCCAAAGTGACCATCAACATTTCGGTTACTCCCCGGCCGGCCCCGAAGGCATATTCGCCCAACGCCGCCAGGTTTGCATCGTTATCAATATAAATTTCCAAATTGAGCCGCTTTTCCAATTCATATCCTATTTTAATATCCCGCCAATCCGGGAAATTTGATGCCTCAACCAGTTCTTTTTTCCGGGTATCAATCAGGCCGGGTACGCCGATTCCAAAACCTTTCAGTTCATAATTTTCTCCGGCATAATCGGCAAGCGTATGTGTAAAATCCGCTACCTTGTCAAACACGTAATTTACACCACGGTGTATTTCCGTTTCACTTTTTCTTTCCAGCAGTATATTTCCATCCGGAAGAACCAGACCAAATTTTATATTGGTCGCGCCCAAATCCACGCCAATAAAGACATTCTGTTTTTTAATCGCCACGTGTACTCCGTTAGTTATTCAATTCTTTAAGATCCTGTTATGTCCTCCACAAATAAAATAATATAGCCCTGCTTTTTTTCACTTTATGAATGTCATTTTTCGAACTTTGATATATTGTGGTGTTTTCATTTTATAATAATAAATTCCGGTTCCCGATGACAACCCTTTGTCTGTATTACCATCCCAAAATACCCGGTAATGACCGGCGGTATATGGCTTGTTTACCAAACGACGTACCAATTGACCCTGTATATTGTAAATATTAAGCTCAACAGATGATTCCTCCGGCAGATCAAATTCTATATATGTTTCCGGGTTAAACGGATTGGGGTAATTTTGATATAACTTGAACGTTTCGGGTATTACATCATTTTTATCTGTAATAGAATTATCGGTTGAATAAATTGATAAATATGACGTATCGGCCCGTTCCGGTGCATGTTCCGGGGTAACGATCATAGTAACCTGTGTCGGGTAAAGGTCGTCATATATCGTGCCGGTGAAAGACAGCGTCACATGTTCACCGGATATTACATCCACTTTGCCGGACTCTTTAAAACCCTGGTTGTAGTCGACAATCCTGTATGAATAGGTTTCATCCAGCCAGCCCTCATTATATAACCGGTACTGAAGTGTCGCTTCACCGGCCGGCAAAAACAGGGTCGGCTCCCTTGTTCCATGATAAAAATCAGGCATCACGACGCAAAATGCCTGCGGATATAACCCGGGAATACGTTCGGAATTATAATTGATTAACAGACCCATTCGCAGCATCCAGACCCAGTTACCGTTTTCGTCAACCTCTAAAATATGTCCGATCCTCTCGACATCCTCAATACGGCATGTAATTAATGTATTGCCGTTGGGCAGCCTGTCCGCATCGCCGTTTGAACTCGTAAATAAGCTGTCCGGTAATTTATATTGCCAGGCAATATCGGCCTTTGGCACGGCGCCGCTCTCATCAACGGCAATTTCCAGAGCGCGTGTAACCGGAGGATCATTCATGGGGCCGTTATCGATCATGATTATATTCCTGTTGGCTATCTGTTCAACCGCATGCTGCCGGTTGAACTTTAAATCATGACCGAACGAGACATCGCCGGACGGCATATCCCGGCCCATATTCCAGATGATTTCACCCGTTTTATGGTTTATTTTGGTTACCCGGTCCATATTACGGGTGGAAATATAGATATTATCGTCGACCGAATCGTAATAAAGGGAATTGATATGAGTCCAGTCATATTCTTTCCGGCCTGCGGCTATCGCAAAAGATGCCGAATCATAATCCGCGAAACTATAATGGTCAAAAACATTCCAGTTCCAAACCAGGTTGCCTGATTGATCATATTCAAGTATCTTTGAAGTTCGCCAGGTTACCGAATCCATTCCCAGACTGTCAAAATCCGCTTTCCAGGGACCATCCGGTATGGGACCCAATTGGTCGATCCTGGACAAGCCCATATAATTCCCGGTCGGAAGTTTAAGCAAAGTATACAGTTTGTCTTGTTTACCCCCGGGATCCTGCCATATGATGTCCCCGTCGATTGTGGTTTCCCATGCCCCGCCCGGATTTTTGCCGGCGCCGTTTGCAAAAACGATATTGCCGTTAGGCAGCCAGTGTACCCGCTTGATCTCTTTATTTGTTTCCCGGTCCAGTTCCAGATGCCAGATCGCTTTGCCGTTGTAATCGACCGCCAAGAGATAGCCGTCACTGAACGTATCGAAAACCGTAATCCCCGGTTGATATTTTACCGAATCTTTAAAAATCACCTTCATTTCCGGCAAACTTTCGGGAAATGCCGTTATGGAAAAAAAATGCACAGGGGTATCTTTTTTTATTGTGCCATTGGCAAGGACAGGATTTACCCGCCAGATATAATTATGATCCCACTCCAGTCCCTTTGTCACGATATGCAGCAAACTGGAATCAATCACATCAACTACCAGCAATGAATCAAAAGGATTTGCACCATCACCGATATCATTCCGGGCGATCTGCAAATTGTAACATTTTGCATCCGCAACCTGGTCCCATTTAAACAAGACATGCAGATAATTTAAAGTGTCGCCGTCAGCCGGTTTGATTGGGGAAGCCGTAATAACACCTATGGACAACAAAAGAATACAACAAACCCCAAATATGTTTTTCATAATTTCACCTGCTTGTTTGAAATTATATAAAACCCGGTAAAATAAAAATTTTAATCGTGAACATGTATCATTTAAATCTTTTCCTTTGACTCCATCTGCTTCCGCAATTCCATAGAACTCGTGTAGAATTCGGATAAACTCATCTTTTTCAGGTAACACAGTCCATGACTTGCCCTTAACCTGGGATGCGTGTTTAGATTAAAAAACTCTTCACCCAGGCACATTTTCAGAGTTTGAAACTGTTCGGCCTGAATTTTTCTGGCCAAACGGGAAAACGGCCCGTCATATTCATAACTTGGAAATGATGCGGCGCACTGAGAACCAAATGAATTTTGAAAAATGCTCTCCAAAATCGCCATAGAGTTTAACGATACCGGAACAATAACATTCACATCCGAGGGATGAAAACGATACCACACATTTCTATAGCCCCATACCTCGATATCGGAACGGCCGCTCTCTTTTTCATATATCTTTAAAGCTTCTGAAATGGTTTGCATGACCTTATAATGCGTGTCCGGTCCGCTGCCTTCTGGATCAAAGGCAACCGTTACAATGTTGGGATTTATTTTTCGCAGTAATTGCAAGACCGGTTTAATATCTCTTTCAGCCTCCGGTTCCTCGGTGAATATTTCGCCTTTGTAAAATCCCAGCCTTAAATGGTTTACCGAACGGGAGTCAAAACCAAAATGCGCCCACAGCAGATCCGCTTCCCATTCACGTATCATACCTTTGAGCTGCTGGATATAGGCCATATCTTTTTTACCCGGATATTGGGTTTTGAAATAATCGATCAATTCATTTATCCGGTCTTTTAAATGCTGTAAACTGTCTTCTTCATATAAAAAAACCAGGTTCCTTAATAATCTGCGGGCAACGGCCTCATTTTTTACAGCTTCGTTCATTGAGGCGATACCATCAAGGTAATGAGACACATCCCTGTTCCGGACATTTTCATTATGGGGATTAAAATAATTTTCAGCCATCAAATTTTGAAAATTCGGTGTGTCGATATATGTCAACAGGTTCCTGAGTAAATTCAGCACATAAAAATTCGTTACGGCGGTAAATCCGCTTGTCATATAATTAAAAAAATGCCTGTTCTTTGGTGTTCGTACAAGATGATAAATATACGGCAGGTATCCCAGCATAATATCATCGTGATGCGGCGCGGTATGCATAAAGGTCATATTTTCAACCGCCGCCAGTCCCGCTTCCAACTTTTTGACCAGGTTGTCTTCTACTCCGGATATAATATTTTTATAATTCTTTCTGGTTTTCTTTAAAAGAAAGTGGGAAAACCTGTCGGTTTGGAGATCATTTTGAGTCAGTTCACGAATGCTTTTCCCTTTATTGATGGATAAATCGATTATGACTTTTTCCATTTGGGCCTGTGAAATTGACTCACTATGGATAAAATCTTCGTATTGCCGTTCAACCAGCAGAGACGCCGCGCCATGGGTCAGATAGAACCTGGCGTTCGGGAGCTTTTGCAGGGCGGTTGCCGGATAAAGATTATTATCTGCATTTTGAATTGAATTGGTGACTATTTTGGCCTTGGCCTCACCGGCTGCTATGATAATGGCAACCGCGTTTGGGTTAAAAGTAATCGTGGCCAGTCCTATGGTGATAACCAGACGATTTTTAGCGACTTCAATTCCGCCAAGATCGGTAGCGGCGGCCGCCTGTGTTTCATAATTTGTCGCTGTTAACCGCGTGGTAGAATAATGGTCCGATCCTCTTATGTTAAAAGCGATATGTCCGTCGGGACCAATGCCCCCGAGGAAGAAACCGATTCCCCCCATATCCCTGATCTTTCTTTCATAGTCCGCGCAATATTGATCAACCGCTTCTATAACACTCCTCTGGGTTCGTTCCATTGTATTTTGCGGATGACGGGTTCTCAGGGTCAGATCCACTTTATCGTCAGGGAATATATTTTCCAGACTCATGCCCTGGGGAATCCCTGTCTCCCAGCAATTGATCAACAGGGCTTTTTTCGGGTCCAGCTTAAATCCGTCAATATAAAATTTTTTCACATAATAATGAAAACTGTTATGCTGCTGGGGATTTATGGGGTAAAACTCATCTATCTGTATAAAATGCAGACTTTTCATGTCCGGTTTTTTCGAACCGGGCACACCGTTTTCCTCCAATTCCTTTTGAACCTGCGGCTGATCCCAGTTTTCCAAAAAATATTTGACCCATTTAATAAAATGCTCGGGTGTCTTGCCGGTGGGCAATGAAATGACCCCGCCGGGATTGTCCTGAACCCATTCCAGGAAACGAAAGGCGGTCAATTTTCCTAACGCCGGGAAATTCTCCACCTCAATAATGTTGATTTTTTCGGTCGGGGGATAAGTTTTTTTTCTTCCGGATCGTTCCAGTACTATTTGTTCAACAGGGGTGAAATTGTCACTTGTACTCATAGGCTATTTTTATTTTCATATGGATTAAAAATTGTCATTGTGATATATTGCATGAACATAATATTCAGGTTATATCAGACAATTGACGGTAATATGTTAAAATATATTTATTCAATGAATGAATATAATATAATCTTTTCACATTGTCAACAGTTTTTAAATGATTAAAACCCTGATAAATACAAAGGATTAATTATTATCTTCAATCTTTCGGTTTCGCGGAATATCGAACCTGCCTGGATATACAGGAATGATCATCGTACCCCGGGAAGCGGCAATTAAAGGATTATTTCTATCCCATGTCATTTTCTAACAAAAAAATGTATGCAAAATCCCGTATTCTGTCACTCGTTTTCATTTATATTTTAAAAATTTTATATTACAAACTTTCAATTCAGGGTAGGTAAAATAAAATTGTCACTTGCGCCGTACAGATACCGGTCACAAGTGACAAAAGATTACAATATAACTATTTTAATCAGGAGAAACTTGAAATCATGAATTATTCCTGCACCTGCTTCATTTTCTCAAATATCACATACTCGTCGCCGAACTGCGCCAGGAATTCCAGACTCAATGCCCTGATCGTGTAGGTTATAGGCAATGTGACTACAGAACCGATGTAAGGGATAATCAGCAGTAAAAATCCCAGACAGCAGGTAAACAGCCCGAAAAACACGATCAGAATGATTATGGCTATCGTCAATACAAATATAAACAAACCGTATAATATAAAGTTTAGAAAATGCTGGGTTAACAGAGGTATAAATTTGTTCCATGCCGAAAGGACCCTGTTGTTATTTTTATACATGATCGGTACGACAAAATGATCCAGGAACATGGAAATATAACCGAAAAAAATCAGCATCAGGATAAACAGCAAAACGACCTGTAAAACAAACATTATCGGAAATTGCGAGAACCCGGTTTCATCATAAATTTGCGCCAGCCGGATAAACCCGATCACAAAAAATATTGAAAACAGGCCGAAGACAATGAATCCGTAACATAACCGCCAGAGAAACAGCGAATTGCCCAGCTCTTTGAATTGTTTCCACGGTTTGACCACCTCTCCCCGGTCCTGCACAACATTGTCCAGAAACATGAACTTGCCTCTTGAACTCAGCCAGGTGAACAGGATCATGAGAAAAACAATAACAAAGGCAATAAATATAATAAACATAAACCACCAGGTATGATCGAGCAGCCATTCCCAGGCGTACCGGGGACCGTCGATAATGTCTTCCCAATCGGCATGTGATTTGTTCGATCCCGAACCGCCGCTGTTATGTCCGTCCATTAACGTTGCCAGAAAAGCCGTAAAACCCATGACCATCCATTTGTTCAAATCAAACGGCTTGAAAAGAGCCAGTTTCATCCGGGTCCATGCCCGGGATAAAGGTTCCAGATAGACAATATTCATAAGACTCACCTTTGTTTTGCGATTTTGTTATTATTTATCGGGATTAATTGTATAGTTAATTATATGAATATAATATTTTTATATCAACAAATAATATCAAAATAATATACGCGGGCACCTGTTTGTTGTTACAAAACGTTATCTGCAGGAGTTGCAACAAGGGGCTGCAGCCCCTTGTTGTGTTGACATGTGTCAATAATAGTAAACCAAAGCACAGCTTTTATTCACTACTTTCGTCAAGTCCAACTTCGAACGCAGATAATTGAGTTACAAAAAGGGGTAACTGCCCCTTGTTGTGTTTTTTCAATTACTTGTTGCGGACGCAACGGAATCCGTAGCTGTCGCTCCAGTTCTCCGGATAATCCCAGTAACGACCCGTCGTGCGACAGACTTCTTCGACGACGTCCCATGAGCCGCCGCGGATCACGCGGCCCGCTCCCTTAACTGGTCCATGCGGATTATTGTCCGGGCTGTTAGTATAAAAGCCGGCATCAAACCAGTCCGAACACCATTCCCATACATTGCCGCTCATGTCAAACAATCCCAATTCATTGGCCTGCTTTTGTCCGACAGGATGGGTGATATTATCCGAATTAGCGTCGTACCACCCCACTTCATCCGGGTTATTACTGCCGCTGTAAGTATATCCCATCGTTTTTTTACCGCCGCGGGCCGCCTTTTCCCACTGCGCTTCGGTGGGCAGTTGTTTACCGTAATACAAAGCGTATTCGTTCGCGCCGTACCAGGTCACACACACTACGGGACAATCCTCACAACCGCCTGCCGCACTCCATTGTCCGCCGGCTTTCTGCACACCCCTCGAGTGTTCATAAATCATTGTTTGTCCAAAGTACTCACCGGCCCTGACTTTGTCACTGCCGTAATCGTTCAAAAAGGCCGCATACTGTGCGTTGGTCACTTCGTATTTGTCAATAAAATAGGCGTCAAGATAGACCGGATGCGCCGGTTTTTCGTCGGCCTCGATATCATCCCTACCCATGGTAAACTCCCCGGCGGCGACCAGTACCATATCCTTCTTTTCCATATTCCCGTCACAGGCGAAACCGGAGATAATCAAAAAAATAATCAAAACCGCTTTGAGAATGGATAATGTTTTTTGCATAAAATACCCCGCAGTTTAAATTGACTTTAGTTTATATAAAAACAGAAATTATGTAAAGTTTGTTCCTTTTGAAGGGGATAAATTTATTTTTAAGATTGTCAATGCGATAAAAATTTGTTCCACAAGAGACATAATATTCTCTCATTCAATATGGATTAACAATCCATACAACAAGGGGTAGCTACTACTTGTTGCATTACGGGTAGGTAATTTTTTACAACAAGGGGTGGCCACCCCTTGTTGTAATTACGGGCAGGCGGTCTTCTTGCAACAAGGGGCTGCAATCCTATGTTGTTTGATAAGTAGGCGGTCTTCTTGCAACAAGGGGCTGCAATCCTATGTTGTTTGATGGGCAGGTGGTCCTTTTACATCAAGGGGCTGCAATCCTATGTTGTTTGATGGGTAGGTGGTCCTTTTACAACAAGGGGCTGCAATCCTATGTTGTTTGATGGGCAGGTGGTCTTCTTGCAACAAGGGGTTGTACCCCCTTGTTGTAATTACGGGCAGGCGGTCTTCTTGCAACAAGGGGCTGCAGCCCCTTGTAGTAATAGGAGTAGGCAGTCCTGATACAATAAGGGACAGTTGCCCCTTGTTGTAAAATTATTTTAATAATGTATATCTTTTAATTTTATTATCATACATTCAATCAACTGTTTCAATTTTTTATCATCAGTCAATGCATGTTTTAACCGATTATATTTTACATACTCAATTGAATTCACAAGCTGTTCCTCATCTTCAATAACAGTACAACTAAATTTTTGCGCCCAAAGATGAAAAATTTCCTGAATGTTATGACGCTGTTTATATAGTTGAGTTGATTTGCCCTTCAATTTTCTTACGATATTAGATATTTCTTCTTCATGACATAACAGTATCAGATGAATATGATCTTTACAAATATTATATGCCAATATTTGTAAATTATCTTCATTAACAATTTGTGCAATAATGGATGTGATTTCTCTTTCATCATCAGTATCAAGTATTAATGGGCTTTGTCGTTTGACTTGATACGTGATCATTCTTTGACTTGTTCTGCTGTTGTGAGTCACCCAGGTGATATGATAAAATTGTTTCATGTCCCCTCCAAAGGTACAGAACTAATGTAAAAAAAAGTAATGGCTATCGGCCATTATAACAATTACGATTCACTCTTTCCACTTTTACAACAAGGGGCAACTGCCCCTTGTTGTATGACAGTCAGGCAGTTTTTTACAACAAGGGGTGGCCACCCCTTGTTGTATGATGGGCAGGCAGTCCTCTTACATCAATGGGCTTCAGGTCCTTGTTACGGGATATTCTTGTATTCTCTCATTTGAACCGCAGCGCCAGGCACGGGCCCGGCAGCAGCATTTCAATGCCGTGATGTTCGGTGTCGGAGTACAGCGTGAACACATTCTCGCCCGGTTTCAGATGCTTCAGGGACACCTCCGCATCCGTGAACACCACATCGTGAGTGGATTTGCCGGATGTTATGTTATAGGGAAAACCGTTCAGTTTGAACGGTTCCTTCGCCGTTCCTTCGCCTCCGTCCCAGATGCGCACAAACAGCCGCACCTCAGCCACTCGCGACAGATCATCCGGAAGCAGCAGGGTTGCTTTTTTTTCGTTTTTATCGCGTGACCAGAACGGCCGGGGCATGTCGGAACATTTGAACAGCATAACCCTGTTTCTGTTATACGGAAAGATCAGCCCGTCCCGGACCGGCGCCCGATAATACAATCCATTTTTCAGTTTCACCAGCGCTTTCACCGCCATCGGTTTGCCCTGATCGGGGATCATGTGGGTGTCCCAGGTTACCTCGAACGGTGCGGTTTCCGACCGGCCGATATGATTGACGTATTTTCGCTTGAACGTGTAACCGTGCCAGTCATCCTCGGCAAAATTGCCGTTATCGTCATATCCCGTATAACGGCCGAAATACTCCACCGATAAAATTTTGTCCCCAAAGGATTCGGGAAAAGACAATCCGACCACCACCCTGTCCTGAAGCACCGGTCCTTCTTTCAACACGATTTCCGCCTTAAAATTCTGTAATTGATTTTGCACTAAATCGGGGTGATCGGATTTCAGGTAGCATCGCACCGCGGCATTGTCGATGATAAAATGTCCC
Organism: Candidatus Zhuqueibacterota bacterium; assembly: GCA_016934825.1. Lineage (GTDB taxonomy): Bacteria > Zhuqueibacterota > Zhuqueibacteria > Residuimicrobiales > Krinioviventaceae > Fontivivens. The sequence continues at coordinate 78,832 of JAFGSB010000070.1, forward strand.
CAGAATGCTTTGCCCCGGTCGCAGGCGAACTGAAAAACATTCAGACCATTCACCATCTGTTCGACTTTCAGCGGGACAACCGGGTATGTATAGGCACAGTTATTGTCCTTAATACCGTCATCCGGCAGATAATAAGTCTCTTTGCCGTTCAGTATAAATCGTTTGTTCTCCGTTTGCGGATGCCCGCCCCACATTTCCAGGTACAACTCCGCGCCGTCAAGTCCGAACAGGTCTTCCGGGACATCGATCAACTGCAGTCCGTTCGCCCGGGCCTCGCTCCGGTGACCGAATTCCCCGTGTTGACTCAATTGCGCGTCATTGACCCGCAGCCGTTCGCCCGCACGGGTATTGTTGTTGATCCTGCCATCGAACTCGGCCCAGTACTGCCTGAAAAATTTTTGAGCGTGGGCAGGTATATTACTAAAAATAAAGACCAGAAAAAAAAGAGAAAGCAAAATAAGCCATTTCATATTTTTGACTTTTTTATCCATAATAATCCCCTTGCCGGATTTTTTGTGCATAAATAACATATTTTATTTATGATATAGTTCATATCCTATTTATTTATTACGACATCCGCACCCATGTCATGCCTGACCCTCAGCACACCGCCTTTATTCAGCTTTTCCCAGGTCCACCCCTGCCTTTCAATGTTATCCTTTACTTCATTTAATACTGAACCGTTTACTTTAACATTATCGGGTTTGGCCGTAAGGCGCAGCACGTCAACAGCGGACTTTTCAAAAGTCCGGTAACTGATCCGTTTGGGAGTGTAATCAATGGTCTGTACAACGGAAGACGAACGCAGAAAATGGTCCTCATCCGCGGGGGCCCATTCCGGTATCGCCGCAAGACCCTCCATAAAGTGGCGGATATAATCGCCGTATCCGTCGGAAAACCATGAACCGGGCCATTTTGGTCCGACGGCCACAACGCCGTTGTCGTAAGTCATATAAGTGGCGAAATTGAAAAACCGGTACGCCTGTTCTTTGTATTTTATATCCCCTGTTCGCTCGTAATATAATGCGCACACGGAAGCGTACCTGGAGGTATGGCTGCCCATGGGTTCGTAACACCAGGTCTGTTCCCTGATGGCATCCATACCCTCTGTTCCGAAAACACTGGCCACCCAGTGGATCAATGCCGGCACATTCACATCGATATCAGGGTCCAAAACGGGATTTTTTAACAGATAGCGGGCCGTTTCCATAGATGTGATCTGCACCCGGTTGGACCGTTCCGGGTCATTTGGTATATCCTCAAAATAAGCATTCCAAATGTATGTTTTCATGGGCCCGCTTTTGGAGTACAGCCATGTCCAGGCAATGTTCCTGGCCTTTTGATAAGCAGCCGCTTTCACTTCGGAAAGATTAATTCTCTGTTTGATTCTAACCAGTTCGTCAAACAACCGGATCGGTTCAATCACGTTGGAACAATAATCATCGATCACAACGCCGGTCCGGGCGTTGATCCGGAACGGCCAGGGGGATTTTCTGATCTCGGTTCCCGAAAAGGACTTTAGATCGCCCGGTATCTCCCGGACATGTTTTGCCAGCGCGTCCGCACAGTTGACAGCCGCTTCAATGTACGTATTGTCTTCGGTCACTTCATAGAATTTTAAATAGGCAATACCCAGTTCACCGATTTTATCCGGTTCAATACCGTGCAAACCGTCGCCGCGCATGCCTTCATGCTCCCATTTTGTCGCGCCCCGATAGATTATTTCCCCGGGATCGGAACTGGCGTATGGGACATTCGGCCAGGGCCAGTCGGCGGGCGTCGTTCCGTGCTGTAACTGGAAATCGAGCATTTTTTTGACCACATCAATATAAGCGGCATCACCGGAATACACCCGGTAATCAAGCACCAGACTCTGCACCAGGCCCGCGAACACACAGGCCGGGTTATGCATCCAGTTTTCCCAGGTTTTCCCCGAATCAAAATCTTCCTGACCGCGGATATGCGGCCCCTGAAAACAGCAGGAAATAAAATAAAGCGGCAGCCCGGTTCCCGGATCGACGGGTGTTCCCGACTTTATAAATTCGGAGGCCAGACGTACCACATGATCGTATCCCGCGCCGGGTGTATCCGGCCTGTACCAGGCCAGTATTGTCCCATTCTCATCCAGATTTAAAACATGACTGCAGATCGTATCCGGAGTTGTTATTCCTATTGTCCTGGCGGACGTCACGCCAAATAAAACATAAAAAACTGTCCAAATTAAATAAACCTGCTTCATAGTTAACGCCCTCTGTTACTGACGATTATATTTTTAAAACAGTACATTTAATTTATTGTAATATCGCATCAGCTTGCCGGTTTATTCGCACGTTTATTATTAATCTATATTTTTTGATTATAAAAACAACAAGATAAATATAATTTCCCAAAATCATTTTTCACATTACAAAATAACATGATAACAAAATTTTATCAACGAGATAAATTCTCTTTTATTTTAATAAAATATTACTAATTTAAAACACAGACTTTTTTATGAATGACAATCACAATGAACAAAACAGTCATTTCCTCTAAAAAAACTTTCTTTTCACATAAATAAAATTCAAATTACGGAAAATGAATGAAGATAAAAATTCCCGAATAAAGAATTCCTGATAGATTCACCTTGGTTGAAAAATTTATATAAATTGATATTTTCAAAATCAACCACTGGAAATTATTAAATTGAGAGGAATACTAATGGGACGGAGATATTTTATAAATGTAGTATTATACTTAATCATTATCATTTGTTATCTGCCTCTCCCCCTTATATCTAATGGAAAATCAATTTCCACTGATTTATCTCCCACGGCTTTATTTACTCAGAAAATTTCCCATAACATTTCCCCTGAAGAACAACAAAAAATCGACTCTGCCGTCCCGGTGAAAGCATCTGTCAAACCAAAACAAAAACGAAAATTATTGGTCGTAACTCTGAATGTACGTGACGGAAAAGTCACAAAGGGACACAACTCCATTCCCTATGCGAATTACGCTATCAAATTGATGGGAGATAAAACCGGCGCTTATGAAACTTTTTTCAGCAACGACACGATGATCTTCAAACCGGAAAATTTGAATCAGTTTGACGCGGTCTGTTTTAATAATACGGTCGGTGTGCTGTTTGGTGATCCTGCGCTCAGGCAAAGTTTACTCGACTATGTTTACAGCGGCAAAGGATTCATCGGCATTCATGCCGCCGGGGCCACGTTTGTTCAATGGCCGGTATACGACCAATGGCCGGAATTCGGAGAAATGCTCGGCGGTTACGAAAACGGCGGTCACCCCTGGAAACCACACGAAACGATTACGCTCAGGGTGGATGAACCGGACCACCCCATAAATGCCGCCTTTAACGGCCAGGGATTTGATGTCAGCGACGAAGTCTTCCAGTTTCAGGAACCTTATTCCCGGGACAAGCTACGAATTCTGTTGACCATCGACACCGATAAAACCGATATGAGTGAACAGAGATACATTTTGCCCGAGCGGCGGAAGGACAAAGACCTTGCAATAAGCTGGATCCGGAATTACGGCAGGGGCAGGGTATTTTATTCTTCCCTCGGTCACAATCCCCATGTCAACTGGGACCCGAAAATATTACGGCATTACTTGGACGGTTTTCAGTTTGCCCTGGGTGATCTACAGGCGCCGGCCGCGCCAAGCAATAAACTGACGCCGGCTGTAAAAGCACGGGAAAAATTGAAATGGAAATTTGGATTTAATCCGCTAAACACGGGAAATTTCTCCTTTTTTGAAACCGTGAATAATACCGCCGCTCTGGGACTGCTTTATACCAGCGCGACGGCTGAACAGCGGGTGAGTGAAAGTATCCCTAAAAAATTTGACTATAACCTGTCTGCCGGGGAGATAAAACAGGTCAAAAAAAAGTTGGATTCGGCGGGTATCAGACTGCTGTCTTATTATATCAAAAATTTCCCGGATGATCCTGCGGAAAACCGGAAAATCTTTGAGTTCGGCCGCAGGATGGGCATCGAAATCCTTATTACGGATCCCCATCCGAATTTAACGGATGCACTTGGAAAACTCTGCAATGAATTCGACATAAAACTGGCGTATCGAAACAGGAACAAGGACGAAAATCCGGATTACTGGAACATGAAACAGTTAAATAATCTCTGTGATAATAAAAGCGAAAAGATCGGCATGTGTCTTGATCTGGGCGAATGGATGCTTTCCGGTTTAACATCCGTTGACGCGTTAAAAACGCTGAAAGACCGGCTGTTTATCATTCAGCTTTATGACCGGGAAAAATCAACGGACAGCGGTGACGCTCAACTAACAAAATTTATACAGCAGGTCAGTAAAACCGTTTATCGTCCGGTATTTTTCGGAATGGAAAATTCACCGGGGGGTGAATTCGATTTAGCCGGCATGAAAGAAAACAAACGATTTTTTGATGAATTGACAGTAGAAATAAATAAAAAATAATATACTTTTCCTTATTTCTGTTTCGCAAATTGGGAAAATTTATATGAAACAAAAAATAAACAGACGTCAATTTGTTAACAGCGTGGGGCGATCAGTGCCTGCCGTTCTCGGTTTCCCGTATATAATCCCTTCCTCCGTGCGGGGGTACAACGACGCAACGCCGCCGAGCGACCGGATCGTCATGGGCTGTATCGGGGTGGGCAATATGGGAACCGGGCATGTGCGCTCATTTTTAAGTTATGATGACGTACACATCACGGCTATCTGTGACGTTCGAAAGAGTCATCGAGACAGGGCAAAGGATATGGTAAATAATCACTACGGAAACAAGGATTGCGCGACCTGCAACGACTTTCGGGAAATCCTCGCCCGCAAAGACATAGACGCGGTCTTGATAGCCGTCCCTGACCACTGGCACGCGCTGATAGGCCTGGAAGCGGCCCGTAACGGAAAACATATGTATTATGAAAAACCGATGAGTATGAGTATTGCCGAAAGCAAAGCCGTCCGGGAAGCGGTCAAACGTTACAACGTTGTGTTCCAGTTCGGCACCCAGCAAAGGTCGGACGACCGGTTCCGTCTGGCCTGTGAACTGGTACGTAACGAAAAAATCGGTAAACTGGAAACCATCATGATCGGTTCGGCAAATTACAAACCCATACCCGACCAGCCGGAACAACCGGTACCGGAAGGTTTTGATTACGAAATGTGGCTCGGTCCCGCGCCTGTTGCACCTTACACCTTTGAACGATGCACCCGAAACTGGACGCTGATACGCGATTATTCCCTGGGCTGCGTGAGTGGGGCATGGGGCATACATCATGTGGATATCGCGCAGTGGGCCAATAATTCGGATGATACCGGGCCAATTGAAACGGAAGGTTACGGCGTATTCCCGGACAGGGGTCTTTACGATACGGCAATCGTTTGGGAAGTGGAGCACATGTACGCCAACGGAGTAAAGCTGGTGCATATGGACATGCCCACGGCGTTAAAACGGGCGGAGCAATTCAACATACACTGGATGGGTATTTTATTCCTGGGCAGCGAAGGCTGGGTATATGTGTGCCGTGAACTCATAAAAACCGGTCCAGAATCGCTGGTCAAAATAAAATTCAATTCAACGGACGAACGCCTGCCGAGATCTGTCGACCACCGCCGCAATTTTTTAGATGCGGTGAAAAACAGGCGGCAAACGATAAGTCCGATTGATGCGGCGGCGCGTTCGGATATGATCTGTCACCACGCGGATATTGCCATGCGGCTGGGCCGCAAATTATTCTGGGACCCGGTAAAGGAGGAATTTGTGAACGACGCCGAGGCCAACCGCCTGTTCTGTCGCCCGATGCGCAGCCCGTGGCATTTGTAAACCAAAATCCACGTTGTGTCTGTTTTTGGTTATATTATTAATGTTTTTACCGGACACTGTTATTTTAAAATTTATATTCATACAAAAAAGGCCCGATTACTCATCGCGGGTCCATCCTGATTTTAAACAGCTTCAACCGGATAAACCCGCGGTCCGAGCTATAAAAGTTACACTCAAAAAATAAAACTATTTTACTTCATCTTGAATTAAAACTTAAAACCCGGAGGTTGGTTATGACGGTTATACAAAAAAATTCAAAAAATCAACACGGTTTAATAAACCGGCGCCGGTTTTTAACGAGCGCTGGAACCGCAGCACTTTCCTTTTCAATCGTCAAACCGGAACTCGTGAGGGGATCGGACGCCAATTCGAAACTGGAAATTGGTTTAATCGGCTGCGGCGGCCGTGGGACCTGGATCGCGGATCTGTTTCAAAAACACGGAGGTTTTAAATTTGTCGCGGCTGCGGATTATTTCCCGGACCGGGTCGACGCGTTCGGAGAAAAATTCAATATCGACAAAACCCGCCGATATACCGGTCTGTCGGGTTATAAAAAACTTTTGGCAGGAAAAGTTGACGCCATCGTTATTGAAACGCCCCCCTATTTTCATGTTGAACAGGCGGCCGCCGGTGTGGATGCCGGGGTGCATGTTTACCTTGCCAAACCGATTGCCGTAGACGTACCGGGCTGTCTTACAATAGATGATTGCGGTAAAAAGGCCGCCGATAACAACCTGTGTTTTCTGGTCGATTTTCAAACCCGCACCCATGAGTATTACCGGGAAGCGGTCAAACGTGTACAGTATGGCGAAATCGGCCGTGTTATTAACGGCGAGGCCAGCTATTTTTGCGGCCCGACCTGGGACCGGATGTACAAATTTTATGAAAACGGTTCCATCACTCCGGAGAATCGTTTGCGCGCCTGGGGACTGGAACGGGAGCTTTCCGGTGATGTTATCACCGAACAAAATATTCACGCTCTCGATGTGGCTTCCTGGATTCTGGATGCAAATCCGTTGTTTGCAACCGGAACCGGCGGCCAGTATCGTAACGCGGGAAATTGCTGGGATTATTTTTCGGTCATTTTTACATTTCCGAACAACGTGATTGTCACTTTTAACTCAAAACAGTTCGGCAAGGGTTATGATGATATCCTGTGTCGGATGTACGGCGAAACCGGTATGGTCGACACTCACTATTTCGGTTCGGTCAGCATCAGCGGCGATAAACCGTATAAAGGCGGGAGTGTCGGTAATCTGTACACTGATGGGGCGGTTTCAAATATTGCGGACTTTTATACCAATATAACCAAAAAACGATTCGCCAATTCAACTGTAAAACCAAGTGTGAGAAGTAATTTAACCACAATTCTCGGCCGTATGGCGGCTTACAGGCACGGCCAGGTAAGCTGGGACGATATGATGAAAGCGAACGAAAAATTCACTCCCGATCTTACCGGTCTTGAATCGTAAGGGATTCTGATGTTAACCATAAAACATTCTTATATTATCATATTGCTCTTTTTGTATATATTCGGTTCCTGTCTCTTAAACGCCGGAGAAAAAATCGGCAACAGGATAACAAATTCAATAAATATTCAACTTGTTTTTATACCGGCAGGCTCATTCCTGATGGGAAGCCCGTATGATGAACCGGGCCGCCAGGGTGATGAATTTCAGCATAATGTGACAATCTCCCGCCCTTTTTATATCAGCGTTACCGAAATTACCCAGGCACAATGGATGTCCATAATGGAATACAACCGGAGTCAGTTCAGGGGTGACAATTTACCGGTGGAAAAAATAAGCTGGAAAGAAGCCGTATTGTTTTGTCAAAAGCTCTCGGAAAAAGAAGACCGTTTATACCGTCTGCCGACCGAAGCCGAATGGGAATATGCCTGCTGTTCAGGCGGTACAACCCGGTTTGTCAGTTCCGAAGATTTTGAAAATATTGCATGGTACGCGAACAACAGTCAAAAACAAACCCATCCTGTCGGCATAAAACAGCCGAATGTTTGGGGACTTTATGATATGATCGGTAATGTATCGGAATGGTGTTCAGATTATTATGTGCCGGATTATCCGGAACAGGAGGTGTCGGACCCGGGCGGTCCCGTAGAAGGCAGAACCCATGTCATTCGCGGCGGCGCCTGGGATTCATTCCTGCCGGGCTGCCGCTGCACAGCCCGCAGCAGTGCCCCTGCCTCATATCAGTTCAAACAAACAGGATTCAGGATCGTTCTGAAACCGGAATAAAAAAACATTTTTTTTTACCGGATAATCTTTAAATATTAAGTATTGTATTAATCTGTTCTAAAGATTATATTCTACATTATGATTAAAAACTTGAGGATTCGTTTTATGAAAAAAGCGGATAATTTAAATCGACGTCATTTTTTAAAAAAGACTTTGGGTATCACTGCCGCAGCATCCGTATTCCCTTCCATAATACCCTCAACCGCATGGAGCGCCGCGGATAATGTGCTTCCGGCAAACCGGATCACACTGGGATTCATCGGTGTGGGTAAACAGGGCGGCGGTTTACTAAGGGGTTTCTTAAATACGCCGGGATTTCATGTTGTTGCCGTCTGTGATGTGGATGACCTCAAACTCAAGGGGGCCAAAGACCGCGTGGAAAATTTCTATACCGGAAAACGGTCCGAAGGCTCTTATACTGGCTGTGCCGCTTACAATGATTTCCGTGAACTTTTGGCGCGAAAAGATATTGATGCGGTTGTCATCGCGACGCCGGACCACTGGCACGCAATCCCGGTCATTATGGCGGCCAGGGCGGGTAAAGACATCTACTGTGAAAAACCGTTGTCGTTAACCATAGCCGAGGCGCGGGCCATGGTCAATGAAGTGAGACGCTACGAAAGAGTTTTCCAAACCGGCAGTATGCAGCGTTCGGATAGTAAATTCAGGCTGGCTTGTGAACTGGTTCAAAACGGTTATATCGGGGAATTGAAGAACGTGCGAGTCGGCATACAAACCGGATTTATCCCCCACCCTGTTGTTTGCGATTTGCCGGGTGAAGAAAAACCCCTGGAACTTGATTGGGATATGTGGCTGGGTCCCGCTCCCGAGAGACCGTACAATTCGATCCTGGCTCCGCCTGTCAGTTATAACGGCTGGCCGCACTGGAGAGATTATATTGATTATTCCGGCGGCGGCATGACGGATTGGGGCGCGCACCACTTTGACATTGCCCAGTGGGGTATGGGAATGGATCACAGCGGACCGGTAGAAATTTTACCACCCGACGGGAAAGAGATTGTACTATTAACCTATCGTTATGCGAGTGGCGTAATTTTAACGACCGATTTTGATAGTAATCACATTCTATTCACCGGCAGTAAAGGAACCGTGGACGTCAACCGCCAATATATACGCACAACACCGGAGAAACTGGTCACGCAAAAAATCGGGGCAAATGAAATTCATCTATATGAAAGCAACAATCATACACTGGACTGGCTGCAAGCCATCTACAACCGCAGCAAACCGGTTTCCGATGTGGAGATCGGCTGTCGTTCCGTAACGGTTTGCCATCTGGGAAATATTGCCGTTCAATTGGACCGACCTTTAAAATGGGATCCGTTGAAAGAGGAATTTAAAAATGATGAAGAGGCCAACCGTTTGTTATCACGGTACAAACGGAGCCCCTGGCGCATATAATATATTGATGAATTGAAAAAGGAGATTTGTGATGCCATCGAAAACGAATATAAATCGACGTCGTTTTTTAAAGGATGCAACCGGGGCCGCGATCTGCGCTTTGGGGTTTCCCTATATTGTGCCCGCTGCTGTGCTGGGTAAATCCGGTAATATAGCTCCCAGTGACAAAATTACAATGGGCTGTATCGGGGTTGGATGGCAGGGCACAAGTAATATGGAAAACTTTTTGGAAGAACCGGATGCCCACATCATTGCCGTATGTGATATTGATAAAAATCATCTTCAAAATGCCAAAACAATTGTCGATAAAAAATATGGCAATCAGGATTGTCTCACCTACCATTTTTTTGAGGAACTGATCGCACGGGATGATATCGATGTCATATCGCTGGGTCTTCCGGATCACTGGCATTCTATTCCCGCCATTGCCGCGGCAAAAGCGGGTAAGGATATTTACGGTGAAAAACCGCTTGCTCACAGCATTACCGAAGGACGCGCCATGTGTAATACCGTTAAAAGGTATAACCGTATCTGGCAAACCGGGAGTTGGCAGCGGTCGCAGGCCAATTTCCGTTTTGCCTGTGAACTGGTGCTCAACGGCCGGATCGGAAAAGTGCATACCGTCGAGGTCGGGTTGCCTTCGGGGCATACGGATTTCGCCGGCACAAAAGGACAGGAAGCTATTACCGCCCCACCGCCTGAACTGGATTATGACAGGTGGCTCGGTCCCGCGCCCTACGCGCCCTATGCGGTCGCACGGGTGCATAAAAACTGGCGCTGGAATCTCGACTATGGCGGCGGCCAGATAACGGACTGGGTCGGTCACCACCTCGATATCGCTCACTGGGGTCTGGGACTTGAGCATACCGGTCCGGTTGAAATTGACGGTACGGGCGAATATCCGAAAACCGGTTTGTGGAATACCGCGACAAAATACCGGGTCAATACAAAATATGCCAACGGCATAAAAATTATCCTGGCCGGCGGCTATCCGGATATCCGTTCAGGCACAAAATGGATCGGTGAACACGGCTGGGTCTGGGTAGACCGGGGCGGTCTTGATGCCAATCCCAAATCCTTATTGCACGAAATTTTTGCTCCCGATGAAATTCATCTTTTGCAGTCCAAAGGCCATTTTCGTAACTTTCTGGACTGCGTCAGAACCCGGAGCGCCACATTGGCTCCCTGTGAAGTCGCCCATCGTTCCGCTACACCGGGGCACCTGGGACAAATTTCCATGCTGCTGGGGAGAAAGATACGTTTTAATCCAGATACCGAAGAAATAATTAATGATCCGACTGCCTCTCGTATGCTTGGTAATTCTATGCGCAGTCCGTGGCATATATAAATTAATATTAATGTGAGGTAATCTCATGCACAAACAAAAAAAATTAAACAGACGAGATTTCTTAAAAAATACAGCCGGAAGTACGGCGGCGGCCCTGCTTGGGTTCCCCTATATTATCTCCTCTTCAGCGCTTGGGAACGAAAACCGTCCGGCCCCAAGTGACCGGATAGTAATGGGCTGTATCGGCCTGGGCGGCCAGGGGACTTTTAACCTGCGGGCTTTTTTAAACCAACCCGATGTTCAGGTCGTCGCGCTTTGTGATGTAAATGAGGGCAGTGACGATTATGACATGCTGTACCAGTTCAAAGGAACTACTGCGGGCCTGAAACCGGCACTGGAAAGAGTTGAAACTTTTTACGCGGAACAAACGACATCCGGGTCTTATAAGGGCTGTGACACTTATCATGATTTCCGGGATCTGCTGGCCCGGAAAGACATTGACGCGGTTACGGTATGTACTCCCGACCACTGGCATGGCCTGATCTCGATAGCCGCGGCAAAAGCCGGTAAAGATATATATTGTGAAAAACCGTTAACAAATACCATAGTAGAAGGCCGGGCGGTCAGCGACGCCGTAAAACGATATGAACGCATCCTGCAAACCGGCAGTCATGAACGTTCCAATCACAGTGTGCGTTACGCCGCGGAATTGATCCAAAACGGCCGTATCGGCAAACTGCATACAATTCGTGTTAATATGCCGATTGACAATGACGTCGCTATTCCGCCTCAACCCATAATGCCCGTACCCCCCGGTCTCGATTATGATTTCTGGCTGGGGCCGACACCCTGGGCGTCGTATACCAAAAAACGGTCTCATTTCTGGTGGCGATATATTTTAAGCTACGGCGGCGGTGAAATGACCGACCGCGGCGCTCATATCCTGGACCTGGCCCAACTGGTGATGGGAACGGATGAAACTGGTCCGGTTGAATTCTCCGGGATCGGTGAAGCTCCCAGGGACGGACTTTTTAACACATTTATCAACTATAATTACCAATGCCGCTACGCAAACGGCGTCCAGTTGATCGGCAAATATGACCTGCCGCGCGGCATCAAATTTGAAGGCACAGACGGCTGGATTTTTATCCATATTCACGGCGGACGCCTTGAATCGGAGCCAAAATCCATCGTCCAGGAAATCATTGAGCCTGACGAGATCCATGTCGGTCGCAGTCCCGGGCATCAACGTAATTTCCTGGATTGCGTCATCACACGTAATAAACCGATGGCAGACGCTGAAACCGGACACAGGACGGCAACGATATGTCATTTGCTAAATATTGCCATGCTGACGGAACAAAAACTGTTATGGGACCCGAAACTGGAACAGATTACCAACAGTCCGGAAGCAAATAAAATGATAGCTCCGCCCATGCGCAGTCCTTGGCGTTTGTCATAATTATAATAACAGGATAAATTATTGTATTTTAATGATTAAGTTAACACAGGTATAAACAATTTTAATTTTAACTAAAAATTTGGAGTCGAGAATGAGTCATCTAAAAAAAGTGTTTTCCGTTGCCGCGCTGGCGGTCACTATCATAATGATTGCGAATTTCTCCTTTGTAAAGGCATATATGCCTGAGAACTCTAACGACGAAACCATTTCTCAACTCATAGAACGATTAACGGAAATAAAAAATTATGATTATGGTTCAAGTCGAGAATCATTGACCCAATTGAGCGACCTGATTCGCTCGTCGCTCGATAACCCGGAACTAAAGGGCCTGATCGAAAAAGAAATGCTGAATTTTTTAAATTCGGACGCTTTATTTGCCGGTAAACAATTTGTTTGTCAACAAATCAGCATAATCGGAACGGATAAATCAGTTCCAACACTGGCAAAAATGTTGACCGACGAAAAAACCGCCGATATTGCTTTATACGCCCTGGAACGTATTCCGGGATCCTTTGCCGACGAAGCCATTTTGAAAGCTCTTGCAAAGGCAAAAGGGAAAACCAAAATCGGTATTATTAACACATTGGGACAAAAAAAAGTAGTAAAGTCTGTAAAAAATTTGGGGAAACTTGTATACGATCCCGATCCTGCCGTAGCTGAAGCGGCGATTGCCGCGCTTGGAAAAATCGGCAACGATAACGCGACGGACATTCTTGCCGGTGCAAAAGATAAAATCTCCGGGAACCTGAGGCATTATGTATTGGATGCTTATTTAAAATGTGCGGATAAACTGGCCGCCCGTGACAAAACAGCTCAGGCGAATTCAATTTTCCAGTCATTGTACAAAGGAAATGAATCGATACCCGTTCGTGCCGCCGCATTACGGGGATTGGTACAAACCAACAAACAGAATGCAGTGGATATCATACTCAACTCGCTTAAAAGCGATCCACCGGAGTTACATCCTGCGGCAATCGGTTTAATACGTGAATTATCCCAAAATACGGATTTGCAGCCGGTAATAGTCGAATTACCTAATTTATCGATCCAGGGAAAGATTCAATTGATTTCCGCATTTTCGGATCGCGGCGAGCTGTCGGCGCGAAGCGCCGTTGTCGCAGCGGTGACCGACAATGAACAACCGGTTCGTGTTGCCGCGCTAAAGGCGCTGGCAAATGTGGGTAATGATTCCGATATCGCTTTATTGACCAAAATAGCGGCTGAGACAAAAGCAGATGAACAGGAAGCGGCGAGAGTTAGTCTCAATTTACTACACGGAGCTTCCATTGACCGTAATATCATCGCGCAAATTCCGGACGCTGAAACCGATAATAAAGTAGAATTAATTCGCAGCGTAGCGGAACGCAATATTGTAGCTGCCACAAATACCCTTTTGAAAACTGCGGCAGACCCGGAACGTTCCGTACGCCGGGAATCGTACAAATCACTGGCCGTAATAGCAGGCCCAGAATCCATAAATGATATCATTCAATTATTGATCAGGGAAGAAAACAACACAATCCGTAATGAAGCGGAGATAACAGTTGTTGCTATAGCGCAAAAGAGTGAAGATAATCAGGCAAAGCCGGTATTGGATATTTTGCCGTCGGTTGATAATATTGAAGCCAAAAGTTCTCTGTTGGAAGTTTTGGGTAAAATCGGCGATAAAAATTGTTTGCCGGTTTTAAAGCAAATTTTAAACAGTGACAATGCAGATTTAAAATTGGCGGCAATTAGCGCCCTGTCTAACTGGCCAGATGCGGAACCGGCTCATGATCTTCTGAATATTGCTAAAAACTCTGTTGATGAAACCCAGCGCATTCTGGCGTTAAGAGGGTATATAGGCCTGTTAAAAATTGAAAGTGACCGTTCCGATGCCGAATCCCTGAAATTATACCAGGAAGCCATGACCCTCGCCACGGAACTAAATGAAAAAAGACTGGTATTATCGGGAATGGCAAACCTGAAATCCATGGCTGCCCTTGAGGCCACGGCTATGTATCTTGATGATCCAAATCTTCAACCCGAAGCGGAAGTGGCCGCTGTAAGTTTGGCTGGACATATTGAAAACGGCGACACGGCGAAAATAAGGGAAATATTAATAAAAATTACAAACATCACCGAAAATACACCACTGCGTGACCGGGTTGACAGGCTTTTAGAAAGATTGAAATAAATTTGATAAATATAAAGCATTGAATTTGGTAATTTACTGAAAATTTGCACGCAAAGCAGGCATATCGGCACAAGTGGAAAAATTTCGCTTGTGCCGATTAATGGAAAACATATGTAATTCATAAAAACATTTTTATACATCATATTCACTATCGACTATATTTTATTATTAATAAACATCAACCCGGTTGATTCCTGATGTAAGCACCATAAATCTGTATCGAGGCAGTTCATGGATCGATGTTATGTCAACGATCCCGTGAATTTGAAATATAGGTATGTGAAAAGTTGGTAAAAACGTTTATTGAGAACCGGAAAATTTTATTTGAAAAACTTAAAACAAAAAATTTTTAACCTCTGCTATTTTTATCATTGAAATGCATATAATAAATTAGTAGTTTATAATCATTAATATAAAATCAAAGATAATAGGAGGATGGCATGAACGATCAAAAGCAAAACAAAAACGCGGAAAAGGAAATTTCCCGGCGAAATTTTTTGGGCAGTTCCGCAATAGCAGCTGCTGCCTTCACAATTGTACCAAGCCATGTGTTGGGAGGACCCGGGAAAAAGTCGCCGAGTGACAAACTGAATATTGCCTGTGTCGGTGTTGGCGGAAAAGGTAAAACCGATATAGATGGCGTCAGTTCCGAAAATATCGTCGCGCTCTGCGAAGTCGATCAAACCCAGTATAAAAGTTTTGAAGAAGAGCATAAAGACAAACCGGAACTAATGGCTCAATTTGAAAAAGCAAAAAGATATCGTGATTTTCGCGTAATGCTTGATAAAGAAAAGGATATTGATGCCGTGGTAATCAGTACACCGGACCATACTCATGCCGTGATTGCCATGAAAGCAATGAAAATGGGTAAACATATCTATTGTCAGAAACCGCTGACCCATACCGTATATGAAGCCAGACTTCTTGCGGAAACCGCAAAAGAAACAGGTGTTGTGACCCAAATGGGTAATCAGGGTCATGCCAGCGAGGGCGCGCGACTGGTAAACGAATGGATTTGGGACGGCGCAATCGGCGACGTCCGGGAAGTGCACGCCTGGACAAACCGCCCGATCTGGCCGCAGGGTATTGAAAGACCCAAAGAGATTCCTTCCGTTCCGCCCACATTGGACTGGAATTTATGGTTGGGGCCGGCCCCATGGCGTCCGTATCATCCGGCTTATTGTCCGTTCGCATGGCGGGGCTGGTTCGATTTCGGTACCGGGGCCGTCGGCGATATGGGTGCGCATATTCTGGACCATCCGTACTGGGCTCTGGGACTGGAATATCCGGAGACGATTCAATCTTCATCAACACCCATGACGGAAGATTCTTTCCCAATGGCTTCAATTGTACATTACACATTCCCGGCCAGGGGAAACAAACCGCCCGTTAAATTATCATGGTACGACGGCGGTTTAACACCTCCGCGACCGGCAGTACTCGAGCCAGGCCGTAAGATGGGTGACGGCGGCGGCGGTGTTATTTACATCGGCGATAAGGGCATATTAATGCATGGTACTTACGGTGATAATCCGAGGATTATTCCCGAAACCAAAATGAAAGAATACAACCGTCCGGAGAAAACTATTCCGCGTTCACCCGGTATTTATCTCGAATGGATTGAAGCTATTAAGACAGGTAAAAAATCGACCACAGATTTCAGCTATGCCGGTCCGTTAACGGAAACCATGCTGCTTGGTAATATAGCAACCCGCATGAAAGAAAAAAATACCATCCTGGAATGGGATCCGGTCAAAATGGAAATCACCAACCTGGAAGAAGCGAACCAATATCTCAAAATGGAATATCGCGAGGGCTGGGAACTGTAATACTTTTATTTTAAATAATACATAAAAAAATAGGCAATTTAATCGATGAAAATCAAATTGACTTTTTCAAATTCATTTTTATTGATCCTGTCTTTGGGGTTTCTGGTAACGATCTGTACCGGTTCCCCAAAGCAGGAGTTGCCTGTTGACTATCATCCCGCAACCGATTCTTACGACGGATGGCGGCTGGGATCACAGGCATATACTTTTAACCGCTTTACTTTCTACGAAGCCCTGGATAAAATCGCTTCGCTCGGTCTGGATTGGGTAGAGGCTTACCCGGGACAAACATTGTCGGCAGAAAATCCGGATGCAAAACTGATCCATTCTATGCCGGCCGATCTGCGGCAGCAGGTCAAACAGAAACTTGCATCGAACGGAATTAAACTGATAAATTACGGCGTTGTCGGCCTGCCCAATGACGAAACCGAATGCCGGAAAGTATTTGATTTTGCAAAAGATATGGGGATCGAAACAATCATATCGGAACCGCCGGAAGATGCCTTTGATCTGATCGACAGGCTTTGCGGGGAATATCAAATCAACGTTGCTATCCATAATCATCCCAAACCATCATATTACTGGAATCCCGATAAAGTGCTGGAAGTGTGTAAAGGCCGCAGTAAACGGATCGGCGCCTGCGGCGATACCGGCCACTGGATGCGGTCCGGTGTAAATCCGATAGAGGCATTGAAAAAACTTGAAGGCCGGATTATCAGTATGCACCTGAAGGACCTGAACGAATTCGACGTCATGGAAGCCCATGATGTTATTTGGGGCACCGGCAAAGCGGATATACAGGCTGTTTTAACGGAACTTGACAGGCAGAAATTCAAAGGTGTTTTTTCCATAGAATATGAATATAACTGGGAAAATTCCCTGCCGGAAATACGCCAGTCCGTTGCGTATTTCAATAAAATTGCCGCACAATTAAATCCTTCCGGCTGGCAAAATTTATTCGACGAAAGCCTGTCGAATTGCACTTTTAAAGAAGGAACATGGACCATGCAGGACGGTGTCCTGACCCGTCACGGCGGCGATTATATCTGGACCAATGACCGCTACGGAAACTTTATTCTTGATCTGGAATATATGGTATCGGAAGGGGCAAACAGCGGCATCTTTTTCCGAACCGGTGATCTGAAAAATTATGTTCACACCGGAATCGAAGTACAGATACACGAAACAACGGATGGCACAAAATACGGCGCCTGCGGCGCGATATACGACTGTATGTCGCCGAAAAAGAATGTCGCTAAAAAAGCCGGCGAATGGAACCATTATACAATAACCTGTCTGGATAATAAAATTTACGTTGTCCTTAACGGCGAACAGATTATAGATATGAACCTGAATAACTGGACCGAAGCGCATAAAAATCCGGATGGCACCCCGAACAAATTCAATACCGCATATAAAGATATGCCCCGTGTCGGATATATCGGCTTTCAGGACCACGGTCAGCCGGTATGGTTCCGTAATCTGAAAATAAAACCCCTTTGAAACATTATTTAAACAGTATGTGGATCGGACATGAACGAGCAAAGACAGTCACAGCGTTTAGACAGGCGAAATTTTCTCACTTTATCGGTTACTGCGGGTGCAGGATTGCTGCTGTCCTCCCGGACGGAAAGTCAATCGTTGCCTGCAAAAAATGATGATATAAATGTGGCCCTGTTGGGCGTCGGCTCGCAGGGCCAGGTTTTACTGGATGCCTGCCTTAAAATACCCGGTTTGCGGTTTCGGGCTGTATGTGATATATGGACGGAATATAACCAGGCAAGGGCTGCCCGTATTTTGGATAAATATGGTCACAAGGTAAACACGTACGAAGATTACCGTGATATGCTGAACGATGAAAAAGAACTGGATGCGGTCATCATCGCGACACCGGATTTTTGGCATGCGGATCAAACAATTGATTGTATGAATGCAGGTCTGCATGTGTATTGTGAAAAAGAGATGTCCAATTCACTGGAAAAAGCCAAACAAATGGTTCAGACGGCCCGTGAATCGGGTAAATTATTACAGATCGGGCACCAGCGCAGAAGCAATCCAAGATATATACATTGTTACGACAAATTAATTCAGGAAGCCAAAATACTTGGCCGTATAACAACCATTAACGCACAGTGGAACCGCGCCGTACAGCCTGATCTGGGATGGCCGAGAAAATATGTTTTACCGCCTGCTGTTTTGAAAAAATATGGATACGGGTCCATGACCCGGTTCCGCAACTGGCGCTGGTATCGGAATCTTGGGGGCGGTCCCATTGTCGATCTGGGATCTCATCAGATTGATATTTTTAACTGGTTTTTAGGGGCCAATCCTGGATCTGTCTTTGCCAGCGGCGGAACAGACTATTATGACAAAGCAACCCACCAGTGGTATGATTCGGTTATGGCTATCTTTGAGTATAAAACCAAAGAAAATATTGTACGCGCTTTTTACCAAACCCTGACAACCAACAGCAACCAGGGATATTATGAAAATTTCATGGGAGACCAGGGTACGCTATATATTTCGGAATCCGCCGGCAGGGGAGGTGTTTACCGTGAACAATCCGCTCCGGATTGGCAAAAATGGGTGAATATCGAATATATAAACAATCCCGTCGAAGCAAAAAAACCGGAAGACAACGTTACCCTGGATGTCAGGGAAACCGTTGCTCCGCCGGAGTATGGTATCCCGGTTGAATTTAATGATCCTTACCATAAACCCCACCTGGAAAATTTCTTTAACACGATCCGCGGTAAGGACACATTAAATTGTCCCGCCGATGCGGGCTATGAAACTGCTGTTACCGTATTAAAGGTAAACCAGGCGGTCGAGTCCGGTCTAAAGCTCAAATACGAACCAAACGAATTCTATATTTAAATCGGATTTTGGTGTCCGGTTGATTACGGACCTTAATGGAAATCAATACAATACGGAATTGGGGGGAGATATGTATTACAAAAGGTATACTGTATTGTTCTTTATTATAGCATACATATCTGCAAAAGCCGTTCGGAAATCATGAATTGTAAAATCGATTTTTATTAATCTATCAATAATTCTCATACTTGCATATACGGGTTTTTTCCTGTATATTATGCCTTGTAAATCCGGTTCGGATTTATTTTTGTCAAAGTATAATTGTTAACCGTTTTTGACCCGGATTAAACCGTTTTATAAATTCATAATGATAAAGACGTAAAGATCTGAAACAAAAAAAGAAAAAAATAGTAAAAAATATAATTCCATACATCAGTAAAAGGAGAAATATCAAAATGTTAACCAAAAATATTTCAAAATGTATTTTAATTTTTTCCGTTTTAATGTATGTGTTTGTTTTCATTGGCCTGATACAATTAACCGGCACAGCAAACGCCCAGGATATGAAACCGATTGAGATCAAACTGCCAAAACCCATGTTTGTCGGTACGCCGCAAAATTTACAAGTACCGAACCTGGAAAAACCGCTTGGCAAGGCCCGTCCACCGTTTCTTGCCCCGGCCGGGACTGAAAATGTTGCCCTGGGTAAACCCATCGCCAGTACGGACGAAGAACCGATTATCGGTGAAATTGATATGATCACCGACGACGACAAAGAGGCCGCCGACGGCAGTTATGTGGAATTGGGACCATTTCTGCAGCACGTTACCATTGATCTGGAAGCCCGTTATAATATTTATGCGGTAATCGTTTGGCATTTTCACAAACAGCCGCGCATATATTTTGATGTTATTATCCAGGTATCAGACGACCCCAATTTTGTCAAAGGTGTGACAACTATTTTCAATAACGACATTGACAATTCCGCGGGCCTGGGTGTGGGTAAAGATATGCATTATGTTGAAACGGCGGAGGGTAAACTGATCGACGCCAAGGGCGTACAGGGCCGTTATGTCCGACTGTACAGTAATGGAAATAACAATAATGATCTGAATCATTATATTGAGGTAGCCGTTTACGGTACCCCGGTGAAGTGAAATATACTTTAAGTAAAATTTTCGTTTTTTTTATTATCTTGCTGATCGCGGCGGCTCTCCGGCTGCCGCGGTTAACCATGCGTCCA
Source organism: Candidatus Zhuqueibacterota bacterium (assembly GCA_016934825.1). Lineage (GTDB taxonomy): Bacteria > Zhuqueibacterota > Zhuqueibacteria > Residuimicrobiales > Krinioviventaceae > Fontivivens. The sequence continues at coordinate 99,151 of JAFGSB010000070.1, forward strand.
ATGCATACCGATGAAGCCATTCACGCCGTCAAGTTCGGAACGCTGCTTGAAAAAGGGGAATACTCATACGACAGCAATGAATATCATGGGCCCACACTCAATTACTTTACCCTGATTCCGGCCTGGTTAAAAGCTCAAAAAACATTTATTGATACGGATGAAGCCACTTTGCGTCTCATTCCGGTTGCTTTCGGGATCGGATTAATATTACTGCTTTTATTGGTGGTTGACGGGTTAAGCTGGCCGGTTATCCTCGCGGGCGCCTTTTTTACGGCGGTTTCTCCTGCCATGGTCTTTTACAGTCGTTATTATATCATGGAAATACTGCTCGTATGTTTCAGCTTCGGCGTCATTGTTTCCGGCTATCGCTATCTGAAAAGCAAAAATATATTCTGGGCGGCTTCTGCCGGACTTTTTTTCGGACTGATGCATGCGACCAAAGAAACGTGTATTATCGTTTATGGTGCGATGGGACTGGCGTTATTCCTCGTCTGGTTGTTCTGGTACCGGAAGGATCCTTTTCCAACCTCTTTTGACAGAAAAACCATTTTACGGCATTCGGCCGTTTTTATTTTATCCGCCGCGATCGTTTCCGCCCTGTTCTTTTCCTCTTTCGGCCGTAATCCAAAAGGCGTGCTGGATTCGATTCTCACTTTTAAATCATATTTTTTTAAAGCCGGTAATTTCAACTTTCACATTTATCCCTGGGATTATTATTTTAAGTTATTGTTATATTCCAAAAGCATGAACGGCCCGGTATGGACCGAGGTTTTTATCCTTATTTCAGGTGCGCTGGGATTTTTTGTTGCGGTTTTGAGCCACGGCGTAAAAAAAGTTGATACCGCTTTTTTACGCTTTATTGCCCTTTATACATTTATATTGGCTGTCGTTCATTCAATAATTCCATATAAAACACCCTGGATTATGCTGGGTTTTTTGCATGGATTGATTCTGCTGGCCGGCGCCGGGATAATTTATTTATTCAAATTGCGTTCCGGCTTTATGACCAAACTGGTACTTGGCCTTATTTTTTTTGCGGGCGGAACGCACCTGATTTGGCAAAGTTATTTATCCAATTTTAAATATTACACCGATCCGGGAAATCCTTATGTTTACTCACACCCCGGAAAAGATATTTTCACGATCACGCAGCGTATTAAGGACCTGGCCAAAATAAACCCGGATGGATTCAACACATATATTGAAGTCATTTGTCCGGATGATGATTACTGGCCACTGCCCTGGTATTTGCGGGAATTCCCCAATATCGGCTGGTGGAATAAAGTGAATATGCAGAATCCCGCGGCCCCCATAATTCTCGCCTCGCCCCGGCTCGAACCGGATGTTATGTATAAACTTTACGAGCTCCCCCCGCCGGGTCAAAAAAATTTATATGTCCCGCTTTTTGATACATATATGGAACTACGCCCGCTGGTCGAAATACGCGGTTATGTTAAAAAAGAACTCTGGGACCGGTATTATTATCAACAAACCCCGGATACAAATCGGTAACAAAAGAAGTTGATTATGAATGATATCTCGATAAACAATATCTTACAGCAAAGCGGATTTTCCGCCCAACATAAGACCAACCGGTATTCTCATAAGGCCATGGCAACCATTTATGAAATTTTTATTTGTGACGAAGACGCATCCTACGCGCAGCAGGCGTCATGGGAGGCCTTTCAACTACTCGATAACCTGGAAATGGACCTGAGCCGTTTCCTGGAAAACAGCGACATCGCGAGAATTAACAATTCCGCGGCGCATGTGCCCGTCCGGATAGGCCTGGATGCATTAAATTGCTTACAGGAGTGTTCCCGTTTTTATTCGGAGACGGACGGAGCATTTGATATAACGGTAGGATCCCTGACGGAGTGCTGGCTCAATAAAGATAAAACCCTGCGGCGGCCCTCACAAAAAGAGGTCGTTTCGGCCAAAAGCTTAACGGGAATGGATCTTTTGTTGATTCATGATAGTGATTATACCGTTGAGCTGACGGATTCTCCGGTCCGTATTGATCTTGGGGGCTATGGTAAAGGTTATGCCGTAGACCGGATGGCGGAACTTTTACAGGAATGGGACATCAACAGCTTTTTGATTCACGGCGGGATGAGCTCGGTTCTGGCCCGCGGCGAATTAACGGGAGAAAAGGGCTGGCCTGTATCGATCAGCGATCCGTTCCACTCGCATAAAATGATCAGTAAATATATATTAAAAAACAGGGCAATGAGCGGCTCGGGTCTGCAAAAGGGGAGTCATATCATCGATCCGCGCACGGCCGCCCCCTTGCGGAAGAAAAGGGCCGTGTGGACGTTTGCTTCTGATGCCGCCGAATGCGACGCCCTGTCCACGGCATTTATGATTATGTCATTGATGGAAATTGAACAATATTGCGGTCAACACCCGGATATTTACAGCGTAATTCTGAACGAAAATGATGTTAATGAAAAAGAAAATAACAGAATGCACTGTTTTGGCCGGTATCAATAAATTTATTTTATCCCCTTTTTCTCGATCGACAATACTTTTTTTATCCTCAACAATTCCCTGATCATATTCACCGGCACCCGGCTGAGTGATAAACGGCTGTCGGAATCTGCCGTCCAGTCTATGGGGAACTCTAAAATCCGGAATCCTGCATGCCAGGCGCGAAGAATAACCTCAATATCCAGCATAAATCCGTTAGTTATACATTTACCGTACAGGGAACGGCCGAGTTCGCCTTTATACATTTTCAGCCCGCATTGCGTGTCGGTAAGACCGGAAGGTATTTTCATAAAAAAAGTTAAAAATTTTCTGAATAAATATGAAGAAATCCGCCTGGTCCATTTATGTGGTTTTAAAATCCGGCTTTCCGGTAAATAGCGTGAACCATGGGCAATATCACAAACATCATTTCTGAGCAGTTGTAATCCCCGCAAAACATGATCATAAGACACACAATTTCCGCTGTCGATAAACATCACGATATCGCCCGACGAGCTGTTCATACCGGTACGGACGGCGTATCCTTTGCCGGTATTTTCTTTATAATAAATAACCTTCAACCTGATCTCCGGGGGAGTTTCGGTGTTTTTTGCAGCTTCCGCCGTATTATCCCGGCTGCCGTCATCGACGACGATTATTTCCCCCTCTAAGGAATTGTTGATAAGGAACAACGAGGCCGCTTCAATATCAATACCAATTTTTTTGCTCTCTTCAAAAACCGGAATAACAATAGAAATATCCATTCGTCTATAATTCCTGAAAACCTGTTCATTTATAATTTTTCGCTCTTTTAACTGCCATTAATGAGATTGAAGCGGTTATCATGACTGTCCAATTCTTCTTTGTTTACTCACGTTAAAACATAGGATCAAAAACTTGTATTATATTCCCGTTAAAGTAATATATCAAAAATAGCCTGAATAGCAAGTTTTTTCGTTGAGTTACTCGTACTGGGTACAAATTCATTGATGAAAATCCCGGATTTTACAAATATACCGGACGCCGGTAATAAAAAAAAATATAAAAATTGCTTGCTCAATAAAAAGAATATCAATATATTATTTACATCAAAATTTTGGTTTCATTACAGAATGAAAAGGGAAGCCGGTGAAAATCCGGCGCAGCCCCGCTACTGTGACGGGTTACAATAACCGCAATTGTCATCTAAGGACAAAGCCACTGGATTTTCCGGGAAGGCGCGGTTAAAGACTTGACACCCGGAGCCAGGAGACCTGCCAAAAATTAAGAGTGAGCAGCCTTCGCGGGTGAGGCATGCCGTCCTACTTCAAGGGAATATTCCGTAGTTATAATACGGAAATTTTATTATTCTCACCTGAAAGTTTGTTCACAGCATTTTTTCAATCAGACAGTTTTTTATAACGAAACGTAAAATACCGGTTTACAGTTTGTTCCGGCATTTTCACTTGCGGTAAATAAAACTGTAAATAATCAATAACCATAGAACATTTAAGGAGCAGCCATGAACAAAACAATCAGGTTATTTTTTATAGGAATTTGGATGTTACATACTTTGGCGGCAGGGCTTTTGGGTGCAACCCTGACGGGCAGGGTTGTGGATATCGTCTCAAAAATGCCCATTTCCGACGTCAATGTTTCAATAGAAAATGAAAATATCGGCTCGGCCACAAATGCCGACGGCTTTTTTCACATTAAAAATACCCCAGCGGGCGCCTGCAGGTTAATTATTTCAGCAATTGGTTATAAACACGAAGAAATAATCAACCTGAGGTTGGGCGCCGGACAACAAAAAAATATTTACGTTGAGCTGACGCCGGTCGTTATTGAGGGTCAAAGTATCATGATAACCGCGACAAGGAACCGGTCTTTGCTGCGTGATCTGCCGGTTTCCGGGGCCATCATATCCGCTGATGTCCTGGAAAATAGAAATGTTATTTCCATCGGCGAAGCGATCAAACCGGTTTCAGGCTTGTCATTAAAAACGTATGGCAGTACGGGCGCAATGGAAACCATTTCGCTGCGCGGCTCCACCTTTGAACAGGTGCTTATTTTATGGGACGGACAGCGTATCAATTCCCCTCTCAACGGCGGAATCGATTTGAGTACCATATCACTACAATCTTTGGAGAAAATCGAAATCGTACAGGATGGTTATTCGTCCCTGTACGGCGCCGATGCGATGGCGGGCGTTGTCAATTTGATCAGTAAATCACATTCCAATGACGGTAAACTTCATGGTTCCATGAATACGACTCTCGGTTCATTCGGTTTACGAAAAACAAATCTGTCCGTCAATCAAGGCCTGGGGCATGTCAGCTATCTGCTTGCGGCCAACCGGATAACAAGCGACGGCGATTTCGAATACGAAAACAAAAATGCCGACAACGGCAAAACCGAAGCCCTTGTCCGTAATAATGCCGGACTGGAACAAAATTCATATTTCGGTAAAATATCCTGGGACGTGTCGCCCGCAACCAAAATAAACGCACTGGGCGAATGGACCAAAATAGACCGGGGCGTGCCAGGTTCCCTGGTCTATCCGACTGTCGACGGGGAACAGCAGGATGAAAGCGCCCGTTACCATTTAAAACTGGAATCAACACCGGTAAATTATCTTACTTTCAGGGTCGGTACATTTTATCATAAACACAATATTCATTATGTTGACCGGAATCCCTATTTCCCGACCGACAGCCAGAATGACGCCGAATTTTACGGCTTAAATGTTCAGGGCGACATAAAAATAACCCGGCAAATCCTGGTATTCGGTTTTTCAATACAACAGGATAACGGCGAGGGAAGCGATGTCGGGCACCATTCCAGGGACAACACCGCATTTTTTGCTTTCGGAGAATTCAATTTATTATCTTCCGGCAGTCCGTTTTCCATTATGGTGATGCCCTCTCTCCGGTTCGATTCTTTTTCCGATTTTGGCAATGTGGTCAATCCACGGATCGGACTTCTTCTATCCAAACCGGGACTAAAATATTTAGGCCTGCGCGGCAGTTGGGGACGCTCTTTTCGCGCCCCTTCCTTTAACGACCTGTACTGGGCGGAGGATATGTTCACGAAAGGGAATCCCGATCTGGAAGTGGAAAAATCCGATAATTATGAAATCGGTTTGCGGGCCGACCTGCCGTTGGCGGGCGGTATGAGCGCGGATATATGTTACTTTGATAAAAATGCCGACAACCTGATCAATTGGGGGCTGGATTCAAAATCCGGTAAATTTATGCCGGACAATGTAAGCGCCGCCCGTTTATGCGGACAGGAGTTAACCATTTCCGTCAGCAAACTGGCCGGGTTCCTGTCGACAGAACTGAATATTACGCGCATGTCCGCCATAAATAAAAGCGGCATCCCCGGACTGGACGGGAAAAAATTAACTTACCGCTCTCCCCTTTCCGCCGGTCTGTCCGCCGGGGTTGATTTGAAAGCCATTCATATTACTTTAACGGCCACACACCTGGGTAAAAGATATACAAATGAAATGAATGAAAACTCGCTCGATCCACATACGGTGGTCGATGCGGATCTGGCATGTCAACCTGTCATTGGCAATATTAAATTTAATTTTATTTTATCGGTTTTGAATATGTTTGATGAAAAGTATACCATTGTAGAATCTTACCCCATGCCGGGCAGGATGTACAGGTTCATGGCCGGAATTGGTTTGTAAAGTTTACAACCTGTTTTCCATTGAAAAATTACCACACCCCGGGGGCTGACAAACTCCGGGGTGTGAATAAAATCATGTATTAGCCCCGTACTGAAAAAATCCCATTCCCCCGGCGATACCGGCATTTTATTTGTACACAGGAAGTTAACCATGATCAGTATTTACCGGTAAACCAACTCTAAAACGGGATAAGCCGGTCTATTGAATACCGACATAAACGAATCACCCTTTTAAAATAATTCTTTATTATAAATTTACAGTTTTCTTTTGTTTTCTAAATGTGATGTGATGTGATGTATTTTTTACTTGCATTTTATTTACGACTATATTAAATTCTACTTATAAACGAATTCAAAAAAAACCGCTTACCGTATATATAAACACTACATAACTGTTATTCGAATAAACATCAAAAACAATTATTGGACAATATATATATAATCAAACAAAAAAAACTCCGCAAGCGTTAATATATAAATTGAAAAGGTAAGAGTGCGGCCGGGCAAATGTCCGTATATTGGTAATTTTAAATAATTTTTTTATGGAAACCGAACAAAAATTTATACCCATATACCAGCAGCTTTATGATTTTTATAAACAGGCCATACTGACCCAGGAATTCCCTCCCGGTTCACGGATCGATTCCATTAACCGTATAATCGGCCGTTTTAACGTATCCCGGGAAACGGCAAAAATGGTGTTAAATAAGCTTGCCGCCGATAAACTGATTCTGCAAAAGGCGGGTAAAGGTTCCTTTGTCGCGGATCTGGGACCCAGAAAAGCCGTCTGGGGTGTCGTAGTGCCGTTTTTTTCCGCCCAGATCGACAGCCTGTTGACCTTTTTAAGGGAATTCGCTTTTACAGCCGGTAAAAAAATGGAACATTTTATTGATTATAACAACTGGCAGGAGGAAATTCGGCTTGTCGGTACAATGATACAGCAGCGCTACGAAGCGGTTATTGTTGTCCCCACGCTGGATGAAACAAAAACCGCCGATTTTTATAAACATCTGGTGTCCGGCGGAACGGTCGTCACATTACTCGATCATACCATGGCCGGGTCCTATTTCACCTATGCCATTCAGAGTTACGACCTTGGTGTAAAGCGGGCGGTTCAGTATTTGACGGACACAAACAATGGTAATCTGACTTTTATCAAAAATGGAATCTGGGCGGGACGAAATATGGTGCAGGAATTAATGGAAGGGACATTCAAAAACTTTGTCGAACAGGAAACCCCGGACCGGAAAGCCTTTGTACTGGACAATGTGCAGACCGTTACACCGGAATTTTTAACTCAAAACAATATAACCGGTATCTTCTGCAGCGATGATGCCGACGCGATCCGAATTATCGGTCGTCTGTTACAATGGCATTCCCGGATCCCGGATGACATTTCTGTTATCAGCTATGGTAATACCGATCTGGCAAAATATTTCACACCCAAAATAACGTCAATCGACAGCCACTGCAGGGAATTGGCCGAAAAGACAGCCGACATAATCCGACAGCATTTAAACGGACAGGATGTCCGCTACAGCCAGTATGTTATACAACCTGATCTGATCATTCGGGATACGTAATATAACATGATCGATAGTATGATGAATCAGAACGACGTATAAGGAGATGTAATGAACAGCAAAGAACTTGTTCTCTCCGCAATGAAACGGTTACCGGTACCGCGGGTTCCCTGGGTCCCGTTTGTCGGCTGCCATGGGGGCGCGTTGATCTGCGTTAACGCAATTGAGTATTTAACAAATGAGAACAATCTGTTAAACGGTATCCGTAAAGCTATTCAACGATACAATCCGGATGGTATTCCGGTGATGTTTGATTTACAGGTGGAAGCGGAAATCCTGGGTTGTGAACTGGTCTGGTCGGATGAAAATCCCCCCGCCGTGTCAACCCATCCTCTAACGGATGGAAAAACAATCAAAGATTTACATATCCCGGCAATCACGGAAGGCCGAATTCCGCTGATTATAAAAACCGCCAAAACCATTCGCGGGGAATTCCCGGATATCGCACTTTACGGGCTGGTTACCGGTCCCTTTACGCTTGCCATGCACCTCGCCGGGACCGATCTGTTTATGAAAATGTATGAAGAACCGGTCTATGTTGAAAAATTACTTCAGTTTTGTCGTGATGTTTCTATCGCCATGTCCGCTTACTATATTGACGCCGGCTGCGATATTATTGCCGTTGTCGATCCCCTGACAAGTCAAATCAGTGAAGAGCAGTTCCGGCAATATATCACTGAACCGGTCAAAAAAATTTTCCCTGCCGTTAAAAATAAAGGCGCATTAACTTCTTTCTTTGTCTGCGGACAAGCCCAGCATAACATAGAAGCCATGGCCGATTGTCAACCGGATAACATATCCATCGACGAAAATATCCCGCTGGATTTCGTTCGCGATATCTGTGAACAAAAAAATATCAGTTTTGGCGGCAACATGCAGTTGACGATGACCCTGCTGCTCGGCAATGAGACGGATGCACAGCAAAACGCTATGGAATGTATACAAACGGCGGGTAATACCGGTTTTATTCTGGCTCCGGGATGCGACTTGCCTTATGCGACACCACCGGAAAATTTGGAAGCCGTAACCCGTTTGGTTCGTGATCCCTATCAGCAGCAGGTGATTTCCACCCTGGAAAAACATAAATCAACTCCCGATATACCTGACATGAGCGATTACGGCGTGTCGGATAAAGTGATAATAGATATCATTACACTTGATTCAGAATCCTGCGCGCCCTGTCAATATATGGTAGAATCGGTAAAACAGATCGCGCCGCAATTTAAAAATATTGTCGAGTGGCGCGAACATAAAATCAAACACAAGGAATCCATTCAGTTTATGACGGCGTTGATGGTTAAAAACATACCAACAATTTGTATTGACGGCAAGATCACATTCGTTTCCAGAATTCCCGGCAAGCAGGAACTGATTCAGGCGATCCAGAAACGGATCAATGAAAAACTCTACCATAAAATCAGGGTACGAAAGGGATCAATTTTTATTTTGGGGCGCGATGACAACGAAATTCAACAGGTTAAGCCTGTCGTTGAACAAGCGATCCGGGAGCTTGGCGCCGATGTTCCGCTTGTTGAAATATCTGATGAAAAGGAAATTCTCTCATTCGGTATTACAAGAACCCCGGCTGTAGTTACCGCTACTTATAAAATAAAATCTGAAGAAAAAGCGCCCTCGGTACCTGTTACAAAGGAATGGATAAAGGACCTGTTATGAAAAGTATTCCCTTTTTTCTTGTTACCGGTTTCTTGGGAAGCGGTAAAACCACATTACTCGAAAGATTCATCAAATTATTTGCCGACAAAAAACGTATCGCGGTCATCCAGAACGAATTCGCACCGGGGCAGGTTGCGGGTCTTGAGTTATCCAGGACCGGAAAATCCTTCGAAATCCTGGAAATTAACCGCGGTTCGGTATTTTGCGTTTGTCTTATTTCGGATTTTGTAAAACTTTTACACGAATTAATACATACCCGGCCGGTGGATGCGATTATATTGGAAGCAACAGGACTTGCCGATCCGATTGCCGTCGGTCAACTGCTCGAAGCCCGTAATTTAAAAGACAGGGTTCATCTTGCTCATGTCTGGTGCGTCGTTGACGTGGTCAATTTTCAAAAATTATCACAAAACATGACGCGAATTATCCACCAGGTACAGGTCGCCGATACGGTTATTATAAACAAAACGGATTTAAGCAATACGGAACTGCCCGAAATAAAAGAAAAAATTAAATCCTTGAATCCCTTTGCCAAAATTTATGAAACTTCTTATTGCGATGTATCCTTTAAAAACAAATTCACCGAATATGATGCACAAGCTGCCTCCCGGGATTATATAAACGGTGGAAATATTCAATCCGGTCCGCGTCCAAATCTGAATTCGGTTGTTTACAGGGACACAAAATCCATAAACCGAGAAAATTTTGAAAATTTTATAAAAATCATTGAAAAAAAGGTCTATCGTTTAAAAGGATTTGTTAAATTAGAAAATAATTCGTTAATTGCCGTACAATCATGCTTTGGGATCACAATAACAGAGAACATAGAAAATATTTCCGGTCAAACCGAATTTATCGCCATCGGTCCCGGAATCGACCATAAACAATTCAGAGATCTGCTAAATTCTAATTGAAAATACAGGAAAGGGACAATTATGAATGATTTGATCGGACAAATTTCTATTTGTATAGAACGCGGAAAAGTAAACAAAGCCGCTCCGTATCCCCCGGACATGAGAGAACAGGACGGGGCAGATGAACTGACAAAGCAGGCAATCGATGACGGGATTGATCCCAACGAAATTTTACATGGCTGTATGATGGGTATGCAGAAAATCGGGGAAAAGTTTTCAAGAAATGAAGCCTTTGTTCCGGAACTGCTCATGTCGGCCAAAGCCATGACCGCTGTAATGGCGCACTTGAAACCATTTTTCCAGTCCGGGAATGTAAAAAGGAAAGGAAAGTTCGTCATCGGCACGGTCGCGGGCGATTTACACGATATCGGTAAAAAACTGGTTGCGATGGTTGTGGAAGGTAACGGTTGGGATGTTATCGATCTTGGTGTGGATGTATCAGCCGATAAATTTATTGCGGCAATTGACGAACATCCCGGTTGTATTGTGGGAATGAGCGCCTTATTGACAACCACTATGGTCAACATGGAAAAATCAATTCAGGGTATCAGGGCAAAACATCCCGGCACTAAAGTGATCGTCGGCGGCGCGCCGTTAAGTACAGAATATGCTAATAAAATACATGCGGACGGATATGCTGCGGATCCACAGGGAGCAGTTAATCTGTTGAATGGCTTTTAAATTTTCCCTGTATGGAAAATAAAAAACCGGACATCTGCGCCGCGCTCGCGTGTGAACAGCCGAAAAATGCTGTTCCAATATGGGAGCTTGAATTTCATCTCTGGAACTGTTTCAGTCCAAAACGGGTGATACTGGGAACGGAATTCTTAACATTATCCTCCGGAGATCAGGAAAAAACTCTTCATGAAAATGCAGAGATTATGTTTGCCGTAAGCCGGGAATTACAATTTTCAGCATTAACGATACCCGGCGGCTACTGGGAAATCGCTCCCGGAGTACCTGCCTATTACTGGCTTCCCGATGAAGCCCGTATTGAACAGACAAAAATATTGAAACGGGTGGTTTCAGATAACCTCATGCTTATGGCGGTTACAGGGGGCGTATTGGCCATTCCCGAAGCGAATGATTATATTTCTTTCTCCACAAAGTTGCTGGAAGCCCCGGAAGAAATCGACGATTTAGCACAACGATGCTGGTTTCAGGGAATCGAACAGGGCAAAAAATTCAGCGATCTTGGCGTAGAGGGATTGATCACGGCATCCGATATTGCGGAAAATCGAGGTCCGTATTTCAATCCTGAACAACTGCGGCGGTTTATTTTTCCGTATTTGCACAAATGGGCGCTGGAGGTTAAATCGCTGGGTGTATTTCCGATCCTGCATACGGACGGCAATGTAGAATCCTGCCTGGATGAAATTGCCCAAAGCGGTATTTCCGCTCTGCAGGCTATTGATCCCGTAGCGGGAATGGATATAATAAGAGTGAAAAACCGGATTGGCGACAAGGTCTGTCTGTGCGGCAACGTGGATTGCGGTCTTTTTCTGAACGGGACCCCGGAACAGATTTACAAAACGACCACCGATGTTTTACAGGCCTGTAAAACCGGCGGCGGTTTTGTACTGGGGGCTTCCAACGTTATTCAGCCGCAGGCGCCCAAAGAGAATGTTCTTGCCATGATCGAGGCATGGCGGCATTATGGTTCTTATAAACCTGTTACTGATAAACGGTTATAATGACTGTATAACTGCTTACAGAGAATACCCGGAGTTTGATAATAGTGGCTAAAATTCCTGTTCGGGAAAAACGAACACTTTTTTTCAGAAACACTGTTAATCCCATGTTCAAAGGATGGGTATAAAAAAAACAATTTGTAAATTTATCTTATATTCCTTATATAATAAATAACATTGACTGTACGGACCATTTTATTCTGAAGAAATAATGATGAAAAAAATAACAAAAAAATTAAAAGACAAAAAAGTACTGGTATCGGACGGCGCCTGGGGTACGTTCCTGCATCAAAAGGGTTTGCCGGCGGGTCAATGCCCGGAATCCTGGAATTTAACACACCCCGATAAAGTTTTGGATATCCCTGTCCAGTATATCAGGGCCGGGGCCGATATGGTGCTGACCAACAGCTTTGGCGCAAGTCCGTTCAAACTGAAACACTATGGATTACAGGACAAAGTATTTGCGATCAACAAGGCGGCGGCGGAAATTTCCCGGCGTGCGGCCGGACCGGACCGTTTTGTGCTCGGCTCTATAGGGCCCACGGGTGTTATTCTTATGATGGGCGAGGTTAGCGATCAGGAACTTTACGACGGATTCAAACAGCAGGCCAAAGCGCTTGAAGCCGGCGGTGCTGACGCCGCCTGCATTGAGACCATGTCGGCACTGGATGAAGCCGTAATAGCCGTAAAAGCCGTTAAAGAAAACACGGATATGGAGATCATTTGCACTTTTACTTTTGAAAAAACGGTCAATAATGATTACCGGACAATGATGGGTGTTTCCCCGGCGGACATGCTTGTCATGCTGAAAAAAAAAGGGGTGGATATCATCGGCACCAATTGCGGCAACGGTTTTCAAAGAATGATCGATATCGTCAAAGAAATCCGTTCGATGGATTTATCGATACCCCTTATTGTACACGCCAATGCGGGAAAACCTGACGTACAGGACGGTAAAACGATTTTCCCTGAAACGCCGGAAAAAATGGCGGGATTCGTTCCTGAAATCATGGCTGCAGGAGTAAATATCATCGGCGGCTGCTGCGGGACAACCCCGGAACATATTCGACACATCAAACAGGCAGTGACCTTGCAGGAAAAAAATGACAAATAAAAATAAAACATTAATTGATCGAGTATACACGTTTAACCCCGACAACAGTGAACTTGTTGTCGCTCCCGAAATCATACGTATGAACATTGGTTATCCGCGTAACCATAATGATAATCATATTGATGAAATGATAGACAAAGTCATTCGGCTCTCGAAGGAAAAGATAGATATTCAAAGCGGTTTTAAAATATATGATAATATTGAGATATATCCGAACAGGACCGGTATGGAAATCGGCGGTAAAGAATTCCAAACTCAAAAAATAATTACCAGTCAGATGAGAAAAGCCGAATCGGCTGCGCTGTTTTTATGTACAATCGGGCCGCAAATGGAAAACTGGTCCCAGGAATTGATTCAGGAAGGTGAACTTCTCAGGGGCTATATTGTTGATGCGGTTGCGTCGGAATCCGTGGAAAAGGCCATGGATTTGACACACGATTATCTGGAACAGCTAATGCGACAGGAAGGTCTGGGTATTACCAACCGTTTCAGTCCCGGTTACTGCAGATGGCCCGTTTCCGATCAACATATATTATTTTCATTATTACCGCCGGGTTTTTGCGGGATCACCCTGACCGAATCGTCGCTGATGGTTCCAGTAAAATCGGTCAGTGGTTTTATCGGCATCGGCCCGGATGCAAAAAGACAGGATTACGCATGTAATATATGTGATGATACCACCTGTTTCAGAAAAAAAATTAAGAGTTGATAAAAAAATACTCTGCTTAAAAAAATTGCAGATTTTACCGGTATGATAAAAATATTATTACAGATTAACTCCCTGTATTTCCGACCAGAGAATATTTTGTTCCTTTATACAGTGCGGCTGCCATACTAAAACAAGCATATAAAAAATGTACTCCGGCTGACGGTTCGGGCAATCATTTACCCGATTACATCAAACAGGAATTATTATGGTTTAATAGAAACCGCGTGGATATTTATTAAAAAACGAGAAATATAAACGTGAATTCATGGGAACGATTTAGGAAAAGATTAAAAGGCGAAACCGTAGACCGGCCGCCAAACTTTGATATCATGATGACATTTGCCTGTCATTATATTAACGAGCCCCTTTGCCGTTATTATCAGGATTACCGTGTATTATGTGAAGCGAATTTAGCCGTCCTGGAGGCATTCGATCTCGACATTGTCCAGGCCATATCCGATCCGTACCGGGAAGCTGCGGACTTTGGCGCGAAAATAGAATTCCCGGAAAACGGTTTGCCAATATGTAAGGAGCCACTGATCCGGCAGGAATCCGACCTGAAAAGACTTGTCCCGGTAAATCCGGCATCCGGGAAGCGTATGAATGACCGCCTCGAAGCCGTATCATTATTTAGACAACATGTGGGTGGACAGGTGCCGGTTATGGGCTGGGTTGAAGGCGCAATGGCGGAAGCCGCGGACCTGCGCGGCGTCAGTACTGTATTAATGGATATTTTTGAACGGCCCGAATGGCTCAAGGAACTCCTGGAGATTTGCGTTGAAACGGGAATCAATTTTGCCCGCGCCCAGATCGATGCCGGAGCCGATATTATCGGACTGGGAGATTCCGTGGTGTCCCAGGTATCCCCGCAACAGTATGAAGAATTCGCATTACCATACCAGCAGCGGATCTTTTCGGCCGTGAAGGAAATGGGGGCCGTACCCAGACTGCATATCTGCGGAAATACGTCTTTGATATTGAACCAGATGGCGCAGAGCGGGGCCGAGATCATCGATCTTGACTGGATGGTTGATTTCGGAAGCGCCGCCAGATTATACGGCGATTATCCGGTCATTTGCGGTAATTTCGATCCCGTCAAAGTGCTTTTACAGGGCACACCGGCACTGGTCAAAATGGAAACCCTGAAATGCCTGCAAACCGGCGGACCGCGTTGTATCAATATGGCCGGCTGTGAAGTCCCATTTGAGACCCCCTATGATAACCTTCTGGCCCAGACGAAAGCCATAAAAGAATTCGGCTCCGGATTATCATAAAAAATGATAAAATCCCCCCGGCAATGACAACTCTTTAATCAATCAAATGATGTGATAAAATCAACGATCCGTTTGGCCGCTTTGCCGTCGCCGTACGGATTCACTGCTTTAGCCATTCGTTCGTACGTCTTTTGGTTCGTCAATAATTCATGGCTGATATCAAAAATTGACTTTTGTGTGATCCCGGCGAGCACCGCGGTTCCGGCCGTAACTGCCTCCGGTCGCTCGGTTTCGGTCCGCATAACAACAACCGGTTTCCCAAGTGCCGGAGCTTCTTCCTGTATGCCCCCGGAATCAGTGAGCACAAGGACGGATTCGTTGATCAATGAAGTCAATTCGCTGTAATCAACCGGTTTGAGCAGGTGAATCCGTTCCTTGCCGCCAAGTATTGAATATACAGGTTCCTGAATATTGGAATTGAGATGCACAGGGTAAACAATTTCCAGATCTTTATGCCGTTCCGATAACTGCAGCAGAGCATGACAGATATTTTTGATCGGTTCGCCGAAATTCTCCCGCCGGTGCGCAGTTACCAGAACCAGTTTATTGTTTTTATTACGAATCTGTTTCGCAAAACCATTGGATGATTTATTTTTCAATATATAAAATAATGCATCAATTACCGTATTCCCGGTCACGATTACGGACTCTGGCGCAGCTCCTTCGGACAGCAGATTCTTTTTATTACCCTCCGTTGGCGCGAAATGATAATTGCCGATGACACTGATCATTTTACGGTTTGCTTCCTCCGGATAGGGCGAATAGATATCTCCTGTCCGCAGTCCGGCTTCGACATGTCCAACCGGGATGCCCTCATAAAATCCGGCCAGCGCACCGATAAACGCTGTCGTTGTATCCCCCTGTACCAGAATAAGATCGGGACGCACTTTGGAAAAAACGTACTGGAAACCTTTCATACTTTTTTCAACAATCTGCGTCAGGGTCTGATTTTGCTGCATAATATTCAAATCAAAATCAGGTTTGATATCAAAAAGGTCCAGAACCTGTTTTAACATCTCCCTGTGCTGCGAAGTCGAAACTTTTATGGTATCGATTCCGCGCCGCTTTTCCAGTTCCAGTATAACCGGCGCCATCTTAATCGCTTCGGGACGCGTCCCGAATACGATCATTATTTTATTATATTTCATGTTATTTCATTCTTATCGTATTCAATAACGGGATTTATTTTATCAATGTCATCTGAATCGTTTTCACTTCACCGCCGCATTTTACGGAGCACAAATAAAGACCGCTGGACACCTCATACCCGTCCTCATTTTTTCCGTTCCATTTAATTTGATAAGAGCCTGCGGATTGCCGGCCGTTATACAAAGTGGTGATATATTCTCCTTTGATATTAAGGATTTGTATTTCCACACGATCGTTATGAGAAATCGAATACTTGATCGTTGTGCCTGCGTTAAAAGGATTGGGATAGTTCGTAAAAAGAGCAAACTCTGCCGGAAGATTAACCATAACTTCTACCGTGTCCAGTAATGAGACGGAACCATCGGTATCGATCTGCACAAGCCGGTAATAATATTTTTGCGGTTTTAAATCCGCATCTATGTATTCATATTTTTTTCTGGATGCATTTGTGCCGTTACCCTGAATAAATTTTATTGTCTCAAAATCAATACTATTCGTGGACCGTTGCACCTGAAAGCCGAAATTGTTCGATTCGCTGGCCGTCTCCCATTTTAAGTGCACGTCGCTGCCTTTTGTTTTAGCTGTAAAATTCATCAATTCCACAGGAGTTGACGTCACATCCCCTTCGAAAACCCGAACATAGCTGTCGTTGGAACCGCCGATTGCTTCATCGGCCCTGTTGCCGTTCAGATCACTTATAGCAGTAACAGTATTCACCTGACCGCCAAACTTTATCTGCCAGATGGTTTTCCCGGTTCCTTTTGAGGCGCCGCTTATGCAGGTCATAAAATCATCCCCGGTACCGACAATACAATCCATTTTGTTATCACCATCCAGATCGGATATAGGTGCAACCGCCCATACATCACCGCCATACAATTTTTCCCATAATTTACTGCCGGTTCCACCGGACAAGAAATAGACTTTGTTATCCGAAGAGCCGAAAACACAATCATTTTTACCATCCCCGGTTATATCATCCAGAGTCGTAATGCAGTTAATATTGGAACCGGCCGTAAACGACCAGATCAACGAGCCGTTACTCCCGGAAATACATAACACTTTATCATTCCTACCGCCGGCGAGACAGTCATTGACGCCATCATTATTCACATCTCCAATTTTGGCAACAACACGGACATCTCCGGCAGGGTATGCCCATAACTGCCTGCTGCCCGTTACCGTTCTTTTGCCGGAAATACAGTACACATAATCATCAAAAGAAACGGCAAAGCAATCGTCAATGTCGTCGCCATTTACATCGCCAGCGTTAGCGACATCGGGTATACCGTTATTAGCGGAAAAACTCCATAATAATTGACCGTCTCCGCTGCTCCCGCCCGAGATACAGTATACATAATTATCATAAGAAGCGGCAATACATTCTCTTATACCATCACCATCAATATCATTAATACTCGTGATAGAATTAATTTCTCCATTTGTGGTATATGACCACAATTCTGCGCCAATTTTATCGGGATCACCCGATATACAATAAATCGTATCATCCGCAGAACCGGCCAGGCAATCATCGATCCCATCGCCGTTAACATCATCAATTGCCTCTACGTCTCGTACATACCAGCCCAGAGTTGTTGACCAAAGTATAACGCCAGTCGTCGAACTACCACCCTCGACACAATATACTCTGGAATCGGACGCTCCAACCAGAACATCCGGTATACCGTTGTTATTCACATCTCTAATAGGCGCGACGGAATTAACATACCAGTCGGCCGAAAATGACCATAATTCCTCTGTCAGATCATCTGAAAATGTCGTACCGGCGATAAACAGAACACTCACAATAACTAAACAAAAATAATTCAATCCTTTCATTTCATCACTCCTTTTCCACTTCGCTTGATTTAACTTTCCCTTTTCAAAATCCGAGTCCATGCCAGAATGTTAATCCGATACGTCTGTCAGTATAATTTTTATCGTATGGATTTTCATATCTTCCGTTTTTATCTATAAATGATCCGTTTAAAAATTCAATATACAGGCTCAAGTCCAGTTCATACCAGGGTTTCGTTCGAAAGCCAATACCATATTCGATTTTATTGTTCCAGAAATCCTTGTTTTTGTCGATGCCGAAATATGAAACCGCATAAACATCCAGGACGGTTTTGTACACTCGCGTCAGTCTTACTCCTGCCCTGATATTTGTAAATGAAATAATATTATTATCGTTCTTTTTTAAATATAGGGCGTCCGCGTATGTCTCGTTCCAGAAACTTAACGGGAAAGACTTTTTCCAGCGGTGTTTATTCTCCATGTCCATCCCCTGCCAAAAGATCAGGCCGTACCGGGTATCCTCAAAATATGATCCGTAAGGATTTGGATTTTCACTACTCGCCTCTCCTAAATATCTGCCCTGAATGTATTCATAAAAAAACGCGAAATATATTTTTTTAAAAAAACGCAGTCGGGCGCCAAGCATAAATTCCCCACGATTGTTCCAGTAATCCCGGTTGGCGTCGCTTCCATAACGCTGCTTCATATATACATCCAGTGTACTGATATTGGGTATGGACAACTTGACACCTTCCAGTGCATGAGCGGAAGTGATTATATTGTTATCCACCCTATGAAAATTTATGGTTTCCGAGTAAAATTCGGCAAAAAACTTTGAATTAATACCGATCCCCGCATTTACGCGGGGAACTAATAAAATCAGAATGAAAAAAATTAAACCTGTTAGTGTATTTGATTTGTTATATAATTTTTTTATCATACATTATTTCCCAAATCTTGATATTTCCTGTTCACTTGTTTCCAACACATGAAACCGTTCTGTTTTATCCCATACCCCGACTTTGTACCTGCGCATATCCATACTTAACGCTTTAAATACGACATACAACCATAATTGACAATATGTAAAATACATAAAAACAGTAAAAATAATATTCGTTAACGAATCTTCCCGCTCGTAAGACAAAACAACTACAATTTCAAGCACAAACAACAAAAACGCCGACACCCACACTCCAAAATACGGACCGGCAATATTCAAAGCCACTATCCCGAGACTGCTCATGATGAATAAAACATGCGACAGGACGATAGCAATTAAAAACAAATAATAGAGCGCAAACAGGTAAATAAATTCCATAAATAAAAATTTGCTTTTGAATTTTAAGGTTTCGGGGGCAAACTTTTTAAGTACATAGTTGTTACCCCGCACCCAGCGCGTACGCTGACGAATCCATGTGGACAATTTTTCCGGTTCCTGTTCCCAGGTAACGCTCAAAGGAACAAATTTTATTTTATAACCCAGTTGGTAAATCCGAACGCTTATTTCGGAATCTTCCGTTATGGCTTTCTCATCCCAGCCCCCGCATTCCTCCAGCACCGATTTTTTGATGATATAATTCGTTCCCGGTAAAATAGTCACTTTTGATGCCTGAAAACGACCGGCCTGAAGGATCCACTGAAATGCCATGGTTTCAATATTGATGAAACGGGTCAACCAGTTTTTGGATCGATTTATGGTCCTGAATTTGCCGATCACGGCCGCAAGAGAATCGTCCCTTTGTAAATGCGAAACCAGGATTTGTATCGAATCCGGCTGCGGATTATTGTCCGCATCATAAATGGCAACGATATCATGCGAACATTCTCTTAACCCGGCATTCAATGCATAAGCTTTACCATGCCCGGATTTTCCCGGCAGGTTCAGCAATTTAATTCTCGGATCCTTGTCAGATCTTTGCTGAACAATTTGGGCGGTCTGGTCTGATGACGCATCGTTCACAACCACGATTTCAATTAAATGACTCGGATAATCTAATTTTGATAATCTATCCAATGTTCTCTCAATAACCAAACCTTCATTATGAGCCGGTATCATGACCGATACCGGGACAAATTTCATTTCTGATGCTTCAATTTCTCTCTGTTCTGCTGTAATTTTGGTGCGATACCTGTAACCGGCGACCATTAAAAAAAACTGGTAAACGATCATAAGCCATGTTATTGAGACGCTGAGGAGAAATAGTATGTCGAGAATCGTATGTGAAAACGGCAAAAGTTAACCTCCTAAAACGTTTTAAATGGATAAATGTTTTCTTCTGATTGAGCTTCTTAAATATAATCCGGAAAGTAAAAGTCCTGCTGAAATGCCAAGGAAAACAATTAATCCGGAAATAGCAGTACTGGCATACTTGAGAGTTTGCGTACCACTGGATAATGTATAAATAGTCGTTATATGTTGACCCGCGGGAAGCCGGACAGCATACCCAAGTTCCCCCCGGGTAACCTGAGTGTCATAGTTTTTGTCATCCAGAATAATTTCCGTTGGTTCTTCAGATAATATGATAACATTGGGAACCAGCGATTGATACTTTATTTCAATACCTCTGGATATAATTTTTGTTGATAAAAGTTCTCCGGAAATATCGACAAGCCGGGTATTGGACTTAAATCGTTTAATAAACCGACTTGTCCTGGATACGGGTTGAATGAGATGTTTGCCAGGCGGCAGTATTACCCGTCCCTGATAATATGCAGGCCACAATTCACCATTGACGATCACATCCTTATGAGCTTTATAATCGAGCAAAGTATTGACCGTATAGGGTGTATTAATTTCCCACCCTTCATCAGTTATATTCTCTTTAGCCTCTATTGCCATGATATAAGGAATAATCGGGAAATCAACTTCATATAAACTGGCTTCCGAATACATAGCCACGCGCGTATTTCCATTTCCGGCCGCTTTTGCCAGACTGTATAATTCCAGTCCCGTTGGCTGTGCGGTTGGCGCCTGGGTTATTTTCATGTCCCTGATTGGAACCACATTTATATCAAGAATAAAGGGATATTTTTCCTTTACGGATGAATATGCGTCGATCAGTTTAGTATAACGATCCGGCCCCAATGCCCATAATGGTAACGGGTCCTCAATTTGGATAGTGAAAGGGTATTCATCCGCCAATTCTAGAATACGAAATGTATTGACACCGGTCCCCTTTCCCACCTCAGGTGAAAAGATATTATCAACAGAAGTAACTATTATTTCCCAATCCAAATCATTTTGTTCTTTAAGTTGATAGAGAAAATTAAGGAATTCATCATGCAATTTAACAATGTGTTCTTCACGAAAATCAAAAAATTTATTGACAGCCGTTGGATTTCTTTTCCAATAATAAGGTGTATTCGGATTAAATAAAGACAATGGGTCAAAACCATATTCAGTTCTAAATAAATTACGCATATACTCATTCAAAGGCGTAAAATTTTCAGGTTGCTCATAACCCTTGGGGGATTCATAATATAATTCGGCGAAATTGATCCCATCCCAATCATAACTTGTCAATATTTTGCGTAGTTCATCAAATACTGCCTGTTTACATTCCGGGATATCCAGAGCCATATTACTGCGCCAATCCACCCGGGCGTCCCTGCCGGTGGCGGTTTTTTCACGCCATTCCGGATGTTCCAGCCAGAATTTTTCACTGACATGCGGCAGTTCCGTCCAGGCATACACCAGCATTGCATTCTGATGCGCTAACCTGATTAACCTTTCATAATCATAGGTATAGGCCTCGTAAAAATGCCAGGCGGATACATAGATTCGTCTTACGCCGTTATTTCGCCATATTTTAACCAGGTCTTCAATACTGATGTCTTCCCTGTCCCCCGGTTCAAAATATATCTCCACCGTGTTACGGCGAACCGTTGGTACAAGGTTAAATTGCCGATTCAATAAATCAATAAAATAAGGAAATCGTCCGAATCCATATTCCGTATTAGGGTCAAATAAAGTAGCAAAGTAGAGATATTTACCGGTGCCGTATTCACCACCGATCACGACCGGCAACTCGGATTTTTTATCATTGTAATAGGATACATATTCAATATCCAGATCAAAGGCCCGCACGGTATCAGGTTTTTTCCAGTTTATATTCACCTGGGGGAAATATTCATCAATGACCTGGTCGGTAATCGCCACCTCCTCGCCGGGAATAATACCAATATTTTGACTTAATTCTGAATTTTTCTCCAAAATCAGATTCAATCCGTTTTGCAGGGCGTAAATCAGAAACAAATTCTGTTGAGAATTGAGGTTCCGTGCAGCAGTTTGCGGGACAATTAATAAATTGACACCTTCGGGAACCTCGATCAGATTTTTTATATCAATAGATTTGACGTCAATGCCGACACTCTCTATCGCATGAATAAAATTATACTGATCCCGTCCGGCACGCTCTGTTACTGTGCTATCCACAAGTACGGCTGCCCTGATCGGCGTCGCGTCGGCATCCATGAGTGATTTTTCATCCGGATTAAAAATTGTACTGGTCAATTTGGGTACGGAAGGAATGATCGAATTAAAGGTTTGTGCAAAAAAGCCCTGAGGTAAATTGTCAACTTTTTCTGCGACATATACCCACCCGGCAGGCGTTACAATCTGTTTTTGTATACTGCCATTGATCGTGGAATCAGAATAGGTTTCATCCCGGATATGTCCTTTTTCATCATAATAAAACTCGTGTAAATATTCATCGTTTAAATCCAGATTTATCTCATTTTCCCCACTCACCACACGAAAGCCGGGGGCGGTTACAAAATTGTCGGTATATCGCGGCGACGTAAACTGATAGCCAAGTTTTTTCAAACCCGGGATGATATCCTTTAATGCGGAGTGGTCGACAAAGGTATGAAAGAAAAAACTGGCGACGCCGTCCCGTATCGCTAAATTATTTTTTGCCGCCTGTAACATGGGGCCCGCATCGGGCCGGCTTAACGGAATGTAACCCAGATTTTCCGGGATGATTTGTCCGCCTGATGTATGATTATAGATCATATAGGGCAGCAGTTGATCCGTTCCATGCAGATCAATGGTTTGCCGCCGTTCATAAGCTGTGCTGAAAAATGAGTTCATGATCGGATAGTCCAACTGGGAAGCGGCATAATGGGGCGTTTCCCAGCTTAACGGATATATCCCATTTTTTTTCAATTCATCGAATCCTGTGAACAGCTTTTGCCTGACATATTCCTTTGAATCGGCAAAAAGCGGTTTGCTCGTCATACTGTCCCAAAATTCGTAATCAGCCGTCGTTTCACCCCTGTATTGATGGGTAGTGCCGTGCATGATGATCGTGCCGCCGGAGTTCTGGATTTTTTTGATCTCTTTAACAAAATCAGGCCGGTCAGTCAATGTAGCCGCCGTATTGGATTCGGGATCCAGATAAAATGGAACCAGTGCTACGGAAAATGGTACATTTTGTGATTTTAAATAACCCACCACTCTTTTCAGTGATTCGATATTTGTGAATGGATTGATATCTTCTACCCGGATTAAAGCCAGTTTTTTGGCCATGTGGTCTTCACGGACAATGTCATGCAGCAGATCACTGATAACAATATGACGTCCGCCCTCGGTCACAAAAGAAGTGGGCAAATCAGCGAAATACCACAAATTGCCACTACGAACTGTATACGGTAACTGGCTTGTACCATTTGTCATCGATGCCAATTCAACACATTTTGTTGAATCCGTTATATTAATCTTATGATACGAGGGATCGATGCGGGGCAGGGAATAACCTTTAAATGAAACCTGTGTATATAAAGAATCCTGCAACGGTTTTTCATATTCGAAACCAAAACGGTCTTCGCCGGCAATATCCAGCAACTGTTCGATTCCGTAATTTACCCAGCATAACGTGCCATCGAATTTGTTAATTGCTTTCAAAATATCCGGTGGAATGGTAAATTTTGGATCAACACCAATATAAAATAAAGCATTTATGCTGTCCAGTTCAAAAGGACTCATTTGATAATTATCATCAAATAATACAATTCTGACTTTGGTTTTAAAATGACTCAAAAGACTTGCTATTTGTTTCGCGTCATTTTCACCGCGCGGATCACTATAAACAATAATATTTTTTGTGGGTACATAGGTTAATGAACTTTGAATGGTTTCCCATGCGTTCTGTGAATCCAGCAGGTGCGTATCATATATGTCGATATGTTCAATACCCGCCTCTTTAACTATACGGATACTTTGAGCCAATAAATCAGCATCAACCTTCGATTCCCCAAAAGAAGTGATTTCCAAATGGCCGATGACCGTTGCTCGTTCATTTACCTGCCGCAAAACCTCGTGCACCGCATCTGTAAGCCATTCAGGCTTAAAAACTCTTCTGTTTTGAAAATAGTCTGCCCATTGCTGCCACATCAATTCGATGTTGATCCAATCCGGTTTTGTTTTGTTGTTTAATACACCTTCTAAATCGAATCCCGTTTTTGATATTTGCTCCCTGGCAGAAAAGATCCGTCCGTTATCGTGAACACTTGCCACAGTCGTAATACAGACCTTTTTGTCAATACTTTGTACCAGTTCTACTGTTTCATTTAAGGTGCGGGTTAATCCTTCCGATGTGGACAATTCGTTTTCACGGTGTTTTGAGCAATATCCGCAAAAGCATTGATGCCCGCTCCAATTTATTATAGGTTCTGCAATATCAACTCCGTCCAAATCTTTATAATTGTTCAATATATCTTTGATAAATCCAAGCCACCATTCCCGTACCTGTGGATTTGCCGGGCATAAAAAATAACTGTCCTCCGTCGGATGATAATCGCTTCCGTCAGCTGATTTGACGCGCCATTCGGGATGCTGGTCCCAGGCCGATTTGTGTAGAAAAGCAGGTATCCACGCTATTACCCGGATTTCATTTTGTTTGGCCGTTTTGAGAATATGCTTGAGCAGGTCAAATCGGCCATAGTCGGCCATAACATTCAAAGAATAGGATGTTTTGTATTTTGCGCCGTATATTGGATCATATGCCTTATAAAAAACGGTGTTAACGTTGGAACTTTTCCATTTTAATACCAGTTCCTCTGCCATTTTATCAATTTTTAAAGGTGAGTCATAGTAATATGAAGGATCAAAACGGACGGCGTTAATCTGATTGGGTACGGGATCGAGATTTAGATAACTTTCGGCCGCCAGAGCAGAATGAACCCCACTTATTTCCACAATAATAATAAACGATAATATCATAAGGGGTGATTTTAGATTGATATTAAACATAATTTAACCTATATAAATATTGAATACTCATAATTTTAATTATATCGCAATATACCTGGGTCCGGTTTAAACACGAGACATTGCCAAAATTTTTTTCATTATGGAGATTTTTTATGTGGTTTCTTGATTTGTATTAAGAATGAAGTTTTCATAAATAATTCACTTAATAACTTGTGAGCCGGAACAGGTTGAGGTGTCAGATAACCTGAGACCGGAGATGATAATATTACAATAAAATTAATATTTTTCTTTTTTCCCTTTAAACATGTTGATTACATTTTATCCAAACATATAAAACGTGCACATATTGAGAAAAAATTATGAATAGTGCATAATTCGTTATTAATTAAATTTTTCCTTATCTAATTGATTATATATTGCAAAAGCAATACCAGAAATTACGTGACCTGCAATAAACATGGGAATATAATCTATTGTAAATATGTAATTTACAAACATCACAAACATAGTTTTACGTAATTTATTAGATATTTATAAATTCCTGTTTTTTGAATAACAATATTGACAAGCAATTACAATTTTGTAATTAACGCTTATAAAAATTTTAATTTATAAATTACAATAAATTTTCGAGATTACCTAACTTAAATTCAATTGTGACTTATCCGTTTTTAATCATTAGGCCGAACCTGTACAATTATTGAACATTATTCCGGCTCCAATTTGTATGTCAGATTATTTATTTGATTTTTTACTATTTTTCTTAGATATTATTTTCCTTTTCAAATAAGGATTTCCGCCGATGATAAAAATAAATTTGTAACTTTGAGATAAATTTATATCTTTCACATTATTGATTTAAAAATTTTCCAGAATATCATGAAAAAAAATTATATTGAACAAAATCTTTCCGACCTTTTCGCAGCTACGAAGGAAATTAAACCCGACAAAAATGAAAAATTTGTCATCTTTAGTGACCTTCATCTGGGCGATGGTAGTAATAATGACGAGTTTAAAAAGAATTCCAAATTATTTAAAAAAATCCTTGGGAAATACTATCTTGAAAAAGGATACACTTTGGTTCTGAATGGAGATATTGAAGAACTACAAAAATTTTCATTGCCTAAAATTAAAACCAAATGGAAAAAGATTTATAATCTTTTAAAAAAATTTGCATTAAATCATCGACTCTATAAAATTATAGGCAACCACGACTATAACCTGTTAACTAAAAAAACAAACTCTCCTTTTAAAATAATACATGCTTTGAAACTGAACTATAATAAAAATATAATATTTATTTTTCACGGATTTCAAGCGGATTACTTTGTTGAAAAATTTAACAAATATTTTGGTTTTGTCATTCGATACATTTTCAAACCTTTGGGAATAAAAAACTATTCCACGGCGTACGACAGCAGAAAAAAGTTCAAAGTTGAAAAAAACGTTTATCATTTTTCAAGTATAAATAAGATCATTTCCATTATTGGTCACACCCATCGTCCTTTATTCGAATCATTATCAAAAGTGGATTCGACAAAATTCAAGATTGAACAATTATGCCGGGAGTATCCCGCGGCCAGCATACCTGAAAAAGAAAACATTAAAGAAAAACTGGCAAATCTAAAAGAGGAACTTTTGTACTTTTATACAAAAAATAAAAAATTGGGACAAAGAAGCAGTTTATACAACAGCAATTTAATAATTCCCTGTCTTTTCAATTCCGGGTGCGGAATCGGTAAACGGGGAATTACAGCGATTGAAATTTATGATGAAAAAATTTTTTTGGTTTATTGGTTCAACAGCAATAAAAACAAAAAATATATTGAATATAATATTAACCAGCCGGAACACCTTCCTTATACTGATTTTTACCGGCTTGTTTTAAAAGAAGAAACGCTCGACTATATTTTTTCAAGGGTGCAACTTTTATCCTGACACAAATAAAATACCTGAACCAATTTTATTTTCCGGCCGGCACTTTCATATTAACACACAAATTAGTATATACATACTTTTTCAAAGCAATTTAAATTCCCCAGCCGTCGCGGTATTTGTCCTGAATATAATTATTTGCCTCCGGATTATTTGTTATGTTTAATTTTTCAGCATCCCAATATAATTTTTTCCCCGTCCGTTCGGCAATTTATTTTATTTTTACCAGGCATGACTGCCTCCATAAAAATTATAATTCCTGTAATCGAATGTTTTTGAATTTAACCACTGAATTTTCATCGTGATTTTGTAAACCAATAAATCCTTTCAGTGACCGATCCAGGTCCGATTCGATTATCCTTTCGCCGTTCAATTCAACAATAATTTTTTACCCCTGGCGATAATTGTAACATAATTCCATTGTCCCGCCTGCCATATGTTATTTTTTTGCGGCGCGACAACATCATACAATGATCCCGCACCCTTAATTGTGGGTTCTGTTCCGTAAGCGTCACTGATCTGCATTTCATAACCCGTGAATGCCGGATTTTTATCGGCTGCTGAACGGAAGAATTAACCCGAATTCCCTCTTTCATTGATGTTAAACTGTAATTCAAGTAAAAAATCGGAATACTGTTTTTTACTGCGCAGACACGATCCCGCGACTTCAGGTTTTGGAGACCATCCACAACCATCCGATGCAACAAGAATATTGTCCTGTACACTCCATTTATCGCCATTGATTATTTCCCAACCTTCAAGGTCTTTACCATTAAATATGGACTGTATCTTTTCCTGATGTTCAAAAACTCTTTCCAGTAGCTTTTTAGTTTTTTCAATTGCTTCCATTTCAGTGAATTGTCTGCTCCCCGATTCAATGCCGACAAATCCTCTGTATTCTGAATCACGTACTATCCGCATCATTTTGAAAAAGTCGATTCCGGTTTCATTTCCTTCTTCGTCAAACTGACCGGCTTTGGCGCTGGCACCCCGGGCGTGGGACATCATCTTTTCAACTGCGTCATACTTGTTTGTCTCCTCCGGGAAATTACCAAAATCGGGTAATGTGCCACAATTGGAAAGATTTACCATTCCCATTACACCTAACAACCAGTCAGGATTGGAGGAATTGCCACCGTGATTCTCGACAATCACATTCAAGCCGCAATCGGCAGCAAACTGACATAAATGTCTCAATCCATCCGCTGCCAGTTTTTGTTGTTCCGGGTAGGTTCCCTCAGAATATGCGTTAACAAGAATTGAATGGCATCCCAAAAATTTCGCGGCTTCAACCCACTTGTAATGATTTTCCACCGCTGTAGCCGGGCCTTTTCATCAGGATTACCAAGACTGCCCTCATTATCGCACATAATTAATACGGAAGTGATACCAAAATCATCAGCCCGCTTTTTCATTTCGGCAAGATAACTCTTATCATTAGCCTTATCCATAAAAAACTGATTCATATATTCAAGCCCTTTGATGCCAAAACCGTTGGCAATTTAGCAAAATCAAGATTATCCAGTTTGGGTTCCACTTGCCCGAATAATCCCTTATTGAGTGACTACTGTGTCAAAAAAATCCTGAATCGTGGTTCTACCTCTGCTGCATTTAAATCAGTAAACGGGGATTCGCTCATTGCCAGACCAATTGTTGAGCCAATACCAATTTTAAAAAAGATCTTCTGTTCATTAACTCTTTTTTAAAATTAATTAAACAGTTTCTTGATTTTTACTGACCTTTTGCTTTTAATACTGCAGGTATGGTTTTCAGAATTATTTTCAAATCAAGCCACAAAGACCAGTGATCGATATAGTACAGATCAAGTCTGGCCCACTCGTCAAACGGCATATCATATCTTCTGCTGATCTGCCAGAAACATGTTAACCCCGGTAAAACACTGAACCGGCGTTTCTGCCAACGTTGATCAATTTTATACACATCACGCAATGGTAACGGCCGCGGCCCGACCAAACTCATATCACCCGATAATACATTTAAAAGCTGCGGTAATTCATCCAGACTCATTTTTCGCAGCCATTTGCCTACGGGAGTAATACGGGGATCATTGGCAATCTTAAAAACCGGACCGTCCGCCTCATTTAACTCCTCCAGTTTTTCCTGCATTTCTTCTGCTTCTTTTATCATAGTACGGAATTTAATCATATTAAAAATTCGTTTATTATAACCAATCCGCTTATGTACAAAAAAAACAGGCCCTCGTGAGGTAATTTTAATTAACAGAGCGATCATCAAAAATAAAGGCGACAAAATGATTATAAACAATATTGAAAAAAGAATATCGAACCAGTGTTTATAAGGTGAAAAAATATTTTTATATTGTCTGCTTTTACTGATTGTTAACAAGCTTATATTACCAAACTGATTCATCATCGTGTATTGTATTTGAGAATCCACTCGATCCGGTGGAACGTGGCAAACGATTCCTGACTCTAGACACAAATTTAAAATATCATCCATCTGTTTTTTATTTGTTTTTGAATCCCAAACAATAAACGCTTCATCAATAATATTCTTTTCAAGATATTCCGGGAATTCACTTATATTGCATAATTGTCAGGGGGCACATAAAATGTACCACCTGAGGGCACTACAAAGTGTACCACCTTTAAACCAAAAAATTAATAGATTCTCC
>JAFGSB010000071.1 GCA_016934825.1 Candidatus Zhuqueibacterota bacterium
AAAGCCTAATTGCTGGAAAGTGATATTTTCGAACTTTATCAGTTACAAGTTACAATATTTTTAAATCAATTTTCACACAGTCTGACAGCCCCAGTGCGATCGAAGTGGAAAACAGAGAAGCAAACAAACACAATTAATGATGAAACATTAAAATAATCATTGTTCTTTAATAATGCATCTCTTATTTTTAAGTAGAGTCCAAGATGTTCTGACGACATACACCCCTTGTATAAGAGCAATCAACATATTATAATTAATACCGCGATTTTCATATCAAAGTTTTGAATGTCTATTCTGGAGATGTATCAACGAAGAGTTACAATTATAAAAATCGAAAAGGAATACGTGAAATATCTTGGTTAGATTTTGTGGATTACTCCAAACAATTAGCAGAATTATTGTCACAAGAGAACGTAGATATTATAATCGGTATTGCACGGGCAGGGCTATTGCCCGCAACGACCATAGCCTGTATGTTACGAAAAGAGTATTATCCAATTAGATTGACTCGAAGGTTGAATGATGAAGTTTTTACAGAAACACCGCAATGGAAATTAAGATTTCCTGATAAAATATTAAAAGATAAAATAGTTACCATAATAGACGAGATTTCAGATACTGGAAAAACATTATCGATTGTCACAGAAGAGGCTTATAAATTTGGAGCGAAACAAGTAATAAGTGCTGTATTGATAAGTCATAGTTGGTCAAATCCGATACCCGATTATGTGATTTTAAAAACCGATGAATTGGTTATTTTCCCATGGGACTATAAAGTTTATCAAAAAGGTGAATGGAGAACTCATCCAGAAATCGAAGCAGCAATATCAGAACAAGAAACCAAATTAAAATAGTTAATTAATTGGGGTAAAACCCGCACATGGGATTAACATAAGGGCAATGTTTGAAATTCAATTGAGTCTTGTTCTTTAACAAGGTAAGTTAAATATCAAAGGTTTGTGCGTTATCACGGATTATGCCATGGAACTTACAATATGAGTGGGCTGTGTGCCTGATAGAATACAAAAATACCATGCTCGCCCGGAAGTTCCTTACCCCGTGCTTGAATGAATTCAAGCTATGAATCCACACGGCCCGGATACGGATTTATTGCTGATATACCATCGGAGGTCAAAGCTAAAATCGCGCGGGGTTCATAACCCTGTGCGCAAAATACAGGATTTTCAAAACAGAGTTTTGGGTACAATTGCATTGCCAATCAGGAGATTGGCAACGAGGAACATTAATTTCTGGGGAGTTTGCAAATCAGGGAACAAATCGATTTTATTTGTAAATAACGGAAATAACCGAAAACGGAGGATGTTTTCCCGGTCCAGTGGATTGATTGCTCCCAATCCGGCAACAGGATTTTGTTTTTAAACTGGTTGATAATATCCGGATCATGAACAACCACGACGATCTCCTGCTGCGCCTGGTAACTTAAACAATCAAAATTAGAAGAACCGACGACGAGGTGTTTATCATCAATAAGAATCGCTTTCAAATGGCTCATTTGTCCTGTGTAAAGCCTGAGATTTATATTCGAACGCCGGGCCTCCCAATAGGTGTATTTTTGCATGAACGGTTTGTTGTTATTGCCCGGTGTTAATAGATTTACGGCAACCCCGCGTTCTCCGGCACGGCGTAATTTGTCGTAAAAAGGAAAAGATATATAAGGTGATTCAATATAAATAGAGTGTTTTGCGCTGTCGATCAGTTCGAAGATCGAGTTGAACATGAGATCATTGGATTTTCCGTCACAAATATAAAAATCTATTTTCTCGAATGATTTTTTTACATTTTGATTTACGCCATGCCAGGTTGACAAAAAATCCTGTTTCATAAAAAGTGCGATATCGGTATTTTCGATCCGTATCATCATATCGTGCCAGGCGTAATTATGATCGCTGAAATTAAGACCTCCGACATAGGTTATCCTGTCGTCGATGAGGACCATTTTTTTATGATTGCGAAAAGCAAAATGTATCAACAACGGTCCGAGCGGATTGATCAATTTCGCCCGGATGCCGTTGTTATTAATATGGTCGATCAGTGCATTTGTTTCCTTAACCTCATTTCGCAATTCGGTGTCGAATAAATTTTTCGGCGCGTATAAAAAACGGTCATTTATGATGGCTTTGATATAGGAATCGATCAGGACACGTTTATCTTGAGTGGGGGATGACTCCATAATTTGGCATAATTCTTTTCCCGCTTTATCGCCTTCGAACGTCATGGCCTGAACATAGATATTCGAATGGGCCTGCTGGATATCCTTTTTTAAACGATTAAAAAAATTTTCCGAATCTACAAGTATCTCAATATTCATGTTTTATATCACCTGAAAATTTGGGGGAAAAGTATTAATAATCCAAACCGCAAAAGCCTTCCAATAAAACCAATGACAAAAAAGCTAAAAAAATTATAATTTATTGTGCCTATGACAATCGTTGTTACATAAAACGGCGGGAATCCTGTAAAGGAACTGATAAAGATAAATAATCCGATTTTGGACTCCCATTTTTTCATTTTTTCTTTTGTTTCGGTTATTTTTTTTTCATACCGTTTGTACGAAAGCTTTAATATCCCTTTTCCCGATAAATAGATAAGGGCTTTCGAGGTCATTTGCCCGGCGGTGGCCAGAAATAAAACCGGCATCAATAGCGGTTTTGACACCAGTGACGAAACAAACACCAGAAATACTTCTGCATTAACAAAGGGGACAATTCCACTGATCAGGCAGTAAAAATAAGTGCCGGCATAAATACCGAATTGAGACAGAAAATTATTAATACTCAGGTCCATTATTCAATTCATTTAGAGTTAATAGAATACACCCTTGTAACATAGGTTAAGGGTTCGAATTATAACCGTTTGGAGGCGTCTAACCGTCGGTCAAAAAATGTTCGGACAAACAAACGACACCGCTAAAATACTAATCCTGACAGAGTCGTTTTATAAGTACAGGTTAAGAAGGATAAAAGTTTCGTCGTATCAGTATAATTGTTAGTAAACAACCCTTCCCGAAGGGTAAAATAAAATATCTGATATCATTTTGTAATCAAATATCGGAATTGATTACAGATTAACCGTTGAAATTTTATCTTTCAATTACCAATTTAGTAATATATCAGAACTATGCAAACTTTTTTTAATCTTTTTCGGTTTAATTCCCCGAAGCTTGCTTCGGAATACTAATAAAAACGACCACAAGATACCTCTTAGCTTGCTGCGAGGTAGTTCATTTGAATTAATCCTGTAGCGGTATTTTTACAAAAAAATATCCTTTTCTTCATGAGCCAGGTACGATAACGGGACATTATTTACCCGCTAGATTCTTAGCCGCCCAAACGGTGAAGTCCCGGGAATTATATTATTAATAAATAATAAGGCTGTTACTTTTCCCGATAATTTATCGCCTGCGGTTGCATTTTAGTTGTTAGGCATTTTATTAAATCGATAAATTATTTGTTTTCACATTAAAAATTGTCAGGTGAATTTTTGTTTAATTTTGTTGATCCTGTTTATAAACTGTTCCGTTTCTTCATGTACCTGAATTATATAACTGTTTGTCTCGATATCGCCGATTACGGCCGTCATTTCCGCATCATTCCGGAAGGTGATCTTTCGGAAAACATTATCGAAATCTTTTTTCCTGCTGATATAAACATTATCACATATATATTTTTGTATTGAAACCGCATCCTCAAGCGCCGACAACCACTGAGCCTGTGTTAGAGTTTTTACGTTAAAGAGTTCCAGCAACACGGCAAAAGCGTGACGCTGCTTTGCCAGCGGATATTTCTCCCAGTTTGTGTTATAGGCCCGATGTATATCGTCCCAGGTTTTTAATTTACCTGTTTTAATTCTGCTCAGGATATTGTTTAAATCCGGTTCGGGAATGAGTTGTCCCCCCAGATTTATCCAGTTACGTATTCGTTTTCCCGCGAGGGTTTCATTCATTGATTTGAGAGTTGTTTTCGGATTTGATTCCCGGTAATCCAGCAGATTTTTAACCGCATAATAAACAAGCATCTGGCGGTAGGCATTGTACGCCTCGCCGGTTTTGAGAATGATCACTTTTCGCCGTGATTTTTCCATGTTTTCGCCCGAGATTTCAAGGCCCCTGATTTTTTCATGATTTTTGGTCAACAATTCACGTCCGATAGCTGCCAGTTCAGCCCGGGTTTTGCCTTTGACTGATTTCCCGGTATTGTTTAAATAGTCCTTTGCCGTCCAAATTTCAAGAAGAAGGCGGGCATGAAGAATTTCTTCAACCGTGTCGGGTGCGAGGGAATCGAATTCGATATTTTGTACTTTGGTGTTACGATTATCGCGTGCCTGATATTTCCACGAATTTCTGGCCAGAGCGTACATATTGTACATCCACCAATAAGCCGGCATAACTTCCAGCCGGTCTTTTGACACGTTATTATTCACCAGGGAAAACGGCAGCGGGATATCGAGTTCCGCCGGGTAATCGGCCTTGGAGAGCAGTACAAATGATGAAAAACGGCTTGAATGTTTAATGCTGGAACATAATCCCGGCCAAAAACCACGTCCGGCCTGGACTTCTCCATCATTGGCCCTGCTGTTATGATTCGAGCCGATTGAAGCGCCGGCGGCAATATTGGTCTGTCCCAACAGCAAAGAGGCGACCAAAAAAGAATTATTGTGGTGCTGTTCGTGGGCGGGGAAAATTAAATTATTCAGCATTTCGCAGCAAGAGACTGTTGAATTGTCGCCCAGGAATGAATTAAGTAATCGTGCGCCGTATTTAAGATTGGAATTATTGCCCATAATAAATCTTACCGCCTTGCAGCCATAAAAAACATGACAGCCGTATCCTATAATACCGTTGACCAGTTCAACCCCTTCCCCAATCTGTGACGGTTCCTCCCCGGTTGAATTTATGGTCAGATTTTTTAATTTATTGGCGCCTTTTATATAGCAGTGAGAACCAATTTTTACATCTTTGATGATTCTGGAATTCTTTATAACACATTGCTCGCCGATTGTACCGTAATAACCGCGGCGTTTATCAAAACTGTTCTGGGTAATTGCTGTAAATTTTTTCAACAAAGTCGTATCATCGCGATATTTGGCCCAGAGATAAGCATCCGCAGTGGTCATTCCGTCAAAGGGTAAAACCGAACGGCCGCCGTTTTCATTAATCAGGGCGAGCCAGCAGCGCACATTTTCCCCCTCACCCTCCTTAAGGATGCCGTTGCCGAATTTCGCATGGTTGGTTGTGTGCATTTCATCGATATTTAATAACATTGTTCTGTCGCCAATTATATAATGCGCCAGATAACGGACGTCATGGATAGCCACATCGTCGCCGATATCACACGCGATAATCCTGCTGTTGGTAATTCCTGTCGGCATTTGCAGATCGTGATGTTGAATAATTACGTTTCTCAGCCGTCCAATCCGGACCAGTCCAAAAAATTCGGAATTTTTAATTTGAGTTGGCCTGAAGTCGTCGGTAACCATAACATTGTCCCAATTATCACAGGTGTTGGCGTTTTTGACAAGCTCCTCTATTTCATACGAACGAAGATGCCGCCAGTAATTCTCCGGTTTAGGTGCTTGAATATTTCGGAGGTAGTATTCGTCCCTTCCTTTGGGAAGGAATTCTGGGGGTATGAAATTTCTGCCAATGACATCTGCATCAAGAACACGAATGTTGTCCATTTATTACTCCTGTTAAAAGAAATGATTTTCCCCGGTTTTATTTCAAGGCCGGGTATAATCCGTATCAATTTGGCATTGGAACATCATATTTTCGTATATATCATATAAAGATGGATTAAACGATTTATTTCGAACATGTGAACAAACTAAAAGTGAACAATCAGAATCTCTCATGAATATGATTCGCAAACAATATACCAAGAATATTATTTATTGAACACAATTATAACGATATTTTATTGCAGTTATGTAATATCAAAATATTTAATATAAACGTGTTACAAACAAAGGGCAAGTTATTTTTAAATAGATCCGGATACTGGTAAAATCCGTACAATACAACAAGAATAATCCGAATATATGGTCTATTAATTACAATAGTACTGAATTCAAGTAAAACAGGATATAAACGGATCGTTAAAATAATGAGGGGATTAACGTGATCAAAAAAATAAAAATGACATATTTTTGAAATTTATTATTATTCAGGTTTGTTAAGAATAGTACAAAATTAAAACGATTAAGAAATTTTTCTATTAATTTACTTGTTTAATCAAATTTTAATTTGTAGTTTTATTTAAATAGGGTATCAATTTAATTCAGATCACGCATGGTTAAATCACCTTAATTTTATTAACTTCCGTATCCTTCAATAAAATTATCAGGTTATTTTTTTGAAAATTAAATTGAACCAATGTGGAAAAATGTTTTATTAACGAGTTTAACTTTTTATCTTTAAGGAGAAAAACATGAACATTTATGTAGGGAACCTGGAACATCAGGTTACGGAAGATGAATTAAAACTGGAATTTGAGAATTTTGGTGAGGTGTCTTCTGTTAAGATCATCAAGGATATGTATACCGGTGAATCGAAAGGATTTGGATTTGTAGAGATGCCCGATTCCGCTAATGCGAAAACGGCGATGTCTGAACTTAACGGCAAAGAAATTAAGGGCAGAGCGATCAGGGTTGATGAAGCCCGACAACGTAATAACAGAGATCGCGGCCGCCGAAATAACCGGGGTTTTGGCAGCAGCAGAGGCGGATACGGCGGCGGCAGAAGAGGTTATTAAAACGTACTCGTTTTACACAAAAATATTCTGCTCAGGACTTTTTGAAAAACCAATAATATCAAGTTCCTTGCTTTCATTTTTTCCCCCGCAACCCATAAAACCAAATTATTAATATAGGAGAATATAATGCAGGTTGAAAAAGATAAAGTTGTTGCATTTCATTATAAATTAACACTGGATTCAGGGGAGATCGTTGATTCATCCGAAGATCGGGAACCATTGAATTTTCTTGTCGGTCATGGACAAATAATTCCAGGTCTGGAAAAAGAGTTAATAGGTATGAAAGTTGGTGAAAAAAAATCTGTCCAGGTTGATTCGAAAGATGGTTATGGTGAAAGAGACGAGGAACTGTTACAAATTGTAGACCGTGATCAAATACCGGAGAATATTGAATTAAAGGAAGGTCTTGTTTTACGGGCCAATAAAGATGATGGTGAAATTGTTGAATTTACTGTACAGTCTTTTGATGAAGAAAAGGTTGTTTTTGATCTCAATCATCCGCTTGCAGGAGAAACATTAAATTTTGATACGGAGATTATTAATATTCGTAATGCAACGGAAGAAGAAATATCTCATGGGCATGTTCATTAATTTTATAGCGGGGCTTAACCCCCGCTATTTTTTATTAATTTAATTCTATAAGAGTAATTTACGTTTCCCGGAAGAATAATAATAATCTGAAAATCGAAACATAAAATTTATTGTATACTTTTAAATTTATTCAATAACTTTAATCTTTATATTTCGAAAATCCACACCGCCGTCATGGTCCTGAAGTAAAATGTGCCCCTTTATAAATCGTCCGAAATCGGGCTCATCTTTGAATTTGCTTTTAGAAATACGGGCTCTAAAGTCCTCACTGTCTCGATCACATTCCAAAACTTTTTCCCCGTTCAACCAGTGTTCCACATTATTCCCAATGACGATAATATGGGCCTGGTTCCATTCTCCTGCCGGATTCACATGTTTACTATCCGAATGAATTAAATCGTAAAGGTCGGCTATATGCTGTGCAGCCGTTAACTCTTTCCGCTCATCTATGATCTGGTATTCAAAGCCGATAGTACTGCCGGGTTGAATAAAATACTTTATTCCGCTGTTTGCCCTGCCATTTATTCGAAAGTCCGTTTTGAATTCAAAATTACTATACTGATCTTTGGTGATAATATCGCCGCCTGCTTTTTCACTTCTTTCCGCGGCGGGGACACTCACCAGAATGCCGTTCTCGATTTTCCATGCCGCTTCGGCAATCTCTCTGTTTCCTGTCCCGGTCCAGTTTAATAATGATTTCCCGTCAAACAGCAACTGCCAACCCTCTTTTTTCTCCTGGTCTGACAGAGTGTTTTGATTCTGAATGTTCTGCCTGGCAGGTCCGCAATTCATAATCAGTGAAAAGATTGCCATAGATACAATGGAACTGAAAATTCCTTTTTTCATAGTTAAATCCCGTTTTATTAAAAAAAGTCGATTGAATGCATGTCAGTTATAATCAATATAAAACAAAATACCGGAATAAAGCAACAAGAAGTTTTATCCTGACATATTATCATTGCCCTTTTTATATAATTTGTTTAGATTGTAGAAAAAAATGAGTAAATATGAATACATAAAGCGACAAGCATCGAATGAAATATTACAAATCCCTGCCGTTTTATTTATATATAAAATTTATTCATTTTACCAGGGCAGTTGTTGTAAATAAAATAATCGCATCCAATTTTTTAATTGGTAAAAGTGAATCAGTTAATTCGGAAACGTGAATTTTTCATCATATTTAACAAGAGGACAGGATGGCAGAAAGCACTTCTAAATTGACCTGGAAATTCCCGCGTTCTTTTTGGGTGGCGAATTCCATCGAATTGTTCGAACGGGCAGCTTATTACGGCATGTTTATAACTCTGACGCTGTATCTCACCCGTGAGATCGGTTTTACCGATGTGGAGGCCGGGTGGGTGGCCGCGTTTTTTGCCGGTTTTATATATTTAGCGCCGACATTTACGGGCGCTATAGCCGATAAAATGGGCTTCCGTAACGCTTTAATGCTGGCTTTTGCCCTGCTGGCCGGGGGGTATGCTTTGCTCGGCACTTTTCAATTAAAACTGACGGCTATCCTTTCGCTGTTTTTGGTGCTGCTGGGCGGATCATTCGTAAAGCCCATTATAACCGGTACAGTGGCCAAAGCGTCGGATGATACAAACCGGGCCAGAGCGTTTTCCATCTTTTACCAGATCGTGAATATCGGCGCTTTTCTGGGCAAGACCGTGGCCAAACCGTTGCGCACCGAATTGGGGCTCAAATATATCAATTTTTACTCCGCCTGTATGGCTCTTTGCGCGTTATTACTGGTTATTCTGCTTTACCGCAATCTCGATACCCGGGGCATGGGAAAAAGCATGAAAGAATCCTTAAAGGGTCTATTGACCGTGTTAAAAAACATTCGTTTTATGCTGTTGATCCTTATCGTCGCGGGTTTCTGGCTTATACAGGGCCAGCTTTACGCAACAATGCCCAAATATGCGTTACGTATGATCGGTGAAAGCGCTGCGCCGGAGTGGCTTGCCAATATCAATCCGCTCGTTGTTGTTTTGTTTGTGGTGCTCATTACACATTTGGTTCGGAAAATCAGACCCGTCAGTTCCATAGCCATCGGTTTGTTTATCATACCATTATCGGCGCTTTCAATTTCTCTCAGTCCGGTACTGGAACGTCTTACCGGTCAGTCGGTGTCATTTGGACTTTTTTCGCTTCATCCCATAACCGTCATGCTGATTATCGGCATTGCCCTGCAGGGATTTGCCGAGTGCTTTTTATCCCCCCGTTTTTTAGAGTACGCCTCGAACCAGGCGCCGCCCGGGGAAGTTGGACTTTATATGGGCTATTCGCATCTGCATACATTTTTCGCCTGGCTGATCGGCTTTGCGGTTTCCGGTTACCTGCTGGAAGCTTTTTGCCCTGATCCCGCAACATTACCCGGGGCGGTGCAGCAGCAGCGTCTGCTGGCACTGGCCGGTCAGGCGCCCATGCCGGAAGCCTACGCCCACGCCCATTATATCTGGTATGTTTTTGCCGCGATCGGTGTATTTGCGTTTTTGTGCCTTTTGGTTTACCGTTATGTGACGGACAGGATTGACCGGAGAAAAGCATAGTAATTAATTACACGTAAATCTGTTATTACAGGGAAAACCATTTCACGCAGAAAAAAAAGATTGTTTTAAAATCCGGAATCCCGGGATGACAGAAAATTATTTTTTCAAATTTGTTGTTTTTCTCACTTTTTTGAGTATTTTTAGGTATACACCCACCAGTGTCCGGTTAAACCCGGACACGATATTCTTAATATATTATATTTAAATAGTTTTCAGACATGAAATCATTACTTGACTTGTGCAAAATTGAATTTTTATAATTATTTTGATTGATTTTATTGAACTTATTACCCGGATCAGGCAGCGTCGTCCGTTAACCGGACACCGGTGATATACACTATTGAAAATAATTTTTTTTAAACAATGGATTTGAAGAATTAATAATCGATTCAATCCGAAATTCAGCGGGGTATACATGAAACCCATTTTGATTTTATTTTTTTTAATCGCAGTATTAAATATTTCATCCGAGTACATTCCGGCGGCACCGCAATCGCCAAAAGTTCCAAAAATCGGTCTGGTTTTAAGCGGGGGCGGCGCAAAAGGATTCGCCCATATCGGTGTGCTGAAGGTATTGGAAGAAGCGGGTATACAGGCAGATGTGGTAACCGGTACAAGTATGGGGTCCATAATTGGCGGTCTCTATGCCATTGGATACGACGCGAAGACACTGGAAAAAATAATTTTGGAACAAAACTGGGTAAACCTGTTTAATGATACTTTTACACGCAGGGGGGTGTCCATTCAGGAAAAAGACGAATTAAGCCGTTATGTGGGCGGGTTTCCCATCTATCAGAATAGAATCAATTTACCGTCGGGTTTACTCGCGGGACAAAAAGTATCCGCCCTGCTTTCCAGGTTAACCTGGTCGGTTCATCATGTTGAGAATTTTGACGATTTTCCAAGACCGTTCAGATGTGTGGCGACAGATTTGGAAACCGGTGAACCGGTTGTATTAAACAAAGGGAACTTGCCCGAAGCGATAAGAGCAAGCATGGCAATCCCGTCTGTTTTTACCCCGGTAGAACTGGATGGCAAATTGCTGATAGACGGAGCAATTTCCAGAAATTTACCGGTTCAGGAGGCTCTGGATATGGGTGCGGATTTTATCATTGCTGTAGATGTCGGAGATCCTTTGTATCCCCGGGAGGACCTCAATTCGCTGGTTTTTATACTCAACCAGACGATTAATTTTCAAACAGTCGCTTCTACCAACGAACAAATACCCTTATGTAACATATATATCCGCCCTGAAATTGATCAATACCATATAACCGATTTTTTCAAAGCGGATTCCCTGATAAAATACGGTGAACTGGCGGCGCGTGCGGTATTGCCCCGGCTTGATTCCATTGCGGATTCGATAAAAACTCTCGGAGGGGGAAAAAGTGTTTTTGCACCGGTCAGTAATATCAAACACATAAAAATTGTGGATTTAAATGTGAGCGGACTTTGTAAGGTATCCAGGAGATTGGTTGAAGCCAAATTGAATATAAAAATGCCGTCCAAAGTAACCCTCGAAGAATTAGATAAAGCGATAAACCGTATTTATGGAAGTCAATTTTTTGAACGTGTAACATACCGGTTACAGTCATCCTCAGACGGCTGCCTGCTTGTTATACATGTCGTCGAAAAAACCGCAAATTTTTTGAACTTTGGACTTCATTACACACTCAGGCATGATGCGGCAATATTATTAAACGCATCTTTTCGCAACCTGCTTGGACACGGATCAAAATTATCTATTGATAACAGGCTGGGCCATTGCCGGGAAACCGGTATTAACTATTTTTATAATACAAATTTTAAACCGGGGATAGGAATTGGTTTGGATATCCGGGCAAGAAGGTGTGATTTTGACCTGTTCAGGGAACGGTACAGAATTGCACGGTATGATTTTGATAATTTCACGCTCGGTCTGGTTGGGCAGACAATTATTTCCAATTCCGTTACTGTCGGAACAAAAATAGAACGACAGCGTGCCGTTTTAAACCCGAATGTAGTTTCAACTCAACTGGCGGGGAACAAAATTATATCGGATTATTTTAGTATCCAGGTTTTTTTTGACTGGGACACTTTTGACCACGCATATTTCCCTGCCAATGGAGCCAGACTTCACATTGACGGCAAACGTTTTTCCGTTTTAGACCATAAAAAAACCGGGATAAAATCTTTTCAACGATATTTTTTCAATTATCAGCAGGCCATGAAATTATCAAAACGACAGACATTCCTGTTCAACCTGATCGCCGGGGGTACCCGGGGACCGGATATTCCAATGGACCAGTTGTTTTATTTCGGCGGTTATTTTACTTTTGAAAAATATATGTTCCCGTTTGCCGGACTGGATTTTATGGGCCTTGCCGCAAAAAATCTATTCGTTTGTAAAGGGGGGCTGCAGTATGAAATTTTTGACGACAATTATGTCATTATGGAGATAAACGCCGGTTTTTGGGACGACCGTTTCCTGGACCTGTTTTCAACGGATGAAAATATGTACAGCGCAGGTTTAACATATGGCGTGGATACACCTCTTGGACCCGTCAAGCTTTCCGTTTCTTCCAATGACAGGGACAAAAAGATTAAGGGCTATTTGTCCATCGGGCATTGGTTTTAATGAGCGATGAAAAGCCAACAATGGAGACGCTCATCCGGTCGTTCAGTTCTAAAGGATAAGCTTTATTTTCCCGGATTCACTATACTATTCGATTTAACATGTAAAAATAAAAACTGTCGGGCACGGATAAACAGCGTATCCGTGCCACTTCCCATTGAATTTTTAGTAGAAATGTTACTCTTCCAGAACACGAACTGCCACTCCGGAGAGACCGGTTCGTGATACGGTGGAAGCTAATTTGGTTAGTTTTACATCAATAACCGCGTTTGCACCGATTGATGCGGCTTCTTTTTTCAAAGCTGTCATGGCGGCATCTCCATCGCCGACGTTATCCGCTGCAATACTGCCGATTACTTCGTACCTGGCGTCAATTTTATTGCTTGTATATATTTTTACTTCGTCCGGCGAGATGGCAGGATATTTTTGTCCGCCTTCATGTATATAATGAGTACTGATGGCACATCCTGTAATTAATACGAAGGTAAGTAAATAAATGATTTTCGTTTTGTTATTCATACTGCCTCCCTTATTTGAACTTGATTGCGGTACCGGTTGCTTTTATGGCAGACTGCCAGTAGCCGGAATCAATTTCCAGTCTCAAGTTGATTATGGCATCCGCACCGAGCTGAGCAGCTTGTTTTTTTAACAGTGTAACCGCGGTTTCCGCATTGGAACCCGCATCGGCATCTGCTATGACCTGACCAATTACGTCATAATCCAATTCCTCGCGCCCATCCGAATATACTTTTATGTTATCCGGATCTGGTTTCTGGGTAAATTCGGAAGTGACATCATCGGTTTGGATATATGCGACCGATGAACATCCGGCCATAATGATAACAAACAGCAAAAAACAGCTTGACAGCATTTGTTTCATAGACTCTCTCCTTCTTTTAAGAGTGGTTTTTGTATTGTTTAG
Organism: Candidatus Zhuqueibacterota bacterium; assembly: GCA_016934825.1. Classification (GTDB taxonomy): domain Bacteria; phylum Zhuqueibacterota; class Zhuqueibacteria; order Residuimicrobiales; family Krinioviventaceae; genus Fontivivens. The sequence goes on from JAFGSB010000071.1 coordinate 13,453, forward strand.
ATCATCTTTTCTATTAATATACAAACCATTCTGATCGCAATTAAATCTAATTTGTCAGGTGAGCTCCGGTATTTGATTCATCTTTTAACTTAAATATATAAAACAAAGTTAATATTATCCACCCTAAAGTATAACAATACCTGTCAAGTTATATTTCAAATTAATATAAATACATTATTTTATATAACGAAACAATATTGATTTAAGTAAAAGAATAAATTAAAGTCTTTTATTAAAATAATTATATACAGGAGGGATACGCATTTTTTTTGTTTTCGGTATTGTCGTCCGGTTAAAATACAGACCGGAAGAAACCTATTTTAAATTTTTGTGCAATCGATCTTAATTTTATTTCAACAGTAATAGTTTTTTAAAATCTTTAAAATGTCCGGTTTTGAGCCGCACCAGGTAAATGCCGCTTGCATACTGTGAAGCGTTCCAGTCAATATTATGGGTTCCGGCGGTTTTTTGTCCGGCAAATAACGTCGCAATCTCCCGGCCGTTTATATTGTATATTTTTAATTCCACAAAACCGGGTTGCGGCATATCAAAACGGATCGTCGTAACCGGATTGAACGGGTTCGGATAATTTTGATATAATCTGAACCGGCCGGGCATGTTGACCGCCGGTTCTGTGATGTCGCTTGCCGGGTCATAGGCTCCCGGTGAACCGTGAACAGTCTGCGAACTTTTCCAGTATTCGGGCTGGTTCGGATCACCAACAGGCTGCCTGTATTTTGCGACCAGGGAATAACCGAGGGTGTCGGGTAAAGTCGGCCATGGATCTTTATCGTTATATCTGAACGATAGAACGGTATCTCCGGAGGCCTGTATGAGAACAATCCTTTCACCACCGTTATCGAACTGGCCGTTATATTCTCTGAATGGGTAAAAGCGGTACCTGTCATAAAATTCTATCATGTTGGAAGCCAGTATGATAATTTGTCCCGGTTGCATCTTAAAGCCGGTCGGAAAAGTATATGCAATTCCGGCTGTAAAAGCAGCAAGCGTTAAATTGAGTTCCCGGGAACCGCAGTTCCTGAATTCGATGAACTCATATTCGCGACCGTCCGTGGGGCCTTCATCAAGCGGGTGATAATGGATTTCCGTCACTTTCATGTTGGCAAGATCTTCCGTGACCGCGAAGTTAGCCTGTTTTTTTACGCTCCATTTATTACCAGCCGTAACACGGGCATTGATCTGTGTGGTTTCGTTTATTTTAACGGGACCGTTATATTCAAAAGCGTATGGAGAAACGACTCCCGATATCACGGTTTCTCCCAGGACAAGTTCGGGTAATATAATAAAGTCGGAACTGGTATTCGAGATGTTCAGTCCCTGTATGGTCAGCAGGTTTTCTCCGGCAGTCAGGTACTTTATTTTATTCGAAATGTTGAACGCTTCGGAGCCGGTATCTTCATGATTTTCGGTAGCCAATGAAGTCCAGGTATATGTTGGCGGAGCATTGGCTTCGGCCACTTTGATCCCGTTAATAAAAGCGACAAATCCGTCGTCATAATGCATATTCAGGACCATATTATTATAGTTATTTAGCTTTTCCGCATCAATTGTAAAGGGGATTCGAATATAACAGGTTGTATTGGCATCCGGATTATTGCCGTCGTTGTACATCTCCGCTTCAACATTGATATGAATCAGGTTGCCGTAACCGTATTCTTTTTCATATCCGATGCCGCCCTTGCCGGAACGCCATTCCGAATCGTCAAAGGTGATGCTCCTTCTCCAGGCTGAACTGATGAATTTGGTCGGTACGATTACCTGTTTTATTGTATTTTCGGAAATAATAATCGTATTGTCCGGCTTTTGGCCGGGATCCGTTACAAGCGGATCACTGCCGTTAACGGTATAATATATTTGACCGGCCGGTGCGGTTATGGAAAGATCGAATCCCGGAGCTACGACACCGCCATCGTGACTGAAAACCGGCGGCGACACATCCGGATACCAGCCTTTATCTATAAACTGACCCGCAACTATATCGGTCCTGTAAGGCAGATATTCATTCAGAAGAAAATTGATTTCAGGCAGCCAGGCATTATCTTTTGTTAAGGGCGGATGGGTTTTTGTATCTCCCCAGCGCGCCGATTCGGCAATGATGGCAAGATCGATTTGTTGTTTTCGGGCCAGAATTCTTGCCAGAGCGGCCTCTGGTGTCAAAGCCCCATCATGATAAAAATGTTTGTAAACCCGGTCCGCGAACCGCAATCTGTAAGCCGGATGGAAGATCAACTGCTGATGCAGCCATTGCGGGTTGAAATATCGAGAATCAGAACCGGCGGGATACGGCCCGGTTCTGTTGTCGTTTACCGATAACAAAGTATGCTCGCCGTCGTGACGAAAGAACTGAAAACCGGTATTGCCGTTGCGGTTATAAATCCCGTAAAAATTATTGGGACGTTCATTGTTTATAAAACTTGATATGGGGGCGTCAAGGTCTCCGGCGTAATAAGTACAGATCATGTAATCAATAAGATTGTCCATATCCAGAAGCACTTTAAGAGCGGGGTTTCTCGAACCATCAGGATTTTGGCCCAGTATTTTATAGTATTGTTCATTGCCGATAAAACCGTTTTTCGCCGCCTGCCATAATTCCCGCCATGCATTCAGATTTCCGTCGGTGGCAATAACCTCCATACCCAGGGCCGGGTCCACTTTGACGACATCGTAATCTTCCTTTTTATCGCCGAAATATGTTGCTGCATAGGAAGCTTCCGAACGCTCCTGTGTTTGATATAGACCCCAGTACGTGCCGTTTATATAAAGATGATAATACCTGCTGCGGGTGTAGGGCTGGCCCATGTCCCTTTGCGTGTCCCTTGAAAAGACTTCCCTGACCATTGTGTTCCGCTTGTTCGCAGTTGCCGCCCATGAATAGTTCTGGCTGGTACGCAGATCGATATTATCAAATTCGTCGGTTCCTTCACCTTCAAACAGGGGATACTTGAGTTTTGTCTCACCGTATTCTCCCCTGAAAAAAAACCGGAAACCATGTTTCGGATTGAAATTATTTCGATGCCAGGCGCCCCGGATGCGTACCCCGCAATTGATTTGAAATCCTTCTTCCCCGTCCGGATGGATCAGTTCCAGTGAAGCGGGTCTTTCCCAGTCTCTGCCGCCTTCGGTGGCATTGACATATATACCGTAATTCGTATCAAAAAGGTTTTCGAGATCGGTAACCAGTGAGATCGTGGGAACATCGGTCAGCGCATCATATATTAAATCTTTATAAACAGGGTCGTTTAATACATCCGGGTCTATACCGTAATCGATCATCTGACGCGCTTCTGTGGTAGTGTTTTTTAACGGCCATAGAGGTCCCGGACGCTGGCCTTCCGGGGAGAGGGCGCCGATTTGATTTAAAAACAGATAGGTATGAGTTACCGACAGTCCTAAAACAGAATCATCTTTTACGGCGCAGGCACGAACAACATAACCCGGCGCTTTGTCCCTCCCGGAGGTATTGGCCGGATCAATTGAGATTGTCACCGGTGAAAGCGCGCTGACCGCTGTTTTCGAGCCCGTTGGTTCGGAACCGTCTATCGTATATTTTATGATTGCGTTATCGCTTAGCGATGATATCATCAAATCAAACGGGGAACTATAAATACCGCGTGAATGAGAGAATATTAGGGTCTTATTCTCTCCGGCAAAACCAGAGGAAAACCAAATAAATATTAAAAAAAAAGTTAACAGCATTTTTTTTATATTTCCCCCTGTGATTTTCAAATTATTTATATCCATGAGTTCAAATTATATTCAATTAACGCATTATGGTTAATTATTTTGAATTCGAAAGATATTTATAATACAGTTTATAAATTATTCTGTAATTAATCAAGGAAACAAATAATTTTATGAAATATTCTATAATGAATCCGTGTCCGTTAACCGAACACCTGTTATTGTAATGGAGAATAAAGTGTGAAAGATTGATATGTTCAATTCGGGAACATAAGGAATTTCCCGAAAATTATATAAAAAAAAAGTCAATTCGAAGCCTGATGAAAATATCCTGAGAAAAAAAGGAATTTATTATATTGTTAAAGAATATTATAATAATACAAAAAAATATTTGTAAACCCATTATTTTTCTTGCTCATTATCATGAAATTTTTTAGCTTGTTTTAGGGAGAAAGGAAACATGATAATAAATTTTTAAGTTTCACAATGGGTGTAATGAAAAAGGATAAAATCATTTTCAAATATTAAAATAAATATGAGAGGTACATAACATTTAAAATATTTTGATATTTCTTATTACTCAATTCTATAAAGTTTAATTATAAAACCAATAATTAACTGTGAGGAGGTAGGTATGAGAAATTCAATAATTTTATTAACTTTATTTATGTTATTAATTACCGGGATTTGCCTGATTCCACATTCCGACGCAGCCGCAAAAAATCCCGCCGTAACAACCCTGGTAAAAGGCATGAATATTGGTGACTGGCTGGACACGGATGATTCCTTTTACATCCAGACCACCAGGTATACTAAAGGTGATTTTGCCGACATAAAATCACTTGGCTGCGATCACATTCGAATCGAGATTAATTTTGAGACCACCGACAGCCCGTTACCGGATTTTCCATTAAGTCCAATTATTGCAGGTTGTATGGATGAAGCAATAAATTGGGCCGAACAATTAGGGCTAAAAGTGATTTTATCCAATCACTATAATGATTTTGCTGATGCCACGTACACCGTTGAACAAACATGGCTGGTAAAGATATGGCAGCAGGTCGCCGAAAGATACGCGTCAAAAGGCGATGTGGTGCTGTACGAAATTAATGCCGAGCCCGGTGATAAAATCAGCGCCGCAAACTGGAATACGGTCGCTGCGGCCGTTATTGCGGCAATCCGTTCGGTGGATGCCAATCATACAATCATCGTCGGTCCGGTTAACTGGTATAGCCTTGACAATCTGAATGACCTGGATACATTTTCCGATACCAACCTGATCTACGCTTTTAACTTTTTCCGGCCCCTGTTATTTACCCATCAGGGCGCAACATGGCACGATGTTGATTATAATACAGTCGGGATCCCGTTTCCTTATGACGCGGCAAGAATGCCTGCTCTGGATGCGGATGCGGTCGGAACACCGATAGAGGACGAATATAACCTGTACACGAACACGTCTCTGGGTGCGGATTGTCCGGGCACGGTTGAGTATTTGCAGGCCCAGATTGATAAAGTCGCCCAGTTTGCATCATCGCGCGGTGTACCGGTATGGTGCAGTACTTTTGGAGCAAACATGTCAGATGTGGAAGTACAGGACAGGGCCAACTGGCTGCAGGCCGTTGCATCTTATATGAGCGGTAAAAATATTCCGTGGTGTCATACCGGATACAGGGGAGATTGGGGAATTTTTGATGAGGATAGTCCGGGAATATTAAAATACAATGTTAATGACACCGTTGCAACCGCCCTGAGTTTAACACCTCCTGAAAAGCAGGAATATGAAGCCGAACCGCTGTTTGAAGGATTTACGATTTATAATGATGAGGTCCATGAAGGAATCCGGGTGGGCTGGTGGCTTGGAGAAGTTGGCGAACCCAATTTCTTTGTCACCGATAATCCGCACAGCGGGGAATATTGTCTGGGTATGTTATTCCCCGGTCAGTGGAACGCTATCGATTTTTACTTTCCGCTGCATCTTGATATGCAGTACCTGATAGATGACGATTCTTATCTGGATTTATGGATACGTTGTGATGATCCAGTTGGGCATGTTCAACTCCGGTTCGAGGACACTGATGAGGATTCCGCCGAACATCCCTGGAGAATGAACAAACAGGTGGATGATTCAGTTGTACCTTTTGATGGCGAATGGCAGAATGTTCAAATACCTTTGAATGAAATGGAAGATCAGGGTGCGTGGGATCCGGATGATGAGGGATGGTACAACCCTGCAGGATTGTACGATTGGACACATGTACAGAGATTTCAACTGGTTTCAGAAATTGCCGCTCAGACTGAAACCGAACTTTATTTTGATGATATTAGAATAATTGATCCCTATGATACCGGAATAAAGTCGCCATTGGAGAAACCGGATCATGTGGAACTCACACAAAACTATCCGAACCCGTTTAATCCGGCAACCACAATCGAGTTTACACTGGACAAAAAGAGCGACGTCAGCCTGAATATTTACAATATACAGGGTGAATTGGTCAGGAACCTGTATTCCGGCAAATCATTGACCGGCAGTCATCAGGTTGAGTGGGACGGCACGAATAATTACAACCACAATGTGGCCAGCGGTATTTATATCTATACCCTGGAAACGAACGACCGGAAGATTAGCCATCGGATGGTTCTACTGCGTTAGAAATATAATAAAGCCCCGGATTGTTTTTCGGGGCTTTATTATAAATAACAAAAAAATCAAGAAGCCTGCCGAACAGGCAGTTGATCTTATTCGGCCGCCGCTTTTAACATATATTTTCCGATTTCAAGCAATTCCTCATCCCCAAGATGTGCGAATGAAGGCATAACCGGGCCGCCGCGTTTGACTTCCGGAGCTTTGGACCATTCAACAATACCCTCGGGATAATCTTCATACAGTTCGAATATTTCATTCAGCGAAGGCCCGACAAGTACGGTTTCTTTGGCATGACAAACGGCACAGTTCTTTTCAAAGCCGGCCTGGCCTGCGGATTTGGCCGGTTCCTTGCTGATGCCCATCCGTAAACGGGTGCGCGCGGCTTCCGATTTCCAGTACAATTCCTGTGTTTTTGTTTCGACTAACTGACGGTGCGGTTCTATGGCGCGTTCACGGTAATAATGCCGCCCAAACGCCATACTGATAACCGTCCCGGTCAGCAATAAAATGACCGTCCAGAAAAAACGGCCGATGGTTTTTTTATTGTCGCGTATTTCATACCAGACCAGAAACATAAACAACACCGCCGCCAGCACTCCAAGCAGTATAAAGCCGTATACCGTGATTGAGATGCCGTACACCGGCAGCGTGAATAACAGCAGCGGCCCGGCAATGAACTGCATCAGTGTGGCAATAAAGGCGATAAGGTAAAAGTTATATTTGATTTCCTCACGGCTGAAACCGGGCAGATGTTTGTTTACGTCGAATTTTTTCCGGCCGAACCAGCCAACCGCAAAGAGGGAAGAGACCGCGATCGTTGCCAGCATAAAATGCAGGTAACGCGGAATGACATTTTGCAGTAATACAGCCGGAATAAATCCGTGCACCTCCGTCCAGCGGGAAGGGAACAGCATCAGATTGACGTTAGACAGAAAGATGAGGGGAATTGTCCAGAACAGGATCAGTCCCATAAAGGCAAATGTCAGGTGAAGAAATTTATTATTTTCCAGTTTGTCCCAGGTATATTTATGGATATAAGTCAGCAAAAATGCAATTGTTACGGCCGGGATCACCATCATCCAGGCGATGCCGGTCAAACTTGTGGCGCTGTAAAAATAAGTCGTGTAGGCGAGGTTGATCGCCAGCAGCGGTGCGACGCCGAGCACAATTGCCAGGCTTTTATTCACGGTAACGGTGCCGGAAATTTCACGGGCCAGCGCGTCGTATTTTTTGTTTTTTAACCCGATGATCTCAAATATAAAGGACAGCGTTACGCCGCCAACCATAAAATTAACGAATAATATATGTATAAGGAATAACAAGACCAGTAATATTTTTAAAAGCCCTTCCGGAAGGGGGAGCTGCAGTTCCAGGTCATGCGGCACGGGTACTTGATTCATATTTTCCCTCTAAAATTAATTATATGATTTTATTCGTTTTTTGTAAAACCGGCGGTCTGTGCGCCTTCCACACGGATATTCCGGTCTTGATTTTCAATAATAAAAGCTGTCAGCGCGTCAAGTTCCCGGTCATTTCCGGGGAAAGGCGGCATAAACGGACGTATGTTATGCATATTCGTGATAAACGAGGAGAGTTGTTCTTTTTTCCAGACTCCGTTCGGGAACAGTTTTTTAAATTTTTTGTTTACGCTGTTCAAACCGCCGACGGTATGGCAGCGACTGCAGGTTAACATAAAAATATCCTGTCCGGCCTGAAGCTGGTTCGACTCTGTAACCTGAGATGTACTGACAAACGACGCGTATGGCAGAATCCCGCCTTCTTTGTAGAGCGGATAGTGGTCCACCCGCAGACCGTTTGCGTACAGATAATCTTTAATAACAAATGGTTTACGCACGAACTCCCGCACACGTTCATATGAACCCAGTAAAGCAATGCTGACAATAAAGGGAACAAGCAAAACAACCCGGGGCAGCCATCGGGACCGGATAATACCCAGCAATGAGATGAGAATTACAAAAATTACCAAAACCTGTAAAATGACCAGGATCGTGGGATACCATGAGGTATAATCCTGGGTTGTCATGGCGATGGGTGCGTTGGAAGCCATAAAAGACGGGATACTTTTCCAGTACCAGTACCCTGCAAGCGCCGTCAGGGGCAGCCATACCAGCGTCCAGGCGGAAAGGTAACGGACGGTTTTATGTCTTAAATCGTCCTCTTTTTTTGTGAAAAAAAACGTTAAAAACATAAAAAACAGTCCGGCCGTCATAAGCGCAAAGGGCGTTCTGAACACCAGTTGCGGCAGATATAAGGGATTAAAAAACGCGGTAAAAAGACCGGAATTGGCGGACCATTCACGGATATAGGGAACCCAGTTGCCGGTGTTCATCATAAATCCGAGTATGCCGGTGATGATGGCCATTGTGAGCCACGAGAAAAAGCTGAGAAATACCCCGATGGCAATATGACGCGATTTATGTTTTAAGGACATGGATTTCCAGGTCAGAAAATAGACCATTATCATGCAGACCTCAATGACAAAAACGATCCATTCCGAAAACCACGCCCAGAAGAATACCCGCAGCAGACTGCCGATGGCGTCGGGATTGACCAGCGCGGTTGTGAACCATATTCCAACACCGGTCAGCGCGCCCAGGGATGTGGTGATAATAAAAATCACAAAAGTAAAATTATAGGCCAGTTTGTCAAGCTGTGGATTATTGCGGCGGCGGGCGATCCATTCCAGCAGGGCGGCCAGCGGAACGGCGCCGACAGCCATGGGGTGGTTCACTATCACGTGTATTATGGCGGTTAAAGCGATCAGCATTCTGTTGCCGATAAAATCCAGATGAAACAGGGGGAAATCCATGGGTTAACTCCTGTATTGGTGATGTAACGACTGTTCATTCAGGGACCCCTCCATATTTCAGGAGGGAACAGATGTTAATATAATTACGGTTATTCCTTTGTGATTGAGATTATGATTTTAATATAAAACAATATTTTGGACAAATCAATTCAATATCAAAAAGAAAATAATTTTATTCACAGTTTACAGCATTCTTTACCGAATCTAAAAAACAAAGTTGTAGAAATCATAAATACAAATCAGGGGTGGAGGCTTTGACAAGCTTTTCTCTCAAAATCCGTGCCGTTTAGATACCGATGATCATGCCGATATAAAGTCATAAAATTTCACTCAATTCGGCTCTGTATAAAACATTAAAAATGGAATTTAATATTTGCGTTATTATGTAATTTAAGTAAATTAATAATAACATTGTAAATAAGATATACCAGGAGGGATATTTTAATGTATACAACACGCAGAAATTTTATAAAACAATCTATTGGCGCCGGCGCAATGATATTGGGGTCCGCGTTCGTCTCCCGCTCACAGGGAGTTCTGAAGGAAAAGGTGCTTGACAAAAAACTGGGAATCGCCCTGATCGGCCTGGGGTATTACAGTACGGAGATACTTGCCCCGGCTTTACAGGAGACCAAAAATGTCTACCTGGCCGGGATCGTCAGCGGAGCAATGGATAATGAACAGTACTGGCTGGAGAAATATAATATTCCGCGGCGGAATGTCTATAACTATGAGAATTTTGACAGCATCGCGGACAATAAGGATATCGATATAATATATGTTGTGCTGCCGAATTCGATGCACAAAGAATACACCATTCGTGCGGCTAGGGCGGGTAAGCATGTGCTGTGTGAAAAACCGATGGCGGTGTATGCCGCCGATTGTGAAGAAATGATTAAAGCCTGCAAGGACAACAATGTCAGGCTCTCCATCGGTTACCGAATGCAGTTCGAGCCGCATACACAGGAAGTGATGCGTTACGGCAGGGAAAAAGTATTTGGCGACATAAAGTACGTTACCGCGTCGGCCGGATTTATAAATCAGTCCCCCAAAACCCACTGGAAGCTGCAAAAAGCATACGGCGGCGGCGTGTTAATGGATATGGGCGTGTACAGCATCCAGGGCGCGCGCTACACAATCGGAGAGGAACCGGTATCGGTGACCGCGCAGCAGTACAAAACCGATCCGGAAAGGTACAGCGAGGTGGATGAGATCGTGACCATGCAGCTAACATTCCCCGGCGGGGCGATTGCCAACCTGATGACCTCATTCAATGTCAGCACCAATATGCTTTATGCGGCAGCCGAACGGGGATGGTTTGACATGAATCCGTTCAGCAGTTATCGCGGCATCAAATTGCGAACAAACAATGGTCCTGTTGAACTGGCAGACATAAACCAGCAGGCAAGACAAATGGATGAAGTAGCGTGGTGTATTGTCAATAATCTGCCCATGCGGGTTCCGGGAGAAGAAGGATTACGGGATTTAAAAGTAGTGGAAGCGGCCAGGAAAGCATTGGCTTCGGGAAAGAAAGAAAATATTATCTGACAACCGGTAACAACGATCTGGTTCAGTTTTTAAAGGTGATGTTAAAAGCCGTGCCTTTATCGCGCTCAATTGTCACACTGCCGTCTATCTGTTGGGTCAGAATGCGGATCAGTTGCAGACCGAGGGAATTGGTCTCCCGAATGTTTATGTTTTTCGGGATACCAATTCCATTATCTTTTATATTTAATTCATACCATTGATTCCGCAAGCGGGTGAAAGAAATGACTATATTGCCTTTTCTGCCATTCGGAAACGCGTGTTTTAAGGAATTGGTTAAAATTTCATTAATGATCAACCCGCAGGGGATAGCTTTATCAATACTTATGGAAATATCATCAATTTGTAAATCTATTGATACAAGACTGCTGGTCTTATAAACAATGTACAGTTCCCTGATCATGGATTCAATATAACCTTTAAAATGAATTTCAGAAAAATCAGCCGTTTGATACAATTTTTCATGAACCAGCGCCATGGCATAAATGCGATTTTTACTTTCCTGGTATGCTTTAAGGGTTTGTTCATCCTGAATACGGGATGCCTGCAGATTCAGTAAACTGATAATGATCTGAAGATTGTTTTTGACCCGGTGATGTATCTCTTTTAATAATAGTTCTTTTTCCCGGAGTGACTTTAGTACTTTGTTTTCCGCCTGTTTCCTGCTGGTAATGTCACGAATAATATCACGAGAGCCCACGATTTGATCATTTTTATCATAGATCAGGTTGGCATTAACGTGGATATACTTCAAGTCTCCGTTTCGGGTAATAATCCGGCTTTCATAATCCTGATAAGATCCCTCATTATACAATTTTTCAAAAAATTCGGATGATTTCTCCCTGTCATCGGGATGCACCAGTTCCATGACCTGTTTTTTCATTAATTCAGCCCTGCTGTAACCGGTCAGTGTTTCAGTCGCTTTATTTATATCAATAAAATTTCCGTTTTTATTCACGATACAAATAGCATCAATGCTTTTTTCAAACAGATCGCGGTATTTTTCTTCACTTTTTTTTAAGGCATCCTCCGCAAGTTTGCGCTCCGTAATATCGATAGACATTCCGATCACGCCAATGATTTCATTGTCGGCGTTTTTATAGGGTGAATAAAAAGTATCAAAGTACATATCCCCTACTTTGATCTCTTTGGTGTGAAAAGTTCCTGCAAGCGCTTTTTTAATTCCGTTTTTGATTTTTGGGTAATCTTTATATAAATCAAAAGCCGACAGGCCGACCACCTGCCCCGGTTTCAGCCCAAGAGCGGTTAATCCTCTACCCTCGGATAAAAGGAATGTCCCTTCTCGATCTACAACAAAAATGACGGCCTGTGCATTGGAAACAATTGTTCGAAATTTTTCCTCACTGTCCCTTAATGCTTCTTCCGCTTTTTTCCGCTCGGTAATATCTTCTATATCGCCAATAAGAAATAAGGGACTGGCTTTTGTATCTCTTTTGATAACAATATTCAGATTCACCCATATCACTTGACCTTTTTTATGGATGATTTTTTGGATTGTGTTGGTAGAATTTTTGTCGGAGATTAATAGACGGGTTACTTTTTCAGACGATGGTTTCAGAAACTCGTGATGAATAATGTCCTGCCATGACATTGTTATGAGTTCTTTTTCCGTATAACCGGTCATGGTACAGAAAGATTGGTTGACTTTGATAAAACGTCCCTCAATATTTGCAATTGCCCTGCCGATGTTGGCGTTGTCAAACATGAGTTGGAACAAGTTTTGACTTTGATTAAATTCTTCCTGTGTATACTGGTGTTTAATATAAATTTGTCCGAAAAGGAATCCTAATATACTTCCGATCAGTCCGATTATCAGGGGACCGATATGATGGTGTATCTCACTTAACGAGGACGCTATTCCGGTACCCTGTACAAAATCATCCATCGTTGCACCGACAAGAGGTAAAAAATAACCAAGAATAAATCCAAGGGAAACAAGTTTTACAATTATTGGCGTTGTTTTGAAAGGAGAAATTTTTTGTTTTGAAAATTTTTTCATAAACATTTTTATTTTAGAATTCGGGAAATATGTTATGATATTGTGAATCAGAAATTATGCTGATATCCTGAGTTGTTAATAATTTAAACAATTGAAAATTAAAATATAATCCATTTTATTATTATTAACAATTTTTTGATTGATTCCCGTCAATTTCAGTAGTAATCATACTTTAACGCCCTTTTATAGAACCGGTTACTTTTAAATATTATGCTTTACAAAACATCAATCGGGTTTTTCAATCAGGGTTAGTTACCAACGGGTATGGAATTGAGAGAATAATATTAACCGCGGATCAACGCGGATGCGCAACTTTAATTCTCTGGTGTGCATCGCTTTTAAGCGATGCATAATGTCCTTTCGACCGCAGGAAGAAATCTTTGTTTGCTTTACATAACCGTTGTTATTTCAATGAATTAGATTTCTCTTTGCTTCGTTCATCGAAATGACAGAGTGGCGACGACGGCCTGTACAACGCCACGGTATGCATCACCTTTATGCGATGCGTACCTCTGTAACCGTCCATAAAAAAACGGCTCACCGGAACGACGCCCCGGGGCGTGGGCTGCAAGTTCCGAAAGGGCTCCCGCCCTTTCGGTATAAAAGGATACAAATTAATATTGTAGTAAACGAATAGCGCGGAGGCCGGAGCCTCTGCGCAACAAAATCCCTCTGCCTCACAGCCTATCCGCCCTAACAGGCCGCTTCGCCGTTATCTGCCGCCGCCAGTCTTCTTTTTTCAATTCCCCGTAATCATCCGACCCCGTGGAAATAACCACTTTTGCCGCTTCCGGCTTGCCGTTTTACCCTCGCTCCTATTCCCCGTCTTTGGAGATGGACCCTGGTTTCGGAAAGATTTTCTGTTGTTTCACTCCTCGAAATGACAAAAACAGTACCAAAAGAAATTGTTCGAAACAGGAACTTAACGAAACGAAGATTGTATCAGGGGGAAAATATTTTAGTTGACATTGTGAGAGTTATAAATTATTTTAAAATATAATTATCTACACACATTCTTTCTAAGCAAAATCCATTGACCGAATCCACCACGAAAAATTGACATTCATATGTGAATGCGAATATTACCTTCAGGCGAAGTGTATTAATATTCATAAATCAATATGGAGGATATATGTCAATGCAAAAGTTTTTTATGGGGATTGCATTATCTCTATTGATTATTAATCTCAACCTGTTTTCACAGATTGTTTTGGAAGGCGATGTTACATCCGCGGGAATGGACCAGGAACCTGTACAAAATGCACTGGTTGAGTTAATAGATCAGGATGACACCACTCGTGTATTCAGCAGCACTACCGATGAACAGGGTCATTATTCTATACAGATCACTGAAACCGCTGTCGGGGATGCTTCAGTTCAGAAACCGGGAGCTTTTAAATTATTACAAAATTATCCCAATCCGTTTAATCCATCTACTGTTATTAGCTATGAATGTCCACACCCAGCACATATCCGTATTGAAATATATAATGTTCTGGGACAAAAAATAAAAACGCTGTTCGACGGTTTTCAATCCGATCCGTTTGGCCGGGTCGTCTGGGACGGGACGAATGATCATGGACAGGGTGTTTCAGCGGGTGTTTATATCTACTCATTGAAAACAGTAGGTATCAGGATCAACAAAAAAATGTTGCTGTTCGATGGGCACACCGGCATTTCAAATTTTGCGTATTCAAACACAATGGGGGGTATTTTGTCCAATAAAAATGTTTTGAATAAACCATTGTCAAACATTTTTCTGTTGCGTGTTACGGGCACTGATATAGAAACCTGGGAGTTGCAGGATCTACAAATTACTAAAAATATGGTTCTCAATGTTTCAGTTTATTTTTCAATGACAGATATTGATGGTAATGTCTATCCTATTGTAAAAATAGGCAATCAATGGTGGATGGCGGATAACCTGAAAGTAACGCAATACCGTAATGGCGATGCCATACCCCATGTAACAGATAATACTGAATGGAGAGAACTGTTTACCGGCGCGTATTGTTATTATGATAACGATATCAGTAACGCCGAGGTTTATGGGGCTTTGTACAACTGGTACGTGGTAAATGACAGTAGAAATATTGCACCAGAAGGATGGCATGTGCCAAGCGCAGAAGAGTGGCTAACATTAGCAGATTATCTTGGTGGAGCAGATGTAGCTGGTGGTAAGCTAAAAGAAACCGGCACAACGCATTGGACAAGCCCTAACGAAGCAGCAACCAATGAAAGTGGCTTTACAGCCCTTCCGGGTGGTTGTCGTAGATACAGTGGGGGTTTCTACGAGATAGGTAATAGTAGTTACTGGTGGAGTTCTACTAGTTACTATAATCCCATTTTTTCCACTAATAATGCCTTGATCCGATACATTTTCTACAATCATAGCAATTTTATCCCCTACAACGAAAGGCAGGAGTATGGTTATTCTGTCCGTTGTTTAAAGGACAATTAATCAGGTAAAAAGACACTTTAACTGATAAAGAATTAGGGTTTTATGAAAAACAAAACAAAATCATCAGTAATATTTCTATTAACCTTTTGCTTATTTACAATATCCAGCGCCGATATCGGAATTGGCATTTCCGTTGTTGGGACAATAAGTTCAATTACCGATATTGAAGATGAAAATACAACACCTGTTGGATATTACATGAATCAGAATTATCCAAATTTGTTCAATCCTGTTACAACAATTTTCTTCGGTTTAGAAAGATCATCATTTATTAATTTGAAAGTTTATAATTCACTTGGACAGAAAGTAGCAGCATTAATCAATAATAAAATGAATCCTGGCAGTTATAAAGTAAAATTTAACGCATCGAATTTATCCAACGGGATTTATTATTACAAAATCCAGGCTGGTGAATTTCATTCAGTTAAGATGTTGTTATTACAATAAGGTTCGGTCCGCCTCATAACCAGTCATTGCACTAAACCGCTTTAAATTTATGTTTTTTTTCGGAGTTTGATGCTGTAAAAATGTTTAATTAGTTGTTTCGTTTTTTTATTTCGGCGGCGGGTGAATATTAACCGTTAGGTGAATTCTTAGAAAAGTTGTAACGCAATTGCCTGCGAAACTCTGTTTCGTATAAATCTCTCTGCCTCACAGCCCATCCGCCCCAACAGGCCACCGCGCCCTGATCCGCCGCCGCCAGTTTGCTTTCTTTAACTCCCCGGAATCATCCGTCCCAGTGGAAATAATCACCTTTGCCGCTTTCGGCGCAGGTAACCATTCGTGAAGTTTAAGCTTTATCGCCTGACGACGCCCCGGGGCGTGGGCTCATTACAATTGGCGCAGAGGCATGAGCCTCTGCGCAACCATAATTGTTGAAACCGGTTATTACCAAAACAGAGTTTTGGCGGCAGGTGCGTTGCGAATCAGAGATTCGCAACGAGAGGGATAGCGCGGAGGCGAGAACCTCTGCGCAACCATAACTGATAAATTGATTTACTCATTACTATCCCCAAAAGATCATTCCGTTACGACATAAGCGTATAACAACTGGTCGATAATTTTGCCGTCCTTGATGGCGCTGCGCCGCGTGCGTCCCTCAAGAACATAACCGGCCTTTTCCAGTACGCGGCAGGAAGCCGGGTTCCATTCGAACGGCAGGGCGTATACCCGCGTCAGTTTATGACGTTTTATTGCATATCGAGTAACCGCTTTTAACGCCTCCGTGGTGATCCCCTGTCCCCAGAACTCTTCGCCCAGCCAGTAACCGATCTCCGCGGAAATCCGTTCCACATCGTCATGCAGTGTAAATCCGATACTGCCGACGGCTTTGCTGTTGACTTCGATGGCGAAAAAGGTCTCGGGTTTTCGGGCTTTTGCCATTTTAATAAAAATTTCGCCGTCCTTGTACAAATAGGGATGCGGGAACCCGTCCCGGAGATTGATCCAGATATTGCGGTTGTCCGCGTGGTATACAATTGACTCCACGTCTTTAAAAGACCATGAACGGACTTTGCATTTTGTGAGCCTGAGTTCTATATTTCGATACTCCTGTTTATGCTTGTGACTGATTTTTTATATTTCCACTTCTTTTCCTGAAACAATAACATGTTTCACGTCAAGATCGCCCATTTTCATGTCGAAAAAGGGAGAACCGTTTTTCAAGCCGACCGTGCCGAATCCCGTTTCGGCCGATAAAAAGCTGGTAAAATTACCGCCGATTTTGGAATCGATGTACAGCGTCTTATCCACTGCATCGTAACGGACACCGGTCAGTCCCTGTAAAAGGCCGTAACTGGACATGGCGCGGGCGTACCAGTGACCGCATTCATATTCGTTGAACGGATTTCGTAACCTGCCGTCGTACCGGTTACGACAGAGGCGCACGATCTCCAGACCGTTTTCGACCTCTCCCTCAAACATCAAATGCGAGGCAACCTGGTATTCGATGCCGGTCCAGACCTCGTTGCTGTAAACAAACGGAAATGTCAGCGCCCCGCCTTTCGGCCAGGTGCATAATAAAAGTCCGCCGTCTTTTCCCAGCGCATAGGAAGGCCGCTGCGGATTGGCATGATCCAGAAGGTTTTGTTTCAGATTGTACTTATGCACGGCGTTAAGATGACTTTTTACTTTATCCGTATCGATAATGGGTTCCTCCAGGCCGCATACCCGTGCGATCCAGATACCCAGTACGCCATCGGACAGACAGCCGGTCCCGTACTGGTATTTCGGGCCCTCTTTTTTGAGGATTTCCAGGGCTTCCGGGGAATAGTTTATATTCCACATTCCGGTTGCCGCCTCGACCGGATTGGGTGCTTCCAATCCTTCCCATTGGATCTTTTGAATAAAATATTCACCATCATAAAGGTCCTTTTCCATAAACTCCCTGCCTTTGGCGAGCAATTCTTCATATCTGGAAATATCATCTCCAAGTGATTTTCCCATTTTAATGGCGGCGGTCAAAGCTCCCAGGTAAAAACTGGTACAATGGCCGTCCGGCCCCCAGTATTCGATGTCGTAAGTATTATGATGGGGTTCTTCCAATATGCCTTTGTCCTTCGGGTCCCAGGTTTCGATACAAAAATCGAGACTCTGCCGAACTTTGGGCCATAAAGATTTGAGCCATTCCGTATCGCCGGAAATGCGCCATTCGCGGTATACTTTTATGATACCGCCAAGCTGACCGTCGGCGGCGGAGTGAAACGTGTGCGTCACGGGCCGGATTGGCAGATTGGAACGAAACGTCTGATGTCCCCGCTCGTCCTGGGAAACATAAAACTCGGTTTCACGCAGGGTCCGTTCTAGCGCCGGGAACAGGTGCGGAATGGCCTGGGCGTAATTCCATACATGCGTACAGGACCCGTGACAGCAGCCGGAATTATCCGTGCAGCCCTCAAAACACCAGAGACGGCCGTCAGTCTGCCTGAGCACGGTCGGCGATTTTAAAATGGTCAGATTTGCGGCGACAGCTTCGATCACTTCATCCGGCAGAGTTGTATTGTAAAACGTGTCCCGGAATAAAGCGCTGTTTTTGCGTAAATCATCATAATGCAGGCGCCAGTATTTTGCCACTTCTTTGACGTCTTTAAATCTCCCCGCGTACCACGGCTTGAACGTTTCGGATGTGACACAGCAATACGGGTCAGAGGGATCGCATACCGGCGGATTTTCCGGGTCGCTGCCGAGCCGGGTGTCCGTATTGGGGACGTACCAGGCAAACATGACTTTGATGGTTTTTTCTTCACCCGGTTTTAATGAGAACGGAACATAAAGCGAAGCGCCCGGCGCTTTATCTTTTACCGGATCATTGGTAACGATCTTGCCCTCCGCAATATTTTTCCAGGCCATGGTCAGCGGATCGAACCAACCGCCCCTGAACCAGCAAAAATCGACGGTAACATTCGGGTCGTCTACAAATATGGCACAGGAGCCTTCGTATTGCGGATTCTCTTCAGAACCGGGCTGATAAAGGATAAAACCGTTCTGGATGGGTAAAATTGTATCGGCTTCATTTTGCCGGGTATCCCCCCGGGATTGTCGTGTTAAGGACATAAAATTTTTACTGTTATAAGAAAAGACAGCTTCACGGGGAGTACTGCCCGAATTACTGAACCGGTATTCTATCGATCCGACCGGTAAACTGGAATTGTCCGCGTCATTCGGAATAAAAGGGCTCCAGCCGGTGATCTCAACATTCAGAGGGATCTCTTTATCCTCCAGTTCGATCTCGGCGAACGGAAACCGGGCCAGGAATGTTGCGGAACGGAAACGCGGCAGTCCGTAACCGGTGTTGCCCGATCCGTTACCTGAACCGGGCTGGCCGAAATATTTCCAGTCCGGCAGCGGCCCTTCGATGACTCTGGCAATATTTTTTTCACCTTTTATGCAAATCGCGGCAAAGGAAAGCGGCTCGTTATAAACATCGGGTCTGTTTCGCAGGGAAAGGTGTGATATGGCGCCGCTGCCTTCGAGACAGAACATACCCGCGCCGATGCCGCCAACCGGAAATGCAACCCGGCTCAGATATTGTCCGCTATAGGATCCGTTATATTCTCTCTCCGGCGAGATGTTGTTTACATTTGAACAACCAAACACGGCCAAAAAAACGAAAAGTACAAAACAGAACAAATGTCTGGAAAATTTTTGTCTCATATTAATTCTCCTTTGTTCGTAAAAAAATAAATACATTTCGAAACCCAAATTTGACAGCTCTTTCCAGAATTGTACCTGATGGAAGATTAATTACAAAATTGATGTCAGGTTTGAATATAACAAAATATATTGACAAATCAATAATTTTAGTGTTTTTTCATTATTGAATGAATTAAATCCATATATATAATTGAATTGTATCTTTATCAGTTATTTTATCAAATAATCTTGCATTATTGCTTTGTTCATTTTATCTTTAATTGGGTTTGCCGGATTGTAATAAATTTCCGAAAGGTATTGTATATATATCAAACAGTTTAACAAATAAAACATTATTCGGAGGGTAACATGAAATTTAAAAGCTGCTGTTGTCTTGTTTTGTTTTTATTCATGGTCACTTTTACCGCGTTAGTTCAGGCAAAAACCTACGATATTTCGTCCCCGGATAAAAATATTAAAGTACGGGTTAGCGTGGACAGGAATATCACCTGGTCTGTATCATATTCTGATAAAGAAATTATAGCCCCCTCGCCGGTTTCCATGACCATCGATAACGGTGTTGTGCTCGGGTTGAATCCAAAAATCGTTAAGGCGGAAAAGGAATCGGTGAAAAATGAGATCACCCCGGTCGTGAAAGAAAAAAGAAGCCTTATCCCGGATATTTACAACAAACTTGACCTGACATTTAAAAATAATTTCGGATTGGAATTCCGCGCTTACAATGACGGCGCCGCCTACCGGTTTTTGACCACGTTCGATAATAAAATCAAGGTCTACAACGAGGAAGCGACTTTTGTTTTCGCGGAAAACGATTCCGTGGTCGCGGCGTTTGAGCCTTCTTTTCATACGTCCTTTGAAAAATTGTACGATTATATCGCCATCGCCAGCATTGCCCCGGATCACAAATGTTATCTGCCGGTTTTTGTCGTCAAGGAAAACGGCCTCCGGGTGGCGGTCACCGAATCCGATCTGGACGATTATCCCGGACTGTTTGTGCGCGGTTCCGGTGATTATTCGGCTACGTTTACCGGCCAGTTCGCGCCTTATCCGCTTGAGGAAGAACAAACCCGCGACCGCACCCTGCGGGTCACAAAGACAGCCGATTATATTGCCGAAACAGGTGGCACACGCTCGTTCCCGTGGCGGGTGCTGATGATCGCGGAAAACGACGTCAAACTGATCGAAAACGATATTGTCTACCGGCTGGCCAAGCCGCTGCAGTTAAAGGATACGGCATGGATCAAGCCGGGCAAGGTCGCGTGGGACTGGTGGAACGCCCTGAATCTGCACGGGGTGAATTTCAAAGCGGGGATCAACACGGAAACCTACAAATATTATATCGATTTCGCCTCCAGGCACGGCATCGAATATATCATTTTAGACGAAGGCTGGTCGGACACCGAAGATCTGCTCAGGCTGAAACCCGAGGTGGACCTGAAAGAACTGATCCGCTACGGCAGCGAAAAGAACGTCGGCATCATCCTGTGGTGCGTGTGGCTGACGGTCGACAAACAGCTTGACGAGGCGTTTACAAAGTTTGAGGAATGGGGCGTTAAAGGCGTGAAAATCGATTTTATGGACCGCGACGACCAAAAGATCGTCAACTGGTATCGCAAGGTCACGGCGGCGGCCGCGGAGCACCACCTGTTGGTGGATTATCACGGCGCGTACAAGCCGACCGGACTGAGGCGGGCGTATCCCAACCTGCTCACCCGCGAGGGCGTGCGCGGCTCCGAGTACAACAAGTGGGCGGACGATATTACGCCGGATTATAACGTCACCATTCCGTTCACGCGCATGCTGGCCGGACCGATGGACTATACGCCCGGCGCGATGCGCAACGCGGAAAAGGGAAACTTTAACGCGGTGTTCGAGCGGCCCATGTCCCAGGGAACCCGCGTCAACCAGCTGGCCATGTACGTGGTATATGAAAGTCCCCTGCAAATGCTGTGCGACACGCCGACCAATTACGAAGCCGAACCCTACGTGATGAAATTTCTGGGTCCCGTGCCGTCCGTGTGGGACGAAACCATCGGCCTGCAGGGGAAAATATCGGATTATGTGGTTGTGGCGCGCCGCAGCGGTCAGGACTGGTACGTCGGCGCCATGAACGACTGGACGCCCCGGACGCTGAAACTGGACCTGTCGTTTTTAGGCGACGGCGATTACAAGGTGCTGCTCTATCGGGACGGTCCCAACGCGGAGCGTTTCGCAGAGGATTACCAGGCAATCATCACCACCGCGCGCAAAGGCGATGTTTTCGAGCTCAACTTAGCCCCCGGCGGCGGCTGGGTGGGGAGGTTTTATAAATAGGGGTGAATATTTTGGGGAATAACGATTTTGCAGGGGCAATCGATCCGGTAACCATGACAGGTAATTTGAGGGGCGAGGTTTGCCTTGCCCCTACGAATCCCTTTCGAAAAATATTTTCTAAAAAAATCTTCTTTTTTCTCAAAAGCTCTTGATTTTTTCATTTTTACATGTTATAATCTGTTTGAACGAAAGCGGAGGGAGGTTTATAAAGATATTTTTAAGAGGCGCCATAATAATTGTGCGGTCAAATATTATGGCGCTTTTTTTGTGTTTTTAGGGTCTGCCGGGATATTCCCCCTACAGTTGCTTCGGAACAGGGGTATTTGTCTTTTTTGTTATGTTTTTTGTTTGGTGTTGTGATGCGGGGCCTGGAAATGAATCACCATTTTTCTCAACGTTTGCAGTAAATATTAAGAATAATAAAATTAAAAATAATATTTTCGAGGAGTTGAGATGGACCTGAAAGGTTGTAACAAGATTCTTGAAAAAGGTTATCCCAATCGCGACGATCTGGCAAAATTTCCTCTGGGTGATAAACTACGGGAACTGGACCTGCTGGCGTGGACCAAAACGGCGCGGACGATCAAGTTAAAAGAAGATGAACTGGACCTGGGAAGAACAGAGCTTGAAGAAAAATTAAAAGCCGATAAAAGAATGCTGGAGGAAGAACAACTTGGTGAGATCTATCGGAAACATATATCGCGTGTTATAAGCTGTATTAATCACCTGGTGGAACCGGACTTTAAAGGTTTTATTGAAAGAGTGCCCGAAACTATATGGGCGAATGATCCATTATCCTCGTATATCAAATTTATTGACAGTTTAAAAAAAGAGGAAGATACCAGAAAGTTTCTTCGCTTTGTCGCCCTGTATCACGATATCGGCAAGGTGACCCACCGTGATCGTCACCCTATACTTGGCAGGCATATTTTGGAGAGTTTGTCGGACAGAGACACCAACGATTTTAAAAATATACTTGGCAAACGCTTTTCAATGATGATCCAGCTTATCGCCTATCATGATCTTTTCGGGGTTTTATGCACAGGGGAGGCGTCCCGACCGGTGCTCATCGACGCGTTACGCCACAAGGAGGCGGAAAAATCGATCAGCTGCCTGGTGACGTTAAATCTGGCCGATATAGCAGGCACCCTGCCTGAAATGAGAATGGAAATAATGCATACGGTGCTGAGCGACTGGTTATTTATGAAAAATTTGCTTGAAGAGCAAAGACCTGAACATGGTATAATTTATCGAAGCGCTTTGGAAAAGCAGATACTTTCGCAGGCGCAGGAACAGGAACGGACAACGGAACGGATACGGCGTCTGCTTGTAACCATTATTTTCAGGGTCAACAACAATGCCGATTTGAAAGAAACCCTTATAAAGAGCGTCACCAGTGATCTTGTTTTGGATGCGCTGAAAACCCGACTCGGACCTGAACTTTTGGTGTTTTGTTACGATTTTGCCCTGGTCTGCAAACTGGACTATTTACTGAGATTTTTTATCGATTTGATTTCCAAATGGATTGAATTAAAAATTGAAGAAAAACCTGATAATGGGGATATAGATATACGAGAGATTATATTTATCATCCTGGAAATTCTGGTGAGGCTGGTTACAAATTACCGCGACCTGACCCACCAGCGGGAAGGATGGCCGCGGCGGATCGGCCTGGAATTGCTGGGAATCACCCGCGCTAAAGATATATCACAACGTGTTATTGACCTTTTGCTAAAAGGACGGCATATAGAGGGCGTCAACTGGATTGCGGATGAAGCCACTGCCTGGTATTTTATTTAATATGGAGATAAAAACATGAAAACGATCGGATTGGTTGGCGGAACCGGCTGGATTTCGAGTGTAGATTATTACCGGATCATTAACCTGGAAATTAACAAACGGCTGGGCGGTCTCACTTTCGCGAAATGTATTTTGTATTCGGTCAACTATGGGGAAATAGACGATTTGAATAAACGCAATGATTTGGACGGGGTTTATTCTATTATCCTGGACGCGGCCGAAAAACTGGTCGGTATCGGGGCGGATTGTATCCTGTTATGCGCCAACACCCTGCACATGTTCGCCGACAGGCTGGAACATCAGATCCCGGTGCCGCTGATCCATATTGCCGAAGCCACGGCGAAACACGTCAGGGCCAGGGGGCTGACCAAAGTCGGGCTGCTCGGCAGCCGGGACACGATGGAAAAGGACTTTTATAAAGCAAAGCTGAATAAAGAGAATATTCAGGTTATTGTCCCGGAAAAAGATGACAGGGAATTTATCCATAACACGATTTTGAATGAAATTCTGAAAGAGATTTTGAGTAAAACAAGCAGGGCGCGTTTTCTGGACATCATCAGTAAACTGCAAGAACAGGGAGCGGAAGGTATCGTGCTGGGCTGCACCGAAATTCCGTTACTGATTAAACAATCGGATGTCGAAATCCCGGTATTTAATACCACTGTCATTCATTCTTTGGCCGCGGTCGATTTTGCGCTGGGGGAAACAGAATAAAATTCCAACTTTTATTTTTATGGATAAAAACTTTTCCGATCAATTTTTTTGCCGCCCCAATGTGTCAATTCTGATTTTGTGTTGAATTTTATGGTTTTTTCTTGTATTATTATTTTTATTTAACCTGAATTTATAAAAAATCGGTACCAACATATTTTATTTCGGAGTTCGAATGAAGTTTTTCGGGACCAAAGATATCAAGGTGTTTGTAGAAAGAGCGCTTTTAAAAAGAACAGAACTGAACGGGAAAATTGTGATCGATATTCCGGCCGGTTCCGGTCACTCAACCAGAATATTACAGCGTATGGGGGCAAAGGTAGAATCCTATGATCTGTTTCCTGAGTTTTTTAATGTAGGGGATATAACCTGCAACAAAGTCGATCTGTCACGGAAACAGCCTAAACAAAGTCAGTACGCCGATTATGTGCTCTGCCAGGAGGGAATCGAGCATGTATCGGACCAGCTTTTTATGCTTCAGGAATTGAACCGTATCCTGAAAAAGGGCGGCATATTGTTTCTGACAACGCCGAATCATTCAAAGCTGAGATCGAAATTCAGTTACCTGCTCTCGGAAAGTGAGTATTCTTACAAGATCATGCCGCCGAACGAAATGGATTCGATCTGGTTTTCGGACAATAAAGTGAGCGATAATATTTATTTCGGGCATATTTTTTTGATCGGAATACAAAAATTGCGGGTGCTGGCGAGGCTTGCAGGATTCAGGATAAAAAAAATCCATCATCTCAGGGTCAACCGGACGTCCTTTTTCTTATTGCTATTATTTTATCCGCTGATATTTTTTGTCAATTTGTTCGCTTATATCAGGGCCATAAACAGCAAAAAAGGAATAAACAGGAAAGAAAAAACCGGTGTTTACGGCGAAATCCTGAAACTGGGCATTGATCCGCGTATTCTGTTTGATGGTCACCTGTTTGTCGAATTCGAAAAAGAATTCGAGTTGGATCAAGTTCAATCCATTTTGTTTGGTAAATATAAAGATTTTAATATCGTTACATAATGTCCGGACTTTCGTTGTCGGGTTGTCTGCTCCGGTATGTCCAGTGTACATACTTTTGTTTTGGGGAAATATGCTGTTATAATCATTACTGTTCAATCATATTGTTAAAAGCAAAATTGTTGTATTGTTTGGTTTTTTTATTAAATTATGATCACTTTACGGGGGAGCGATACTTGCGGGACGAAAATTGTACGACGGGATTCTTGCGTATACGGAATTGTGTGATAAATATATTTTATTGTGCGGACGGTATGATATTTTTTATATGATAATATAAAATATTGTGAAAACATCATTTTCTGCGGTTCGATTTTATCAGGACAGGCTTTAGTCTGTGAACTTTGAAAAATAGAATTAATTCGATGTGAGGATTCTCTTATGCAGGAATATGTCAATATTTCAAGAATTGAGCTTGAACAAAAGATCACGAATCGGGAAGTCAGACCTCTTCGAATCCTGATTGCGGGAATGTTCGGTTGCGTTTTTATTTTTTTGTCTGTTATACTATATATGTACAACAGGAATATAAATAACCCTGCCGTTATCGAAAATCAACCTTATTTATTTTCTATTCTTCTGGCCGCCATGTTATTTTTAGCGATTCCGCAGTATTTATTGTTATTCCTTTTACCCAGGATTTTATTATCGCCGGGTAAAATAAAAGCCAGATTGACACAACCTGTATATTATAAAAGGAGAGGATTAATAGAAGATCCTGTTAAAATATTATTACTTCTATATCGGCATGTTGTTATCTTGCGCTTTTCTTTATTGGAAGGAGTGGCGTTTTACGGCCTTGGGATTTTATTTCTGAGTGTGATGAACGGTGCAATTTACGAACAATCCCAATATTGGCTGGCTTTATTTCCTCTGGTAATTATGATTATTTTCGGTTATTTGTTTTTCCCGTCACGGGAGAAAATAATTTTTTACATTGAAAATAATATGTTAAACAAAATCAAGAATATTTGAATGCTTGTTTCTTCATAGTATAAATTATTTTTGTACAGTATAATTATTTTATCTGTAAATTTTCATGTACTTTATTCGAGGAGAGGAAATGACATCAAAAGAACGGGTCCTTGCCAGTTTAAATCATAAACAACCGGACGCCGTCCCGATTGATTTCGGCTCTACCGCTGTTACCGGTATACATGTGAATTGTATAGCCGCCCTGCGCGATTATTTCGGTCTTGAAAAAAGGCCAGTCAAGGTGCATGAGCCCTATCAAATGCTCGGACTGGTGGAACCCGATCTGCAGGAGGCGCTGAAACTGGACATCGAAGGCGTATTCCCTCCGGAAACCATGTTTGGTTTTGAGATTAAGAACTGGAAACCCTGGAAACTGCATAACGGCCTGGAATTATTGGTCCCCGGGTTATTTAATACGATGGTAGATGAAAATGGTGACACGCTCATTTTCCCAAAGGGCGATACGGCAGTTGAACCCAGCGGTAAAATGCCGAAAACCGGTTACTTTTTTGATTCCATCATCAGGCAGGAACCGCTTGATGACAGTACGCTGGATCCTGAGGACAACGTGGAAGAATTCGATCTGATCTCCGACAAACATCTCGGGTACTTTGCCGAAGAAGCTGAAAAAGCCGCCTCGACCGGCCGCGCCGTGATTGCCAACTACGGCGGCACCGCTCTGGGCGATATTGCGCTGGTGCCCGCGCCTTTTTTAAAGCATCCCAAAGGGATACGGGATATTGAAGAGTGGTATATTTCAACATTGACCCGACCGGATTACATCCATCAGGTATTTGACAAACAGAGTGATATCGCGATTAAAAATATGCAAAAGATCAAAGATGTTGTGGGTGACCGGGTCGATGTGGTTTTTATATGCGGTACGGATTTCGGCACCCAGAATTCGACATTTTGTTCAAAAGATACGTTTCGCAAATTATACATGCCCTATTATTCCCGCATGAATAACTGGATCCACCGAAACACAAACTGGAAAACGTTTAAACATTGTTGCGGGTCGATTGTCTCTCTGATCGAAGATATGATTGAATGCGGTTTTGATATCCTGAATCCGGTGCAAATTTCGGCCGCCGGAATGGACGCCAAATTTCTAAAAAAGGAATACGGAAAAGCCCTTGTATTCTGGGGCGGCGGTGTCGATACGCAAAATACGCTGCCCTTCGGCACGCCGGAAAATGTCAGAAAAGAGGTGCTGGAAAGATGTGAAATATTCTCAAGGGACGGCGGTTTTATATTTAATACGATCCATAATGTTCAGGCCAATACTCCGACGGAAAATCTTGTTGCCATGTTCAAGGCCGTGAATGAATTTAACGGCGTAAAGTAATATTTTTTTTTCTTTCCTGTAGTTTATAATATAAAATTTTTATCTGAGAGGAGTCGGGATTTGATGGAACGGAAAAAAGTCTATGTTTATTTTGTTGCGTTTGTTGCTGCGGTCGGGGGCTTGTTGTTTGGATTCGATACGGCAATTATTGCCGGCGCCATGAGGTATTTCAGGGATGAGTTTTCCATAAACGCTTTGCAGGAAGGTTGGGCGGTGAGTAGCGCGCTAATCGGCTGTATAGGGGGCGCTGCCGTTGCCGGAACGGTCAGTGACCGGATCGGCCGGAAACGTCTTCTCATTATTTCCGCAATCCTTTTTGCGCTCTCCGCCGTCGGTTCGGCGCTTCCGCGCAGTGTCAACGAATTCATGATCGCCCGGTTTATCGGCGGCATCGGCGTC
The DNA here is from genome assembly GCA_016934825.1 of Candidatus Zhuqueibacterota bacterium. Lineage (GTDB taxonomy): Bacteria > Zhuqueibacterota > Zhuqueibacteria > Residuimicrobiales > Krinioviventaceae > Fontivivens. The sequence goes on from JAFGSB010000071.1 coordinate 41,377, forward strand.
GGCTCGGCCGCCATGTTATCACCGCTTTATATATCGGAGATTTCTCCGGCACGTATCCGGGGGAGCCTGGTCTCCCTGAATCAAATGGCCATCGTCACCGGTATGCTGCTGGCGTATTTTATAAACTGGCTGCTTGCGGGTACAGGACCCGCAAACTGGCGCTGGATGTTCGGCACGGAGACTTTGCCGGCGGTTTTATTTCTCATTTTTATGTTTATTGTTCCCGAAAGTCCGAGATGGCTGGTCAAACAGGACCGTACCGGCGAGGCTCTGGACATATTGACCAGAATCAACAGCGCTGAAAAAGCAAAAGGCGAAATAAATGAAATCAGGGAGACGCTTGCCCGGGAAACCGGTTCGGTCAAACAACTGTTTCAACCGGGTCTGCGAATTGCCCTGGTTATCGGCGTCGTACTGGCGATTTTACAGCAGGTAACCGGTATCAACGCCGTTATGTATTATGCGCCGCGTATATTCGAGTCCGTCGGTTTTGAGCGTTCTTCGGCCATTTTACAGTCCGTTATTATCGGCTTTGTCAATATGTTGCTGACCCTGGTCGCCATACTGGTGGTCGACAAACTGGGCCGGAAACCGTTGCTGCTCACAGCCTCGGCGGGGATGGGGATTTCTTTTGTATTGACGGCAATCGCTTTTGAATTTCAATTCTTTTCCGGTACATGGATTCTTATTTTCATTTTATTATATATCGCTTTTTTTGCCCTGGCGATGGGACCGGTCATCTGGGTGGTGCTGGCGGAAATTTTCCCGACCCGGATACGCGGCCGAGCCATGTCCATCTCGACCGTGTTTCTGTGGATAGCCTGTTTTGCCGTGTCCCTGACCTTTCCGGTGCTGGCGGACAAATTCAGTGAAGCTTTGAATTTTATTATTTACGCATTTATGTGTTTTGTCACTTTTATATTTGTTTGGCTGGTTCTCCCCGAAACGAAGGGAAAAAGTCTGGAAGAAATTGAAAAGTACTGGTTGTAAACTGTTAGAAAATGTAAAGAAAAGAGTTATACAATCGTTGTACAAAAAAACTTGATAATTTTCACCGGGTTTTCAAATTTATGTATCAGTTATACAAATTTTTAAGGAAAAGAAAATGAAAAACATAATAATTGCATTTGTTTTATTTTTAAGCAGCCTATGTTTTTCTCAGGAATGGAAACTTGTCTGGTCGGATGAATTTGAATATGAGGGATTGCCGGATTCAACAAAATGGAGTTATGAAGTCGGCTACATACGCAATAATGAAAAACAGTATTATACCGAAAAAAGGTCCGAGAATGCGCGTGTGGAAAACGGGAATCTGGTCATTGAGGCAAGGAAGGAGGAGTATAAGGATTTTGATTATACTTCGGCCAGTATTCATACCAAAAAAACCGCGAACTGGACCTACGGCCGGATTGAAGTCAGGGCTAAACTGCCCACCGGCAAGGGGACCTGGCCGGCAATATGGATGCTTGGTGCCAATATTTCGGATGTGGGCTGGCCGGAATGCGGTGAAGTGGATTTTATGGAAAATGTGGGTTATGATCCCGAGCGCATACATTTTAACATCCATACCGAGGCTTATAATCACGTAAAGGGGACAAACAAAGGCACTTCGATTTCCGTAAACAAACCCTACGAAAAATTCAACGTTTATTCAATAGAGTGGTTCGAAGACAGAATAGATTTTTATTTTAATTATACCAAAACGTTTACCTTTGAAAATGAATACAAAACCTGGAAAGAATGGCCTTACTTTGAACCGGAGTATCTGATCATTAACCTGGCAATCGGCGGCAGTTGGGGGGGACTACAAGGTATCGATGACAGTATTTTCCCGCAAAAATATTTTATTGATTATGTCCGGGTGTACCAGGATACATCGGAAGCCACAGACATCGAAAAAAAAAAGGTAAATGAATTCGGATTAAACGGATTAAAGAATTATCCAAATCCGTTCAATCCTGAAACTACTTTTGTTTTTCATGTTCCCCGTCAGCAGGATATCAGGCTGGAAATATTTAATCTGAGCGGTTAATTGGTATCCTGCTCACAATTGTATAATGTGCCCTCAGGCGATTTTCAATACCGGTTTGACGCAACCGCGCTGCCCGGCGGTGTGTACTTTTGCAGGTTGGGTTATGAGAACGAAAAAATTTTGACGACAAAAGTTGTCTTGTTAAAATAGAAAGGACATATTAAGACAATTATCCCCGTGACGGTGATCTATAAGTAACTCACTATAAATAACACAGAATTTAAAGGAACAGTTGTTTGCCTGTTACAATCCTGAGAAAAATACGATCAAAAATATTTAAATTATAATTTTTACTGTTAAAAAAACGGAGTTCCCGCGATGAAGCGACATATTTTTAATACCCTGTTCCTTATTTTAATTTTTTCAACTGTTGGTGATGCTTTAATAGCAAACGCTGCGATTTCCATAAAAAGTTTTAAACACCATTTTGTTACCTGTGACTTGCCGGGTGACTATGTAATGGGTATAGGCACCCCTGCTATGGCTGATTTTGACAGGGACGGCGATCTGGATTTTGCCTTTTGCTCCCGTGAGGACAGCTTTTACTGGTTTGAGAAACAGGATTCCACCAGGTGGATTATGCATGTCGTTGGGGAAATACATTTGGGAACACTTGGCGCGGTTGTCATGGATGTGGATAAAGATAAATGGCCGGATATTGTTATTGGCGGATACTGGTACCGGAATACACACAATCCCTGCTTTGAAAAATTCGAGTGTTTCCGTTTTGATGATACAATACAAAAAGGGATACATGACATTGTAACTGCGGATGTGAATAATGACGGACAGGCTGAAGTTGTTTTAACCTCTGACGGGTTCGGTTGTTACTGGTACACGATACCTGAAAATCCAAAGGATAATTTTAACTGGCAAAAAATAACCATTACACTGGATGTTTTGGATGAAAATGATGATATACATGGTGGATTTGCTCCAAACGGTGTGAATGATCTGGACGGCGACGGCGATATGGATGTTGTTTTGCCGGACAGATGGCTTGAAAATCAGGATAACGGGAAAATCTGGATAAAACACGGTCTCCCATTCGGGAAACGGGGCCCCTGGGGACTGTCGAGCCGGAGTTGGATAGCCGATCTGGATAAAGATGGCGATCATGACATTGTTATTGTTGATGCCGACCAGCAAGGATCACGTGGCGCGTGGCTCGAAAATGATGGCGCGACTCCCCCCGAATTTACAACGCACTTTTTACCGAAAACCGCTGACGGGACAAGGGGATCTTTTCATTCTCTTGCATTGGCCGATTTTGATAATGACGGCGATCTGGATATATTTACGGTTGAACAGGAGGACATATCCATATTGCCGGTCGGTGCATCTCCCCGTGGGTATATTTGGGAAAATTTGGACGGTAAGAGTAAAGAGTTTGCGGAACGGATCATTTTTGATGAATCACTTGGCGGGCATGACGCCCTGGCGGCTGATGTTGACGGGGACGGTGATATCGATATCTATTTCAAAAATTGGTATAATTTGTTACAAAATGGCAACGGCGGTAAAGAACACGCCGATTTTTTGGAAAATCTTTTAATAAACGGTACATCCGATAAATAATGTGATTTTTGAGGCCAAAACATATAAGCGATTTTCCGCCCCATTCGCAGGAAAAATTAACTGGGATATTTTAACAGGATTTAAATTCAGTGCAGATATATTTTAAACATAACAACTGATACAGAAGGATGGATATTTTAATTTTTTTTTGTTTGAAAAAGATATACTGAAATGGAACCTGAATTATTATTTCGCGTTCTTTTAACATAATTCTGCCGGTCCGTTTTATGAAATATAATCGATATGGAGACTAAATCTTGAATAAAATTTTTTTGTGTTTATTGTTTTTGGGTTTTGTCTCTTTAGCTTATTCCGGGCCTTCCAATGTCATTCACGGTGTCATACGGGACAAAGACACCGGCATCCCTTTGCCGAATGCAAATATCCAGATTGTGGGAACATACAGGGGTACAATTACCAACAATTCAGGGCGCTTTAAACTTGAGGTGCGCGAATATCCCGTGCGAATACGCGTTCGCTACATCGGCTACCGGTCAACAGAATTTACAGTTAATACGGATTCACCGGAGGATATAAATATCGATTTACAACCTATTGTGATACAAATGCCCGAAATTGTCGTCACAGACGAGGACCCGGCGGTGGAGATCATGCGTCAGGTTATCAGGAAAAAACAGCAATGGCGCAGGAAATTGGAAAATTTTCGGGGGGATGCATATATTCGTTTTGTCCTGGAAAACGATACCAGTATTGTTGTGTTGAGCGAGAGTACATCCGAATTTTTCTGGCATTCCAAATTCGGCAGCAGGGAGATCATCAAATCCAAAAAAATAACCAGAAATATTGATCCGGATTTCCCGGCCATGTCCGCAAGCGGCTTTCATAATTTTTATGATGATGAGCTTTTTATTCACCAATCACGCATTATCGGCCCAACGCACCCCGATGCGATCAAGCACTATAAATTTAAACTCGTCGGACATCGTTCCCTGGACGAAAAAATTGTTTTTGACATTGCCATTTCCCCTAAAAATAAATTACAACCCGCTTTAACCGGACAACTTTCCGTGCTGGACGAGGAATTTGCCATGCTTGAAATAGATGTAAGGCCTAACGATGCCGTTCGTTTTCCTTTTCCTATCAATAATTTTAATATAACTTTTAAACAGCAGTTCAGCAATTATGGGGGTGAATTCTGGCTTCCTGTGGATATCCGTGAGGACGGCAGTATAAAAATAAAAATGCCGGGTCTGCTGGAATTCCCGAATATCAAATTTTACAAGTTATGCCGCCTGACCAATTATTCTTTAAATACCGTGTTGCCCGATACGCTTTATCGGGAAACCGAAAAAAAAAGAATCGTATACCGAAACGAAGCAAAACAGGATACATTGATCACAGATAATATTCAGACCATTCCATTAACGCAAGATGAAAAAACCGCCTACCGAAATCTCGACAGCACAGTTACGCTCATAGAGAGCTTTAAGCCGCGGGGTGTTCTGGCGGGAATGGTGAAAATGGACGTTAGGGTAGAAGATGAAAACGGGAAAACTTTAGATTCGTTATCGTCCGGGAAGACAATAAAACATAAAATGAAACCCCGGTTTTCTCCGCAAATCCGGTTCAACCGGGTGGATGCCTATCATTTGGGTGTGAATTGTGGATTAGAATTCGCAAAACGGTTTGATTTGAGCTTTAACGGCGCTTATAAAACCGGTCTCAAAAGCTGGGCCTGGGGTGTTGGCGGAACGATGTATTTTCAGGCAGACAAAAAAGCTTTTCTGACCGTCACTCATTCCAGGGAAACGGATTCGCGTTATGATTCCGATATTTATCCATCTTATTTTAACAGTATTCTTGTTTTATCAGGTTTGACGGATTACTTTGATTATTACCGGAACCAAAAAACCGAAATTCTGGCCGGGAAACGCTTTTCTGTTTTGAACAGCAGGATAACAATTGGAATTCACAACGAGCATCACAGCCCGCTTGAAAAGCAAACGGATGAAAACTGGCTGAATCAAAAGATACATCAGCCGGAAAATCCCGCCGTTCGTGATGCAACATTGCGTTCTGTTTCCCTGAAAGCGCAATTCGGGCATGATTTGATCCCGATATCGATTTCAGAACAAAAAAGAATACTGCTGTATATCGAACACAGTGCAAAAGATGTTTTGTCAAGCGCTTTTGATTATACATTGTACCGGCTGACGGCGGACTGGCGGATACCCACATTTCTGAAAAGACGTTTTATGACCAATGTTTTGGATGTACGGTTGATTGCCGGAACCGCAACCGGAACACCGCCGATAGAACGTTATGGAGCCCTGGATGTGAGTACTGGCCTCTATTCACCTTTCGGTATTTTCAAAACTCTGAGAAAAAGACCGTTTGCAAGTGATCGTTTTTGCGCGATGTTTTGGGAACATAATTTTCGTACCGTTCCTTTTGAGATAATAGGATTAAAGTGGCTGGCGGACAACAATATCGGCGTGATACTGCACGGCGCTTCCGGTCGAACCTGGATGCCGAAACGGGATCCGTCAGTTGCGGATTATAAACTTTATGTGCTGGACAAATGGCACCATGAAATCGGTATTTCGTTGAACGGATTGTTCGGTTATTTCAGGATAGATGTTACCCGTCCTGTTGAGGATAGTTCCTATTATTTCGGACTGAGTGTTGCCAGGATATTTTGATTTTTTTTAATAGTTTGTTACGATTGAAAAAACAGTAATTTATACAAAATTAAAATTGGATAATGAAATCAATACAAATATTTCAATTTGGAGCACCGGATGTTCTGAAAATCAGGGAGACGTCTGTCCCGGAATATGGGATAAATCAGGTTTTGATACGGGTCAAATCTGCGGGCGTCAATCCTGTTGATGCGAAAACCCGGCGCGGACTTGGATTCATTGCCGAAAAGATCAAAAATAACCTGCCCTGGGTACCCGGTTATGATATTTCCGGCGTGGTTGAAGCTGTCGGAGAACAGGTAAAAACTTTTAACCCCGGAGACGAAGTGTATGGTATGATCGGATTTCCGGAACGCGGCGACGCTTATGCGCAATTTGCAGTCGCGGAAATGAATGAAATCACGCGTAAACCCGCAAATATCAATTTTGACCATTCTGCGGCAGTACCGCTGGCGGCGCTGACCGCCTGGCAGGCCCTGTACACTGCCGGACGTTTACAGTCAGGACAGCGGGTAATGATTCTGGCGGCCGCCGGCGGGGTGGGACATTTTGCCGTCCAGTTTGCCAAACATGCCGGCGCGACGGTTATCGGAACGGCCTCAGAACGAAATAAAGACTTTTTACTTGATTTCCTGGGTTGTGATGAATTTATTGATTATAATGATTTTTCAAATATGGGGAAATTTTCGGATATTGATTTAATCATCGATGCCGTCGGGGGAGAATATGGAATGCAGTCTTTGATGGTGTTGAAAAATGAGGGTATTATGGTTACTCTGCCGACAATTACGGCAGACAAAATCCTGGAAACAGCGGAGTTGGCCGGGTTGAACGCTACCGGCATGGTTGTCAAAGCGGATATGAGTAACCTCAACTCGATCACGGCTTTAATAGAATCCGGCGAGGTAAAAGTACACATTGATCACATATATCCCCTACAGGACGCCCATATCGCGCATGAAAAAATTGAAACCGGTCATGTCAGCGGCAAGCTGGCTCTGGCAATGCCGTAAATTGTTTACCTGTTCTGTTTTAACAGATCATCATCTCCGGGTTTAAAATTATTAAACTATTCGTTGCATGTTTTAATTTTTCATTATACTTTATTTATCATAAATTTTGTCACTGGTGTCCGAATAAACCCGGACACCAGTGAAACTTTGTTAAAAAATTACAGCAGGGAGAGGGCCGCTTATGTATAAAAAAAGAATGCTTTTGGTAATAGTGATTGCATTTGTGTCAATTTTTTGTGTGACCGTCTGTTCCGAATTCGGTTCCCGGGGCTGGATATTATTATTTGATGGGAAAACACTCGAGGGGTGGAAGATCAGCGAGAACCCGGGGTCCGCCCGTGTGGAAGAAGGAGTGATGGTATGCAACGGACCGCGGGCGCATGTTTTTTACGCCGGAAAAGTGCATAATGCAAATTTTAAAAATTTCGAGTTAAAGGTGGATGTAAAAACCAAACCGGGCACCAATTCCGGGATTTATTTTCATACCGCTTACCAGGAGGAAGGCTGGCCGACTGCGGGATATGAAGTCCAGGTGAACAACAGTCAGGAAGAACACGATGGTTATTATGAATTCAAAAAAACCGGCAGCCTGTACGGTATCCGGAACATTTATAAACAGCTCGTTGCCGATAACGAATGGTTTAACATGCACATTATCGTAAAGGAGCAGCGAATTCAGGTTAATTTAAATGGTGACCTGGTTGTCGATTTTATCCAGCCGGAGAATGACAGTAACAAACTTAGGGGCGGCACATTCGCTTTTCAGTGCCATGATCCCAACAGTACGGCATATTTTAAGAATATCCGGGTCAAACCGCTTCCCGATGATATAATAGCGGAAAAAGTTGAATTGCCGTTAATGGATTCGGTCTATGTGCAAATTTTACAGTTAAGCAGGGATAATTTCCCGCTGATCGATTTTCATGCGCATTTAAAAGGCGGCTTGACTTTGGACGATATTCTGGCAAAAACACGGCGGGATGGAATTAATTACGGTATTGCCCCCAACTGCGGCGTCGGGTTCCCTATTAAGGATGATAAAGGTATTGAGGACTTCCTGAAAACAATGCAGGACCAGACTGTTTTTATCGGTATGCAGGCGGAAGGCCGGGAGTGGGTCGATATGTTTTCCCGGGAAGCCATCGCAAAATTCGATTATGTTTTTACGGACGCTATGACATTTACCGACAACAACGGCAAACGGATACGGCTGTGGATTAAGGACGAGGTCGATATAAAAGACAAACAGGCATTTATGGATATGTATGTGGAAAAAATACTCGGTGTATTGAATGATGAACCCATCGATATTTATGTCAATCCGACATTTTTGCCGGAAGTCATACGCAACGAATATGATCAATTATGGACCCCGGAACGTATGCTCAAGGTTATCGACGCGGCGGTCAAAAATGATGTGGCAATAGAGATCAACGATCGTTACCTGTTGCCGAGCTCGGCATTTATCAAAATTGCCAAAATGGCGGGAGCAAAATTCTCCTTCGGCACCAACAACGGCGGCAAGGATGATCTGGGACGACTGGAATATTGCCTGGAGATGATCAAAGAGTGCAGCCTGACCAACAGGGATATGTTTATGCCCAAACCGGATGGAATGAAGAAAGCGCAGGTAAAATAAAAGTTATACGTCTATGAATTTAATGTCAATTTATATATTCGCTATCGACGTTTCAATTTATTCAGGCAGGAATTAATTACTTTGCCATTGAATTATAACATCCGGGTCCTATATGAAATTTAATTTTTTAATTTGAGAATTTTTCATAAATTAAGTTTATTCTAATAATAGAATCATTAAAAGAAATTCCTGGAATATGAAAACCAAAGAACAACTTTCTTTTACCTATCCAATTGATAAACTACAAATCAAATTATCATATAAAGATAAGTTGATCGACCTTTTAAATAGAAACCTTGATTTCCATAATCAGCACAGTAATTATTCTTCCCACAATTTTCATTCTTTCCCGGCAAAATTTCCGCCCCAATTACCCAAATTGTTTATTGATGAACTTACAGAGCCAAATGAAATTATACTTGATCCTATGGTTGGTTCCGGCACCACAATTGTAGAAGCATATTTGGCTAACCGAAAAGGGATAGGACTTGATATAGATCCTTTATCATTAAAGATATCAAAAATAAAAACAACACCAATGAATCCTAAAAGGATTATTGAAAGCGCAAGATTAATTTATCGAAATTCCAAACATGATTTTGAAAATAATACCACGTATCTTGAGTCTCTTTTGGATAAAAAGTTTGACTCCAAAACAAAAGAATTTGTTGATTACTGGTTTTTACCCGAGATTCAACTGGAACTGATTGCCTTGTTAAATCAAATCTCAAAAATTGATGATATCCTAATAAGAAATTTTTTCCAGGTTACTTTTTCTTCAATTATTATTACTAAAACCGGGGGAGTTTCACTTGCGCTTGATCTCGCTCATACGCGTCCGCATAAGGCCAGGACGATTATAGATAAAAATAATACAATTCGTTATGGACAAGAATTTCTGGATTCTGATTCTAAAAGAAAAAGTTACCAGACAAAAACTATCAGATCTCCACTTGATGAATTTTGGAAAAAAGTAACTCAAAACCTGAAAAGTATTGTAAACTATCATCCACAAAGGATCGAGCCGGATATTAAATTTTGTGACTCTCAAAATCTTTCATTAAATGATGAATCCGTGGATTTAATTATCACGTCACCTCCTTATGCGTCCAATGCCATAGATTATATGAGGGCCCATAAATTTTCTCTTATATGGTTGGGTTATAATATTGAAGAGTTAACTGTAAAACGGAAACAATATATTGGCGGAGAATTAGTATCCGACTTTTTATTCGAAAAATTACCTCCTTTTTCTCTAAAAAAGGTTAATGAAATATCTGCATTGGATTCGAAGAGAGGGTTTGTTTTAAAAAGATATTATTCTGAAATGTCAAGAGTTTTCAAAGAAATGTATCGGGTCCTGAAGCCCAATAAAGCCGCGATCGTTGTTGTGGGCAGTTCAATTATGAAAGGAATTGATACAGAAACACATAAATGTTTAGCTGAAATAGGGGGAAATATTGGATTTTTAGTTCCACATATTGGGGTGCGAAATTTAGATCGCAACAAAAGAATGCTCCCTGCAGGTTATAAAACTGATTTGAATTCACAAATTCAACAGAGAATGCATAAAGAGTATATTATAGGATTTTATAAACCAGAAAAATAGATTTTATTAGGGTGGATTTTTATGACAATTTCCGAGTTAAGAAAACAATATCATGAAAATATTTGTAAAGATCTCCTCAGAATGAATAAAAATACTGATAAAGGAGATTATCCGAATAATGCTGATGGAGATAGTAAAATCAGTGTAAATATTGCAAGAGAAATATTGTTACAGCTTTGTTCTGAACCAGTCTACGGGAATATTTCAGGACAAAAAGCCGGTAAGATATTTGAAATGCTCACGAAAGATTTTATTGCACATTCTTTTAGTTTATTGGAACATATACGTCCGGGAGAATGGAGCTATCTCATCGAAACAGAAATTTCACATTTTGAACAATATAAAGATTTGGCTGAAATTGACATTATTTTAAAAGAACATAAAAAATTAGCCGCAACTTTTGGACAAGATTATATTATTAAACCTGATATCATTATCGGGAGAAAACCTGTCTCCGATGCGATGTTTAACAAAAAGGGAAAAATTGTTGATTATAAAAACAATGCTGCAAAACTGACACCTTTACGCGAATCTAATTGCGTAACTCCTAAACAGTTACTACATGCCAGTATCTCATGTAAATGGACATTAAGGAGTGATCGTGCACAAAATATTAGAACTGAAGCATTTAATCTGATAAGAAATCGAAAAGGGAAATTACCTCATATTGTTGCCGTCACTGCCGAACCGACTTTAACAAGGATAGCAAGTCTGGCTTTAGGTACCGGAGATATTGATTGCGTCTATCATTTCGCATTGGATGAATTAAAGAATGCCGTTTTTAACATAAATGATGATAGTCAAATCGATATGTTCCATATTCTGGTAGAGGGGCGCAGGCTTCGGGACATTAGTGATTTGCCATTTGATTTGGCAATCTAAGGTAAGTGTGTCCAATACAGGTTTCCATCGATACGTACTTTTTTGATTCAGAATTAAACAGATTTGGTTATTGTAAAGTATGTGAATTTGTTCTGATCTGCAGAATAATGATCGGACAACAGGAAACGGATTACCGTATGTATAAATTGATTTTATTCGATCTTGGCGGCGTGCTCGTAGAGTTCACCGGTATTGATCCCTTAATCGCGCTTTCCCGCAATACGCTGACAAAGGATACGGCACGGCGTTTCTGGCTGGAATCTCCGTGGGTGAATAAGCTGGAGACCGGCCGCTGTTCAACAGAAGAATTCGCGGCCGGGATCATTACTGAATTAAAATTATCGTTAACAATCGATGAATTTATCCGCGAGTTTGTATCATGGGAAAAAGGACCCTATCCGGGCGCCCTGGAACTGCTGGATTCACTGAACAGTTATTTTAAACTGGCCTGCCTGACCAACAATAACGAGATACACTGGCGGACGCTTAATGATATATGTCAGATCCAGAAAAAGTTTTTCAGATGTTATGTTTCATACATTATGGGTATGATGAAACCGGATAAAATAGTGTTTGAATATGTCCTCAACGACATGAAATTAAAGGGGGAACAGGTGCTGTTTTTTGATGATAATCCCGAAAACGTAAACGCGGCCCGGAGTTTGAATATCGATGCTTATTGTGTAAAAGGGGTAAGTGATGTGATCAAAGTGCTAAAAGAGAAAAATATACTGACCTGATCAAATATCATCCATCTGAACAGAGTCCTGATTATTATCGAAAAAAATATCGGAGACCTTTAAAGGGTCTCCGATATGATATAAATACTATGCAAGGAATTGTTTGAGGTACCGGGCGCTCTGCTCAAGCGCGGCTTTTCTGGTTTCGAGGCTGCCCTCATAGGCGCGGTCTTCAACTTCAATACAAACCGGGCCGTTATATCCGGTATCGCTTAAAACGGACAACAGTTTTCCCCAGTTCACATCGCCAAGACCGGGCAATTTCGGTGTGTGAAACTCCAGCGGCGTAGCCAGTATACCGACCTGGTCAAGTTTATGTTTATCCACTCTGGCGTCTTTGGCATGGAAATGAAATATTTTTTCGGCAAAATCGCGTACCGGTTTGATATAATCAATCTGCTGCCATACCAGATGCGACGGATCAAAGTTCAGTCCAAAGTTATCGGCCGGAATTTCTTCAAACATACGCTTCCAGATTGCGGGAGTATGTGCCAGATTTTTCCCTGACGGCCATTCGTCGCTGCTGAAATACATGGGACAATTCTCAATGGCGATTTTCACCCCATTGTCCCCGGCAAACTGAACCAACGGTTTCCAGACCTGTTTGAAACGCGGCCAGTTTTCATCAACCGTTTTTTTCCAGTCCCTGCCTATAAATGTGTTGACGAGATTGATCCCGAGCAGGGCGGACGCTTTAATGACCTGTTTGAGATGATCTATATAGACCTGCGCTTCTTTTTCGTCCGGGGCAAGCGGATTGGGATAATAACCCAGACCGCTGATTTTGATACCGGCCTTGTCCATTATTTCATTTATCTGCACAGCGTTGTCTTTGGTCATGTCTACAACATCTATATGAGTCACGCCGGCGTATCGCCGTTCCGCTTTGCCTTTCGGCCAGCACATCAATTCCACGCATGAAAATCCCGCGGTTTTCGCGTATTTTACGACCTGTTCCAGTGTCAGATCGGGCAGGATGGCGCTTACAAATCCTAATTCCATATATCCTCCAAAGATATCGGTCTTTATTTAAGGTTGACCCAGCCGCCCTTTTCATGACTTTTCAAAATGGCCTCGCACAAAAGAATTTCATGATGACCGTCCTCAAAAGTTGGGAACAGCGGTTTGGCTTTTGATTTACCGGCAATATAACTGTAAAATGCCTTAAAACATTGCTTGAATGTGTCTCCGTATCCTTCATTATGACCGCCGGGATAGGAACTGAAATTCCGCGCCTGCTCCGATAGCAAACCGGGATCCTTATTCAATAATTCGTTTGCTTTTGCGCGGTGACCGATCCAGATATCGTTTGGCGTTTCGCTGTTCCAGAATAACGCTTTTTTAGAACCGGCAATTTCATAACGCAGGCAGTTTTTACGGCCTGCGGTGGTCTGGGAGACCCATAAACAGCCTTTAGCGCCATTATCAAAACGTAGCATAATACTGCCGCAATCGTCCGTAGTGATGTTGACAGGTTCGGTTGCCTGTTGTTTTTTCTCTTTGCCTTTGAACGTCTCGACCTCGCCTTTTGGTCTGTGACGGACCGGGTGGATAATATTCAGATCTGCGCAAACGGATACGACTTTTAGACCTGTGATGGTTTGTACCAGGTCCAGCCAGTGCGTGCCGATATCGGCAACGGCCCGTAATTTACCGCCCTCTTCCGCCAGTACGCGCCAGTTATAGTCCGTCGGGAACAGCAGCCAGTCCTGCACGTAACTACCGACGATGGAATAAATGTCCCCGATATCCCCTTTTTGGACCATTTGTTTTGCTTCAACGTTCAGGGGATAAAAACGCAGATTATGATTGACCCCGGCGGCAAGGCCCTTTTCTTTGGCCAGTTTAACCAGTGCGGCGGATTGCTTTGAATTCATGGCCAGCGGTTTTTCACAGAGAACATGTTTGCCCGCTTTCAAGGCGTCCCGCGCCATTTCAAAATGAAGTTTGTTTGGAGTAGTGATGTGAACGGCCTGAACGGACTTGTCCGACATAACGTCAGCAAAATTTTTGTAAGCTTTGGGCAATCCAAGAGATTTGGCGGCTTTGCTGGATTCCGCGTCATCAACGCCCAGTATCCCGGCCACATGGATCCCCAGCCGACGCAATCCTTCGGTGTGGACCGGGCCCATAAATCCGGCGCCAATTACTGCAGATGTGATATTGAACATATTGCGACTCCTCTTGTTTTTAATTTTATATGAATTTGATTTTTATTTTTTAATGAAAACGATAAATATTTTCAATATGTATTGGCCTCTTGCCCACTCATTGATTAGTTGTTGATAAATTTTAATTTTTTAATATGAAAATTTTTTGTGATATATACAAGAAATTTTCAACTCTTCGGAACCACGCTACGGGCCGTCGCAAACTGCTCAATGTGTTACGCATCGCATAAAGGCGATGCATTCCGGATCTATAGTTAATAAATTATTCGATCCCACGCCCCGGGGGGTCGTCTTTAGGATTCACGGGCATATGACAATGTTGTAACTCTTTAAGTGATATACCCCGGGGCGTCGCCGCGTTGATCTGCGAGAGAATTTTCCTCTATCAGCATACATCCGCGGTTAAATTTCTACTATTTAGCTGACCATCAATTTAACTTTCCTAAAATGTTTGTATATTATATAAAAATTGTTTTATTATGATCCGAAAACAGGAATTTAATGAAAAGAGAAAAGGACATATTTATGACTATATCAGCAAAAACAGCACATATTTTGGTATTGATTATCATATTATTTTCACTTGTCGCCTCTTTGACGGGTATACTCTGGAAGGGAGAAAGCAGCGATTATATTTTTACCTCATTACGAGGGGAGGAGGTGCGTATGCAGGGGGCCGGTTTGTATAAATATGATTCCGTGTCCATGGCGGCACAGGCTGTCGCGCAGGATTTTATCACATTGATTTTAGGAATACCGGTTTTGCTCGGATCGCTTGTATTTTCGATCAAAGGCTCTCTGCGCGGTCGTTTACTGTTAAGCGGAACAATCGGTTATTTTTTGTACACCTATGCTTCTTACGCATTCGGGGCGGCCTATAACCAGCTTTTTCTTGTTTATGTGGCTGTGTTTTCCGCAAGTTTGTTTGCCCTGATCCTGTTGATCAGGTCGATAAATGTGAACGAGATCAAATCGGTTTTTTCCCCTAAAACACCGCGGCGTCTTGTCGCCGGTTTTGAATTGTTTGTGGGGACAATGATCCTTTTTATGTGGCTTGGGCGTATTCTGCCGGCTTTGAAAAACAACATTCCACCGGTCGGCCTGGAAACCTATTCGACTTTGTTTATACAGGTTTTGGACCTGGGGATAGTTGTTCCTGTTGCCGTTATTGCGGGAATTTTGCTGCTGCGACAACAGGCGTGGGGATATGTGCTATCGGTTTTATTCCTGGTCAAAGGTGTGACCCTCTCCGCGGCCGTGACCGCAATGGTCGTTAACATGATCGCCGCGGATGTTTATGTCGCCCCGGCGGAGATGATTATTTTCCCGTGTTTAACAGTGTTCGCTGTTACGGTTACATGGATTTTTTTAAAACATATTCATGTACCACAGGGCGTTTTATCGAAGACGGATTAATTTTTGGTTGACTATTGCTTTAATTTCATGATGTTGTACTATTTATGACAAGTTTTCGGCAACAGATGACTGCAAGGCTCAGAAATAGAATAGATAAACAGAGGAAAAGCCACATACCCGCCGTATCCATGGGCTGATGAAAAAGGAGCGGTTTCAAAAATTCGCCTACGGCAAGGGGTGCCAGCAGTGTAAATCCCAGCACGAATAAAGCGGGAGTCAGCACCAACCCCAGGCCTTTATTCCTGGCAGTCATGACGGCCAACATGACAAACGCCGGCATGATAAAACAAAGGTCTAAAATATAAATAGAATACATAAATTCAATTTTTTGCCCGAACCGGATCAGCGGTAAAAGCTGACTGATCCAGAGTGGGTAAAAGATTAACGGATTGAACAGTAAAAAAACCACGGATATGATTCGTATGGCGCCGGGCAGTTTGACCTTTTGTAATGTCTCTTTGCGGATTTCTGTAATACTAAAGATTAAAGTGTAAAAAGAGAGTCCGAATATGGCCATGTAAACGAGGTACAGGATATTGTAGAGCCGTTCGATGACATAGATTCCGTAACCATAAAACAGGTAACCGAGGATACCAAGAATTACAATCTGTTTTATTTTATCGTTTTCTTTCATCCGGAAAACCAAAAACAAAACCAGGGCGGATGCAACAAGTGTCATTAAATCCTGGGAGAGAACTCCCGGCAGGATTTTTGTACTGACGACCATATAATATATTCCCGGATAAACGACGCCGGCCAGGGCAGTGATAAAAGCCAGAAAAGCGGTCGAAAACCATAATATTTTGAGTTTGCCCATATTCCGAACCATTTTTGTTCCTTTCGAAAAGAAAATAATTGATTTGCCTGAAATATTATCGGTTTTACTGAAATTCCTTGATACTAAATTTAAAATAAACTTTTAAAATAAGAGGGATAGTTTTTAATACGGCTTCATTTTTAACCTGCTTTTAGCAAAATAATTATAAGATAATCGAAACAGATTTCTTTTACCATTTAAAGGAATCGGGGATTTCTGAGTACCCGAACTCTATTATGGAATCAGGATCGGGTTGAATGCTTCGAGTTCCTGATCAGGATAGCACCTATTAAAATAAAGAATATCCCGCTGTAAATTCTCCGAAACCCATCTGCGAATAAAAAAACAAGTATGGCAACGATTAAACAAATAATTCCGGCTATAAAATATGTTTTCTGCATTTTTTCCTCAAATTGGTTCTGGGAATCTGTTTGTTCCACAGCGTTTAAATTTGTTCATTTTTTATAAAAAATACAAGATGTTTCCACTTTAGCAGGGAATTAATACAGAAGAACTATCTTTTCTGTTTTCTTGTTCTGTGTGCTACATAGTAAGAAACCACGGAGAAACCGGAGAGCACAGAGATTAAGCTGTTATTATTTCAAATTGTTTGCATCAGGTACGTTATAAAAACCGGGAATTAGGGCGGAACAAATAATAATTTTCCTTTTCCCCGGGCTTGTGAACCGGTATACAATCAATCCGGGAATTGAATCAACATCTTTCCAAGACGAAACAAATATTTTAGCGAAAAACTTAGCAGGCCGCCCACTAAGATTATAGCGATGAACAAGTAATAAAAATTTATTCCATTGTTAATGTAGTGAAACAGAAGAATTACGGACACGGGAAGATTGAGTAACAGGCCGGTCATTAAACCCGGGCTATATTTTTTAATAACAATTGTAGCGATTAAATGCGGGAAAATGGAATTTAATCCCATCATACCAATAAAGCCGAGGTAAGTATACAGTATAATATAATTTGTTTCTCCCGCGAGTAAATTTAAAACAGTTACAAAATAACCAAATATTGTTATGACAAAAACCGCGAAGATAAAATGATTGCTTTCAACAGGTTTTTGATATTTACCCGCGTATTTCGACCATTTCGGCAGCCAAATCGCTTCTTCAAAATTATGCAGTGTAAAACCTAATAAAAAAATGATTTTAATTGTTTCCAATGTTGAGTTGTTCATAATACACCTTTTTTTCGTTCTTTTTTAGTATAAACATTAATAAGGAACATGGATTCCGGATTGCCGGGATTTTGGTGCAGATAATTGTTTATACTATCAGGGGAGTAGCGGATTGACCGGCTGCTATATCGGCATTTCCCGACGTCCCTTTTTACGGGTCATTTCCTGTGTGGCAAAAACAGGTACCTGCCAGGATAACATCGATAAAAAAAGGAAACCAGTAAAAACAGCAATCTTTTTTTTCTGCTTACATTTAATTTATTTTTTAAAATATCTTTTCATTCTTTCGGCCCAGTCTCTTAAATAGTCTTGTCGCCATTTATTTACAGTTTTAGCGCCGGGATAATTCGCTTCCTGCAGAACGGGATCGGGATTATCGATGAACCAGTTTGGTCTGCCCTGTTTGCGGATAAATTGCCCTCCCCAGCTTTGACCGGTGGGGTCATTGGGATTTCCACGCAACAGCCGGGCGACTGTCGGTGTATCTCCCATTTTGATTTTGTTGTTTTTCAGAGGTGTGAAAAAGTCTCCCAGGGCGCCATGTCCCCTGAGATATTCATTGATAAAAGAACTGTTATCCAGGTCCCCGTTCTGAATGCCGCCTGTATACCACCCCCGGAATGTGGTTTCGTCCTGAATGATCCACAAATCGGGGTAGTTTTTTTCTATATAGGCAAAAGCGTTTTCGTCCTGACGGCGGTTCCAACTGGCGATAAAATGAACGCGGATTTTATTTTTAATTGACGGATCATCATGTAAAGCCTGGGCAACATCGGTAATGCTGCCCCAAACCAGAATATAAAGGGGACGTGCATCGTCTTTACCGGCGCATTGTATGATCCATTCCGAACCCCTTGTCGGGGAACTGTAACCGCAATCCGGAGCCGGATCAACGGCGCCCTGTTTGGTGATGGAGCGAAGATAACCGGGCGCAGGATAGTCCCCGGAGAAGGAGGATAAAACGGGATAATCTTTTTCATAAAGATCGATTACCCTGAAGAAATCTTTTTTACGACCGGAGTCGGGAGGTGATGAAATGAATCCCTCCGTGTCAAACAGGTCCGAGTAAATCAGGTAATGAACAAAAGATTGCAGATCATCCTCGTCACTTCCGCCGATATCGGATGATACGATCACACGGTACCGATGACCTTCCAATGCTCCACCGTCAAGGGAAAATACCGTACAGCAGTAAAAAAGGACAAAAAGGATTGTTAAATTTTTAATATTCATTTTAATTCTCTTATTTTAATATTTTTGAACAGGATTTTGAGCTCATCCCCGGTATGGATTTGCAGGGCAATGTGTCCTCTCATGCCAACATTTCTGTTTTGGTGCACTTTGTCATTGAGAACACCGTTACCGTCGTATCGCAAAACGGGGATGCCGTTCAGCGCGGCGAATATTTTCGTGCCGTGGGCGGTAATCTCCAGATCATTCCAGCCGTCACCCTCGTCACTGTAATAATAAATCATATCCGGATTGGCCATTGTTTCGTCCACCCAGGAGTCCCGGGGTATATCGGGATAGAGCCAGCGTTTGTTATCACGGGTTTCGTCCCATACCATGCCGGTCCGCCAGTGATCCGGAGGATGGATGTCAATTTGCGGACCGTCCAGCCACCCGGCCTCGTTATCGTAACGGCTGCGGATCTGTACGCCGCTGTTGCCCGTCGAGTATTTATATATCTGGTAAGACAGACAAAGTATAAAGTTACTATATTCTTTATCGGATACTAACCATATATAATCGTGATTTTTATCGCCAATGGAGTTGGCTTGAATACAACCATCCACAACCGACCAGTAATTTTTGGCACTGTCGGCCGGTACCTTTTTCACTGTCCAGCCTGTTAGGTCTTTACCGTTGAAAAGAGATGTCCACCTGTCGTCACCGGACTCTGTCTTACCGCAGGAAATTATGGACATGTAAATAAATAAAAGAGGGAAAAGAATTTTAACGATCTGGATTTTAATTTTCATTGTCTGACCATCCGTTATCCGTTACATTCTTTTTGTCCGAAATTATCACTAGTATCCGGTCAAACGCGGAGACGATACCCTATTCATCACAGGTTATTAAACTTTAAACCGGCCCAAGCAGTGCCCCTTAACCGGACAACAGTGTGATAGTATATAAAATAAAAAACTGAATTTCAAGTGGAATAAATTTTAAAATCAAAAAAAGACTTGACATTGTAAAGAAAAGTTTTATATTCATATTGTAATAGTTGTATATTACAATATGAAACTATTGTATTAGTTCTTTCGTATAATAAATCAGTTTGAGGATATATTCATTATAAAATTAGAGGAGGTGAGTGCTGCGTGATAAATTTTAAACTCGATCCCAAAAGCGGAGTGCCTTTTTACCGGCAGATCATAGATCAAATACGATACGGCATCGCATCGGGTGATTTGAAACTGGGCGAACAATTACCCACTGTCAGGGCACTTGCCGTACAATTAAAGGTAAATCTGAATACGGTGACAAAAGCATACAAGGAACTGGAAATTCAAAAAATCTTGGAGACACAACAGGGTACGGGTACGTTTATCGGTTCTTTGACGGTAAATATTTCCGAAAAAGAAAAGCATGACAAATTGAAAAGTATTTGCCGGGAATTCATGAGCATAGCTTACAGCTATGGATTCGACGTTGAAGATGTTATTCAGGAATTAAAACAAAACGGAGGAAGATCATGAAAGCTCACATTAAACCCAAACAGGATTTAAATCCGGTTGCCATGACGGTATTAATCAGTTTACTGGCGGCGGATATTATTTTATACTTTTTTGTTCTGAATAGTATTCCAGTACTTGTTGTGGGGATATTGCTATCAGCTTTGATAGCCGCTTCCATTCACATTGCCGATCAGTGGGAAAAAGCGGTCGTCCTGAGGATGGGTAAATTTGTTGGTTTAAAGGGGCCGGGTTTGTTTTTTATTATCCCGATTATTGACCGTGTGGATAATTATATCGATCAGCGGGTGCGGGTGACAGATTTTAAAGCCGAAGAAACCCTGACCAAAGACACAGTGCCGGTCAATGTTGACGCGGTTGTATACTGGACGGTATGGGATGTTGAAAAAGCCGCCCTGGAAGTGCAGGAGTATACGAATGCCGTCACTTATATCGCGCAGACAGGATTACGGGACATCATCGGCAAGCACGAACTTGCCGATCTGCTGCAAAACCGGGAAAAAATTGCGGAAGCATTGCAGTCCACCCTGGATGAACACACCAATCCGTGGGGTATAACCTGTCAGAATGTCGGTATTAAGGACATTGTCATACCGGCGGCGCTTGCCGATGCCATGAGCAAGCAGGCGCAGGCGGAACGGGAGCGTCAGGCGCGGGTGATCCTGGGTACGGCTGAGACGGAAATATCCGAAAAGTTTGCCAAAGCCAGCGAGAATTATCTGAATAATCCTGTTGCGCTGCAGCTTCGAGGTATGAACATGTTGTTCGAAGGTCTGAAAGAAAAGGGATCGCTGATTATAGTTCCCAGTTCAGCGCTTGAGTCCATGAACCTTGGTGCGATCGGCGGATTGTCCGCCTTGGCCGAACAGGCAGAGAGTAAAACAAAATAAATTATTGGTCCAAAAAAGATCAGGCATGCGAATTCAGTCTGCGGGCCTGATTTCGGAGGTTGTCATGAAACAGAATAATGATCTTTCCAGACAATTGCTGATTTTATATTGTATTGCATTCGTGATCTGTTGTACCTTTACCGCGCTGCACTGTAATGAAGACACAGCCGGACTGACCGGATACTGGGAAGGCGAATTTATGCCGGGACAGGGATTTACACTGGTATTATCCTTTTATCCTGATGAAAATAAAGAGTTGCAGGGGAGTGTGTTTTTGTTTCAGAACACCGCGATTTTACAAAATGATCCGTTAAGCAAAATTGAACTAATTCACCGTGAATTAACATTCCGGATTGAAGCAAAAAACACGACTTTTAAAGGTTCGATATCGGGTGAAAAGCCGAAAATAGCGGGACATTTCCTGTTCCCGGATGGTTCGGAACAACCGGTGTCTGTGAATAAAGTGTCAAAACCGTCTATCGGGAATTTTTCACCGGACCCTAAAACCGGATTAACGGCTAAGGATATTTACCAAAAATACCCAATGCGGCAATTGCAGGAGGATTTTTCCTTTCTTTACGAACAGTTAAAATTATTACATCCCGGATTATACGACTATGTTTCGAGGGACGAATTTTCCCGGATTGCGGACAGTACGTTTAATTTAATAAACAGGGACATGACAGAGGACGAATTTTTTCGGCTCGTCGCGCCGTTTGTCGCCGTTGTCAGATGCTGTCATACCACCTTAGAATTATCGGAGGACTTTGAAAAGGCTGTAAAGGTAAAGGAATTATTTATTCCTTTTAAATTGATTTTTCTACAGGGGAAAGCCTTTCTTGCTCAAAATTTAACGGGGTACCCTGATATTGTTCGAGGCACAGAAATATTAGCCATAAACGGATTACCGGCAACGGAAATCAAAAAACGAATGCTGGCAGGGATTCCCTCGGATGGATTTAATATCACTTTTAAGGAATTTTTTATCAATGACGACTTTATTTTATGTTATTCACGGTATATCGGTTTTTCAGAAAAATATGCAGTTGAATATGTAAATCAAAACAAACAAATGAAACATATCGTTTTAAATGGGATTGCCCTTAAAAATTCCGGGGTAAATGGTCTCAATAATAACCTGCCCGGTCATGAATTACCGGTACAATTTCAGGTTTTAGATAGTTTGAGTACCGGAATTTTAACATTGAAAAGTTTTATAGCTCCGGATTGGCAGGGATTATTGGAATCATTTGATAATATTTTCACTACGATTAAAAAGGAAAAAGTGCAAAACCTCATTCTTGATCTGCGCGGAAACATCGGCGGGCATCCGTTTATTGCTTCCCAGCTTTTATCCTATTTGCTTGATACGGAATTTGTTTATTTTGCTCTGCCTGAAGAACGCGGAGAATTCGCGCCGCTGTATGACCCGATATCCCCGCAAGAAAACCGGTTTTTAGGCAGTTTATACGTTTTGACAGATGGCGGGTGTCTCTCTACAACCGGGCATTTTCTTTCGTTATTGAAATATTACAACCGGGGAATTTTTGTAGGCGAAGAAACGGGAGGCACGTTTACCTGTAATGACGGAAGTATACAAATAACATTACCCCATACCGGAATTCGGACCAATATTGCCAGAATAACTTTTGCGACTGCGGTACAGGGCTTAGAAAAGGGACACGGGATTTTCCCCGATTTTACGATTAAATCTGAGCCAGAACAATTAAATCAAAAAATCGATGCGGAAAAACAATATGTTATTGAACTGATCAAAAAGAAAAATATGTGAATTATTTTTTGTTTTGTAATTTAACTTTTTTGTATATTTATATTATGGTTTAAGATGGCAGGTAGAAAATGTTTAAAAAGTGGTTTATAACATTTGTATTATTTGTCTTGATCGGTCAATTCACATTTGCTGTAATTCCCGAACCGATTCCAAAAATTGATACATCGTTCAGACAGGAACTGGCGCGCGCGAAAGAGAAAAAAGCCAAACAAATATTGTCCCTGAGAAAAGAGCTTGTACCCTCAGAGAGTTCCTGGAATGTGATCTATTATTCCCTGCATATGACCCCTGATACTGAAACAGAAATTTTATACGGGGAGGTGGAAATTGTTGGAATAGTCGAAACCACTCCATTATCCATGATCGGCTTGAATTGCTGGGCCGGTTTGAATATTGTTTCGGTCACATCGGGGAATAATCCTGAATTGAATTTGAATTACAAGAAAAAAGCCATTTTTGATACGATATTAATCGATTTGGAGAGGGAATATACGCAGGGGGAACAAATCAGTATTATTATAACCTATAACGGAAAGCCCCAGGAATCAGACTATTATGCATTTGATTTTTCCAATCACGGACAGCAACCCATGATCTGGACATTGAGCGAGCCCTTTGGCGCCCGAAGCTGGTGGCCATGTAAAGATGTACCGTCCGACAAGGCGGATTCTGTTGATATTCGTATTACCGTGCCCAATCAATTTATCGCCGTTTCCAACGGTTCGTTACGGGAAAAAACAACCAATTGTGAGTTGACGACATGGTGGTGGCATGAACAGTATCCGACGGCAACCTACCTTGTATCCCTGGCAATTTATCCCTACGAAGTACATTATGACAATTACCTGTATAACAACAATGCCGATACGATGAAGATCCATTTTTATAATTTCCCCGGATATTATAAAAAATTTGAAAATGAAAATAGAAAAGTAAAGCATATGATTGCCCTGTTTTCGAAAATGTTTGGTGAATACCCTTTTATAGAGGAAAAATACGGGCAGGCGGATTTTTTAGGCGGCGGCGCCATGGAACATCAGACATGTTCCTCCTTTGCTTTCTGGGGTGAAATCGTGTTTGCCCATGAGTTGGCGCACCAGTGGTGGGGAGACCTGATCACCTGCGATGATTTCCATCATATCTGGTTAAATGAGGGTTTTGCAACATATTGTGAGGCTTTATGGTATGAAGGATTTTATGACGGCAAGACCGCAAGCGAGTATCAAATGGGAGGAAATTTATATCTTGGCCGGGGCACCATTTATGTTGAAGACCCGGAAAATGATGTGATATTTCACGGCGGATTGAGTTATTCAAAAGGTTCGTGGGTGCTGCACATGCTCAGGCATGTTATGGGAGACAGCGTATTTTTTGATATCTTGAAAACATATTATTCTTCCAAACATCAATACGGATCGGCAACGACCGAGGATTTTCAGGCGATATGCGAACAGGTCTCCGGGAAAAATCTAACGAATTTTTTCCGGCAGTGGATCTATGACGAGTGGCATCCGGAATATTATTTTAGCTGGAACTGGGAAGACCTAAAAAACGGACAATTCAAAGTATTTGGGCATATTAAACAGGTTCAAAAAACAGGGCCAGTGTTTGAAATGCCGCTGGATATAACCATTCAAACAAATATGGGTGATACGACTTTAGTATTGTTCAATAACGAAAGGGTCCAAACATTTGAGTGTATTGTTAACGCTAAACCGAAACTTGTTATACTGGATAAAGACAACTGGATACTGAAGGAGGTATCGGGAATTAATACACCGGTTTATTCTTTAAATAATTATTATATAGATGATACAAATGGGAACAATAACCAGCGTGCGGATGCGGAAGAAAAGGTGACCCTGACCGTGGAATTGCTTAATACCGGTGTAAACGTGACAAACGTTGAACTTGAATTGTTTTCTTATGATCCGGACATAACTATACTGCAAAATAAAAGCCATATTGATCAAATTTATAAAGATGAAGCGGTGTCGAATCAAACGACTCCCTTTGAGTTCAGTGTATCAGCAAACGTCGTGACGCATTTTTCTGAATTTATTTTGCAGATAAAATCAGCGGACGGATTATCAGATTCAGTCAATATTATAATCCCGATCAATATTCCGGTTATTATGTTTGTAGATGATGATGCGGGTGATAGTTATGAAAAATACATTTGTACTGTTTTGGATAATAATGATATCCCTTACAATTATTGGGATCTGCAAGCCGCCGGATTGCCGGATTTATCTAACGAACCCATTGTGTTCTGGTCTACCGGAGACGACCGGGACAGTACCCTGACATCGGTTGAACAGTCACTGCTTGCCCGGTTTCTTGATAACGGAGGCCGGTTATTATTGACCGGACAAAATATCGGATACGACCTGACAACTGACGGTACCGAATCCGACTCTTTGTTTTATCACAATTATTTACACGCAACTTTTATAAAGGATAATCTGGAAAGTTCTATAGTACTGGGGGTCAGGGATGATCCGATTGGGGACCGCCTGGTGCTTTATTTTGACAAACCCCCGTTAGGAGCCGGGAACCAAAAATCAGTTGATGTTATCACCCCTTTAGAACCGGCTGTTACATTTCTTCAGTATTACGGATCGGAAGGAAGCGCGGGAATTTATAATCATAACGAAATGAACGATTCACGGCTTGTTTATCTGGCATTTGGCCTGGAGGGTATCTCCAAGATTACAAGTAAGAATGGCCCGGGTATGAATGAAATGATGGTTCGAATCATAGAATGGTTTTCAAAACCGTCGGATATATCAGCAATCACGACCACGGATAATTTACCTGCCGAATATAACCTGTATCCCAATTATCCCAACCCGTTCAATCCCGAAACCCGGATAAAATTCGACATTCCCCGGCGCGATTTTGTTACATTAAAAATATACGACATACTGGGCCGCGAGGTGACCACACTGATGCAGGAAATAAAGGCCCCCGGTTCCTATACGCTTAGCTGGAATGCGAGTGACCGAGCGGGTGTCAGGGTGCCCAGCGGAATTTATTTATATAAAATAACTACCGGGAATTTTACAGCAAACCGTAAAATGCTTTTGCTGCGATAATGAATGCTCGGGGGATTCTTGTTCGGATTTTAGCCTTGTTTAAGTGTTAAAATTTAACAAACCGCGCCGGTTTTGATCTTTTCTTGACGGCAACATTAAGATTTTTCATTTCCCCTTTCTTATTTTCCTTGATATTTATTGTAAATTGAATTATTATACTATGTTATGCATTGTGGATATTGAATGTCTCGAATATTTTGGTTCTGGAATATGGAGTTAAAAATAAATCGTACATTTTTGACATTGTTATTGGTAGTATGCCTCAGTCTGAATGTTCTTTCTATTGCTCAACCGGGCGGACGGTCGCCGGAATACGAACAAGTGCAGCAGAGTCTCGCATCCGGGTGGAACACCTGGAATATGCACAGTGTACTGTCTCACGTTTTGTTGCCTGAAGGCCTGACAATCAATCTGAGTTTTGAAGAAAATACCGGAACGAGCGATAAATATTTGCGTTATGCCCTGATCGGCACAAACCAGGAAAACGGCTGTAGTATTAAACCGGGTCCGCATACCGGTGACGGCAGTTACACGGAACTGCAGCTTTCATGGAGAACTGTTAACGTCAGGGTACAGTCCGCGACAACCGAAGAGGGCGACCTGGTTTTACTCATTACCCCGCTGAATACCGCGCAGAATCCACCAGTGCTTGTTGCCGAAACCGGGATCATACGGGACCGGTCGGGACATGTGGAATACGATAACAATTCAATCAAAGCAGTTTTTTCGGATACGACAATAAATATTTTTTATGCCGGAGAACCGTTCCAGAATCCCAATATACCGGTTATATCGCCTTTTCTTGCAATGACAATAAATTCGCCGGTTGGTATATCGACCGGTAAACGGCGCACAACTGGTGAAATTTCCGTAATTATAGAAAGGCAGCGTCAAACCTATGAAATGCGGGTGAGCGGTTACGGAGACCTGGCGGATGTGTACGCCGCAATGCAGACCGTAATGGGCTGGAATACGATTTATGATCCGCAAAATAACAGGGTGCTGACATCCGTCAGCCGGACCCGAACCGGGGAAGGCGGGGCCCTGTTTCGCTGGGACACGTTTTTTGCCGCTTATCTGGCGGCTTTGGACAACAGGAACCTGGCTTATGCCAACGTCCGGGAAATAATGAATGAAATAACCGAAAAAGGATTTATCCCCAACATGTCCCGGGGAAACGGGCGAGCCAGTATGGACCGCTCTCTCCCGCCGATAGGTTCCATAACGGTATGGGATATTTACCGGAAATATCAGGAAAAATGGTTTTTACAGGAACTGTTTGAGGACCTGTTTGCCTGGAACCGATGGTGGGATATTTACAGGAATTATGACGGGTTGTTGTGCTGGGGGTCAAATCCTTACGAAGATACCCGGAACGAAACCGTGCAGGGCACTACACAGGCGGCGGCTATGGAATCCGGTTTGGATAATTCACCGATGTACGAAAACATCCCTTATAATGATACACTCCAGATGATGGAATTGTGGGACGTCGGCTTGAACAGTTTATATATTGCGGATTGTAACGCACTTGCCGAAATCGCCAAAGTACTTGAGCGGGATTCCGAGGCAAAAGAACTGCTTAACCGGGCCTCAAAGTATACAAAAAATATGGAAAGGCTGTGGGACAAGGAAAGCGGTTTGTACCTTAATGTCCGGACCGATTCGTTGATTGCGGATAAAAGGTTGTCTCCTACACATTTTTATCCATTTCTGGCCAAAGTACCGTCGGAAAAACAGGCCCAAACTATGATCGACGATCATTTGTATAATAAGGATGAATTTTGGGGCGACTGGGTATTGCCTTCTATTCCCCGAAACGATTCCACATCTGCCGGCAAAGATAACCTGCGTGGGCCCATCCTGGCGCCGCTGAATTTTCTTGTTTATCTGGGTCTGCGGAATTATGATCTGCCGCAGGTCAGGAAAGATTTGTCTGAAAAAGCCAAACAATTGCTTCTTAAGGAATGGCAGGCGAACGGGTATGTTTGCGAGAATTATAACGCCGTCACCGGCGAATGTACCGATACTATTGACAACGACCGATATTACACCTGGGGCGGGTTACTGGGCCTTATTGTCATGATCGAAGACGGTTATTTTGACAGAATGGGCAAATAAAGAAATAGTCGTTTTATATCAATACCGTACGTTAAAATCCGAATACCGGAGATGTTAAACGTAAAAAATGAAAAGCTTCCATTGCTCACCGCTTTTAGAGATATTGAAATTTTTATATGTAATCATCAGGGATTATGTAATTAAAAACTATGTAAACAAATATGTTGTATTGGACGTCAAATAGGGGAGATAGGCCTGAATCTCTCTGCAAAACTTGGAATAATGAATGCCGGATAATGATAATCGTCTCATTATAAAAGCCCGGAAGGGTGACAAGACCGCTTTTGGCAGATTGGTGAAAAAATATCAGCAAAAAGTACTTTATCTGGCTTATGATATGGTTGGCGATTATGATGAGGCCAAAGATATTGCTCAGGAAGTTTTTATCCGCGCTTATACGAAATTGGATCAATTCGAAAAAAGGGCCCGGTTTTCAACATGGTTGTACAGGATAACGGTAAATCTGGCGCTTGATATTTATCGGAAAAAGAAAAGGTACCCTTTAAAACCGCTTGAAACAAGTTTGAAGGAAATCGAAAGCCATAGTCAGGAAAATGAGAGTGTTTCCGCGAAATCAGATAGAGCGGTTGAAATTGATGAAATGCAGGTCAGGTTGAATGACGCTTTGGATGAATTAACGGAACATCAGAAAACGGCAACCATTTTAAAATATTTTCATCAAAAATCATCCAAAGAAATTGCGGCAATTCTGGGCTGTTCGGAAAGTACGGCGAGAATTCATATCCATCGGGCATTAGGGAATCTAAAAAAGGTTTTGCAGAAAGAAGAGTTTTAACAAGATAAAGAGGCAATATGAAAAAGTGTAAATACCAAAATATCCTTGTTGAATATCTGGACGGTTCATCGGACCCGGGCAAAGAAGAAATAGAAAAACATCTCCGCGAGTGTCCTGTCTGTTCTGCGCAGATTGCCGGGCTGCGAAAGACGCAACAACTACTGCAAAACCGTCGGCGTCCGGATCCGTCCCTTGAACTTTTATATCAATATCAAACAAACCTGGAAAAGCTTTTTCCGGTCAAAACCCGCTTTACGTTATTCAGGGAATGGATGGTGCAGTCATGGCAAAATATTCGGGATTTGAATCCGGCCGCACTGAGAATGGCAACCGCCGCTGTTCTGATCCTGATCGGCGTTTTTATCGGGCGGCTGATCTTTTATCATCCTGCAACTGATGTTTTAAATTACCGGGGGGCGGACCTGGTCGTGATCAAACTTCAGCCGGAAGATTTGAAACTGGTCAATGATTATTTTGTGCAATCGGAAATTTTACTGCTTGCCGTTAAAAATACGTCCGATCAGGGCGGTGCGTTACCGTCCGAATTGATCCTGGATAAAAAACTGGCCCAGGACCTTTTGAATAAAACTTTGCTTATTCAGGAGAAAACGGCCCGGTTGAATGATGAGTCATTATCGGTTTTTCTTAACCAGATTGAATTTTTACTGCTGGAAATATCGAATACCGATGACCGGGAGATTATCGACGTTTTCAAACAGATCAGGCAGGTTGTAAATGCCGCGGGATTACTATATGAATCGAAAAATTTCCAGCAAATGTTTCGGGAAATGATTTAGGATGCTGAATTGAAAAATTATGGAGGAAATTTATGACAGGTTATTACAATCATATATAAAATATTTCCTTTGAGATTTTTATAAAAGTATAATTGATGACAGAGAAAAATTCAAAAACCGCAGAAAAGTTTGAGGTCAAATAATGAATAAACGACCTTTTATATTATTTTTTATTTTGCTAATTATTCAAAATTGTTATTCCGAGACAGATGATTCCGAGGCCCAAAAAATTTATCTTGTCGCCAAAAAGAATACAATTGATCAGAATTGGGATTCCGCGGTACAGATGTTCAACAAAGTGATTCATGAATACCCGGAATGTAAGTACGTTGACGAATCACAATTCTGGATTGGTTATTGTTACGAAAAGAAACCGGGTTTTCTGAAACAGGCATTTGAAGCCTATGCCCTTGTGGGTTTATCCTCTCAAAGCGCCTGGTCGGACGATGCCCGGCTGCGTCGGGTTTTTATTGCGGAAACACTGATACAGGAAGATGAAAAGTATAAAAAGTATCTGCTCAAACAACTTACAAGCTCAAACATTCAAATCAAACAACTTGCCGCTATTGCCCTCGCGAGAACAGGAGACACCAGGGCGTTACCGGTTCTCAGGGACATCCCTGAAGAGGAAGACCTCTATAATGAAGCCCGGCAATTTATCCGCGAGTTGGAGAAAAAACCGAAATCCGGAGAGATAGATAAAATTGAGAGAAATACGTCTTCAGATATGAGTCTGACGCAAACGACCCCGTTCAGTGACCTCGAATTAGGTCCGGATGGGAAAAAGATCAATTATTTTGCAGAGAAAAGCCTGCAACAATATCAAAGCCTCGTCCGTACAGATGATAATTGGAGCGATAACGAATTGATCGATTTTGGATTGTGGCATACTTTGCGAACGGATTTGTTTGACACTTATATGCAAATGAAGGGGGAATCCAAGCAGCGGTTTTTACGTCGCCTGTGGTTAACCAACGACCCGACGCCCACCACGGACGTCAATGAAGCCAAAATTGAATTTGAAAGAAGGGTCTATTATTCCAGGGAACATTTTTCCTATTTTGATAATCTTGAAGGGCACTTTTACGCCCCCTGGGACGCCCGGGGTGAGATATATATTAAATACGGGGAACCCCATTCCAAAAGTGTAAAGAATTATGACGAGATATGGTATTATCCGCAATATGATTATTTACAATTTTATATACGAACCAAAGTGACGAATATTTTCGGCAGGGCGATTTTTTTGCAGCGATATATGAGTTCGCGTTTAAGAGGAACGCCCCAAAATAAAAAGGCCGTATATGATGTCGTCTATACGCCCAAATTTGTATATCATTATGACTATGGCAAAAAAATGATTAAAAATTTCAGGGCATTTGTTGAACAAACAGATAATAAAATAATTTTAAAATATGAAATGCCGGCCAAAGAATTCAAAATAATGAAAGACAGCCGGTTTTATATTGATTATATGCTAAACTATGCCGTGTACAATAAAGATTATTATAAAATCATTTCAAATACACAACAAAAAAGAATTTCGGAATTATCAAAAGATGATTTAAAAAAGAAACTGATCAGCGAATCGATTGAACTGAATCTAACGCCGGGAGAATATTTTATCGGTTTGACTGTCGAAGGCGATAATTCGAACAATATTGCAATCTATAAAAAAAATATTAACGGAGAAAATTATTTGGAACAATAATATAAAGTAATAGTTCTATAATTAGACCATATACATTGCGCTGGTATTGGTTGAATGACTCTCCTTCCAAAAGTCCCACATTAATTATAATGTGGGACTTTTTTTAGTTCCGCGTATAAATGATGTAAAAACAGCCTGTTGTCTGCGGCGACATACCTGACGGTTCCACCCATTCTATGAAAAGATTTAAGAAACCGCAGATAGTAATCGGGTGAGTTTTTAGGCGGTTCGCCTTTTTCCCAATCCCAAGCCGATTCCTGCAAATCATCTATTAAAATAAAATGATCGGAAATTTTTTCACCTTTGCGTAACAATATATTATTCGCAAAGGACACGGCTTTTTCAAATATTTGCGGCGCCATAATGGCCGATCCGATTGAAAGAAAAACACCCCTGGACAGTTGAAGAATCGAATTGACAAAGATTCCGTAATCAATGTGCGCCCCTCTTCCCAGGGCGGCCCCGTTGGCGTAAGGATTGTTATAAATAATATCATAACCGATACCCGGATGCACCGTCACCGGTATTCTCAATCTGTAAGCATTGCCGAAAATAGAATATTGTTTAAATGGATGCCTGATAGTCATAAAACCGGGAGTTAGTTTAAATATTTGGATGGTATTCAGAAATTCGGCCCACGCCGGCAACAACTCGTCCGGCCGATCAAATCCTGTATTGATCCGGTCTTTTATCTGTTGAGGTGAAGGTATTCCAAAGCCGTCATTTTCTATACACGCTCCGACTGATTCACCGTAACCCATGCCTTTTAAAACACCGGCCTGTACTGCAAGGTTAATGACTTTGCCGGTTTCCTCCCATGTTCCAAAAGTACCGGTTGCTGTGTTTTCTCTGACATCTTCTTCGGATTCACCCTGGAAAGCAAATTCCCAGTCGTGTATGCTGCCGGCTCCCTGTGTGGCGAGGTGGGTGATCCACCCATGTTCCATAAGTTTGATCAGCAGGGGCGCCGCGCCGTTTTTTACAAGATGCGCGCCAAAGGCGAGAACGACCGATGCCCCGGATTCCCTGGCATGTTTTATCCTGGCAACTGTTTTTTGTATGGTTTCCGCTATCTCAGGGGCAGAGGGAGGCGGTTCATCGGGATCGATTGCAATATTATTTATTTTAGATTTGCTTTTGCGGGTAGCGAGCGGATATACTTTTATTTGATCCGGTTTTATTTGTGGATAGGGCATATTTCACTCAAAATTTATTTGATAATTTTTACAGTAAAAGATCACAGGTGCCCGGTTAACGGGCTATTGTATCAAAAGATAATAATTTATATGATAGAATCAAAGCGGATCATGATATGATAAAAAATTAATTTTTTTAATTTTATTTGATGTTTTAAGATTTTTTTCTAAGTTTATTGCTGAGTAATGTATTAATTTGAAAATATTTACATTATTGTTGTAAACTTTTTTTTATAAAATATATTAATCGGGAGTAATGATGGTAAAGCACATTGTATTGTGGAAATTAAAAGACACGGCCGAAGGCAGGTCTGCTCAGGAAAACGCTCTGATATTAAAGCGGGACCTGGAATCTCTGCAAAAAAAAATTAAAGAAATTGTTTTTCTTGAAGTGGGGCTAAATTTTAACAGTTCCGAGGCCGCCTATGATGTGGCCCTTTATTCCGAATTCAAATCAAAACAGGATTTGCAGGCGTACCAAAAACATCCCGAGCATGTCAAAGTGGCGGAACTTGTCAATAAAGTTCGTGAGAAACGCGTCGTTGTTGATTATGAAAATGAATGTGATTAGAGAATTTTATGTATTGCTGGTTTTAATAAACTAATAATAAAGGAGTAAGGACGTGTTAAAAATTATCCAGGTCGATTCGTTTACATCTGAATTATTTAAAGGCAATCCTGCCGCAGTTTGTTTACTGGAAAAGCAAATGGATGACGGCTGGATGCAAAAAATCGCCAAAGAAATGAATCTTTCGGAAACTGCTTTTTTGTTAAAAATTGAAGACGGCTATAAATTGCGCTGGTTCACGCCTGTTATGGAAGTCGATTTATGCGGACACGCGACATTGGCCGGGGCTCATGTTTTATTTGAGGAAGGCCTGTTGTCGCCGGAGCAGCAGGGCCGTTTCCATACCAGAAGCGGTTTGTTGACTGTTATCAAAAAAGGAGACTGGCTGGAAATGGATTTTCCCGCCGAGACAGTAAAACCGGTTGAAGTGCCGCCCGTTTTGCTGGAAGCGGTCGGCACGCGTCCTGTTTATACCGGACAATGTAAAACGGGCCATTTTTTTAAATATGAATCGGAAAAATATGTGCGGGATCTCAAACCAAATTTTCATTTACTCAGGGAGATGCCTGTTCAGGGAATAATCGTCACTGCAAAATCCGACAGCGGTGAATATGACTTTGTATCCCGGTTTTTTGCGCCCAATTTGGGAATTAATGAAGATCCGGTTACCGGTTCAGCTCATTGCAGTCTGGGCCCGTATTGGCAGAAGGAATTGGGCAAGCCGGATTTTTTGGCTTACCAGGCGTCCGAACGGGGCGGGGTAATTAAAGTAAGAGTCCGCGGCGACCGTGTCAGGATCGGCGGACAGGCGGTCACGCTTTTTAAGGGTTTTTTGGAAAACAACAAGTTGACAACACTCTAACAGGACTGATTATTTTGAATAAATTCCCCTTTGTTTTTTTTGTTTTGCTGTTTTATTGCCCGTTTGTTTCTGCACAATCTGCGGTTGATTACGAATTTGATCCGATTATTGTAACGGCAAGCCGCTTCCCGACTACTTTTTCTCATCTGGCCAGGAATGTATCAATAATTGATTCGGAACAAATAAAAACGGCGCCGGTGTTTAGTATTCAGGACCTGTTATCCTATGCCGGCAGCGTTGAGTTGAACAGAAGGGCGCCGCATGGTATTCAGGCCGAAGCGGGCATACGCGGCGGTTCGTTCGAGGAAACGCTCGTTCTTATAGACGGCATCAAGATAAACAATCCGCAAACCGCGCATCATAACTTTGATTTTCCCGTCGAAATAGGAGATGTGGAAAGAATTGAAATATTACACGGACACGGCTCCGGCATCTACGGGGCAGACGCGCTGACAGGCGTTATCAATATCATCACCAAAAAAAAATTACTGAACTCCATTAATATTTACGGCGGTGATTATAAACTTGCCGGGGGATATTTATCGCTGGGAAAGCAGACCGGGAAACTGCAGAATAATATTTCCATTCATTCAAGCCGGTCGGCCGGGTACAACTACAATACGGATTTTGAGGCTGTGAATTTATTCGTTTCCTCATCCTTTCACACGGAAAATACCCGGATCAATTTCAAAGCCGGTTATAACGACAAAGATTTTGGAGCGAACAACTTTTATTCATCCTCTTACCCCGATGAACGAGAACATACAAAAACAATCCTCTCGGCGCTCAAAGCTGAATTTTTTAACGGCAGGTATTCCCTGGCGCCTCAAATATCGTGGATAAATCACAAGGATGATTTTTTCCTCGATTATAATCGTCCCGCCTGGTTCAGGAATATACATACCAGCAATAGTTATGGTTTGGAATTCCCCTTTACAACCGAGTCAAAACTGGGTCTTTTTTCTTTTGGCGGGAAATATGAATATGAAACGCTGCAAAGTACCAACCTGGGAAATCATGAAAGAAAACAGGGCGGAGTGTTTTTTGATTATCAAAAAATTTTTCATAACCGAATTATTATTAATACGGCTTCACACCTGTTTTATTATTCCAAATGGGGATGGAAGTTCTGGCCGGGGATAGATATTGCGTACAGAGTGAATGAAAAAATAAAGTTGTACAGTTCGGCCGGACGTTCATTTCGAATGCCTTCCTTTACCGAATTGTATTACACAAGCCCGGCCAACATGGGTAATCCGGATTTGATCTATAGCCGGGCTGTATCGATTGAAACGGGAACAAGCCGGCAAACCAGACACACATATACCAATATCAGTCTGTTTTACCGTAACGGTATTAATATGATTGACTGGGCCAGGAAAAATGATTCGGAACCCTGGCAGGTCATGAATGTGACCAGACTTAAAACCCGTGGGTTGGAGTTTATGTATCGATATGCACCGGAGTTGAATTATTTATCGCATGTTCAGTTAGATTTTACATATCTGGATTCGGAAAAGAATACTGAGGCTTTTCAATCCAAATATTTGTTAAATTATATAAACTACCAGGTAAATTTCAGTCTTGTTCACAGGTTGCCCTTTGGAATGACGGCAAGCTGGAAATTGAAACATGTTAAATATCAAAGTAATAATAAATATTTGTTAAACGATATTGCCTTGTACAGAAATATAAAGAGGGGCACTTACTATATTAAAATTACCAATTTGTTCAATACCGATTATTATGAGGTTAAAGACGTTGTTTTGCCCGGCAGATGGTTTTCAGCCGGTATACAACAGAATTTTTAATACATTTTCACCGGCGTCCGGTTTGAACCGAACACCTGTGGAACGATTTAATTGGAACCATCATTATCCAGGTATTTGCGGATTGCCAAGGCGATCGTAGTCATTGTTAACGGCTTTAAAATCATATCTTTTATCCCTATCTCTATTGCTTTTTCGTGAGAAATTGTTTCGCTATAACCTGTGCACAGGATAATAGGGATGTCCGGTCTGATGGCGAGTATTTCTTTTGCCAGTTCAACACCGGTTATATTCGGCATGGTTTGGTCCGTTATCACAAGATCATAAGAAGTGGAATTTTTCATAAATTCTTTGATCGTTTCAAGGCCATTTGTTTTTGTTGTCACTTTATAACCCAAATTTTCAAGAATTTGTCGATATAAATTAACAATATCTTTTTCATCGTCAACGAACAATATATGTTCATGTCCCTTGGGTAAAGGTGTGTATACTTTTTCCAGTGATTTTTTATTTTTAATATCTGTTCTCGGTAAATATACGTTAAATGTACTGCCTTTGCCGACCTGGCTTTCAACGGTGATTTTGCCGCCATGACTGATTACAATACCATGAACGGCCGACAGCCCGAGACCGGTACCTTCACCCACTCTTTTGGTCGTGAAAAACGGTTCAAAGATGCGTTCCCTGGTTTTTTCATCCATTCCTTCCCCCGTATCTTTTACCGATAGCAGGATATAATTTTTCCCGTTTTGCAGACCCTTGGTCCGTATTGTTGTCTTTTCATCTATTGTCACGGGTTCGAGAGTTATTTCAAGTATTCCGCCTTTTACCCGCATGGCATGGTAAGCATTTGTGCACAGATTCATCAAAACCTGATGAATTTGAGTCGGATCAGCTAAAATGGAACCACAATTTTTATCGATATTTTCCCTGATTTCTATTGTTGCAGGTAAGGATGAACGAAGCAGCTTGAGCGCTTCTTTTATCAGCAGGTGAATTTCAATATTTTCGAAACTATGTTTATCATGTCTGCTGAATGTTAGAATCTGTTGTATAAGGTCTTTGGCCCGTTTTGACGCTTTTAATATTTTTTCCAGATTCGATTTGATTATATGATTGTCGTTCAATAATTCAAGGGACATTTCGGTATAGCCTATGATCGGGACGAGTATGTTGTTAAAGTCGTGGGCGATACCGCCCGCCAGGGTGCCGATGGTCTCCATTTTTTGTGATTGTCTCAATTGGGCTTCAATTAAGGAACGTTTTTCTTCGGCAATAACCTGTCCGGTAATGTCAAGCACCGCTCCAATTGCTCCGTCATATTCATTTTTTTTGTCGAAACGGGGAGAGATGGTTACCCGCATATATTTTTTTTCACCACGCGGTGTGATATATAAAAGAACATATGATGAGATTTCTCCCTTTTTTCTTTTTTGTGTCTGTGCTAAAATTGTAGAATGTGTTTCTTTAGGGAAAAGTTCAAGAAGATTTTTACCCTTTAAATAATCCATACTATATTCAAAAAGATCTGCAAAGGCTTTATTATAATATTCAATACTCTCATATTTGTCTACAATGCCTATCCCCTCCTGAACCCCTTGAAATATATCGTCAAGACATTGTTTTTGTTCCTTTAATTCTTCCTCAGTTCTTTTCCGTTTAATTATTTCTTTGTTCAGGTTTTCATTGATTTCTTCCAATTGAATATTTCGTTTTTTGATATTATAAAGATTGGTGAAATAGAGTATGTAAATGATCGCGATTAAAATGAATGTAGCAATCAACAAAATCCAGTTTTTAGTCCAATTTAGTGGCTGGATATTTAAGAGTAATGTGTTCCCTTTTTTGTTCCAGTCATTATTTTTATGCAGACCGGTCATTTTTAGGGAAAGTACTGTGCAAAGATTTGTGCTGAATGGAAATCCCGGGTTGTCAATATGTATGCTTTTCATATCCGGATTGCCTGATTTACAATCAATGCGGTTGAATCCGTTCATTAGCCCGGTCAACGAGTACATATTCAAGTCTGGAGCGGCAGAAAAAACTTTGAATTGCGGGAGGTTCATATTGAACGAAATTTTTCCAAAGTTAGTGTCCTGAGCATGTAACGTCGTGCAGATAAGACCAATTGGAAAAATTATTTTAATAATTTTATATTTTAATATTGCGGAAAAAGTAAATTTTGTCAATTGTATTATACTCATATTTTTGTTAGAGTTCGGTTAAGCCGGATACATTACCGAAATTTTTGATGTTGTTATTAAAGGGGTGTAAATTGATATCTGGCTTTTATTGCACAAAGTATTTTATGATATAATATTAATTATATTAAAAATTTTATCTTAATCGGTTAAATATATCTATTAATCGTGTATCAGTGATCATATAAGTAAAAATTACCATTTGTTATCATTTTATTTATTTGAATGATTTTTTTTAAAATGAATAAAATGAATCAATCCTTTTATTTTAAACAAGTTATGCAACCATTAACATGAATTTTAGTTGTTAATTTATAAATAACAAAAATTTAGTTGCAAAATTTATTCCATTGAAATTTTATTTTCAAAGTGTAAAATTATTATATTTACCTGCCATCTCGGTTAATGGTTGACATTATTTCAACTTTTTTTCAAACTACTAAAAAGAATTGTAATAGTTTTTTAAAACTTGCTTTTATGAGTTGGTAACATTATAATAATTCAGTATTTTTTCAGTAAGAGGAAAACGCTGTCGGAATGGAAATGAAACGGAGAATTTTGAGAAATTCCTGAATCGACTGCAGAGTTGAAGAGATTACAGAAAACCGGCGGGGAATTAGTTACGGTTGATTATCATATTCATAAAGGTTTGTGAATAATCTGTTTTGAGTAGAAAGGAAGATTGTCATGAAAAAGGTTGGGCTTGCATTGGGAGGCGGCGGTGCGAGAGGTTTTTGTCATATTGCTTTTCTGGAAGCCCTGGATGAAATGGGGATAAAACCCTCAATCATTTCCGGGACGAGTATTGGAGCGATAATCGGCGGTTTTTATGCCGCGGGGTATTCCGGCGCGGAGATAAGAGCAATTTGTGATAAAATAGATATCTGGGACATAAATAAAATGCTCGATTTCAAGTTGTTCGGGGACGCGATGTTCAAGGGAAAAGGCGTAAAAAAATTTTTTGATCAGTTCATCAAGATAAAAAATTTTGAAGAACTGGATATCCCTCTGTACGTTGTTGCTACCGATTTTTGGCACCATGAGGAAGTTATTTTTAAAAGCGGTGAACTGATGCCGGCAATCAGGGCGAGTATGTCCATACCGGCTATTTTTGAACCGGTGGTGTTTGATAACAAGGTCCTCATTGACGGCGGGGCCGTTAATCCGTTGCCTTATGATATTATCCGGAAAGAATGTGATATTCTGATTGCTATAGATGTTTCCGGAAGACCGAAAATCAGGAGACAAACACAAATGCCGTCCATGTTTGAAAGTGTGATGAACACATTTCAGATCATGCAGGATTCTATACTTAAAACAAAAAGAAAAATTTCAGATATTGATGTGTATGTAAAACCCGATCTGGTCGGCGTCGGCATCCTGGAATTTTTCCGCTACAAGGAAATTATTAACGGGGTAACAAAAGATGTCGAAAAGTTTAAATCTGATTTAACCGAGGCGCTTAACAAGGGCCCGTTTGCTTTTTTGAACAAACTAACAACCAACAAATGATATGGACGCAAAGTTTCAGTATTTTAGACTGATTGATATTCACGTGCGCCCGATTTAAAACGGACCT
Organism: Candidatus Zhuqueibacterota bacterium; assembly: GCA_016934825.1. Lineage (GTDB taxonomy): Bacteria > Zhuqueibacterota > Zhuqueibacteria > Residuimicrobiales > Krinioviventaceae > Fontivivens. The sequence goes on from JAFGSB010000071.1 coordinate 81,217, forward strand.
GCCGCCTTAAATTTTTCCGCAGGATGTTTGTTACGCAAGTAAATCAATTTATAATTCTGCACAAATAATTAAAGTCATATAAAAGTGTTCTTTTTACGCATACCATTAATGAATAATGACAGGGTATAAAATTTGCATTTCAGTTTTGTCAAAATCATGAAATCACTTGATAACCGGTAGATAAAGGTGTTTGCTGAAATTACAATTGAGTAACGAAAACATTACCCGGCTTAAAGATAAGAACGCGGAGAAATCCATGTGTAAACGCGGTATACTAATATTTTTTCTAATGTATTTGTTTTGTTCAAATATTCCTGAACCAGCAGTTGGATCGGAATCAACCCATACATCCGCATCCGTCGTGAATTTATCGGCAGGAGAGCAATCTGGAGTGCAATCCCTGAACGGTCCGGGTCATTCGGTAATATCCGACCTGCCCGTGATCAGTAACTTTACCGCCGACGACACATCGGGAAACGTTCCGTTTACCGTACATTTTACCAACCTGTCCTCGGGCAGTGTGCAGGAATGGGAGTGGGATTTTGGCGACGGCTCCTTTAAAGCAGATGTACCAAATCCGGCGCACGTGTATACAAAGGCGGGTTATTATACCGTGTCCCTCAAAGTCTCAGATCCGTCCAGCCATAATACAAATACAAAAACAAATTATATCCATGTTAGGGCAAGAGAGAATGTTCCCATTCCGCCCAAATGGGCTTTTGAACCCTGGGTGTGGGAAGACGGTAATAATAACGGCGCCTATTTGTTGTCCCTGATACAGGGTTATCTGGACAGAGATATACCCGTCGGCGTAGTCAATATCGACAGTCCCTGGGAAACGGCGTACAATACTTTTGTATTCAATCCCGACACCTATCCGAACGCCCGGGATATGATTGACGATTTTCATGACAAAAAAATCAAGGTCATTGTCTGGATCACCTCGCTGATCAATGCCCGCTCGGAAAACGATCCTGCCACAGGTAAGGCGCCCACGTATGATTATGCCAAAAACATGGATTATTTTATCAACAATGGTCAAACATACCTGTGGTGGAAAGGCTGGGGAAGTTTTATCGATTACACAAACCCGGACGCGTTGAACTGGTGGCATGGTCAGATGCACCAGGTCCTGAATATGGGAATTGACGGCTGGAAAACGGATGCGGGAAGCAGGCTGTTCCCGGATACGACAAAATGTTATAACGGTACAATCACAAAAAAAGAATACAGCCATTTGTATTACCAGGATTTTTTCGAGTATACAAGAAAAGTTCGGGGTGACAGTATTATTCTTTTTTCCAAGCCTTTTGATGAAAAACCGGCTGATTCGACATATGTTCCAGTAAATTATACACCAACCGCGTTTGTTGGCGATCAGTTACACGACTGGAGCAATAAAGGCCTGTTAAACGCGTTGCAGAATGTTTTTCTGACCGCACAGCGAAATTATGTTGCGGCGGGATCGGACATCGGCGGCTTTACCGGTGATATGGATATGGAAAAAAATCTGTTGATCCGCTGGGCGCAGTTCGGCGCATTATGCCCGATCATGGAAAACGGCGGTCACGGAGAGCACCGTCCCTGGATGTTTGATGAACAAACCGTAAATATATACAGATACTTTGCCAAACTGCACAGCCAGCTTGTCCCGTATTTATACTCATACGGTGTCAGGACCCATAATGGTGAGGCGGGGATTTTACGGCCGGAACCCGGCGCCTGGCAGTACCGGCTGGGTGAAGAAATTTTTGTTTCTGTAATATATCAGGATGTGAGCGCCAGGGACATTACCTTGCCCGCCGGCGAGAGCTGGATCGATTATTGGGACGACGATATCCGTTACCCCGCGGGAGCCACATTACCCAATTACGATTGCCCGATTTATAAATATCCTATCTTTATTAAAGACGGCGCGATTATCCCCATGACTGTTAAGGATGACGTTACCGGGCATGGCTCCGCATTATCGGCAGGCAGATTAACGGTAATTGTTTATCCTTCCGATTCATCCGTGTTTACATTTTATGATGACGACGAGACCACGGACTTTCAATGCACATCCACATCGGACATTGTTAGTTTGAATGTATCGCCATCCACAGAAGATTATATTTTCAGAGTAAAATACAGGATCCGCCCGGCGCAGATCACGCTGAACAAGGCCGTATTGACCGGTTATACTTCCTTTGCGGAATTTGAAAAATTCGCAACCGGATGGTATTATGATCCCGAACAAAAATACGCCTGGATCAGGTTCAGCACGCTGAACACTGCGGCCAACATCGTGATTACTCCCCGGACCACGGCTGATTTTACGGCGTTTCCCGTTTCCGGAGAAGCGCCGTTAACAGTCCGATTCACGGATCAATCAATCGCCGCCAGTACCCGGGAATGGGATTTTGGAGACGGCTCTTCCTTGTCCGGTGAACAAAATCCGCAGCATACGTATACGGATCCCGGATATTATAATGTCAAATTAACGGTCACGGGACCGGCCAACATCGATTCACTTGTAAAGCCGAATTATATTCACGTCGGCAGCGAAACATTCTCTTTTACGGATATCACCGCGTCGGCGGGATGTTTGGTGACCGCCCCCGGATACGGGCAGGGCGTCGTTTTTACCGATGTGAACATGGACGGTAAGGTGGATTTGTTCGTCGCCAATGCCGGTAACAGTTACCTATATGATTTTTTATATATCAACAAGGGAGCAAACCAATTTCAGGAATCGGCTGTCTCACAGGGGTTTACCGAAAAAGGTCATTCTTTTACCATGTTGAGCGCGGATTTCGACAACGACGGAGATTTGGACGCCTTTTTGACAAGAGAACCGGTAGGCAGCAACCGAACTGTGGGTATGAATAAAATATACCGGAATGACGGCGGCTTTTTCAGCGATGTTACCGCCGAGACAGGTATATCACGGGAATATAACTACAGCCGGGGCGCGGTGGCGGCGGATTTTAATAACGATGGCTGGCTTGATTTGTACGTCGTAAACAGCGCGGCCCGAAACGCCATGTATCTGAACGACGGGACGGGGGAAATGGTCCGCTTTCATAGCGCCGCGGACGGGCCGTCCGGCGATGATTCTCAAAAATGGGGGGTAACATCCGCGGATATCGATCAGGACGGGGACATTGATATTTACGTTTGCCGGAATGAAACGCCGAACTGGTTATTCATCAATGACGGGCAGGGTATTTTTACCGAGGAAGCGACCCCGCGAGGCGTTGCGTTCAACGGCCGTTCAAAAGGGGCTACGTTTGTCGATATCGACCTCGACGGCGATCCGGACCTGATTGTTGCCAGCTATTCACTGTCGGGTCAGGGTTTGCCGCTGCTGCGGATGTTTTTAAACAGGGGGGACGGTACTTTTCATGATAAAAGCACGGATTACAACATCGCCGCAAGCGCTTCCGCCGTCGTAATGGCGGACGTCGACAATGACGCCGATCCGGATATGTTGCTGATCCGTAATAATAAACGGGACCCGGGCGCCAAAATACAACTTTACCTGAATGATGGCAAGGGAGGATTTGCTTATCAGTTAACGCCGGGATTGGAGGTGGCGGGCGAGGACGCGCGCGGCGCGGCCGTCGCGGATATCGATTATGACGGCGACCTTGATCTGTTCATCTCCTGTACGGAAGGCCGGAATTTTCTATTGCGAAACGATCTGGATCATAACAGTCATTACCTGAACGTATTATGTATCGGGCCGGAAGGGGATTACGGCGGGTACGGCTCCGGGGTTTTTGTTTATGAACCCGGCTATTATGGCAATAATAATTACCTGCTGGGATACCAGGAAGCGACATCCAATACCGGTTATATGAGCCGAAACCAGACGGAACTGCACTTTGGGCTGAACGGCTTTACAAACTGTGATGTTAAAGTTATTTTAACGGACGGCACGGTACTGGAGTACCGGGATGTTCAGGCGGACGTGACCCTGCTTGTTGAAAAGCCTCCGTTTGAATCGAACGCGCCCGCGGTTTTCAGGCCCCTGCCTTATGGTCAGAACAATTTATTATTGTCATGGACGCCTGTAAGCGGCGCTGACGGTTATCATGTATACCGAGATAGACTCGCCACTTTTACAGCCGATAAAACCGGGGGCGGCAACAGGATTGCCGCAGGAATCACCGACGCCGATCCCGGAACGGATGGCGTACAATGGGTCGATACGGACCCGGTGACCGGCGACAGCGAAATTAATTATTTTTATACGGTCACAGCGGTCAAGGGCAGCATTGAAAGTAACAATTCGAATTACGTCGGCGAATTTGACTTTTTACTTTCAACTACGGAAAAATCCGATTTTAATGAGATCGCGCTGCCGCTGGACATACAGGATATAACCACCGCCAAAGAGTTGATGGCCGCCGTGCCGGGGTGTAATTCGGTTGCCCGCTGGAACGCGGAATTTCAGGGGTACGAACAATATATTCCGGGGCTCGAGTTTACCAATTTCCTGGTTCAACACGGGCACACCTATTATGTCAATATTACGGTTGACGGCGTGTTCACGATGACCGGGAACCCGGTTTCGACAATCTATCAACTGGTGACGACAGCTAAGACCAGTTTTAATGATATAATGCTGCCGCTGGATAAAACCGTTTTGACCAGGGCATCGGAACTGATGGCGGACATCCCCTATTGCGACAATGTGGCTTACTGGAGCGCCGAATATCAAAATTACGTGCAATACGCCCCGCAATTACCGGTTTCCGATTTTGTCATCCGGACGGGGTATCCCTATTATGTGAGCGTCACGGACAGTGTTTTGTGGCCGTCAAGTCAGAATAATAAAATCCCCAAAACAGCAGGCCGATCTTTAATGGCTCTCTCAACAACCGGCGCACCGCATGTTGTTTACGGGGAAATAAATTTTTCTCAAAGGCCGGAAAATTTATATTTCAGCGCTTTTATTCAGGGATGTGCAGAAAATCCTCTAACCCAAAACTCGCCGGGCTGTATCATGAACGACAATGTCTGGCTGGTACAACTGGGCCGGATCGAAAACGGCTGGAAGGCCGGAGACAAACTAATTGTGGAATTTTTCGGACAGGATGATATAAAATTCGGAAGTATAGAAAAAGAACTGAGCTGGGACCCGGCGGACTATGCCGGTTTAATTCGTCTTGAACACCCGGTAATGGAATTCATGCTTGAACAGAACTATCCGAATCCGTTCAATCCGGCGACGGTGATCCGGTACGCGCTGCCGGAAAAGTGCCGGGTTGAATTGTTTATCACCGATGTGCTGGGACGGCGTGTCCGCACCCTGGTAAGCGGCATAAATGAAGCCGGTTTGCATACACTGGAATGGGACGGCAGCGATGAAAACGGAAACCGGGTTTCCTCCGGGATGTATATTTACAGTCTGAAAGTTAAAGATAAAGTATTGAGAAAGAAGCTTTTGTTGATGAAATAAGTTGTAGTTCCGCTGTGACCGTGCCTCCGTATTTAGTTCCGCTGAGGCTCCGGGCTCAGCGGTTCAGATCGCGCGGGATTTCCCAATCCCGTGCGTAAAAGTGAAACCGGGATTCAATCCCGGGATCTCAATATTAAAAAAACTGGGATTGGAAATCCCTGTTCATTTCCCATCCGGGGATATGAATCCCCGGACGATCGGATTTTTATTCCGAGGAGGTTCTGGTTCCGCTGAGGCCCCTGCCTCAGCGGTGATGGATTCAAAAGAACAGCTCTCTGAAAATAATTGGTAAAAACAATCGGGAGAAACATCCCCCTGAATCCCTCTTCAAAGGGGGACTTGATCTGTGGGTTTTAAGAGAATTGCTATCGAAAATGGTGAAAAATCCTCAAAAGCTACCAAATCCAGTCTCCCCTTGAGGGGAGAATCAAAGAAGGGTGTCTGGTTTTCATTACATCGAATATTTTAGTTGCGCAGTGTCTCCTGCCGCTGCGGTGAAAAAATCAAGAGAGCTTGTCCGCAAGGGCGCCCGCCCTTGCTGAACGAAAAAACTTTAGTTCCGCTGATGCTCCCGCCTCAGCGTTAATGATATTAGATGTAGACATTATGTTAAAAAGTAGGAAAAAATAAAAATGAAATAGCTCCCCTAATTGTTTTATAATTATCACCACAATAATATCAAT
>JAFGSB010000072.1 GCA_016934825.1 Candidatus Zhuqueibacterota bacterium
GTCTGGATCGCGACCGGGAACAAAGGTGCGGCAATATATGACGGGGATTCTTTGCGGGAGGTGAAAAATTCCGATGGCAAACCACCGATGTATACAATCCACTCTATAACCGTTGGTCGGGCCGGAACTGTATGGATAGGAGGGCTCAGCAGAGTAGGGGTTCTAGAATATCGCGACAGCACATTTATGAGTCATATTGTGCCGGAGTTGAGTGAGAAAGGCACAGCGGTTGTGGATATTGGGATCGATATGTATAATAACAAATGGATATGCACATCGGATATGGAATATTGGATGTTTGCCGATGCTTATGGCGCCGGCCGTTTTGATGATAGCGACTGGCAATTTTTCAATCCCGAGAACAGCGGTATAGCTTCTTTCAGTGTTGAAGCAATTGCCGTGGAGGACAACGGCCTTATCTGGTTCGGCACCACAAACGGCGTCTCCACATATGATGGTGAAAACTGGCAAACCTATAATACAGACAACAGCGGCTTGATCCATAATTATATTACTTCCATAGTTATTGACAAAAAGAGACGCAAATGGATCGGTACCTACGGAAAAGGCCTGTGTATGTATGACGGGGAAATATGGCATGCTTTTACCACAGCAAACAGCAAGCTGTGTAATAATTATATACAAGCGCTGGCAACAGATAAAGACGGAAATGTATTGATCGGAACGGAAAACGGTCTGTCTATATATAAAGATTCGCAAACCGGAATCACACATCAAACAAAAACAGAAAAACCCGATAAAATTGAATTATTGCAGAATTATCCCAATCCATTCAACTCGAATACAAAAATCCAATACAAGTTAACCGGCAAGGGACATGTAAAAATACAAATATTCAATATATATGGTCAACACGTAAAAACCCTGTATGACAGGGAACAAAAACCGGGGATGTATTCAACCAATTGGAACGGCCAAAATGATTTTGGGGAAACGGTATCCTCGGGGGTATATTTCTGCAGGCTGGCGTTTAATGAACAGAATGTGGAAACTATCCGGCTGGTGTTTTTGAAATAGGATGTTAAGTAATCATCTAACCACATGGAGGTCAATATTAATTTTATTTGCTATATTTGCAAATTTTACTTGACTTTTCAAAACTGATATATTATTCTCTCTCAGGGAAGTCAAATTTTTTATACCACGCCGGAACGGATAAACCGACAAGGGGCAACACAGGGCGGAAAATGTTGTATTCAATAATTTATTTATTTTAGAACAAAAGAAAGATTCATGAATATCGAAAAGAATCCCGGTCGAGCCAGGCCGGATGGGCATGAACATGGGACATGCCTGATTATTAATTTTAATAATACTATAAAGATATTAAAAAGCTGATTTTTATTATTGACGGTAAAAGGGATTTAAAATGAAAAACATCATAACCTTATTTTTTCTCATATTATTGTCTAGTCAGACAGGTTTTACGCAATGGTCAACAAATCCCGACGAAAATACACGAATCTCTGGACAGGCGTTATTACCACAAATGATCAGTGATGGCGCCGGAGGGGCATATATTACCTATTATGATGTTCCGCTTATTCAAAGACAACTTTTCCTGCAGCGCATTGATCGCTTTGGATATTTAAAATTCCCTTTAGAGGGAATCAACGTAAGCGGAGCAACCCATTATGTGTCGGAAGCTTTGATTATACCGGATAATATGAATGGTATTTTGATTGGCTACGATGATTATTATGGCAGTGAAGAGGATTCAAATTCATTTTCCAGTTACAGTTTTCCATATCTGCAGCGCATCGATAGTACCGGTTATAAATTATGGGGTGAAATGGGTGTTCGGATAAGTACAGATACACTTAGCCATATCGTTTCCATGTGTACTGATGGAGAGGGAGGTTGTTATTTAATTTATAATAAAAGATTGTATAATGAAACAGGTTTAAAATTTCGTTTTCAATTACAGCATGTTAATGCGGATGGTGAATTAAAATTTGGCGCTGAAGGTATAAAGCTGAATGAAAAAAAAATAGTGCTAGTAAACCAGTGATAATATATGATGGGAATGAGAATTTTCTGTTTACAATAGTAAATTATGACGATTCTACAAAAAAATATTCTCAAAGTTTACATTACTTTAACAATGAGGGACAGGAAATATGGCATATTCGCTCGACTACTGTTTTACTTGATGCTATATTGATTTTATCAGATGAGCACGTATTTTTGACAGGATTTGTAGTTGGATATGATATTTCTACCCATGCATATATTTATCAATTATGCAGTCAGGTCCTCGACTGGCAAGGCAATTTTATCTCGCCTGAGTGCGGTTATGTTATTGAAGATTCACTTTCAATAAATTATTATGAAGCATTCCTTGGAGGAAACAGGGATATAATAATTATTTACAATAAGAAACTCCCTGGCGATAAAATTAATGTACTCGCTCAGCGATTAACTTTTAACGGTATCAAATTATGGGGGCAAGACGGTAACCTGGTTTTTCCTTATGAATATAGTCAACAATTAAATTATGCGGTTTATAATAGTCAGGATGGCGTTATAGCTGTTTGCCTGGATAGTCGATTTAATCCCGAAAATGACAGGTGGGGAAGATATATCTTTTCAGCGCAAAGAATATCGTTAGATGGTCAGCGAATGTGGCCTGATTCGGGAATTGTAATTACAACAAATAAAACTGAATTAAAACCTTATGCTGTGCCTGATTTGTCAGGTGGAGCCGTGATATGTTGGGAAGAAATTGGGGCAGATAGCAGAAATGGAATATTTGCCCAACAGATCAGCCGGAATGGTAATTTAGGAGAGGTATTAAAACTGTCGAATATATCAAATTCAAACATAAAAGATGTACAAGATTATTGTTTATATCACCCTTATCCAAATCCATTCAATGAAAATGTAAAAATCAAATTTAATATACCACAAACAGAACTGGTCCAAATTCAGGTATTTGATATAAACGGAAAGGAGGTGAAAACGCTTTTAAATCAAAAATTATTAAAGGGAGAACATCATACTGTATGGAATGGAACCAATACACAAGGTAACTATGTGAGCAGCGGTATTTTTTTTATTTCAATGCGAATTGAACAATTTATGACGGTTCAAAAGGCCGTACTAATTAAATAACATTTAATTAATAAGGGAGGGTTATTAAATGCGTTTATTAAACTTAATTGTGGGTATATCAATAATACTAGTCGTAACAAATGTATTCAGCCAAAGCCAATCATCCTTTCGGACTGTTAAACAACCGAATGGTATATCCCTCCAGGTTAAAGAATCAGGTTATTGTTGTACAATTATGTGGGATGAAACACCGGAGGGATATGTCGTCACCTTAGGATCGGATGGGTATCACCATTATACCTCAATAAATGGAAAAGGTGACATGACTCCAATAGCAGAAAAAGCCGGTATAGATATACCAGACAGTCGGGCAGTTAAAGCGAATGATCCATACTTTAAAAATACTGTTCAAAAAAAGGTTGATGAATTTAATGATGCAGCACAAAAAAACAGGGAAAAATTAAAAGTTATTATAGGTGAAAATGGCAAAAAATTATCAAAAAAGACACCAGGTCAAGTCTCAAAAATCGCAACCACAACTAATATTGATATTGGTTTGTTAATGGTTGAATTTACAGATATCCCCCATTATATTTCAGAATACAAACCAAATGGATATAATAGTCTAGAGTTTGAGAGTATGTTTTTTAGTGATGATTATGATGAACATCCTGAGGGTGAAGTTGTTATTGGTAGTTTGAAAGAATTTTATGATGTCCAATCATGTGGTCAGTTAGTAATATCTGGTGGTATCATTAATGAAGACGATGATTCGGATGGACATTTTGATTGGTTAGATATGGGGAATTCTTCAAATTATCCTACAGTTACTGGTAAGATATGGAGTTACCTTGGAAGCGATGATCTGCCTGAGGATGCTATTGATGCGGCTAATACTTTAGGTTGGAATACTGATTACAGGGTAATATTTGTTATTGTAGGCGGTAGTGATGAGTATATATCCATGGGTACAGCACATTATGGTGTTAATAATGTTGATGGTCATTTAGGAGTTTGTGTTTTCGGGGAAAGATCGAATCTTGGATGGCATAGAGAAGTACCCGAAGGACCTGATGGGTCACATATGGCCTTTTCTCATATAGGAACCTGGGCTCATGAAGTAGGGCATTTATTCGGTCATGGTTTAACTGCCGGCGGATCTCATCCATCTTCACCCGGTGATTATTCCGTAATGGATACCGGATATCGAACCGGACCTGCACGTAAGGGAGAAAGTCCCTGTGATTTAGATGCCTTTGCCCGTATTTTGCAAGATTGGGTTACGCCAACAGAAATAACGAGTTATCTTCTTAATGAGCCTATTGTCTATGATAAAGATACGCCTGATTTTTATCGTTTTACATCCTCAAATCCTGAAGTAAGTTTTGTTATAGAAAATAGGCAATATGATAACTTTAATGGATACATGCCTCTTTGGTGGACAGTAGGAGAGAAAGGCGGCTTATTAGTCTGGAGATGTCCCAATCTTGATAGCGATTACGGCAGAACATTGATCACTGCTGATAATAATAATGAAAGTCCATATCAAACTTTACCCTATTGTTCCGGCGGCGATTTAGGAGATTTTTTCCCAGGTTCTTCATCAAATCATGCTTTTACAATGGGCTCTATTCCAAATTCGGACTATAACGGAATACATACATTTTTTGGTATAACCAACATCTCATCCAGTGCTACAACTATGACTGCAAGTTTTTATCCAAATTATTGGGTTGGCACAATTTCAACAAACACTATCTGGGAATCCCAAAAATAGTCCTTACTATATTGGCGGTGACATTACAATTGAAACAGGTGTAACACTCACAATTGAATCCGGTGTTGATGTCATTTTCCTGGATCGGGATGATTTAGGGGGTGGTTATTTTTCTGACAAATCAGAACTTATAATAAATGGTCAAATTGATGCCAATGAAGTTATTTTTACAGGCCCTGCCAATTCATTTTCACTAATAGAGTTTAATTCAGCAATTACAGTCAATTCGGGCGCCAATTTTTCTTTTAATCCAAATTTTCTTGTCTCTTTTAATCAAAATGTCACCTTGAATAATGGGGGCGAATTACACTTTGATAACATTACTACCGGTTTTTATGGAAGTACAAGCTTTAATTCGGGTTCAACCTGCTCATTTGGAGACAGTACCAATATAACATTTTTTCAAGAACTCAACAATTCTTCGGAAAATTTGATATTTGGAAATAATAGTCATGTTGATTTTAATGAATTAACAACCTTAAATGCCGGTTCGTTGTGCACTTTTGGCGATAGCGCCGATGTAGAATTTAAAGACGATTTTAGTTTGTTAGGCAGTCTGGTGTTTGGCGATTATTCCCATATTACATTCTATAAAGAAGCTAATTTCGATTCCCTTTCGTATTTTGATCCCGGTCACAATTCAACAATAATTTATAAAGGTGTTACCGTTCATGGAGGCGACACTGATGTTCCCAGTAATTCCACGGTCTGTTATGAGGATACTGTTATTTTTATTTCCGGTGTCAACAGCACTTTTCGATCCGATGTAATTGTGACATATCACAAGCCCTGCGTGATCGACAGCGGCGCGGTTGTTAATTATACCCACGACGTGACGGCACTTCATAAATCCGATTTTAAAGTGTACGGCAAATTCTGGGCGGACAATTCCATCCTGGACTTTGGCGACGATTCGACCACCGCGCCCGGGGTTGTGTTTGAGGGGGAAGGCGCGTCGCTGTCCCGCATAACCGACAGCATGATCAAGGACGGTGTGGACGGCTTTACCATCACCAACGCCAGTCCGCTCATCAAAACCAGCGAGGTCCGTAGTGTCGTTAAAAGAGGATTCAATATTTCCGGCATCGACGCGGAACCGGAGATCAGGGAATGTTATGTGCATAACTGCGGCACTTATCCCGTGCAGGTACTTTACGAGGCGGACCCCGTGGTTGTGGACAGCCGTTTGTACGGCGGCTCGAAATCGGCGGCGCGCATCTGGGGCGCGGACGGCGAGTACAGCCGTAACGAGTTCCGATCCGTCAGTGGCTCGGGCGCATTTCTTTTTTCGTCGTCGGCCAATCCCATGTTTTACAGTTTCGCGGATTCCGGCGGCAATGTGTTCGATATGAACAACATCGGCGCGCACGGCGTATTCATTGGCGGCGGGTTCCCGGAATTCGGGCACAATTCTTATTACAACGGCTACAACAGTTTTGAGAACAAGGGGGGAAAATATTATTTTTACAACGACACGCCCGGCACAATTCTGGCCGAATTGAACTGGTGGCCGGACGGCACCTCGTTTTATAACGCCGACGGCGGCAGTATTGATTTTCTACCCCGCTTAACGTCAGAACCGCCTTCCGGGCCGCTTTCCAAAACGGCGGTTTCTCCCTACGCGACCGGTTTTGAAAAGTTCAGGGAAAAAGATTATGA
>JAFGSB010000073.1 GCA_016934825.1 Candidatus Zhuqueibacterota bacterium
AAATTTTTTATTTCAAAGAACTTTTTGGCTATAGCACAAAGCCAAAAAAATTATTTGACTTTAATCAGAATAACTCTGCGGTTGATTATTTACCAACCAGTGAACAGCAAACACTTCCCGGGTTTCGTAATATTAATGTAATTTGATTTGATTTATATGAAACTAAAAACCCCTAATGAGTACAAACTTTTTTTAGCTCAAATATAATCCTTATACAACTGCGGGCTGGGGGCGGGAATAACGACCATATTGACAAGCAACCCTTTGCCGGAAACCACCGCCGCCCCGGCGTCGACCGCGGCGCGAACGCTGCCCACGCTGCCGGTGAGGGTAACGAACGCCTTGCCGCCCAGCGCCATCGCCAGCCGGATTTCCAGCAACTGAACGTTCGCCGCTTTAACGGCCGCGTCGGCCGCTTCCACTAACGCGGCCACGGAAAAGGACTCGATGATACCCAGTGACTCCAGCTTGTCCACCTTGTTCGCCCCGGCAATGGCCGGGAATACCTGCGGATCGACATTCGACAACAGCATCGAATCGATAACCGCACCCTCCCATTTCTTCAAACCGGCTTCCACGCTGGAGCGGACCGCGGCTATGTCCCCGCCGACAATAACCATATATTTACCGGAACAGATGGTCCTGGACAGCACCAGTTCCACACTCGAAGTTTTGATCATGGTATCGGTAACGTCCATTCCGGCGGCTATACTGTTGAGTTCGATCAGCCCGATTGCATTCTTAAACATTTATTTGTTCCTTTCAATCATAATCATCGTGTCCGTTACATCCGCTATACGCCCGTCAATGCTGGCATGTACATTGGCGCCTAACTTGTCCGCCGGGATCCGGCCGACAAGCTGTCCTTTTTTGACGACATCACCTTTATTGACCACTGCTTCGGCGGGCGCGCCAACGTTCTGGTTCAGCGGGATAAATACTTTGTCCGGTTCGGGACGGGTTTCCGAGTACCCGGCATGAGCTTCGTATTTTGTTACACCAAGCCGGTTCATCAACTGTTTCAGCGGCAGTCGCCTGTGGTCGTGCATGGGGTGGGTTTTTATCTCTTTGTTGCCTTCCCACTTGCCCCCGCCGGATTCACGCATATTTTGTATGCCTTTTACACAGGTCTCGCGCGGATACAGCGCTTCGGGACAGGCATACAGCGTACAAATCCCGCACTGACAGCATAACAGAGCATATTGATTCCAAATCTGGGGACCCGTAACGTTGAATCCAAGACTACGCATCACCAGGTGCGGCTGAATATCATAACCCAGCAAATAGCGTGGACACAATTCGGTGCAGTAACTGCACTGATCGCATGCGGAATGACCAATGCGGTCCATTTCTTTTTGCGTTTTACTGTACCGGGTGATCAGGTTGTGGTCGGCCGGCAGGACGATAATCCCGCCGGTGGTTTTGGTGACCGGCTGGTTGATATCGGTGACGAGTTTGCCCATCATCAGACCGCTTTCCATCATGCCGAATTCGGAGACAGCCGGTCCTCCTGCCAGCTCCAGCACGTCTTTGACCGTCATACCGACCGGCACCCGGGTGGATACCGGGTTTTTAACCAGACCGGTTATAGTTAAAAAGGTTTTCGTGACCGGTTCGTTATTTGCGGCTTTATATATATTATAAACAGTCTCGACATTATTGACTACGCAGCCCACGTCAAGCGGCAATCCCTGCGGCGGAATGTGCCTGCCGGTAATGCCGTATACTAATTCGTATTCGTCACCAACCGGATAAAAATCTCCGAATTCATGAATGGAAATAGCGGGATCGTTTATGGCCGCCCGTATTGCTTTTAGGGCATCCCGGTTTTTAGATTTGATGCCGATAACCGCTTTTTTCGCTCCAACCGCTTTATAAGCTAATTTAATGCCCTCGATAATCTCCCCGGCAAAATGAGTCATCAATTCGCGGTCCTTGTGCATCAACGGTTCGCATTCTGCACCGTTGACCAAAAATTGTTCTACTTTAGCCGTCAGCTTGACGTGTGTGGGAAAACCTGCGCCGCCCGCGCCGATTACTCCTGCCTGTTTTACCTGTTTCGCAAGATTCATTTCATCTTACCCAATAGAATAATGTATTGTACAAGACTTAATTGAGGATATCATCTACAGATTAAAGTAAAAAAATTTTTTCTAATTTAAAACTGTAAAATAATTTGGGATTGAAAACTCCGGTCAAGATATGATTTAAAAATAAACAAGGGGCAGAGCCCCCTTGTTTAAATAAAGCAGATATCTGTTAATCTTTATCATTATTGCAGGAATGTCATTTTCTTTATTTCAGAAAATGAACCGGCCTGTAATTTATAAAAGTAAACACCTGAAGGTACAATTGACCCTGCTGCATCACGACCATCCCACTGAAATCCGTATTCACCTGCTGTGACACTTTTGTTGATCAAAGTTTTTACAAGCCGTCCTGTGACATCAAAAATCGACAGATTTACCGTTTCTTTTTCAGGTATTGAAAACCGTATATAAGTTGTCGGGTTAAAAGGATTCGGATAGTTTTGGTGCAGAACAAAATGTTCAACTCCTGCCGAAGATTTTTCGTTAATTCCGGACCCTCCTTCCGGCACCAGGCTAAACTCGTCAACGGCGAAGTCGTATAACAGCGCCGCCCCGTCGGTCCACACGCCCGTCTTTACGCCAAAATAAATTTCCACCTGTTCCCCTTCCTGACCTTCGGGGGTATATAAGTTCGAGCCAGATCCGGTACAGCCGTCATCCTGAAAAGTTCCGTCTATCGCAGATCCGCATTCGGAAGCCCAGCCGTTCCATTTGACCCCGACGAGCAAATCGGTACTTGTCGTTCCCGGCGGTGTCCAGTCCACAGTCGGTACAGGAGCTTCCGGACTCATATACACCTCACACCAGTAATTAATGGTTTCGCCCATTGTAAGATCCTTGACCGCGCCGGTAAATTCATAGGTGGTTCCGGCGGTAAGGGTCAGTTTTTGCCAGACCAGAATATTGGTATAAGTGGAATAACCGGTGAGATACAGGTATGGACCATCACCAAAAGCCGGACCGTAATCATCAACTACGCCGAAAAATGCTTCCGAAGGATCTGTACTGTCAAGATTGTAAACTGTCCATCCTGTCGTATCGGCAAAACCGCCGTTGGTTATCATTTCCTGACCGAAACCCTGAGAGGAGAAACAACAAACAAAGACAAAAAATAAAACGGTCAGCAAAGCTTTAGTTTGCAGGGAGTAACTTTTCTTTTCCATCTTATCTCCTTTCAACAAAATAATAAATAGTATTAGTCTCGTCCGGTAATCACATACCCGGGCTGATGTGAATTACATGATTAATTTATTTTAGAAATTATAAATTTTCAAAAATACAAGAATCAAATGAATACTAAACAACTTTTCAAAAATATAGTAAAAGATCCTTTCTGTTTTTTTTTGATACTCATGTTATTAAAATACTATTTAAAAATCAAATTATTTTGTAAAAAAATTTGTCTTACGGCATGTTAGGCAAAACGTACATCTTTTCAAATTAGTTCAAATTAATTTGGTAAATTTTGATTACACCCGTGTCCGGATAAAGCCGGAAACAGCATTCAAAACTTTTCATATTATTAAGGTTTCAATAAAAAAATCCTTATTTGATTTGTTTTGAGAAATGAAATTTTAATAATTTTTACTTGATCTTATAACACTTATAAGCCGGGTCAGATAGCGGTGTCATTTAACCGGACACCTGGGTCATTAACATGAGAATGAAATAAAAATGAACGGCGCTGTCTTTATTTTTATTAAAACCTGTCCTGCATAAAACAGAATATTTATATACTGTGTCTGTAATTAAATAACCGCGCAGCTTGTAGAACCATTAACAGTATCAAAACAAATATCGCTAAAAAATAAAATTGAAAAACAATCGAATCGGATGTCCTGATTGGATTATAGGGATGCTGTATTACAATCGCACTTTTGACCAAAGACCAGGCGAGTACAGCCATAATTATATTAACCACGGCAGTAAATATTTTGTGATGGAGCCATAAAGTTAAGATCAAAAAAACCACACAAAATAATAAAATTTTTGCGCTTGCCTGAACGCGGGGTTCTTCCCAGGCAATGGCAACACCCCACGCCAGATACGTAACCGCAATACTGGACAAACAATATAATATCCATAATATAACAGTTGCTTTTTGCACAGACAGGCACCATAAAAAAAAGAGAGCTTTTTTTCGTAATAGATATAAAAGTCCCAGAATTCCCGAAACGGCAAAACCAAGCAAACCTGCCTGCACCAGCGCTCCGTGTAAAAAAACAAGTTTTATCAAACTGCCAAGGGTTTTTTCGGACGGCATCAGTGTCAATAAAACAATAATCAATACTACCAGGCCTGCAAGAGAGTGGGGTATGTATTTTAATTGAAGCAGCGTTTTCATATGACTCCGGAATTATCGGTTTTTTATTACATAGGTCTGCCGAAAAAGAATTTGTTTATATTCCTGCCTATCTTTTCCCCCGTCATGTTATAAATCGGACTTTTCCATTCCTGATGTATACAGATAAATTTTTCAAAATTAATCCGGTCAGTCGACCTAATAATATAAAGTATGAAAACATCTTTCCTGAACATATATAATTGACATATTAATCATGAAGAATCAACCGGAAGGTGAGCTTTCAGGAATTTCAAAAGTCCTCTATTTAACTTTATGATTTCAGTTTTTGTTTTTGTATTTCATTCATAAGTTCCAGTTGTATCTGTTGAATCTGGACAAGGCGTTCCCATTGATGCGTTAACAAATGATCTATCTTCTGGTGCAGGGTTCGTATTTCCAATTCGGCTTTTAAATTTATCTGGTAATCATGCTCGGACCTGGATCGATCCTTTGCTTCCTGCCTGTTCTGGCTCATCATAATGATGGGCGCCTGTAGCGCGGCCAGAGTAGATAATACAAGATTAAGCAGTATAAAAGGATAGGGATCAAAAGGTTTTTTTAGTAAAACAATACTGTTCAAAAGAATCCAGGAAAACAGAATACCACCAAATATAATAATAAATTGCCAACTGCCGCCAAATGACGCAATTTTATCCGAGAGACGTTCACCAAAAGACAATTTAGTTTGAAATTCCGCATCTACGTTAATCGACAGCGTTTCCTGATCCTTTAAACTCTGTAATACTTTCTCCTCAATTTCGGTCAGTTCGCCGCGTTCCGTTTCGAGCAGGGAATAGATATAACGGTAACGATATTCATTTAAATCGTCAATACAAATGTATCCTTCGGATGACCAATTTGGGTGATTTTTAAGCAGAATTGTGATAATATCCGATCTCACTGCAGATACAGGAATTAAATCCTTTTTAGGTTTTATTTTACCGCACACCTGGCAGATGTTTGATCGATTCACGACATTCTCCATATTTTTTTAAATATAGATGACTGAATACATTAAATCAACTTTATTAATAGTATTTCCGTCCTGAAAATAGAATGCTGCAGTGAAAACGCCCGTAAAATCAGCAGGGTATTAAATTGTATGACCGCCACCAAAAACAGATGAAATCACTTTTGCCTGTTAAATAAAGGTTCCGGAATTCCAACACCGCTTAAACCAGGCATAACGTCCGGCAAAAGTTACTTTTGTAAAAACGTATGCTTTACCTCCCGCCCCAATTCTTTTCGGACAACATCAGGACCATAAATAAAACAAATAATATAATCTAACAGGCAAAAGTGTGAAACAAATATATGAATTCAAAATAAGATCGATAATAAATAACGTGAATGATTGTAAAAAAATCATTTTCTCTCAAAACAAGTACTTTTTACCTGTACTTGTATTTAGTCCACTGTGTATCCCAATTTTTCCAGATGTTCCCTAACTTTGGGATATAACCGCATCGCGTTTTTATAATAAATTTTTTCCAAAACTTCCTTCGGCAGCGCCAGGCCTTTTGTTTTGGTTGATCCGAAAAAGCCCCCGTCGACCATCTTGTCGGTTTCCAATATCTGGAAACTTCGGTTATACGCTTCCATTCTGGAAGAAATGCCGTCTGCATCTCTTATTTGACCGATATCCGTACCATAAACGATCCTGTCGGCATAATCGATCAAAAATGAACGCAGATTATCATAGGTTACCAGATTAAAATACTGAAATGTCGCGGCGAGGTCGACATTCAGATTAGGAAAAGTTGCCAATGCATTACGAAGATAATCGATCTGGGCGTCCTGACAAATAGCCCACATGGCGTGCGCGGTAACGACTTTCAGATTGGGGTGACTTTCAAGTACATGTCTAAAGGCCATTATTTGTCGCCAGTATTCGACCGGATCCGGCAACCATCTGGTCCTTCTATCAAATGGACCGTTCGGATCGGCAATATGAATTGATGTGGCCAGCATGCCGATCTCTTCCATCTTTGCAAATGTCGGCTCGTGAGCCGGATTATCAATATATGGAAAACCTATTTGCCCGGGTTTTAATCTGCGGGCTGGCGGCCCGGCCCATATTTTAAAACCGATATATCCCTCTTCCAGCTTTTTGGGCAGTTCCAGGGGTGGTAAATCAAAACCATCATGTGGCGAATAATCACTTATACTGCATAGTATCCTGTCTTGTCCCGCTTTCATAAAAGAATCCAAATCTATAATAGGCGAACCACTGCTTCCAAGATTAATCCACATGGCCACATCTATGTTATATTTTTCCTTTAATTGTTCCCGTAAATCGAGAAAATTGGACACAGTCTGCAAATCACTGCCAATATGCGTGTGAACATCAATTCTCGGGATATCCGGATAGGCGGTTTTTTCCTGAGCGTGTAAAAAAGAGGCTAAAAAAATAATGAATAAAAAAACCACAAAAAACTTTGTTACTTCAGACAATTTTAACATATTTCGTTCCCTCATAAATAGAAGTGAATGATTTTATTGAATTAGAATTCCTGGAGGATAAATAAAATATAATTCATTTAGCTTTAGCAAGCAACATAATTTTCTATTTCCTTTGCCGCGTGCATTAAGACATAAAATAATATAGAAACATTTATTTTTAACAATAAAAATGAGTCCAAATTAATAAAACTTATTTCTTTTATTCAACAGCCGGATTCATTTTTAATATCACTTGATTATTCTGAAATTTATTATTATAATTTTTAACTATTAGAAATAAACACCTGTTGATCGATTTCATGGGATGAAAATATTTATTATTTTAATAGTTCCTATTTATATTTTATCGATTAAAATATTTATACAACAATATCATAATGGCCATTGTTTAATCGCAGATGTTTTCGGATAGTAAATACTTGCTATGGTAATATAATTTTATTATTTTTCAGTATGAATAAATTAAAATTGACATCTGATTTTGATTCTACGGCGGATTTTATCCTCTATGAAGGGGATATTAAAGAACTATTAAAAAATGTTCCTGATAATTTTACCAAGCTTGTCGTCACGTCCCCTCCATATAATATCGGAAAAACCTATGAAAAAAAGCTGCACATCAAGGATTATCTTGATGAACAAAAAAAGGTGATTCAGGAATGTGTCCGGGTATGTCACCCCGAAGGCAGTATCTGCTGGCAGGTAGGGAATTATGTGGATAATGGTGAAATAATACCTTTGGATGTATTGCTATATCCAATTTTTTCTTCTTTGAAACTGCACATGAGAAATAGAATTGTCTGGCATTTTGGACATGGTCTGCACGCCTCTAAAAGATTTTCTGGCAGGTATGAGGTAATTCTCTGGTTTACAAAGAGCAAAAATTATACATTCAACCTGGATGAGGTTCGTGTTCCTCAAAAATACCCGAACAAAAAACATTTCAAAGGTCCGCAAAAAGGGCAATTTTCTGGTAATCCGTTAGGGAAAAATCCAAGCGATGTCTGGGAAATCCCAAACGTTAAATCAAATCATATCGAAAAAACTGTCCATCCGTGCCAATTCCCCATAGAATTGATCGAACGCCTGGTACTCTCTTTAACAAATAAAGGGGACTGGGTGCTTGATCCGTTTATGGGGGTAGGTTCAACGGCTATTGCCGCATTACTGCATCGGAGACGTGTTATGGGCGCGGAAATCGTTCCAGAATATAACAAAATTACCAGGGAAAGACTTGAACTGGCTGAAAGCGGACATTTAAAAATACGTCCCATGGAACGATCTGTGTATGATCCCAATTCACCGAACAAGAACATTCCCCCTAAAACCATTAAAATTTATTCATTCTCCGAACAACTTGATTTTTTGGAAAAATCGCAATTGAACTTTTTTGAGAATCCTAACAAGGGTGGGATCTAATGAAAATTATTTACGAATATTCACATTTAGGCGGTACAGAAATATTAAAAGTTCGTTATCCAGAAATTGATAAAGAAATAACCGATATTATATCAAAAATCAATGCACAACGTTTGAAAATTAGCAAAGAAAAAACAATGCCCGGGAAAGAGCTGTTTTCTCCCAAAGATATGAATTTACAATTTAAAAAATATTTTAATAAAGCCGGGTATAAAGAATTAAGAGATACCTATAAAATCACCATCCCAAATTATAAAAAAGAAATACCCGGTGTTTTTAAACAAATTGATTTTGTAAAAGAAAATGTGCTGGTCGAAGTACAATTCGGCAAGTACGCGTTTATGTTTTACGACATGGCAAAGTTTCAATATTTTTTCAATGAAAACAAAGCCGATCTGGGAGTGGAAATTGTTCCCTGTCACGCCCTGCACAAACAAATGTCTACCGGGGTATCGTATGGCGAACAACTGGTATACGATATAGAACGATTAAAAAGACATTTCCCGGCCGTTCCCGTAAAAATTATTTTAATAGACATCGATTAATTATTTTCACGGGAATTTCCATTTTATAAAGCCCGGCTTTTACCAGGCTTTATATTTTTTTATAATGTTTCCAGAACTTTTTTCACGCGCTCAAACGCCCAATCCAGTTCTTCTTTTTTGATCACCAGCGGCGGGGCAAATCTTATCACATTTTCATGTGTTTCCTTGCACAGCAGACCCTCGTTTGCCAGCGCCTCGCAAAAACGACGCGCGCCGCCCGCCTCCGGTTCCAGTTCCACACCGATGAACAAACCCTTGCCGCGTATCTCTTTAATATATTTTTTGTCGATGGTGTCCAGTTTGTCCTTAAAATATTTGCCCAGCTCAAATGACTTTAGCGGCAGTTCCTCGTCAACCAGTATTTTCAAGGATTCCCTGGCAATCGCGCAGGCCAGCGGATTGCCGCCGAAGGTACTGCCGTGATCGCCGGGTTTGAATACGTTCAGCACTTCATCTCTGGCCAGAACCGCCGAAACCGGGTAAAATCCCCCGCTTAATGCTTTACCGATAATCACCATATCCGGATTCACATTCTCGTATTCATACGCGAAAAGTTTACCGCTTCGTCCAAGCCCGGACTGTATTTCATCGACAACGAGTAACGCATTATATCCGCGGCATAAAGTTTCAACCGCTTTTAAATATCCTTCCGGAGGTATTAAAATACCGCCTTCTCCCTGGATCGGTTCAATCATAACCGCCGCCGTATTTTTGTTAAATACTCTTTTCAGGGCTTTTATGTCGCCATACGGAACAATGACAAATCCGGGGGTAAACGGTCCGAAGCCTTCTTTATATTGCTCCTCCGAGGAAAAACCGACTATTGTGGTTGTCCGGCCGTGAAAATTATTTGTAAACACAATAATCTCAGCTTTATTCTTTTTTACACCCTTGATATGATATGCCCACTTTCGGGCCGCTTTTACCGCGGTTTCCACCGCTTCCGCGCCGCTGTTCATCGGCAGAACGCGGTCAAAGCCGGACAGTTCACACAATTCCCTGCAAAATAGCGGAAGCTGGTCGTTCCGGAATGCACGTGAGGTCAACGTGAGCTTTTCGCATTGTTCTTTCATCCTGGCAACAAGGCGGGGATGACAATGCCCCTGGTTAAGCGCGGAATACGCGCTTAAAAAATCCATATATTTTTTCCCCTCAACATCATATACCCATACACCTTCGCCGCGATCTATTACAATATCAAGCGGATGATAATTGTGGGCTCCGTACCGGTCTTCGATTTGAATAAGTTCTTTCCCTGTCATAAATTCCTCCATAATAGAGTTCATTTTTTACACGGCGAAATTACGAATTTGGCCTTGAAAAAGCAAGCAATTCAGTTGATACTGTATTCTCTTTGTGCTTGATTTAACTGTACAGTTTTCGTAATTTTACAGGTCTTTATGACAGGGACTAGTTATATATTCATATTAAATTGAAAGGAACCACAATGCGCATACTCTCCGGTATACAACCATCGGGAGCGTTACACCTCGGCAACTACTTTGCGATGATGAAAAGAATGATTGACTATCAGGAAAATCATGAATTGTTTTGTTTTATTGTCAATTATCACGCGCTGACCTCTGTTTTTGAAGGGCCGCTGTTACGTAAACAGACATTTGAGGCGATTTGCGACTTTATGGCGCTGGGCATTGACCCGGAAAAATCTTATTTTTATGCACAGTCGGACATTCCGGAAGTTACAGAATTGACCTGGATTTTGTCCAATGTTACACCGCTTGGACTGTTGGAAAGGGGCCACTCGTTTAAAGATAAAAAGGCCAAAGGCATCCCCGCCAATCACGGCCTGTTTGCGTATCCCGTACTCATGGCGGCGGACATATTGCTTTACGGCGCTGAAAAAATACCGGTCGGTAAAGATCAGAAACAGCATGTGGAAATGACCCGTGATATTGCTATCCGGTTCAATCAAACCTACGGCGACACCTTTGTCATCCCGGAACCGGAAATCCCTAAAGAAATTGCTAATATCCCCGGCATTGACGGACAAAAAATGTCCAAGTCCTACGGCAATACCATTGATATTTTCTCGGAAAAACATGAATTAAAGAAAAAAGTGATGTCAATCGTCACAGATTCAACCCCTGTTGAAGAACCCAAAAATCCAAAAACCTGTAACTTGTTTGCCATTTATTCTTTATTCCTGGATAAAGAGGGCAAAAAAGAACTGACGGAACGTTATATAAAACCGGGGCTCCGTTACGGAGACGTTAAAAAAGAACTGGTCGAAGTTATCTGGAATTATTTTGAACCTTTTCGCGACAAGCGGGAATATTATTTAAAACATAAAGATGATGTACACGATATTATGAAAATGGGCGCACAAAAAGCGCGCGGAGTGGCTGTGAAATATCTGACCAAAACACGTCATAAGGTTGGACTCGACTACTAAAATACAAATCAGAGGTGCTTCATGAAAAAGATCCTGCCGATTATTCTGTTTATGAACCTGTTTGCCGTTTCCGTTGTCACCGCGAAAAGAGCGCAGACTGTCGATGACATGTGGGCAATGAAACGGATCCAGGACATCGCGCTGTCGCCGGACGAACAAAATATCGCCTTTTCCGTAACCGAATATAATATGGAAAACAATACCGAGCAAACGGATATCTGGCTCTGTACTGCCGCCGGGGACAATATCAGAAGATTAACTAAAAGTCCTTTTAACGATATATCTCCGCAATGGCTCCCGGATGGATCGGCCATACTGTTCCTTTCCGACCGAAACGGCGCAATGCAGATTTACACGCTTTACCTGTCCGGCGGCGAAGCCGGGCAGATCACCCATTTACCGGTAGATATTGAAAGTTTTATAATTTCACCCAATGGCAATAAATTCGCTTTTACCGCGACCATCTTTGCGGAAACAAAAAGTCTGCAGGAAAGCGCCATGCTGGATCAGGAAAAAGAGACATCGAAAGTTAAGGCAAAAATCATCGATCATCTTTTTTTTCGCTACTGGGACCACTGGACCGACGGCAAAAGAACACATATTTTTATCTGTAATGCCGACGGTTCTAACGTCATCGATTTAACTCCCGGAGAATACGACGCGCCGCCCCTGGACCTCGGCAGCATCCAGGATTTTGTCTTCTCCCCGGACGGCCGGGAACTGGCCTTTGTAAGCAATCTTGATCCAATGCCGGCAGTTACTCCAAATAACGATGTGTTTGTCGTACCGGTTTCAGGCGGCAAGGCAAATAAAATCAGCGGTGAAAACACGGCCGTCGACAATTGCCCGCGATACTCTCCGGACGGAAAATTGATTGTTTATAAAGCTATGAAAAGGCCGGGATTTGAAAGCGACCAGTATGAAATACTTCTTTACAACCGGGAAACAGGATCGCGAATTTCACTCACGGAATCCTTCGACCGAATCCCGGACGAAATAATCTGGTCCCCGGATTCCAAATTAATATATTTCAACGCCGAAGACCTGGGCAGAAAAAAAATATATTCGCTGGACATCAAAACCGGCGGCATCAAAACAATTGTTACGGAACATTTTAACACCGGGATCAATATCGGCACATCAGACAAAGTTTTGTATTTCAAACAGCAGGCCGTGAATATGCCGGACGAAATTTTTAAGGTCAATTCCAAAAACCAAATTGAACAGATAACTTTTCTCAACAAACCGCTGCTTGACCAATTGGTAATGAACCCGGTTGAAGACTATTGGTTCGACAGCTTTGACGGCAAAAAAGCTCATTGTTTGTTATTAAAACCGCCATTTTTTGATCCGGATAAAAAGTATCCGTTGATTTTTCTTATCCATGGCGGACCGCAGGGTATGTGGAGCGATGATTACCATTACCGCTGGAACGCGTCCATGTTCGCCGCGCCGGGGTATATCGTGGCAATGGTCAACTTTCGCGGATCGCACGGTTACGGGCAGGACTGGTGCGACCTGGTGAGCAAAGACTGGGGCGGCGGACCATATAAAGATTTGATGACCGGGCTCGACTTTATTTTGGAAAAATTTTCCTTTATAGATAAAAATAAAATCGCGGCCGCCGGCGCCAGTTACGGCGGTTATATGGTCAACTGGATCGCCACACATAATGACAGATTCAGGGCGTTAGTCAGCCATTCCGGGCCTTTCGATCTGAGAAGCAAATACGGCGCGACCGAAGAACTCTGGTTCCCTGAATGGGAATTGGGCGGCACGCCATACGAAAATCCGGAACTGTACGAAAAATGGTCCCCCTCGTTTTATGTTGAAAACATGAAAAAATATAAAACGCCGACTCTTGTCATACACGGGCAATATGATTACAGGGTTGCGGTAACTCAATCTTTTCAAATGTTCACCGCTTTGCAGAGAATGGGTGTACCCTCCCGTTTGCTCTATTTCCCGGATGAAAGCCATTTTATTACCAAACCGCAAAACGCAAAATTATGGTGGAGCGAAATTTTTGCCTGGATAAACAAATGGATCAATTCCTGAAGATCGGCATTTAAAATAAAAAAAGTTGAAAAAATATGAAATTTCTATTGACCTTAACCAAAATATTATCTATCATTATTTTAGTGGCTTGTTCCGGGTTGATAAAATGTTCAAATCCGACTGAAGAAGAGAAGAAAAAGACCGTTATTCGAACACTGGTTGATGATTATCTCGAAGATACGGGCCGGTATGTATTTTACTGGGATGGCAAGGACAAGAACGGTAAATATATCAAAGCCGGAAATTACATATACGCGTTACAGACAAAAACTTTTGAGGACTTTGACTATTTTTCCGCGGTGGACGGAGGTAAGGCCGGCGAAAACAACGAGGAACATTATGAGCCCGGTTTCTGGAATGATTTTGAACTTGAAAAAGCTTACCCGGATCCGTTCAAGATAATCTCCGGCGTGAATATACCTTTTCTTATCAGCGAACCGGCCAGAGTGAAAATTATTATCTACCAGGATTAATACGGCAAACATATAAATATTAAATTGTTATAGCTAATAATTCTGACTTTAGAGCTAACCACCTGTGTCCGTCCAAAACCGGACAATGAAGGCGTTTATGAAAAAATTAACAGCTTATTTATCCTTCTTTTTTCTGTCCTTTCCGCTTTTTTATATAGACGGCGAAAATCGTGTTCATCCCCAGCAGTTAATTTATTCCCCCGAAGAGATCAAAAATGAATTGGCACAAATTCGTAATTTGGAAATTCAGGCTCCCGAATTTCCTGAAGGTGTGGACTGGCTCAATACAAATGAAAATTTATCCCTGTCAAACCTGCGCGGCAAAGTTGTCCTGTTAAATTTTTGGTCCTTTAATTGTGAAAGTTGTGTCTATCTCAATAAAAATTTACATAATCTGGAGAATAAATTCCAAGACAGGGAATTTATCATCATTGATGTCATTTCGGTAAAATTTTTAAATGAATTCAACAGGCAATATTTTCAACATGCCGCTGAGCAATATAATATCACCCATCCGGTCATCATTGATAAAAAAAATATGTTGTGTAAATTCTATAATGTTTACGCTTTTCCAACTCTTGTTCTGATCGATCCAACGGGAAATTTTGCCGGATATATATCTGAAATCGGCAACCAGAAAATTTTAGAAAGTTATACCGGCATCCTGCTCGATGAATTTGATATCTGATCTCCAATCATTTCACCCCATCAAAATTAATAATTTCTACCACTGCTACGGAAATAAAGTTTTCAGGCCTGTATTATTTCATTGACAACTGTGAAAAAGTTTCTTATACTTAATTAGAGCATTCTTTGAGGATTCCCCGGTATTCGTTTCCAAAACGGACCGCTTATGCACACTCCCGCGGTAGTCAGGTTAGGCAATTAATCTTAAAGTTTATTATTCATCAGGAGGTTGCCATGACTATCAAACAAAATGATCAGCTCAATTGGGACAGGCTGGTAAAAAGCCAGGTTGCGATCTGGGAGGTAAAACAAAAAATTCAAAAAAGACGGTTATCTTCCGGCCCCAAAAGCGTTTTGAGCAAATCGGTGATCACAATATCACGTACTCACGGCGCCGGGGGTGATAATATCGCTGCCGAAATTGCTTCTTTGCTCAAATGGCAAATTTATGACAGGGAGCTTGTGGAATATATTGCGCAGACATGTCAAATCAGGAACAGAATCGTAGAATGCTTTGATGAAAGAAAATTGAATCAAACCCATAACTGGGTCCACACGTTATTGGACAAACAGGTCCTGGGAATGGAAAAGTATTTCAGGTTATTACATGATGTGATCGTCGCCATTGCCGAACAGGGACAGGCAATTATCATCGGCCGGGGCAGTAATTTTATTGTTGAGCCGCAAAATTCTCTAAGGGTTATGATAACCGCCCCCATGAACTGGCGTGTTAATAATATTGCGGAAGCACAAAATATTACCGCGAAAGAAGCCAAAAAGGTAGTCGCCCTGGTCGACAGCAACCGTTACGCGTTTGTGGACAGGTATTTTCATCGAAGCGCGAATGACATGACCGCCTATGATCTTGTGCTGAATGTTGAACATTTATCCTCTACGGTGGCCGCAAAGATGATTATCAACAATCTTGAAATTAAATTACAGGCATCAAAAGCACGGCAAATGAACGAAAGGCTTGTTGTCTAATTATTGTTATACTGAGAGAGCAAAAAATCTTCAATGCCGTGAAAGACTGCGCCTGTCATTTTCTGTAGAAATTCATTGTTCGTTAATAACAACTCCTCTTCGGGATGCGATAAAAATCCCCCTTCAATCAGGACAACCAGCATATCGGTTGTTCGTGTTATAAAATATGAATTATATATCCTTCCATAAGGCGCCAGACCGAGTTTCACCAAACGCGGGTAAATAGCCCAGGCAAATTCCTGATTTTGGGGCAATGTAAAATAAGTACTTGTACCCCGGGCGGTAAGAGCATTACCGCCGGCAGTGGTCGAATTATTATGTAATGAAATTAAAAAATGCGCGTTCGCAGACCGGGCTATATTGACCCTGTCCTCCAGGCTGATACTTACATCCTCTTGTCTTGTTAACAGTACTTCGGCGCCGGCAGCCTTTAATGAATCCGCCAGCATATTTGCCCATATTAGGTTCACGTGTTTCTCCAGAATTCCGGTCGGGCTGATTGCGCCTTCATTATCGCCCCCATGACCGGGATCTATGGCAAAAATCAATCCTTTAACCGGACTATCCGGCCGCTCCACGATTTTTGGCGTCCGCCGTATTTGTAGATTGAATCCCCATTTGTCGTAATAGGCGCGGTAGCCCCATTGCTGTTTTTGATCGAGGTCGACTTTGAATTGCAGAACATGTTCCCCTGTATGATCAAAAGACAACTGTTTTAATTCATTGAGGCCGTTGGGAAAGGTAATCCAGTGGGATGCCTGCCCGGCGCCGTAAAAAAACACTTTTAATGAAGCAGGATTTAAAGTCTGCTCAACCCTGAACGGTATACGTCCGCTGCATCTCATAAGCAGACTGATCCAGTTTTTATCCACCGAAATGACAGGCGCCGACACTTCTTCACAGGGCAAAGGCGAACCCCAATCCAGCAAGTCAATATTGGCATCCTCCACAAATGCCGTCAATGACGGTGATAATTTTACTTTAAAACGCGACCCGGTTTTCCCGGTAATATGTACAACAACAGAATCCTGTACTCTGGTCAGGGGAAAAGAACCGGATGACACTGAATATAACCATGTTTCCTTATTAGTCTGACCAATGACAGGGACATCATCAGACAAAATATATAATTTCCCCGGCGCCTCCACAGACTGTTTCTTATTATCTTTACCCCTGATCTCATATTTGATCTTCAGGCCCCGGTTTGTGGGACCTTCTTTAATCCGAATTACCCCATTATAAACACCGGACAAGCCATTTGCTTTTTCAGGAGGCAGTTCGATCATCGGCAGGTTTTTGTCGATCTTTTCAATAGAAAAATAAGCTGTGCCGCCCGGACTGGCTTTGAACCTGACATTTAAAAAATCTCCGGTCAACAGCATTATATTTTTTGCCGGTTCCACAAGGGCTTCATCAATTACCGTCGGTTCTTCAGGGCTGCTTTCCAAACGGGGTGGCCGGTAAATTAATAGGTCCTGGTTTACGATTTGGTTTCCCTTTTCCGCCCTTATGGAGATTACGTTATCACCCGGTTCAAGTTCCACCCTGGAAACAAAAGCGCCATTGGGGAATACCTTAACGGCGCTGTTATTAATATATATTTTTGCAAGAGAATCCGTTACCCCCGAAATACGCACCCTGTCCAATGCAAAAGTATCCTGTAATGCCGGAAAAGTAATATTTAAAGCGAGCTGCTTTTCTTCTGTTTTCTGTATTTCAATCGGATAACCATTCACTACAATACAAAACAACAACAGCAAAACAACAGAAAAACGATTCACCGGGACACCTCATTCCATATTCATGACATCAATTCGTATATATTTATTCAGCAGACAACGCTTCATCCATACTTGAAATAAATTGTTTCGCGTCCACAAAACCGATTTCAGTTAAATTTGTTAGAACACGTCCTGTTTTGGATATAAAAATCAGCGTCGGCATACCGCTTACATTATACTTGCTCATAATTTCCTGCGTCGCTTTATCCGGAACGGTACAATCAATCTTGATCATGGTAAACAATTTAGCTTTTTCAACAACATCGGCATCGCTGAAGGTTTTATTGTCCAGTTGTTTACAAGGGGCGCACCAGTCGGCATAAAAATCGATAAACACCGGCTTTTCATTATTGATATATGATTCTATCGTTTCATTCCCGGGATGTATCCAGTTTATATCCGACGGCCTGGAATGAATGGCGCTGTTGGTCCACGTAATTCCCAGTACGATCAATACAATACCGATAACCGCTCTGATCCATTTAAAACTACGGGTATATCCCGGCGCGTGATCAAGGAAACCAAGCAGCAAACCGCCAAAAATACCCAGTAAGCCGGCCAGAAACCCGAATTTATTATGAATACGTTCCAATTGCGGTAAAAGAAAATACAAGGCCACGCCGATTAATAGAATAGCAAAAAATTTACGGACCCAAACCATCCACATACCGGACTGCGGCATTTTATCCAGCAAACCGGAAAAAGTTGCCAGTATCAGGTAGGGCAGCCCGAGTCCCAGACCCATAACAAAAAATAATAAAGTACCCTTTACGACAAGACCGAGTTTGGCAACAAGTCCGACAAGACCGATGATAATCCCTGCAGCGCAGGGCGCGATGACAACGCCAACGGTCAATCCCATAATCAATGCACCGATTACTCCTTCCCTGCTTTTTCCAACTCCGGACAACAACCAGTTCGGAACGGTTATTTCAAATGCGCCAAACAGGCTTGCTGCCATTGCTAAAATAATTGTGGCTATCACGATGATGAACCATGGGCTCTGGAATAAAAATCCCCACTGCTTTCCGGCGAGTCCGGACAGTAATCCGAGGATAGCAAACGCAACCGCGATTCCCAACTGATAAAAAAGAGCGGATATAAAACTTGATCCCCTGCTCCGGCCGCTTTGTCCGCCAAAATAACTGACAGTTAAAGGGATAACCGGATAAACACATGGGGTCAGATTTAAAGCCAGACCGACCAGGAAAAATGCGAAAATCGTATATAATATTCCCCGCTCGAATATCTCCTGCGCCCGTATTTCATCCTCCGTTAACAATTGCTCCTGCTCAGCGTCGGGTACTTTATCCGTGACGGATGAAAAATATTGCTGATTTATTTTTTCGACCTGTGTACCTGAAGGAACAACATCAAGATTGATTTCAAAAAATTCATCCCCCGGCGGAAAACATACATTGTCATCACATCCCTGGTATGATACCTTACCAGATATTTTTATTGTGCCGGCTGCATACTCCGGTTTTGTCGTAACACGTGATACAATAACGACCTGTTTGTCATAGACCGATATCTTTTCTTCGGAAAAAGGAAAAGCTTTTAATAAAGCTTTGGGATAAACGGGAACACTGAACTCCACATCTTTTAGCGAATCAAAAGTGACGATTGTAGGGATAAAAAAATCACTGCCGGGTGTATGCGAGTTTATATGCAAGCCGGGTTCAATATTCAAAATGACCGCGATCATAAACGGTTCCCCGGGTACGACCGCATTTTGGGAACTCTTCACTTCCACATCCAGTACTTTTTTGGCGCCAAACTGGGAGAAAACGCCGGTTGAAATAATAAAAATAAATAACAATAGTAAACTTGTTTTACGATTCATCATTTTCTTCACACTCTATCTTTTCATAATCGAGTTCATAATAAAAATTTATTTATAACTTTATTCTACTCTTAAACATTAGATGCATTTATCTACATGTGTGATTCATCTTTCCAGCGGGTGATACGCCATTTTTTATCATAAGGACTCAACGCAAAATTAAAAATCGCATTACCGCTTAAATTAAAATCCCCGGATTTACCGAACAGATTTAACTGCAATGTTTTTGAATATTCCGCAGTAATTTC
This sequence comes from Candidatus Zhuqueibacterota bacterium, assembly GCA_016934825.1. GTDB lineage: Bacteria > Zhuqueibacterota > Zhuqueibacteria > Residuimicrobiales > Krinioviventaceae > Fontivivens. The sequence goes on from JAFGSB010000073.1 coordinate 19,352, forward strand.
ATTTTCAATTTGATAGATCGTGGTATTCCAGATGAGTGTTATGGTTTCAAAATTTTTGAACAATCTGCCGGTTGTCTTCAGGTCCACATCACGCCCCCAGGAAACAAAACGTCCTGAACTGCCCAGATTCGGATCAAAATATACAAAAACAAAAGAACTGTCCAGTAAATCGGCATAAACCAAAGAGTCCTTAAATGTATACGCATATACAAAATTTTTCAGGACCTCCTCAGGTGATTGCTGTTTAGTCAGAACCAGGCCCTCATCGCCCGACTGATCAATCTTTGGGGCAAACGGGTTAAAGCAGTTCACGAAAAACAAAATAAAGACTAATAAAAATGATTTAAGATATTTGGTTAAATTAATATACATAACGAACAATACCGGTATATCCCGGCTACTTAATCATAAATTATTGGTTGTTTCACATTGCATCGGCATCCAATAGTCACAGCAATTGTATCTGAATTACATTTTATTATCATTAAACGATTTAACCATTTTATGACAATAATAATTTCATAAAAAAAGCGGTGTCGAAGCACCGCTTTAAAATAACAAAAATATCCTTTATTTCAACATGAATTTTACCGGTATACTGATCCACACCTTTACCGGTTTATCCCGTTGTAAGGCAGGCTGCCACTTTACACTTTTTACTGCAGCGACGGCCGCTTCATCGCAACCGGTATTCCCCAAAGATTTCAACACCTTGACCTCAACAACCTGCCCGCTCTCGTCAATACAAACCCATAAACGAACAGTTCCTTCGACCTGGGCCTTGCGGGCCGTTTTGGGATATTTTAATACTTTCTGAATAGCCAGGTAGCCTCCAACCGGGACAGGAGGTTGTTCATACGCGATAAATATATACTCTGTTTTTGTTTCGACAGTTTCTTTGAATTCCGGAGGTTGCGGAATATTCCCCAAATCAATTCTCGTATCATCAATAGTTTCATTCGGAGGAAAATCAGGGTCTTCACTCTCTACCGGAATGGCCGGTCGGGAAGGCCTGGGTAAATCTTTTTGCTGTATAATCGGCTGGAGATCATGCGTTTCAATAATAACTTTAACAGGTGGGGTTTTATTTACGGGAGTATCGTAACTTTTCCATCCCTGGAAAATAAAAATAACAATAACTAATGTAAAAATCAGCGCCCGGTCGGTGTTTTTTTTGTAATCCGTTTTAAAGCGAATCTTTGGTTTATTTGTTTGTGTCTTCATGACGTCACTCCTTTCATTTAAGCAATGAACAACAAAAAAGAGCCGGATGCTATAAACATCCGGCTCTTTAATTATTTAGAGTGAACTATTTTCGTTCTTACAGACACACAATCCTCAGAGGTTAAGAGTTAATAATAATTTATTATAAAACTCTAAATATCGTTTAAATCGAAATCAATACGTCCTCTGCTGGTGCCAATAAACCGATTCAGCTTTATTTGAAACGGTTATTTTAATTTGAATACAACAGGAATACCAATCCACACTTTGACCGGTTTATCGCGTTGTTTAGCGGGTTTCCATTTAACAGATTTAATAGCAGCGACAGCAGCCTCATCACATCCGTTATTACCTAACGACTTGAGAATGTTGGTTCTGATGACGCTACCTTTTTCATCGATCAAACAGTTTACAACAACCCGGCCTTCAACACCCGCTTTACGAGCAATTTCAGGATAAACCAGATTTCGCTGAATCGCTGCAAAGCCTCCGATTGGTTGCGGAGCCTCATCGTAAGCAACAAATATAGTTGCGGATTCATCAATATCTTCCTCCGGCGGTGGCGGTGGCGGCGGCAATTCATCTAAATTAATTTCCGTCGATTCGATTGTTTCATCTTCATCAATATCTTCATTTTCACTTTCAATTGGTATTGCCGGGCGTGAAGGTGCGGGTGGTCTTTTTGTCTGCTCGGTTTGCGGAATTTCCTCCACCTCTATCTTGATATTGACTTTTTCCTGTTTTTTTGCCTCTTGTTCAAATTTTTTCCAACCCTGGAATATCACTATTAACAGGGCCAGTGCTATTACCAGCCCAAGCTCTATATTCTTTTTATATTTGAGCTTCAGGCTGTATTTTGGATTTTTCCTAAGAATCATATGAAATCACCTCAATCTGCTGCAGTTCTTGCAGAATAATTGACATTTAAGGCGGCACTTTCTCCAAGTGCCCGTAATTCTTCATGAATTTCGGTTACACGTTCCATCGAAACCTGGTTGTCAATTCTTAATGAAACCACTTTTAAAGGGCTAATCGGATCAATGATTTTAGCATAAATAATATTACGAATATCACCAGGATTCAAGAATTTATCATCAATTGTAATATTGCCGGCCCTGTCTGCCCAAATTACGGCAACTCCGCGTTTACCGGGCAATTTTTCAATTTTTTTCGCATCCGGCAATATAACCTTCAATCCTTGCGATTCTTTAAAAGTAGTACATACCATAAAGAATATGAGCAACATAAAAATAATATCCGGCATCGATGCCGTATTTATTCCGCTCGTAACCTTTGACTTTGTTGAAAATTTCAAAGTCCCTACTCCTAATTTAAGTTCTTTCTATTATATTAAACGTTTTAATAATCAATCGGGTTCCGCAATAGATATCCTTGTTGCATTTGCCCGTTTTAATTGATCAAGTACATCTATATAGACATCATATTTTGTTGCCCTGAGAGTTTTCACCGAAAAGGCCATTTTATCATTTTGTTCGAGCAATTGCCGGACTTTTGTTGATATTTCACCAATCGCTATTTGTTCTTCATTGATCATGACCTCACCGGCTGCATTGATCAGAATATTGGTAATATTCCTCTTGGAAATTTCTTTCACTTCTCCTTTTGGCGGCAACGCTAATGATATACCTTTATCCGTATCAATTGTTGTGGTTACCAGAAAAAAGATAAGTAATAAAAAAACGATATCTGCCATAGAATCTGATCGGATTTCAGGTGTCTTTTTTGGTCGTTTTTTTAACATTTATTTCACATCTCCAATCAAATTATTTTTTTTCATCAATAGCAATCAAGGCATCAACAAGTTCATTAGAGCTTTCTTCCATATCAATAATCAGCTTGTCGATTCTTGATATAAAAAAGTTATAACATACGGAAATAATAACCGCGACAACAAGACCAAACAGGGTTGTTAATAATGCTACAGAAATACCTCCAGCTACAATAGAAGGTGAAATATCATTGGCGGCTTTAATACTGTTAAAAGCACCAATCATTCCTTGTACTGTACCTGTAAAACCCAACATCGGCGCAATACTAATAATTGTCGCCAGCCATACCAAACCTCTTTCCAGAAATGCCATTTCTATTGATCCGGCGTTTGATATCGCTTTTTCGACATGTTCAATACCGCGATTTGCACGCATCAAGCCCGCATGAAAAATAGACGCAATGGGTCCGCGTGTGTTTTCACAAACTTCAATTGCTTTATCAACTCCGCCTTCAGTTAATGCTTCTTTGATTGAACTGATAAATTTTCTTGTATTTATGCCAGCTCGTGTTAATGTCCATAAGCGCTCTAAACTGATTGCTAAACCCAAGATTAAGAGAATAAGGATTGGCCACATAAAAGCGCCACCATCGTTAAACATTTGAACCATTATTCAGACTCCTCCAAACAAATTAAATTTAAAGTTAATTATTCCCACAATTCATTTTAAAACTTAGTACTTTTTGATTAAAAAGTCAATATCTTTTTTCCCCACTTCCCTAAAGACGCTTTTCCCACTTATTCAGCATGGCAATTTCTTTCGCCTTGGGAAAATACTCAAAAGCTTTAAGGACTTCGGAATCCGCCATAATTCTGACCATATAAAAATGCTCGCTATCCCATAAATGCCTGGCTATTTCCGCCTTCATCAATAATTTTATATAATCAAAATCTTTGTCAAAAGATTCCTGGTTGAATTTTATATCATGTTTTGCGATAATTTCTTTCAAGTCATCGATCATTGCGGGTGTAATTTGAAATTCATTTTTAAATTTTATAAAATTGTTTTTCCAGTTTTTAAACTGGTTTGAATTTTTAGACCCATATTCAAAAAACACTCTTTTGGATCTTAGTTGAAATGTAAACCGGGTTATTTTTTCCGATTCCAGATCGATATCCGGAGTGATACCGCCGCCGCCAAATACTTTACGTCCGGAAAGCGTATAGTAAAGTTTTGTCGAATCAATTTTACTGGATTTGCTGGAATCGTCATATACTTCCGTGTAATAATCCACGATTCCTTTATCATATGGCCGTTGGATTAACCGACCGCTTGGCGTATAATATCTGGCAATTGTCAATCTCAACGCCGAACCGTCCCGTAACGGAATCTGATTTTGCACCAGTCCTTTTCCAAAACTTGTTTGACCAACAACAAGTGCCCTGTCCAAATCCTGGACGGCCCCGGCAACAATTTCCGAAGCGCTGGCGGATCCGTGGTCGATCATGACGATAAGCGGGTAAAGAGGATGCGTGCCTTTGTCTGTGGAATAGTAATCGGAACCCGAGTTTTTCAACCGGCCCCTGGTATATACAATTTTTTGTCCGCCGGGGATAAATTTATCTGCCACGGCAAAAGCCTGGTCCAGATACCCGCCGGAATTTCCCCGTAAATCAAAAATAAGTTTTTTCATGCCCTGCTTTTCAAGTGAAACAAGCGCTTCTTCCAGTTCCTCGGAGGTATTTTTTGCGAAACGGCCCAGATAGACATAGCCTGTCTCGCCGTCATCCATCATAAATGACGCCGTCACGCTGTAAATCGGTATTTTATCACGAACAATCGTAACTTCGAATTCGTCATTGTTCTGGTCGGGCCGGCGTATGGTCACATTGACTTTACTTCCTTTTGGTCCGCGTAATTGTTTCTGAACTTCATCTTCAGTGATGCCGTAAGCAGATTTGCCTTCAATTTTAATGATCTGGTCGCCCGGTAATATTCCAACCGCTTCGGATGGACCCCCAACGATCGGCGCAACAACCGTCAGTACCTTTTGCAGTACAACAAATTCTATTCCAATGCCTTCAAAAGAACCTTCGAATTGTTCATTCATTCGTTCCACGGATTTCTGGGGAATATAAACCGAATGCGGATCCAGTTCGCTTAACATCCCTTCAATAGCGCCGGTTATAATCTCTTCATTATCAGGCTTTTCCACATAAAATTGATTTATGTATGCGAAAACCTCATTAAAACGTACCAATTGATCTCGTATATTATCGGACGGATACAGTTCGTTCTGGCTGAATTTGTTTATCCCGATTCCTGCGGTAACAATTGCCAGCATTATCCACATTGTTCGTTTTAACGTTTTACTTTTTGACATATATTTATCCTTAAAATATGAACTATTATTTTTAACTTTTCAAAAAAAGAATTTACAACATATTTTATAATTGTTCAATGCTTTCTTTTATCACTACCGTCCAACTGTTGCCGGGCTCAAGTACTATTTTCCAGTGCGGCATAATCACCGAACACTGGTAAACCCGTTCAAAGCCGGCCTCCGACATGGATATTGTTTCTATCGGAAATCGCCAAATGGCGGCCGTCCTGTTAACTTCAAAACCGACCTGAATTCCAAGCCAATCATCCCGTAAAAATATTTTTTTTACGTTTTTTACCGATCCAATGCTAGCCAGGTTGGTTTTTTCCAGCTCGACACCGGGAATAATGTAATTTCTGTCCGCAGCATTTCCGGCCAATAATGATGTTGCAAATTCTACTCCAAACCATAATTCAATGGCGGAATTGTTGGTGTTTTTTAAAGTATATTTTGCCGTAAAAGAATCGGCTCCGGGGCCGACCAGTATCTTTTTGCCGACATATAACGGAACAAATTCACTGCCGATCCACACATGCCCGTTACGTTCAAGGTTAATTTCGGCAGATTCATCTTTATTTACAATTTTTACATTATAAGGCTGATTGACAAAATCACCCTGTTCCCGGTATTGTGCCTGTGCAAATTGTTTTAAATCCACATCCGGATGTAAAAAATGATCAATCAGGGAAGTTCTGTTATACCAGTCATAATTTAAATACTTTTCCAGTCCTTCTTCTTTGGTCAATACAAGATCATGAATTGACGCAACCTTTTCACCTTTCCCGGAATTATGTTGATTCAAATTCATTTCGTATAACTTTTGATGATACGCTTCCTGTCTGCGGGTCATCGTATCGATCAGGTTGATCGCCTTTGGTTTAAAATCAAGTTCCGTCAAACTGCCGCCCTTATTGGGTGAAAAAAACAGACCCATGCGGTCGGTTTCAACGATAACCTCACCAAAGCCATCGGCATTATAGTCGTATATTTCACTTTTGACCCAGCCGGTTTTTTCTTTCCCTTTAAATTCAACTTTATCCATTGCCGCGTCCGCCTGAATCAGGTTGGAATAAATCGCATTCCGTAAATGCGGTAAATAAAGACCGCCGAACACGCCGTGCCAGTAAGGACAGTTACATTGTCCGGCATAAATGAAATCCCGGGCTTTAACCAGTTCCGTATTTTTGCTGTTGAGTTTTTGAAACCGGTTACTGCTTTTCAGCATACGTTTTTGCAGGTTATTTGCTTCCGGATATTTTGCCAGAAAATTACGCCAAAAACCGCCTTTAATAAAATTAAACTGATAATCCGCGATATTCTTTTCTTTTAACCAGTGATAAAAGCCTTCATATTCCTTGATCGCGTTGACAGGCAGTGCCCATTCCATCATCTCACGATATGAGGCGGTTGGCAGGTAAACGGTCCCGAGCGGCTTTAATTGACTTAACGCGTCGTCAAATGATATTAAATTAATCCAGTCCAGGTTTTGTTCAATCAGAGTAAAAAAATCATTCAGCCAATTATTTTCAAAACATTGCTCAAAGGTTCCGGGCCAAACGCCGAACTTTTCCCCATCGTCGGCAAAAACGATGAGCCTGTCCCCTTCGTCGGTTGCCAGCGACCGCAGATATTTAATGGTTTTCTCCGGCGGCTGAAAAGGGATCAGGTAACGCAGTTTTTCGCTGATTGGAAATATGTTTAACGCGAAACCTTCGTGTTCGGTTACATAATAGCCCAGCAGATTCTGATCCTGCAGGCCGGAGGATTTAAAATGCGAATCATCTATAACCGTATACTTTACTCCGGCCCTGACTATAGGACGGGGTAAATAGGGTTCCCATACTCTTTCCGTTAACCAGAGACCCGATGGTTTATAACCGGTCTTTTCGATCACATAATTCGTCAACTTGACAATTTGACCGACTATATCCTGCTCCGGTATACTGGGTAATATGGGTTCATAATAACCTCCGGTCAGCATTTCAACCTGCTTTTTGCTTACCGATTGTTTCAATAGCTTAATAAATTCCGGGTGATTTTTTTCCAGCCACTCCAAAAGTATTCCACTGAAATGCTGGGCAAGCCTGATATCGGGATGGACCTTGTGCACCTTTAAAAAGGGCAGATATGCTTTTTGAAATGCTTCTTCAAAAACAAAATCAAAATTGCCGACAGGCTGATGGTTATGTATTCCCAAAACCAGATTTATTTTTTTCAACTGTTTCTCCAAAATCCAAGATATAAATTAAAATAGTCATATTCATTTAAGATGCGTAAATTAAAACAACCTGCGGGTTGGTTTTATTTACTTTTTTATTTAAAGCGTTTAATTTTCGGTCATATATTCCTGATTAAAAACAAACATTAAAATCAGATTTTATACATTTCTGAACTACGAATCATTCTCATTTAAAACCACAAAATAACCTCTTTTACACAGGTCGGATCAAATTTACAATCCACAAAACAAAAAAATTCCCCGATAATCATAAAAATAATTTAACGGGGAATTTATGATAACGATTAAACAATTATTAAAAAAACGCCGTCATCGAAAACCTCTGTGAATTTCCCAGATCATTATCAAAAGGTATATAAGCATAGTCTATATTCAAAAATCCGAAATTCAATCCAAATCCTGCGGCAACTGATCTTTCGTCATAACCGGTTTGATACCCGGCGCGCACAGCTATTTTTTGATAGGGATAATATTCGATCCCTAAATTGACATGATCGCTGTTTTCAAGAATTTTCACATAATCCGCCGCAAATAATAATTTATCCCCCATAAAAAAATCCGGGATGGTGTACGCGGTTCCGAACCTCATAATTTTGGGCAGTACGATGCTTTCCTGAACCATTTCCGACATTGAGCCGATATTTTGAATTGCCGCGGCGACAAACAGTCCTGAGCGTAACAGCCGATACCGGACGCCAAAATCAAACGCGTAACCGCTTGCCGATTCGACATAAATTTTTTCATTCAGGTATTTGACCTTTGCGCCGACGGACAAATTTTCGCCAATTTTTCGGGCATAATTTAACGACATGGAAAAATCATGGGATGAAAATGTTCCCAACGGTTCTTCGGTTGCGGTAATTCGCCGTTCAAAATCATTGACATTGTTCAGCATTAATCCGATCCCGAGCGTTCCAATCGTTGTCGGGAAAACCACACCGGCGGCGTTATTTGAAATTCCCTGGATCCATTTGTTATGCGTAAAATGGGCCTGTCGCTGTTTAATCCATGCCGGTCCCGCCGGATTCCAGAATATTCCGGAAGCATCGTCAGCGGACGCTACAAATGCCTCTCCCATGGACGCCGCCCTTGCGCTCACGCCGATTTTTAAAATTGCCAGCCCGGTTTCTCCGCCGGCAAAAACCGAAACCGGCAATATCATTAACATCCATATAAAAATAAATTTTTTGAACATATCTGTATTCCATTCAGTAAAAATGAATTAAATATTAAATGCCCAGGAAAAAATATGATCGGAGCCGGGCGCGTCCTGAGATAAAACAAAAGCATAATTGATCATATTTGATTTATTTAATAGATTGAATTTGATTCCCAATCCAAAGGTTGGCGAATTATCATCCAGACCAAAACGCAACGCCCCGATTTTCGCGTTCGACAATTCCATTCCATAATGATAACGCGGATTTTGCTTGTCGCTGTCTTCGATCTCGGCCGTGAGCAGCAGCCATTGCTGCGGTATACGGTATGCCATCGCCGCCCTGGTTACTTTGGGGAATTTATTAACGGTGCTGGTGCCTCTCTCATAAACAGTGTCCGTGTTCCAGGAATATTTTGACATATTGTCCCGCAGAACCAAACCCAGCGTAAGATTGTTTACGGGCATAAAATATGCGCCGACATCTATCCCGAACCCGGTGGAGGTTAAAGCCGAGTTGTCTTTTTGAATATCGGGCATCTGGTTATACAGTACCTTACCGGTAATACCAATTGAGAACCTTTCAAAAGGACTTAACGCGAATGAAAGATAAAAAGCATGCTCCGAATTTGAAAAATCCATGGTATGATTACCGCTTCCGTCGGTTCCGTAAATTTTATCCACACCGGCATGAACCCAGCCCAACGCCAGACCGGCTTTTAAAAGATTTCCTCCCGCTTCCGGGTCCGCCTTTGGATTCAGGGGCATGGCAAAACCGATAAAATCAAAATTCCGATCCAGGGTTAAAAACGAATAAGATGCGGCCAACTGCCTTTCCTTCAGGTGCGGCAGCAGCGCCGGATTATAAAAACCGGCAACGGCGCCTTCCGGGATAGCGCTGTAGGCGTCGCCCAAAGCTTTGGCCCGAGCCCCCAGCCCCATTCTTAAAAAAGCGCCCGCATAACCGCCGTCACCCGGCCGGGCAAACGCCGTTAAAACAAATATAAAACTCATAAAAAGGGTTAAAATATATTTTTTCATGCTGTTCATATCCTGTCGTTAATCAATTAACAATCATTATCTTGCCCCAGTAGGTGCCGTCGTTATCGATTTCAACACTGTAAAAATAAACTCCGTTTGCCACCATATCGCCATAATCATTCCGGCCGTTCCAGACTTCATTAAAATCACCGTCGGTGTAACGTATTTTACCGTCTACCAGGGTGGTAACCAGGTCCATCGCAAAATCATATATCCTGATCGTCACCCTTGTTGGCAGCGTTGTATTATACTGTATACGGACATAACCGTCATTATCCAGAACATTATGCCGCGTCGGGGAAAAAGGATTGGGATAGGCATAAGTCCTGGGCCTTCCGCCCTCGCCGGTTGGCTGAAAAGCGCGCATAACGTCCCAGGTATAACCGTTATCACTTGTTTTGGCCAGTCCGTCCGAGGTGCCGGCCCAAACAACCCCGTTCTGCGCCATTACCGAATATAATTCCGTGCTGTATACTTTTTCGCCGGTGACCGTGTCCGTTATCCTGGGGAACCTGCACCACGTTTCTCCGAAATCGGCGGATTTATAGAGACCCTCGTATGTGGCCACATACACAATTGATCCGTCGAAACAAAAATTTGCCGGTCTGATACCGTTCACCGAATCTCCAAGCGTAGTAGTCCAGGTTTTACCGCCGTTTTCCGATTTGGATACGGCGTAAAATTCCGTTTCGCCTTCCGCTTTCCAGGTACTGGCCCAGATGATCTTCCGGTTTTCGGCTTTTTGAAAGGCCAGCGCATTGACAAAGTTGCCGGAAATGGGCTGTTCCTGGTTGGTACGACTAAAATTTTCCCAGGTTTTACCGCCGTCAACAGATTTATTTATCCCTTCCGCCGTTCCGACCCAGAGCTCATTATCGGCGGTAATCACCGAAAAAGCCCTGTGATTCAATCGTTTTCCGGGATCGAACACAAAAGAGTCCGGCGGAACAACCTCCCAGTTTTCTCCGAAATTTTCCCCCTTTACCAGACCGCCGCCGAAATTCGCCAGCCAGATGGTGCCATTCAATACCGCAATATCATAAGTTAAATTCTGAACGGTTGGAAAATCAAAAGGGGGCTGCTTAATATGTTTCCAGGACTGTCCGTTGTCTAAAGAAATACTCAGACCGGTCCCGTTAGCCAGGTAATCGTCCGAAACCTGCGTCAGTGTGTCGTTCGCCGTCGCCACAATCACGGTGTCGCCGCTCACCCACATGGCGGAAATGCTGCCCCTGCCGATTCCGTGCGCCGTGCCAAGAGATTGTATGGTTTTGCCGTTATTCTTTGTAAAACTTAAACCGTGCCCGGTCCCTAACCAGACCGTACGGGTACCGGCGAAAATATCGGTAATGCCGTTTCCGGCAAGCCCTTCGCCCGGGCTGACATTTAGTTGATAAGATTGTACAACAGGATCAGCATTCAAGGAATAACTTATACACATCAAAACAGTTAAAATTAAAACATTTATATTTTGCATTGATTTTTCCGTTTATTTTAATGTTATCTTGTACACCAGCGATTCGCTTCTGTTTCCGGCCAAATCTTCCGCCCAGAAAACCAATTCATAATCTCCAAGAGGTTGTTCACTGTCAAACGCGGCGGCAATCGAATAAATCCCGTCATTCGCGACCAGGTCGCCCCGGTAACCCTGGTCCCAGCCTGCGAGTTGGTCCTGTAACGGCAGGCCGTTATCGTAAAGATCAAACGGACTGTTTTCAGAAAACGTGCCGTCCGCCTTTTGCCAGGACATTTTTACATATTTTATGTCCTTTATTGTTTGTTCATCTTTTGCTTTTATGGTTACTAAAAAAAACTCGACAACATCGCCTTCCGGCCGCGTATATTCCGTCGGCGCCTGTATATCATATAATTCTGGCGCGGTATTTTCGATATATATCTCTTCCGGATAGGGAAGACTTTTTCTGTTTGACTGGTCAACGGCTTCAAAATCAAGGTCATATAAACCCTTTTTCCCGATCGCAAAACTTTTATCGACCTTCCTGTTGAAAATTCCGGCTTCCGCTGTTGCACTCAGATATCCCTGAAAATAGACATCGTTGTTCATTTTACCTTTGAACATAACGGTTTTTACATCCTGCAGTCCGTTTGAATCATATACGCTTGCGGTAAATTCAAGCTCTCCGTCAAAACCGCTTTTCAGCGTGTCGGGTATATCAACCGATAAAATTTCAGGCAGCAGGTTCTTTTGAGAGATAACGACCACCTGGAACTGATCCCCGATTTCTTTATAATCCTGAACTGCGGTAAATTCAAATAAGATATTTTGCTGGGCATCGTCATCTGTCTCCCATTTAACGATCTGTGTAAATAATCCGTCGTGTGCGATCATATCACCATCGCTTACGTGGACCGCCCCGCCGTCGTCGTACAGTTTATGCTCCGACAAAACTGTCTCGCTTCCCTCTTTATAGATAGACAGGGTGACAAAATCAATGGTTTGCGACGATGTTACTTTTACCGAGATCGTATAAATTTTATCGGGATTGATGAATTCGGGGACGATATATTTTTCGATAACCGGCAGAGAAGTGTCTTCCGTAACCGTGGGCAGTTTGCGTTCCGAGCACGATATGATCATGATGAATAATAACAAAACAACACTTTTTCTCATAATATTATCCCGTTTAATAAAAAAAACCGAGCCCAATAGTTACAGTACTCGGTTCAGAATGAGTTAAACTTGCCAGGCTTTAAAATAATAATAAAAAATTTTTACCAAAAGAGAGTTACTTTTTCTACAAATGTTTTTCTTTATCGAATACTTTATACAAGGTATCCACAAATAATTTCTAACAAATAACCTGGCACCCTCCAAAATTTATTTTTGGAATTTATTAAACATAGGTCGAATAATCAAGTTATTTTTACATGCCTTGATATTATATTGAATCCTTTATTATCTTTTCCAGCATAAAAAACAATTCTTTATGATCTTTAAATATAACGTCGGCTTTACTTAAATGTTCCCGCGGCAGGGTGGTTTCCAATGCGATACAATAAGTTCCCGCGGCTTTTGCCGAGCTGATACCTATAGGGGCGTTTTCAACCACGATACACCGGGCCGGAGCAATATTTAATTTCTGCAGGGCAGATAAATATGGATCGGGAAAAGGTTTGCCTTTGGATGTATCTCCCTCTTTAACAATGACGGAAAATTTTTCGATCAATTCCCCCGGCAGTACGGCCTGAATATTTTCAAGCGTTGTCCCGGTGACAAGGCCGGTTTTCATTGAATTTTTTAAAATCAAATCTACAATTTTAAAAATTTCCGGGTAAATTCCGGCCTTTTGTATCTGCTGGAATATTTTGTTCTTTTCCTCTTTTAACCTTTTAGCTTTTTGTTCCGGGGCGGTTATCCCGGCAGCATTATATATTGCCATTGCTATTTGCCAGGCCGGTCTGCCCTCGTTTAGCCTGATGGTTAATTCCTGCGGTTCGATCCGTTCCGGCTGTAAAACGATTTGCCACGCTTTATAATGATACGGGAATGTGTTTGCCAGTACGCCGTCAAAATCGAACAATACTGCTTTATAAAACAAAGACTTTCCTTTCCCATTTCCATTGGTTATACCAGTAAAATTTTAAAATGCTTAACCGCGCGTTCCATGCCGATCAATAAGGATTTGGCTATAACAGCTCTCCCGATATTATATTCCTCAATAAATGAGATGTCATTTAGTTCGTGTAAATTTTGTTCATTAATTCCCCGGCCTGCGGAAACTCCCAGACCCATTTTATTGGCGGCCATGGCCACCGAGCGCATTTGTTCGATCATATCGCCCATAGTACCCAGGTCCTCCACACTCGACAATGCTGCGGTATTTAATTGTACATAATCCAATCGCGCGCGGGCCGCGGCACGTACCTGGTGGGTGTCGGGTTTGATTAATGCGTTAACCACTATATTATTGGCGCGAAGGGCCGTTGTCACATCCTCAATATATTCCAGGTTCGCGTCGATATCCAGTGAATTATCCAGGGTCTGTTCACTGACTGCGGGCAAAAGAGTGACCATATCCGGCAGCCAGTTCAACACTTTTTTTACCATTTCATCATTCAGGGTAACCGCAACATTGAGATGAGTCTGAACAACCTCTTTTAAAACGGAAACATCCCGATCGCTTATATCGAAACGATCATCCCGCAATTGTACCATAATTCCGTCAATTCCCGCTATTTCAGCGGCAACCGCCACCGCAACCGGATCGGGAACTTTAGACTTGTTCAGATTCCGTATGTGAGCGACCTGATTTACACATAAACACACTCTTGCCATACACGTCCCTTTCTCTTTTATGACATAAACAAAAACTTAATTGACAAGCTGTGAAACATAAACAAACTCGATGCCTTTTTCTTCAAGTTTCGGCATATTTTCCATCAATATTTGATAGGTATCCCTGCGGACATGAGCTATCGCGACAACATTTTCTCCTTTGACCGCCAGATCAATGATCCGCTGTAATTGTCCCAGCATAAAATCTTTTTCATCACGGGCATCGATAAAAAGCGTGTTGACGGCAGCGTGAACAGACATGGTACGGGCAAGCTCGTATCCCAGGCTATGATTATTTGTTTTACTATCGACAAAAAACTTGTCCAAATGATTTAACTCGTTTAATACAACCTGCATTAACTGTTTGTCGGCAGTCGCTTTTGAACCCTGGTGGTTATTCATCCCCACGGCGTTTGGCAATAATGAAAACGCTCGTCGAATTCTCATCCTTATTTCACTATTGTTTTGATTCGTCAACAGCATAAATCCGTTATCATGGTAAGCGGCATGCAGTGGCTCCATAGGCATGTGCACCAGCACCTCTTTTGATAATAACGACGCTTCACGGGCAATGGTCCGTGATTCTTGCAGACCGGGAATTATTGAAACGGTCAATGGGTACCGGCATCTTAAATAATCTTTGACCAGATCATTAAACACATAGCCGAAATCATCTATTATTATGGCGACATAACCGAGGATCGCCTGTGGTTTAAAAATATATTTACAGACAGTTATATTTTTTAGTCCGACACGGACAACATAAATATTATTTTTTGTTTCCTCACAACTGACAAAACTATCTTTAATATTATTCAAATTTTGAGTTATGGAAGAATACAGATGTAAAAAATTAAGTTTACGGGGAATCTGAACTTCGATATAATCACCCCGATCTGTTTGTCGTTTTTTAGTTAATAAAAATTCGTTAAATGTAATCTGTACGGCTTGTTTGATAAACTCTTTTTCGCTTTGCTTTAAAACCACCGGTTTATCCGGTTTTAAAAAAACAGGCAGCAGGATAAACCTGATAACCGAAAGCAAAACAGCCGATAAAAGCAAACCGTAAATAATTTTTTTTCGGTTTTCCGGGAAAAGCGGCTCCGCAGGGATTTTTGCTTTATATGTTTTACGTTTCATAATATTTTTAATTTTACTTTCCGAATTTGGCTTTAAGGCTGCTCCAGGTCGGAGCGTCTCCCGTAGCGTTGTCCCGCCACCTGTGAATATACCATAAATCTTCGGGGGTCCGGACCAGTCTAAATTCCGCCTGGCCCTGCATATCCCGGGGGCAATTCTGGTCTTCGCATTTGAAATGCACTTTCAGACTATATTCCTGTATTAATATTACCGAATCCTGGTATGTGTCTTCACGGGAGGATATAATTGTAAATACGCTCGCAGAGTCTTTCGGCAAATACAGCATAAGCTGATTGAGGTAAATCAACTCGTTTTCTTTACCCCAATTATTAAAAAGACCGGGATTTTGGTTCACAACTGCCGGGTCGGCAATATAAAGATAACTTTTACTCGAATTACTGGTGTCGGCCAAACATCTCATATAATTGGAAATATTTTTTTCCAGAATCGCATTTCGTAAATTGGCCATAACATAATTCGGTGATGTGGGTTGTATCCATGATGACTGCTTTGATACAGGTTTCTCCGGTTGTCGGGTTGCAAAAGGTGATTCACAAAAGCAAAAAATAAACAATATAAATAAACATAATACTTGAAACACTATGAACTTTAGTTTATATTTATACATCATAAAAAGGAGCTGTTTTGTTTTTTAAATTATTATTATTATTTACAACCATACCGCTTGTCGAGATCTGGCTGCTGCTGGAAATCGGTAAAAGGCTAGGCGTATTCGATACAATTGCACTGGTTGTTATTACCGGATTTGCCGGCGCCTGGCTCGCACGTTCTCAGAGTTTGCAAGTGTTCCGGAGAATACAGTCAGAACTCCACCGGGGTGTTATGCCGTCCGATTCCCTGATAGAGGGATTATTACTGCTCATCGCCGGTATCGTTCTCATCACACCCGGTCTGTTAACCGATTGCGCGGGTATTGTACTGCTTATTCCGCCTACACGTAAGCTTGTTTTGAATTATATCAAAACCCGGTTCCGGCGTCATCTCAATATTCAAAATATTTACTATACAAATGATACGAATTAAATTAATTTAATTCAACATTTGAAAATAAATATATCGTAAAACAATTGTACATTCAAGAAATATTTTATATCTAAATAAAGTAATGTTCCACTGAAAATAAGAGAAAAAACATGCGCACCCTCAAACTCGTCTCCTGGAATGTCAACGGAATTCGCGCTGCTTTAAAAAAAGGTTTCCTCGACTGGCTGAAACAAGAATCCCCCGATATTGCCGCACTACAGGAGACCAAAGCCCAATTTGAACAGGTTAGAAATGATTTTATATTACCGGACGGTTATTCTGTTCACTGGAATGCGGGGGAACGAAAAGGTTATTCCGGCGTTGTCTGTTTGACAAAATTAAAGCCCCTTTCGGTTCGGAACGGTTTTGGTATTGAACGCTTTGATAAAGAGGGACGAATCATTGTAATGGAATTCCCGGAATTCACATTTCTCAATATTTATTTCCCCAACGGCAAACAAAGCCAGGAACGCCTTGACTATAAAATGGATTTCTATGACGCTACACTCGATTATTGCCAGGCTCTGCGTAAACAGGGCAAAAAGCTGATTGTCTGCGGAGATTATAACACAGCACATAAGGAAATTGACCTGAAACACCCCAAAGCCAATGCGGACCAGTCCGGTTTTCTGCCCATTGAAAGGGCGTGGATCGATAAATTTATCGCTCATGGTTATGTAGATATATTTCGGACATTCTACCCGGATGAGCCCGATCAATATACCTGGTGGACATACCGTATGAATGCACGGGCCAAAAACGTGGGCTGGCGGATCGATTATTTTTTTGTCTCGGAAGATTTAAAAGACACGGTTACCGGGGCCCATATTACAACGGAGGTTTTGGGTTCCGACCACTGCCCTATCATTCTGGAATTAAAGATATAATTCTGTTCATTCTAAAATAACAGGAGCGTAAAATGAAAAAATTACCGGTTGCCGTTTTGTTTTTGTTATTAATCCTGGTTTTATCCGTTAATGTATTCGGCAGTGACCGACCGCTGATCGGGGCGCAAATCTGGATCGAACCCGGTCAGACGGAAGCGGAAATCGATTCATGGTTCAGGTCCCTGGCGGAACAAAATATGCCGGTCACCCGGCTGTTTATCATGTGGAATTATATCGAAACCCAACCGGACGTTTGGGATTTTAGCCTTTATGATAATGCCTTCAGGGCCGCGGAAAAGTACGGCGTGAAAATCGTGGCGACGCTGACGGCGCACCACGGTCCGACCCACCGTGACAGGGAATTCTGGTATCGGTCGCAGGGCAGCGGTATCGTCCGGACCGGCAAACAGCTTCAGGAGGCCGAAACATATATCGCTCAGGTCGTGGCCCGCTACAAAACCAGTTCCGCGCTCGATACCTGGATGCTCATGAACGAACCGGGACAGGAGCCGTCGCCCGATCCGCTTGCTGTGGAACGGTTCAGGGGCTATTTGCGGGAAAAATACGGAGATATCGGGGCGCTGAACAAAGCCTGGTTGACCTGGTACAAAGATTTCGAATCCATCGAGCACGATCCAAGCTGGAACCGCGGCGCTTTTGCCTGGTCGGTGCCGTTTGTGGACTGGTATACCTTCTGGCGTGAGCACCTGACATGGCACCTGAACTGGGTCGCGGAACGGATCAGGCAGGAGGACCCGAATCACCCGATACACGTCAATCCGCATGCTCTGGTCAATAACCTGGCAACTACCGCTTTCGATCTGCCGCGCTGGAGAACATTTCTCAATTCCCTCGGCGCTTCCATACACCCCGCCTGGCATTTCGGCATACTGACACGCGACAGGTTTGCCCTGGGCGTATCTTATGTTTGTGATCTGATCAGGGGCAGCAGCGAGCCCAATCCCTTCTGGGTGACGGAACTGCAGGGCGGCAACAACACTTACAGCTCCATGCGACCCATGTGCCCGACGGAGCAGGACATCGCCCAGTGGGTATGGACGAGTATCGGCTCCGGCGCCGACCGGATTATTTTCTGGCTGTTAAATGCGCGCCGTAAAAGCGGAGAGGCCGGCGAATGGTCTATGCTTGATTTTCAGGACAGACCGTCGGAACGCTTGCTCACGGCCGCTCATATTGCCCGTATCATTAACGACAATCAAAACTTCTTTGATAATGCCGTACCGGTTCAATCACCGGTTTCGATCATTCTCAGCCTGGAGACCATGACTTTGCAGGAACGCAGTAAAAGTTCCGATTATCCGGGCAGGGACAGCAACGCGCATCTGCAGGCAGCACTGGGATTTTATGAAACGTTAAGTGAACTGGGCCGGGAAGCCAATATCAAACACATTCATGATTTTAACTGGAACATCAAATCCGGCAGCCCGCACACTGCGATTCTGCCGCATGTTACGTCTGTCACCTCCGGGCAGGTCCGGAATATTGAAAAATTTGTGCAAAACGGCAACACGCTGATCGTCACCGGCCTGACCGGTATGTTCGACGAATACGCAACCTGCCTGCCGCTCGACGCCTATCCGTTCAAAACACTGTTCGGGTCCGGGCTCAAGGAGGTACGATTTATAGATAATATTTGTCCGGTACAATTGCAGCAACCGCAAATCACTTTGCCGGCGCACCTCTGGATCGGCGAGATCGAAAACCGGGATGCCGAAATTATCGGCAGACAAAACGAAAGGATAACCGCAATACGGCGCCGGTTCGGTAAAGGGCAGGTCATCTGGATTCCTTCGCCGGTGGGATTGGGCGCCTGGCTGGACAATAACCGGCCGCTTTCGGAATTTTTGGATCATTTCATAATTCAAAATCAGGACAACCCGTTCCGTTTTGCCTGTCACAATCCGGGATGCCTGATGCGGGCGCTGGTAAACCAAAACAGGTACATGACCGTTATTACCAACGGTACCGGCCAAAAGTTGACCTGCAAACTGGCAACAAATAAAAAAATGACCTCCCTGTTGTGGGGAGACAGGTTGTCCTTATCGGAAGACGGCAAAACTATTCAACTTGCCGCGCGTGAGACTGTGGTTCAACTATGGCAATAATTATTTCAACCGATATCCATTTGAATTTTAAAAATTAAATACTATATTTAATTTCATGTTTTAATACATTAATTTATGTTTTATATTGCCGATTTACATATTCATTCATATTATTCCAGGGCAACCAGCAGGGACCTGAACCTGGAACACCTTAACAAATGGGCCCAGATCAAGGGGTTAAAAGTTATCGCCACAGGGGACATAACCCATCCCGGCTGGCTTGAAGAAATGAAAGAAAAACTGCTGCCGGGGGAGAACGGTTTTTTTCGATTAAAAGAACAATACGCCGCATCCACACTGAACCAGGTGCCGGCCGCCTGTAAAAGCGCCGTCCATTTTATATTGTCCGGCGAGATCAGCAATATTTATAAAAAAGACGGCAGGGTCCGCAAGGTTCACAATGTCGTTCTGTTTCCGTCGCTCGAATCGGTCGCCCTGTTTCAGCAGAAACTGGAAAAGATCGGCAATATTCGTTCCGACGGCCGTCCGATTCTGGGTCTGGATTCCCGCGACCTGCTGGAGATCGTTCTGGAGACCGATGCAAGAGCGGTGCTGATCCCCGCACATATCTGGACGCCCTGGTTTTCCCTGCTGGGTTCCAAATCCGGGTTTGACAATGTGGAAGAATGTTACGGCGATTTAAGCTCACATATATTCGCGCTGGAAACGGGTCTCTCTTCCGATCCGCCGATGAACTGGCGGTTGTCGAACCTCGACAAATATAACCTGGTGTCGAATTCCGACGCCCATTCGCCCGCCAGGCTGGCTCGTGAGGCCAATCTTTTTGACACGGACCTGAATTATAACGCCATGATCTCGGCTTTGAAAAACAAAAACAGCGGTTCTTTTGCGGGTACAATCGAGTTTTTCCCTGAAGAGGGAAAATACCACATGGACGGTCACCGGAAATGCGGTCTGATGATGAGGCCAAAGGAAACCATTCAAAATAAAGGTTTATGTCCGGTATGCGGTAAACCCGTCACCCTTGGCGTCAGTTATCGGATTGAAGAATTAGCGGACCGGGATGAAGGTGAAAAACCGGCGGCGGCAAAAATTTTTAAAAGTCTTGTCCCTTTACCGGAAATTATTGGCGAAGTCAAATCCGTGGGATCAAATTCAAAAAGCGTTCAGACTCTATACCATTCATTGCTGAAAGAGCTGGGACCGGAGCTGGAAATTCTGATGAACATTCCCATCCCGGATCTGGAAACCGCGGGCGGGACCTTGCTGGCCGAAGGTGTCCGGCGAATGCGCCAGGGGAAGGTGTTCCCGCAGCCCGGATATGACGGCGAATACGGGATCATCCGCATATTTAAAGATGACGACCGCAGCCGGATCATTCAGCAGGGCGCTTTGTTCGCTTTCGAAGATGTCCCTGCCGTAGAAAAACCGGAACAGGACACGGTACACAGCGCCGGAGATATTCAGAAAAAACCTGAACCCAGGGCGGCTGTCGTACAGGAAGAAATTTCCGAATACGGTTTAAATGAGGAACAACAAAAGGCGGTTGAGCACCGGGGATCGCCGCTGATTATCAAAGCGGGACCGGGGACCGGCAAAACCCGTACGTTGACGCTTCGGCTTGCTTCGCTGATACAATCCGGCGAAGCGAAACCGGAAGAGGTTCTGGCGGTGACGTTTACCAACAAAGCGGCCCGGGAAATGCGCGAACGGCTGGACCTGCTGCTCGGGAAAAGCGAGGCCGGTAAAATGAACATCAAAACATTTCACGCGTTCGGCGCGGACTTTTTAAGACAAAACGAAACATTTTTCGGCCGCACAAACCGGTTTACCATTCTCAATACCATCGAAGACGCCTCTTTTCAAAAAAAGTTTGAAGAAAAATACGGCTTGAAACTGAGTAAAGCCGCGTTGGAACAAATCTCAAAACTGAAAAGCAAAAACTATTACCCGTCAAGTATTCCAAAAGAAGTATATAAAGACCTGCAGGGAAAATTTCAGGCTCTTTTTGAATTCTATGAAGAATTCCTGAAAGAATTAAATGCCGTGGATTATGAAGACCTGATCTGCCTGTCACTGCAGTTATTAAGGAAAAATCCGGACAGCCGCCGCCGGATACTGCGGCAGTTAAAATTCATCGCCGTGGATGAATTTCAGGACATTAACGGCGCGCAGTACGAGATATTCCAGATACTGGCGGTTTCCGCTACCGACGTGTGCGTGATCGGCGATCCGGACCAGGCGATTTACGGGTTCCGCGGCGCAAGCAGGGAATTCTTCATGCGGTTCGGCAAAGATTTCCCGAACGCCGCGTCAATCGTATTACATAGAAATTACCGTTCCGTTCAGAACATATTGACCGCCTCCGGCCAGATACTGGACGGCGGCGAATCTCCTTCCGGAGATAAAATCTGGTCCAATATCGCCCCGGATGTCAAGGTGAAAACCCATCAATCCGTCACCGACAGGGCCGAGGCGGAATTTATTGTGCATCAAATCGAACAGCTTATCGGCGGCACCAGTTTTTTCTCGATTGACAGCAGCCGTGTGGATGACAGGGGATTGCCCGAAGACTATAGCTTCGCGGACATTGCCGTTCTGCTCCGCACCAAAAGTCTGGCGCCGCCGCTTATCGAGGCCCTGACCCGTTCCGGCATCCCGTATGACACTTTTGATGATACCTTGCTTGTATCCCGGGATATATTTAATTTTTTCGCCGCTTCCCTGCGCGAGATACAGAATCCGGCCCTGAACTCCGTCAATCGGGACATTATTTTATTTCATTTTGAAAAAAAAGATTCGTCCGACACTACCCGTTACCGGGAGTATATCAATAACCTGAAAAACATTTGTAGCGGTAAACATGTCAAAGACTGTATCGAATGGATATGGAATTTTATACAATCGGAAAAAATAATTGACCCCGGCGGCGACGCGGCGCAGAAAAGCAAACTTTTACAACTTGCAGAACCTTTTGCGGAAAATATCGGTCAATTTCTAGACGCCTTTATGCTGCAAAATACCATAGATGAATTTGAAAACCGCGCGGACAAGGTCCATATTTTAACACTGCACGCTTCAAAAGGTCTGGAGTTTCCGGTCGTTTTTATAGCCGGGTGCGAGGAAAATATAATTCCGCACCGGTTTCCGGGACAAAAGACAGATATCGATGAAGAACGGCGACTGCTCTATGTGGGCATGACCAGAGCCCGGCGGCATTTATACCTGACCCACTGTAAAAAGCGGTTGATATCGGGACATATAACGAATCAAACGCCTTCGCGGTTTTTATCGGCCATCTCCGAAAGCCTGATCCGGAGAGATCAAAAAGAATACCGCAAAAAGAAAGATCAGCAAATGAACCTGTTTTAATAAAAGGAAAATATGAAAACAATTGATTTACGCAGCGATACCATAACAAAACCCACACCGGGTATGCGAAAAGCCATCGCGGAAGCACAGGTGGGCGATGACGTATTCGGAGAAGATCCGACAATCAACGAACTGCAAAAGAGGGTTGCGGGATTACTGGGAAAAGATGCGGCCCTGTTTGTGGCCAGCGGTACGATGGCTAATCAAATTTCAATAAAATGTCATACTCAACCCGGCGATGAAGTGATTTGCGAAGCGGACAGCCATATATTCAATTACGAAGGAGGCTCGCCGGCTTTTCTCTCGGGCGTGCAGCTATGCCCCCTGCAGGGGACAAACGGGGTTATTTCCCCGGAGCAGATAAAAACCGCTTTGCGGCCGAAAGACAGCCATTACCCGCAATCCGGGCTCATCGCCCTGGAAAACACCCACAACCGCGCGGGCGGAACGATTTTCCCTCTTGACGCCATTAAAGCGATCAGGGAAACGGCGGACTTTTACGACCTGCCCATGCATCTGGACGGCGCGCGTTTGTGGAACGCACATGTCGAAACCGGTATTCCGTTGGAAGAATACGGAAAATACTTTGATTCGGTATCAGTCTGTTTTTCCAAAGGACTCGGCGCGCCCGTCGGCTCTATGATTACAGGATCGATAGAATTCATAAACAAGGCCCACCGTTACAGAAAAATGCTGGGCGGCGGAATGCGGCAGGCCGGTATTCTGGCAGCCGCCGGGCTTTACGCCCTGGATTATCATCTTGAACGTCTGGCGGATGACCACAAAAGGGCCCGAATTATCGCCGAATTTCTGAACGGTATAAAAGGTGTATATGTAAACCTGAATGAAACCAGAACCAACATCGTTATTGCCGATTTTAAAGATTACGGACAGGATGCGTCGGTAATTGCAGAGAAACTAAAAGAGCAAGGTTTACTTTGTATACCCTTTTCTGCAACCAAAATCAGATTTGTCACTCACCTGGAAATTGATGATCAGGATATTGAATTCGCATTGAAATTATTTAAAATCGTCCTGGACAAAAAGGATTTATAAATATGAAAATCATCCTTGTTGGCGCAGGCAGAGTCGGGTTATATTTGGCAAAAAAATTGACTTCTGAAGAGCATGATGTCATCATAATTGAAAACAATCCCGAAACATGTCGTCGGGCAAATGAAATGGTGGATGCGCTTGTTATTGAAGGAAACGGGTCCAGCCAGGAAGCCCTTATGCGGGCCGGTCTTTCATCCTGCGAAATGCTTGTGGCCGTAACCGCTGTGGATGAAGTGAATATTGTTGCCTGCCTTATCGCGTCAAAGGCCGGGGTAACCAGTAAGATTGCGCGTTTGCAGAACACCGAATTCACTGATAAAAATTCCATTTTAAAACAAAAAGATATGGGAATTGACTTTGTCATTCACCCTGAGGAAGAAACAGCCCGGGAACTGGTCTGGCTCATCCGGCGAACGGCCGCGACGGATGTACTTGAATTCGCCGAAGGCCGGGTACAATTAGTAGGTGTAAGAATTGACCGGGATGCGCCGATTGTAAACAAGACACTGGCCGAAATCTCTGAAAAAAATCCGAATGTTTTGTTCAGAATTGCGGCCATTTTCAGGGGGAATAATACCATCGTGCCCTCCGGTAAAGACTATGTGAATAGAGGAGACCAGCTCTTTTTTATAACAAAAACCGAAAGCGTACCCAAAATCTTGAATCTGGCGGGCAAAAGTGAAGAAAAACTGGAAAATATAATGATACTTGGCGGCGGCAAAGTCGGGCGGCTTGTGACTGCAGAACTGGAAAAGGATCGCAGTATCAATATCAAACTCATCGAGTCGAGTCGTGAAAAAACCGTTAAAATCGCCAATGTGGTAAAAAGAGCGCTAATTATTCTGGGCGACGGTACGGATATCGACCTGCTGGCGGCCGAAGGTATTATGGACATGGACGGGTATATAGCCGTAACAGATGACGAAGAAACCAATATCATATCATGCCTGCTCGCCAAACATTTGGGAGTTTCCAGAACGCTGGCGCTGGTCAATCGGTCCGATTATATGCCCGTCATGTCATCCATCGGACTGGATGCAGCCGTTGACCAGCAAATGATTACCGCTAACGCGATTTTACGATTCATACGCCGCGGGAATATCGTTACCTTTGCCACTTTACGCGGAATCGATGCCGAGGTATTGGAGATTATTGTCAGCAATGATGCGAAAATTGCCAATAAAACATTGAAAAAATTCAAACTGCCGCAAAATGTCCTCATCGGCCTGATAACCAGAAAAGACCAGGTACTGGTGCCGACAGGGGATTCCATTATTCTGCCGGACGATAAACTGATCATTTTCGCCCTCCCTTCGGCCATAAAAAATGTGGAAACTCTTTTTATATAATAACTCGGGAAATATTATATGAATTTTCGGGTCGTATTGAATGTTCTGGGCGCTTTATTAATATTTGAGGCCCTGTCATTTATCCTGCCGCTAAGCTTTTCGCTTTACTATCGGGATGGCGATACCTTATCAATTGTCTATACCCAGATTATCTGCCTCGTAACGGGAACGTTTGTTTTCTTCCTGACCCGTTCCCATGCGGAATTACGCATCAGGGAGGGATTCGCCATCGTGGGTCTCGGCTGGACCACCCTGGCGGCATTCGGAGCGATTCCCTTTGTACTTCACGGTTCCATTCCGTTATATACGGATGCATTTTTCGAAACCATGTCCGGTTTTACCACCACCGGCGCCAGTATTCTTACAGATATCGAATCTTTACCGCACGGTCTTTTATTTTGGCGAAGTTTAACACATTGGCTGGGGGGAATGGGAATTATCGTTCTCTCATTAGCTATACTTCCTATACTGGGCGTCGGCGGTATGCAGCTCTTCAAGGCGGAGGTGCCGGGGCCTTCGCCGGACAAATTAAGCCCCAGAATCAAGGAAACGGCAAAAATTCTCTGGGTCGTATATCTCCTGTTATCCGTTATAGAGACCATATTATTGATGTTCGGCGGTATGTCATTATTTGACGCTTTGTGTCATACATTCGGAACCATGGCCACCGGCGGCTTTTCCACAAAAAACGGCAGTATCGGCCACTTTAACAGCCTGTATATTGAAATTGTTATCATTGTATTTATGGTTATTGCCGGTACAAACTTTAGTCTGCATTATTCCATGCTCAGGGGTAATTTAAAATCATACTGGAAAGACAGGGAATTTTTGTTTTATTTTAAATTTCTTTTGATCATGATCGTTGCTGTGACAGGTATGTTACATTTATCCCATTTTCTTGAACTGGGTAAATCACTGCGTCACGCCGCTTTTCAAGTTGTGTCGATTACCACAACAACCGGATATTGTACGGCCGATTTTGAAAACTGGACAAACGGCGGACAATTGATCATGCTGCTGCTGATGTTTGTCGGCGGATGCGCCGGTTCCACCGGCGGATCCATAAAAATTATCCGTATTATGATCGTTTTGAAACAGGGTGTGAATGAGATCAGAAAACTCCTGCATCCGAACGCATATATCCCCATACGCCTGGGCGGACGCGTCATTCATCCGGATACAGTGACCAATGTTTTGGGATTTTTTCTGATCTATATGCTCATTTTTGCCGCCGGAACGGTTTGTATGGCCCTCTTTGGCCTGGACCTGATTTCCGCCGGCGCCAGTGTGGCGGCCACGCTGGGCAACATAGGTCCGGGACTGGGCCAGGTTGGTCCGACTGATAACTATTCGGCAATCGCCCATGGCGGTAAATGGCTGCTATCCTTTTTTATGCTGTTGGGAAGACTGGAGCTTTACACAATTTTAATTTTATTCATTCCGGAATTCTGGAAAAAATAATCGACAAGTTTTAACGCCCTGTTGTTAATTACTGCAACCGTAATCTGTCTGCTGGACGATTTCCTGTTCCGGTGCCTCATACTTGCGCATTTTATAATATATTGGCAGTAAATATTTGCTGACGAATTTGTTTTTCTTTAACAGCCATGCCGTCACAGTCCAGGAGCCGATAAAAGCCAGCGGATAAGCAAACGGCCCGAACCGGGACAAGCGCCGCTTTATATATTGACGGCGTACCTTCTCGCTCACGCGTTTGGCCTGACGAAGCAATTTAATCCGCTGCTCAATGGACAATTCAGGCGTTTCAAAAACGGGACGCGGAATGCCTTCACGAAGTGTACCCAGGTATTCTGCCGGTTCTTCGCGCAACAAATTATTCTCCTGGAGATAATCGAACAGTTTTGTACCAGGATATGGCACAATATTGAAAAAGAACGCCAACTGTAAAGGATACTCTTTAACAAATTCAAAAGACCTCTGCACATCGTCCCACGTCTCTCCAGGGGAACCGATAAGAAAGTTGGTGCCGACATCATAATCCAGCCTGCATGAAATATCAATCGCTTTGCGGATCGTTTCCAGCGTTTCTCCTTTTCGCAGTATACCCAGCACGCGGTCGCTTGCGGCCTCTACGGCGATCTGGATCTCCCAGGCGCCAAGCTGTTTCAACCGGCGAAGCATGGGTTCGTCTACCTTGTCGGCCCGTACGCCGTTCGCCAGACTGATCCGTATATCCGTCAACTTTCTGGATTCCAGTTCATCGCAAATATCGAAAACCCGTTGTCTGTCAAATGTAAAGTTGTCATCCATGATCAGGAATGTTTTATAGTTTTTTTTATGCCAGTATTCCATCTCATCGACCACGCTTTGTACGCTCCGCAGACGGATCCGGGCCCCCATGATGGTATGAACGGAACAAAAGATACATCCATAGGGACAACCACGGGATGTGAGAATCCCCATTTCATTACTCAAATACCTGTCCATCTCAAAACCGTCATAGGACGGCCAGGACAGGGAATCAATATCACGGTTCGAAGGTCTCCTGCCGGTGAATTTTACCGTACCTTTGTTCCGGTAATAAAGACCGGCAATCTTTTCAACAGGTTCTCCCTGACAGAGTTCCACAAGAATATTTTCCCCTTCGCCATGACTGGCGTAATCTATACTATTACATTCCTCAAGAATTTTATCGCCAAAAGCGGAAACATGGGGTCCGCCAACGATTATGTCAATGCCGAAATCTCTTTTTATTTGATTAATAAGTTCATATGTCGTTAAATATCCGAGAGTCACCATACTGATACCAACCAGGTCGGGCTTAAACTCTTTAATTTTTCTGGATATTTCCTCATAAGTATATCCGAGTTCACGGTCTATGATCGTGTATTGAATATGATTTCTTTTTAATGCTTCCGCCAAATAACCGATTCCAACGGGAGGCCGGCGCGGGGCATAAAAAATACCGCTTGTAATCTGACGTAACAACAGGACGCGTTCGTAACTCATAATAAAATCCAATTACAATTAATAAATTAACATTCACCAGGCACAATTCAGACCTGAAAACATTTTAATAGAATTTATATTATATAAAAAATATCAATAACATAATACTAATTTTTTTCATTGTTACGTAAAATAATTATTTACTTTTTATTAAATTTGAAATCCGGATCGTGTGGTTGTATCCGATAAGCGGACACCAATAAAAACAGTACAGTAACCCTTATCTGCTTTTACACGGTCCCTTTTTTCCCATATACCCGTCTTCTATTGAAAAGAATAAATTAATAAATCTATTTAAATGAAATAGTGATATATTTTTTCGTGTTATAATAAATAAATTTGCTGCAAAAAATTGTGTAAGGTTTTTTTCAGTATTATTAAATCGCCGCTGATGTCCGGTCAAAGCGGCGATTATAACTAAAAAACAATAAAAGTCACTGGTATATGGTTAACTTGACCCATACCTGATCCGGTTAAAAAGTTCAATAAGATTATTTAATGTAATCATAACAATTCAATTTTTACAAAAGTCAATTAATAATTTTAAATTTGAAAATGTTAATGATATAATAAAATGAGTGTTATTTCCTTGTTTAACCGGACAATGGTGATTAAAAACTATAAAGAAAAGGATTTACGATTTTTCGTAAATAAAATTCGGAACTTTTCATTAAATAGAGCATCAAATATATAATTATGGATACTTATTAACTTGACATTTATATTTAATTTGAGTAAATTATGTAATATATCTTTTAATGAAATAACTCGGTTAAATCCTCGTATAAAGGTTCGAATTCTTCTTTAAATGATTTTTTTGTTTTGTTAAAAAAGTTAGTCAAATCTCATGAAAGAATTTTTATCCAGATTTTTAATATATAAACCTGTTTAATGTAATTAATGCTGTAATTAATTGCGAAGGGAATTAAATCATTGCAAGAAATAGTAAAGAAAAAAATCAAAGTCAAACAACAAAAGGAAGTCAGACCCAAAGAATCTATTGAAAAATATTTGGAAGAGATCGGTGGTTTTACTCCTTTGCCTCCGGAACAAGAAGTGGCGTTGGCTGGACGGATCCGCAAAGGTGACGAAGCGGCGCTGGAAGATCTTGTAAAAGCAAATCTTCGGTTTGTCATTAGTGTTGCGAAAGAATATCAGGGCCAGGGATTACCGCTCCAGGATTTAATCAGCGAGGGTAACCTGGGTTTAATTAAAGCTGCGCAGCGATTTGATGAAACCAGAGGATTTAAATTTATCTCTTACGCGGTTTGGTGGATTCGGCAGTCTATACTTCAGGCTTTGGCTGAACAATCCAGGGTTGTCAGGCTGCCTTTAAACAGGGTTGGCGCCATAAATAAAGTGGGACGTGCCCTTGAACACCTGGAAAAAAAATATGGCCGGGAGCCCAGTATGGGTGAAATAGCCGATACAATGGAAATGTCATCCTTTGAGGTAGCTGATGTACTGAAAACTTCAGCGCGGCATTTATCTCTTGATGAACCCTTTAAAGAAGATGAAGGCAACAGTTTGCTCGATGTTTTGGAGAGCGACAGGTATAAACCGCCGGACGGCAAACTCATGCGGGATTCCCTGCGTGAAGAGATTGAAAAGGTTTTATCCACATTAAAAACAAGAGAAGCTGAAATTGTAAAATTATATTTCGGCTTAGATGGTGACCGACCGCTCACGCTGGAAGAAATTGGCGAATATTTTGAATTAACACGTGAACGCGTTCGACAAATAAAAGAAAAGGCCTTAAGGCGATTAAGGCATCGATCCCGATTGGATCCTTTAAGAAAATATTTAGGCTAATTGATTAACCCCCTTTTTAAAAGGGGGTTTTTTTATGGTTTAAATACCAGCCAGATAAAAACAGCATATAATAATAAAAGAATTACACCTTCCATTCTCGTGATCTTGAATTGAAAAATCATCATCGGTAAAAAAATAACCGATAATCCAAGCATAAAAAGATAGTCAAACTTTAATAACCCGCTTTCCACCGGGATCGGATAAATCATTGCAACAATCGCGATAACAAATAAAATATTAAACAAATTACTTCCGACCGCGTTACCCACGGCAAGATCGACCTCTCCTTTTAATGCGCCCACGGTTGAAATCGCCAGTTCCGGCAATGATGTTCCAACAGCCACCAATGTTATACCGATAACGATCTCACTGATGCCAAAATTCAGGGCGATCACTCTGGCGGAATTGACCATTAATGTTGAACCGCCCACAAGTCCCGCCAGGCCCAATAAAATCAAAAATAATTCAATTAATATTGGCCGTCCCTTCTTTTTTGAGCCTATTCCATCAAAAAATTCTTTGTCTTTTTTTCTGTCCTTTTGCGCCAGTCGAATCATATACATAATAAATACAATAAATCCGCAAAACAGAAAAAGACCGTCAAAAAAACCGATAACCCCGTCCAGGCTTAACAAATAAAAGATAACTGTTGCGGCGATTAAATATGGCATTTCCCGTCGAATGGTATTGATCCGTATCGTTAACGGCCGGACTATAGCGGCCACTCCAATAACCAGACCAATATTGGCGATATTGCTGCCTATTATATTTCCAAGCGCAATATCTTTTGTGCCTTGTATGGCCGATAATAAACTCACCGCCAATTCCGGGGAGGATGTTCCCATGGCAATGATCGTAAACCCTATAATTAAAGGCCTGATACCAATTCGCAGCGCCAGACCCGATGCGCTGCCGACAAGAACTTCAGCCCCGGCGTATAATAAACCGATTCCTATAACTAATAAAATTATCGTAACCGTCATTTATAATATTAAACAAAATAAATTGTGATTTGTTTTGAGCGAATTATATGAACTTTTCCGGCTGCCCGGTTTAACAAGAGGAATATTTGTCTTACACAAGGGGCACAGATCTTTTGTGTATGTTATCACTTCCATCGGTAAAACGGAAAATGTGGGAACATCAAAAGTAACTTTACCCGCGCTTCTATCGACAATAAAAGCCGCACCGACGACTATTCCTCCCCATTGCCTGACCAGATTTATAACTTCCTTAATTGATCCGCCGGTTGTTACAACATCTTCAACAGTTAACACCCGTTCCCCTTTTTTTATTTCGAACCCCCGGCGCAAAGTCATTTCTCCGTCCTGCCTTTCCGCAAAAATAGTTTTTTTCTTCAATAAACGACCTGTCTCCTGACCGACAACAATACCGCCAATGGCCGGAGAAATCACGCAATCGACCTGTTGATCCTTGAAATGTTGCGCAATTTCGCGGCAGAATTTTTCTGCGTAATCAGGGTATTGCAATACTTTGGCGCACTGAAAATAATTGGGACTATGCAGTCCGGATGTCAACAAAAAATGTCCCTCGAGTAACGCTTCAGTTTTTTTAAAAATATCAATTGCTTCTTTTTGTGTCATCTTTATATCCCTGCAATGATTTAAAATTAAATTCTTTTTGTTTTATTCAAAGCATCCCGGGTGTCTTTTGCGGCTATAGATGCTGCCCGGGCAAAACTTTTGTCCCCGGATGCGTAAATAATCGCGCGGCTGGAATTAAACAACGCGCCCGTACCGTTTTCATCCAGACCGTACTGAACCGACTTTTCAAGGTCGCCGCCCTGGGCCCCGATCCCGGGTATTAAAAACGGCAGGCCGGGAACAAGTGAGCGGATGCCCCGTAATTCTTCGGGGTGAGTGGCGCCCACAACCAGTCCGCAATTGGAATTGCCGTTCCATTCATTCACCGTTAAAGCGATCCTTTCATATAACTTATGTTTACCATCATTAAAATATTGAAAATCCTGTGATCCCGGGTTGGATGTCAGACATAAAAAAAACACTCCCTTTTCAGGATCCTGTAAAAAGGGTGCGGCGGAATCCTTACCCATATAGGCATTCAAAGTGACCGCGTCGGCTTTCAATTTTTCAAAAACGGCTTTTGCATACATTTTTGCCGTATTGCCGATATCACCCCGTTTGGCATCGGCTATTTTTAAAGTACCGGCGGGGATACAGGCAAAGGTTTTTTCGAGAGCGCTCCAGCCCGCCGCTCCGTATGCTTCATAAAACGCCGTATTCACTTTAAAAGCGGCGGCATATTCGGCTGTGGCGTCGATGATTGCTTTATTAAAAGCAAACAAGGGTTCAGGATCACTTTTTAAAAAATCAGGGATTTTTTCTATATCCGTATCCAGTCCGACGCACAACAATGATTGTTTTTTTTTAATAATATTGGTTAGTTTTTCCCGAAATGTCATAATTCTTACCTTATTTAAAATATATAATTTCGGCTTTGGGCGCTTTATTTCTCGCCAGTTGTAAAATGGCTACACTGTATTTCCCTTTTTGACGCGGTCTGCCTGCCGATCCGGGATTAATGATCAGACAGTCCTGCTCCATTTTTATCTCCGCAAAATGTGTATGTCCGAAAATTTTGATCACTCCGCCGGTCGTTTTTACCTGTTCCAATTTTACGGGCATATGTGTCACGATAAATGTAAAACCCAACACTTCAAACTGAAGCAAGAATTTAAGGTCTTTCCTCAACTCGAATCCGTCGGTATTTCCGTAAACCGCTTGAATCGGCGCCAGACTCTGCAAAGCGACGAGGACATCCGGATTACCGATATCCCCGGCGTGAATGATCATGTCAACTTCCGAAAAAATTTCAAAGACCTTGTTGTTCAGATACCCATGGGTATCCGAAATCACCCCGATTTTTTTTATATCCTCAGATTCCACTGTTCCTTATCAATATATCCGAGCTAACCGATTCGATCCACACCCATATATTTTCTTAACACTTCCGGTATAATTATACTGCCGTCTTTTTGCTGATAATTTTCCAAAATAGCAATAACAGTTCGGGGTAATGCCAAACCGGAACCGTTCAAAGTATGCGGGTATTCCAGTTTGTCGCCTTTTTTTCTGCGCAAACGGATGTTCGCCCTCCGCGCCTGAAAATCTTCAAAATTACTGCATGAAGACACTTCCAGCCATTTTTCGATCCCCTGCGCCCAGACTTCGATATCATAACATTTCGCCGCCGCAAAACTCAGATCGCCCGTTGCCAGCGTCAGCACACGGTAGGGTAGTCCCAGCAGCTGCAGCACATCTTCGGCGTTTTGCAGCAGGCTTTCCAGTTCTTCATAGGATACTTCCGGTATGACGAATTTTACCATTTCCACTTTATCGAACTGGTGTATCCGCATCAGTCCGCGTGTGTCCTTGCCGTACGCCCCGGCTTCACGCCGAAAACAGGGCGTATAGGCCGTATATTTAATGGGCAGATCGTCGCCGTTCAATGTTTCTTCACGGTGCAAATTGGTCACCGGCACTTCTGCGGTCGGAATAAGAAAGAGATCATCGGGTTCGGTCCGGTACATATCTTCTTCCAGTTTCGGAAGCTGGCCGGTGCCGAACATGGTGTCCCGCTTGACAACAAAGGGCGGAAATACTTCCGTATATCCATGCTTCTCGACATGAAGATCGAGCATAAAATTAATCAGCGCCCTTTCCAGTTTTGCGCCCAAACCCCGGTAACCGACAAAGAACGAGCCCGACATCCGGGACGCCCGGTTAAAATCAATGATATTGTGCCGTTCCGCGATCTCATAATGCGGCAGGGGTTTAAAATCCCTCTCTGGTATTTCCCCCCATGTTTTTATTTGCAGATTGTCCTTTTCCGTTCCAACCGGAACCGTTACATGAGGAATATTCGGGATGCGGATCTGAATTTCATAGATTTGGTTCTCTATATCGCGCAAAGAATCACTCTGGTTTTTAATTTTTTCCGCCAGCTCGCGCATTTCACTAATCACATCGGATGCATCCTGACCGGTTTTTTTCAATTCCGCGATACGCGCCGTCACTTTGTTTTGCCTTGCTCGATCGGCTTCCGTTTCGGCGATCAATTCACGTCTTTTTACATCCAGTTCAAGCAGTGTGTCAACATTCGCGGATTCTCGTTTATTTTTAATGGCCTGACGAACCGTTTCAGCATTCTCCCGAATGTACTTTAAATCTAACATAAGTCTTCCTCTGTTATAAATCCGTTAATAATTTATTGTCCCTTACCTCTGATTACGACCAAAACAGTAAAAAACAAAATCCTTAAATCCAGACTGAGCGATATATTATCTATATAATATAGATCATACGCCAGTTTTTCCTTCGCCTGTTCAATTGTGGTATCATATTCACCCTTTACCTGGGCCCATCCGGTAATTCCCGGTTTAACCCGCAGCCGCCGGGTATAAAACGGATAGTCCCGTTTCAGGCGGTCTACAAAATATGGACGTTCCGGCCGCGGTCCGACGATACTCATCTGCCCGTACAGCACGTTTAAAAGCTGAGGGAACTCATCTATGCGCAGCTTTCGCATAATTCTTCCGAATCTCGTTATCCGGGGGTCCTTTTCCCCGGCCCAGACCGGCCCGGTCATC
This sequence comes from Candidatus Zhuqueibacterota bacterium, assembly GCA_016934825.1. Taxonomy (GTDB): domain Bacteria; phylum Zhuqueibacterota; class Zhuqueibacteria; order Residuimicrobiales; family Krinioviventaceae; genus Fontivivens. Next base: position 53,769 of record JAFGSB010000073.1, read on the forward strand.
TTTTCGGCGTCCCTCACCATGGACCGGAATTTATAAACCGTAAAAATACGTCCGCCTTTTCCGACCCTTTTTTGTTTGAAAAAAACCGGGCCGGACGATTCAAGCTTGATAATCAATGCAACCAGGATAAATAAAGGGGACAACAGTAATAAAGTTATAAATGAAATGGACAAATCCATTATCCGTTTTACCTGTCTTTCCCATGGCTGCATCAATTCAGGATAAATTTCAATTAACGGGAAACCGTAAATTTGTTGCGTCCGGGCCTGCCCCAAAATGATATTGTACAAATCGGGTTCTATTTTAATATGCACCGGCAGGTGTTCACAATTCGCGATCACGGTCAAAACACTCTTCTGCGAAGATTTACCTAAGGATATAATGACTTCTTCCACATGGTACTGTGTTACAATTTCTTCAAGTTTGGAAAGATGACCCAGAACCGAAAGGTGTTTATAAGTATCGTTAACTTCTTTTCTGGACAAGCTGATAAATCCAACGACCTTATAGCCAAGCGCCGGGTATTTTTCAATCCGGTCCGCCAGGTCCTTTGCTTTATCGTTCCAGCCTATGATAAGCGTATTTTTTTGCCAGATACCCCTCTCCAGCAATTTACGCTGTAAAGTGTGCAACAATAAACGTCCCCCGCCGACGAAAATAAGCATAATAAACCAGTAGCTGAATATCAGAAGGCGACCCAGGGTCGGCGGATTTTTCAGATCGCTTTCCGGCTCAAAAGTCAGTAAAAAAATTAACAGCAACCCGAAACTGACCGCTTTAAAAACCGACAGGACTTCATCAAACCGGGATTTGGTGTACCAGGACCTATACAAACCGAAAAACAGGAACAACAAAAACCAGAACACAAATATGATCATGGAAATTTGCAGACGAATAGAAAAACCCTGCTCTACAAATAAATCCGCGCTGCTTCTTAACCTTAACAGACAGAAAAACGCAATGTTGACGGTGATTAAATCAATAAAAATTAGTAAGACTTTTTCCAGTGGTTTGGGCATATAGGGATTAGATTTTTAATATTTCATCTTATTGTCTAATCGTAAATATAAAAATGTTCTATTTTATTTCCTAATTTTTTATGGAATATTAAAAGTCACTCCTCTGGCGTCTGATTTGCGTACACCACTATCTGAGCAGGCTTGTAAATAAAATGAACTGCCTCGCAGCAAGCTACGAGGTGTATAGTGGTCTTTTTATTAGTATTCCGAAGCAAGCTTCAGGGAATTAAACCAAAAAAGATTAAAATCAGGTTATAACTATTATAAAAATTTCAATTTCGAAAACTTTAATGAGCTGTTACGTTCCAAGTGCCTTGTCGGGTTTAACAGGACACTGGTAAAACACTTGAAAGATTATAAAAAATGGAAATAAAATTAATAAAAAAGGACAGATTTATTTATGCTTTTTATACAACGACCAAAGAAAAATAATAGAAAATCAATTCTTTAATGATCGAAGTTTTTTATCAAAAGTATTGAATATATTATTTCTGGAATATTTATGTTTCACAAAAGCGTACCCATTGGCCCCTAATTCCTCGATCAATTTTATATCATTATATAATTTTAGAACAGAGCTTGCAATAACATCTTCATTCTCAGGCTGAACAGTAATCCCGGATTTTGCTTCCCTGATCAATTTATCTCCTTCACCAATTAGAGTGGAAATAATAGGTTTTCTACAAGCCATATACTCAAACATTTTTGATGGTATAGCATTTGTGAATAACGGCAGGTTCCGCAATGGTACAATACAAACGTCAGCCATTGAAATAATTTCGGGCATTTCTTTATGTGGACTTTCAGGTAAAAAGATTACATTATTTAAACCTATTTTATCTCTCTGTTTTATGAGATTATCTTTTTCTACACCTGAGCCAACAAAAACAAAGAGAATCTCCCTGTTTTTCAATAATAATTCAGCAGATTTTAAAATCGTGTTCAACCCCTGAGCCAGTCCATGATTACCAGAAAACAGCACAATAAATTTATCACCAAAGCCATATTTCATTTTGGCTTTTCGACTATCGTGCGGCGAAAAAAGAGAAAAATCCACCCCATTCGGGAAATCGACTATTTTATCATCTTTAACATTTTTTTTCAATAATCTACTTCTAAATCCGGGAACTGCTATACTGACTTTATCCGCTTTCGAGTAAAGAAAATGTTCCAGCTTTTCCGCCAAATTAATTAACCTTTCGGATTTTAATTCCCCCAGAGAAACAGCCGATTCCGGCCATAAATCACGAATATCCAATACAAGCCTGCACCCCATCAACCGGCTTAACACGTAACCGGATATGCCAACGAATAATGGCGGTGAAGTGGCCAATACAATTTCAAACTTTTCTAAAAACATTCCAGAGATAATTGATGAAATCATAAATGATATATAAAACCGCATTCTCTGTAAATTGGTTTTTCGAGAGTTCGCACATACAAAAGTTCTTATGACATTTATGCCTTCATATTTTTCCTTAACAATAAATTTATATTTGTATTTGGAAGAAACAGTGCCGCTCGGATAATTGGGAATTTCAGCAATAACCGTGACATCGTGTCCTTTCCGTTTTAACTGCATTGCCAGACTACTCATCCTCGTCGCCAGGGCCCCCACTTCCGGGGGATAATATTGTGAAATAAGTAAAATTTTCAAATTATAAAATTCTCTTATAAAGGTCCAATAAACTATTCTGTGTTCGAGACCAATTATATTTATCTAAAACAGCCTGTTTACCGTTATCCCCCATTTTTTCTCTTTCCATATCATTATACAATTTTATGATTGCCTTAACTAAACTTTCTTCATCATTTGAATTAAATACCAAACCTGATTTTGTTTCCCTTACAATTCGTGCCAAAGGTTTAGCATCAGATACAATAACCGGTTTCCCCATGGACATATATTGAAACAGTTTGTGCGGGATCGTAGTATTTGAATGACCATTTACAGGTTGAGGTATTAAACACACATCGCTTGCCATTACATAATCTGGTACCATGTCAAACGGTATCCAATCGGTAAATTGTACATTTAAAATAATTTTTAATTTTTTCGTTAAATTTATCAAATTCTCTTTTTTTCTACCAGAACCAACTATCAATAATTTTGCATTATGGTGATAAAAAAGAAATAAATAAAAGGCCTTAATTAATGTTTCTAATCCCCTGTTTTCATCAAGACCGCCAACATATGTTAGAATAAAGTCACTTTGTAACTCTTCTCGAATTGATTGACTCTTCCCTTTTGGAACAAACTTTTCCGTATCAACTGTATTACTGAGGACTATTATCTTATCAGAATGAATGCCTGATTTTTCAAGTCTTTGTTTTTGCTCTTCGATAACAACTATTAATTTATCAGCTTTCCTTACAACTCTTTTTTCAACAATTTTTGCAATAAACGGACTTTTAATTATTTTTTCGAAACCTTTTTTATTCCAGGCCTTTAACGCTTCCGGATAATTCTCATGCATATCATATATGACTGGAATACAAAATTTTCTTCCCATAGAAACAGCAAGAGGGGCTAATGGTAAATCATGTACATGTAATACATTTATAGAATAATTTATGATTACTTTTCGAACTAAATTACTCCATGCCGGATTGAAAGGAGCGGGGAACATCTTGATTTTATTGAATTTTTTTAGTACTCCCTTAAAAGGAATTAACCGATGAATATAAAAATTTTCCACCCTGCTTAAAGACTCTTTTCTCTTCACATTTTTACATACAAGATGAACATGATGTCCACACTTTATTAAAGATTTTACCTCTTTTTCAACTCGAATATCAGGCGGAAAATCCGTTTGCAATATCATACAAATATTCATCAAAAACCTTATGAAAATAAAAAATAATTAAATTCTCCCAACATAATTTTTTTTTTGATTCAATAAAAAAGAGGATAGCGCAAATACCATCCATGATTGACTCCATCTAATAAATGGAAATTTTGATTTCCAATATTTGTGTATTCTGTAATAAAAATATCCGTCCTTCTTATCCTGAAACAAATCAATACTCATTTCAACAATCTCATATGCTTTTACATTATACCTTGTATTTTTATTAGATAATACTGTTAGATTCAATATTGCCTCAGAAAATGTATGGATATTTAGGGGATACAATCGGTTATGCCTATCTTTTGGTATATTGGATGTAGTGAATAGATTATTCAAATAAAATTCTATTCCTTTTTCTAATTTATTTTTCATAATAGTATCATCAAAGTACTTTGTTATTTCATACAACGATCGTAAAATAAAACCAGTATGATAGCCATCAATAATACCGGGGATTTGATCAGGAGGTCCCCAGTAATACCAGGAGCCATTCGAATTCTGGTTTGATAATGTATAAGCGACAGCCATACGTGCTCTTTTTACAAAATCAGCATTATATTTAATTTGAGAAAATTTAATTAAAGCCGATGCCGCAAGCATATTCGCATTATGCACGTGGAATTTATCTAAAGGTGTATAACTAAAACATCCCATAGTTTCATCGAATTGATGCCAATTCAATTCATTATAAATAAAATTACATGCCGATTCTGCGGCTAATAAATATTTCTCCTCATTGATAATCTTATATCCAAGGAGTAACGCATCAATCACTATTGCGGTAACAACAGCGGAAGGAGTGCCTTTGGGGATAAAAATTCTTGTTTGCCAATCAAAAGGATATCCCCAACATAAGTTATTATATATTTTTGAAGGATTGGATAGTAACCACTCTAAACAATCCCTGCTTTTGCTAATCCATTCCTCATTGGACTCAATTTCATATAAATTAATATATGATTGAGCAAGTAACCCTACTCCTTTTGCATTTATAGAAGGTTTTACTTGAAAAATTCTTCGAGTGGTAGATGGGAAATATTCACTTAAAAAATTTAAAAATTTCCTTAATAAAAAATTATTCTGAATCCAGGATTTATTATATAAAGCTCTAATATCATAGGGATCATAACCTTCTATACCGTTTTTATCTATCCAGTCCGTTGCTTTATTTAAACATAAAAAAAAATGGTTTATTTTTTTTTTATTGCACATTAATTGTATACTCTACTAAATTATATATCACACGTTATAAAGGGGGAAATATATGACTATTTAATATAAAAAAATATATCAAATTAATAAATGCTTAATTTTGATTTAATGGTTTGTATTAATAGTTGTAGCTCTCTTTTTTCAAAAAAACCGAGTATAATCAGTAACATTAAAAAGGAAAACAATAAGAATATTTTTAAAAACACTGATAAAAATATAAACTGAAAATTCAAATTAATACCTATAATAAAAATTGAAAGTGACAAAACAGTTATAATCAAAATTTTCTTTAAATTATAATCAATTTTATAATAATGTATGGATATAAAATTTATAACAAGCCCTAAAATAATATAAGATATTAATTTCGCAATTCCTGCTCCCATATAACCATAATGGGGTATCAAATTAAAACATAAAATAAAATTTATTATTGCTACAATTAGTATTACAACCGGGAAATAAAATGTCTTTTTCTTAATTTGTATTCCTATGGAAGTATAAAAATAGATACCATAAAAAATAGAAGCAAGGATAAGTAAAGGTAATACATTGGCGCTTATTACAAATTCATTAGTCGATAATACCCTGATAACTTCTTTTGAGAAGATTGAAATAGAAAGT
>JAFGSB010000074.1 GCA_016934825.1 Candidatus Zhuqueibacterota bacterium
ATAATAATTTACAAAATTCGTTTCTCTATTAAAGATTAGAAAAGATAATAAAGTAATAAAAACTTCCGTTAACACCCAACTTATAGCTGTTCCATTATGTTTATATATGGGAACTAAAACAAAGTTTAATAATAAGCCTATTATTGCACCAATAAAAGTTATAATATTTACATAATTATCTTTTTTTAAATTCAATAACCCTTGAACAGAAAATATATTACTTAATCCAATTAAAAAAGGTGTAAAGGATAATATTCTCAAAGTTAAAATTGCACTATTAAATTCTTTACCAAATAATAATCCAATAAAAATGTTTGGGAATAAAAACATTAAAAATGAAGGTAACAATGTAAGTGGTATCATAACTAATAATGTTTTAAATATTTTACTAATACCTAATTTATAAGATTTCGAAAATGAATAGCCTATCGAAGGATAGACAGCTTGTCCTAGGGGAATTGATATAATAGATCTAAAAATTACAACTATCTTGTAAGCGGCGGTATAAATTCCGACTTCATACGATCCTGCAAGAAAACCAAGAATAACAAAATTTGTAGTAGTATATAAATTTACTACAATAGTAGTAAAAAAAATTCGTTTCCCTTCTATTAAAGTATTAATTATATCTTTAAATCTTGGTATATATAATGAAATGTTATACTTTTTTATAACTAATAACATAGAAATTGTTGAAACAATTACTTGTCCAAATATTGTAGCAATAGGATAAAGCAAATAATCACTTTTTTGTCTTATCAATACAAAAATCAATAAAGTAAATATAAATCTTATAATAAAAGTAAATATTGCAGTAAGATTTAATTTTTCAATTCCCTGGAAATACCATGTTGGAAAAAATATATTAGAAGAACTCCCAAAAAACATTATAATATAAAGAAGTTTATATTCATTCATTTTATCAACAAAAGATATTGAAATTAAGAAAAATAATATTGATATTATGAATAAAAATATTTTTGAGAACAATACTTCATTAAATATTTTATTTATCTTTAATGAATTACTTCTATTATATGCAATATCTCGTGAAGCAGATAAATCAAAACCATAATTAACTAAAAGCGAAAAGTAACTTATAACGGATGTTGCGAAGTTTAATAATCCATATACTTCAGGTCCAAATATTCTGGAAATATAGGGAACAGTAATAAATGGAAATATATAATTAGTTGCTTGTAAAATACTTAACGCAAAAAAATTTTTTTTTACTGTTGAATTTCTTAATGAAAAAGTATTTAAAGCGAAATGATGTAGTTTATTCATTAATACATAGCTTAATTTATACCAGATGAATCAATGTACATATTAGCAAAAGGTTCAAATATAATATTTCCAATATAATATGGTAATTGCTGAATATCAGTACTATCCCATATTAGTTTTTCGATATTATTCCTGATTATTGTACCCCAATAATTACTTTTACAATTAATATCAGGAATAGTCGAATTAGTATTTTGGCCTATATTGTAAACTGCAAATTGATTCAAAATAAAATTATTATTATTTATTATAGGTTGTGAATTATAACTTAAAAATTCATATCCCAAATAAATGCCATTTATATTAGAATTAAAATTATTTAAATCAATTGCCGGATCACTCCCTGCACAAAAAATCCCCTGTTCATTTTCAGTGAACTGGTTATGTTCTACATTAGGGCTAGGCCGGAACTGTATATGCAGTCCGGTTTTGTTTTTAAAAAAATAATTGTTTTTAATCAGTGTTTCAGTTTCTTCTGTTTCCATAGCTTCATCATTATATACAAAAAAATTGTTTTGTATCTGTACATTCTCACATTTCTGTATATATAATGTTTTTGTATTATTGCAATTAATTGATTTTTGCACATCTACATTCTTGCATTCCACAAACCGAAACACATCCCGGGTGTTATTTTCCGTATAGCAATCATTCAAAGAAATCGTTTCACAATTTCTAAAACTCAGGCTGTTGGCGCAATACTCAATCTTTAATCCGCCAACTTTTATATCTTTCAGGTTCTCAAAACGGAATCCATTCCATTTCACATATTCACTTCCGGCAGGTTCGCCGGTAAGCCTAATCAAATCATCAATATCTATATTTGTCGTCAAAATTCCACGTACCTCAACTGTAAAAATCCCACCAAACCGCACCACCACCCCTTTGTCGATGATCAACTGGCCGTCGGCGGGTACAATCACATCGCCTTTAACAATAATATGCTGGTAGGCGTCCCAGGCGGTGTACTGGTCCAGAATTCCTTCAACAACAATTTCGGGTTGGAGCCTAACGTTTGCGGGCGCGGTTTTAGAGTCCACATTGTAAATATATCGCCAGCCGTAGCCGTCCTTTGCGGCAACAATGTTGTACACGCCGTCCGGTATATTGTCAAAGCGGTAGGCGCCGTTTTTGTCGGTTTTGGTTGTATAAAGGGGTTCGGCTTCGCGGTGGTCAAACACGGCGGCCTGGGTGAGTTCGAATCCAACCGAGGGAAAGCGTTTGTGCATGTTCACAATGGCGGTGTCCAGAGCGGCCGGGTGGTACAGGGCCACGGTAATATCGCTGTAATCGGACACGCCCTCCAGGGTCACGCTGCCGGTGATAATAATGTTTTCAACCTCGTTGAACACTTTGGTGCAGGCGAAAAAGGCCGCCAGGGCCAACAGGGCCAAAACCGGGATAATATATTTTATATGTGTTTTCATTTTTTTACAGAAATTTGGTTTACCAATTTATTTATCTGTATTCAAATATTAAAACAAGCCTTCCGACTTTTTAAAATTTAGCCTTTAACGCCTGTGTAGCCGATACCGGTTTAAGAGCGTTTTCACGGGCCGCTACTTTTTCAGTGACCGCGCCAGCAACGGGTGATACTCCCTGTTGACAATACCCGTGGGCGTTGCGTGCCGTATATCATAGGCCAGTTCAATGGAGGGTTTGGCGGCGTCCATGCCATATCCCTTGCCGTTAAGAATGTCCTGGTAGACGACGGTATGTAAATCGGCAAAACCGTCGGAGAACTCGATTTCCTTGTCGTTCATGGTAATCGAGCGGTATGTCGGTTTATCGCTTTTCCTGCACTCTTCTGGCAGGTCGTTTTTGTCCAGGGACAGGAACCACCGGACGGTTGCCTTTTCAAGTTCGAGGCAGCCGCCGGTCTTTTTATGATCTGCATAATGGACTTCCGTTTTTTGTACACTGCCAAAGATCCACAACAGCATGTCGAAAAAATGAATGCCGATGTTGGTGGCCACTCCTCCGGATTTGCTGATATCGCCTTTCCACGAATAGAAATACCAGTTGCCGCGGGAGGTGATGTACGTCAAATCGATGGCATATTTACGGTTATTCTTTTCCTGTTCGATCTTTTTTTTCAGTTCCAGAATCGCGGGATGCACCCGTAACTGCAGGATATTATAGACTTTTCGTCCGAAAATATTTTCCAGTTCCGCCATGGCGTCGCAGTTCCAGGGATTCAGCATCAGGGGCTTTTCGCAGATGGCGTCGGCGTCGGCGCGCAAGGCGAACCGGATGTGGGCGTCATGCAGATAGTTCGGCGAACAGATGCTGACGTAATCGATTTTCCTTTCGGGACCCAGCCGGCGTAACTTTTCCACGTGACGATCAAAGCGTTCGAATTCGGTGAAAAAATCCACGTTATCAAAATATTTATCCAAAACACCGACCGAATCGCTTTTATCCACGGCGCAAACCAGCCGGTTACCGGTTTCCTTAATAGCCTTTAAATGTCGTGGCGCGATATAACCCGCGGCGCCGATTAATGCAAAATTCTTTATGGTTATCCCTTTCTAAAACAATTTATAAACTGTAAAATATTAATATGTTCTGTATTTATGTTTGCGGCGTTTTGTTTTTTTCTTCTTCTTGTCGCCGTCCGAACCGTAATAGTAGTGATAATAATTGTAATAATAATAAGAACCGTAGACATTGGATGCCTGTATGCCGTTCAAAATTACTCCCAGTATCGGCGCTTCGACCCGGTTTAGTTGTTCAAGGGCATGGATCACCGCCTCCGATTTGCTTTTGCCGGACCGTACGACTAAAATAACGCCGTCCACCATTGTGGATAAAACCGAGGAATCGGTGACGGCTATAATAGGCGGCGTATCAATAAGAACAATTTCATACTTTTCTTTGGTTTCAAGAAGCAGGTTCTGCATTTGCTGGGAGCCAAGCAATTCTGCCGGATTCGGGGGTAAAATACCGCAGGTCAGGATATCCAGGTTGGGTAAACTTTTTACATGTTTCACTGCCGTATTTAAAGTATCTTTACCGACTAAAATATTCGTCAAACCGGATTGTTTTTCCATGCCGAAAAGCTTGTGCAGCATGGGCCGGCGTAAATCGGAATCGATGAGTAAAGTCTTTGTGCCCATGTGCGAAAAAGTAATGGCCAAATTTGAAATGGATGTTGACTTGCCTTCTTTGGGCCCGCTGCTGGTCACCATGATGACCTGTTTCGGATTATCCGGGGCGGTAAAAGTAATGTTTGTCCGTAATGTTCTATATGCTTCGGAAATGGGCGATTTGGGCTTTAAATGGGTAATCAACCTTTCGTTTATATCCTGCGCTTCGGGATCTTCGGCCGGTCGTATTTTCTCCATAACCCCGTTTGATTGTTCGGGTTTGATGAACGGGATGGTAGCCATAAGCGGCAATTGTAACCTTTCCACATCTTCCATTGTATTGATCGAATTATCAAGGTAATCTGTTACAAATGCGATCCCCACTCCCAAACCTATGCCCAACAAAAATCCCAGGATCAGGTTGACTTTTTTCTTTGGTTTGACCGGAAAATCAGGCGCCTTTGCCCAGTCGATGATACGCACTATACCCAGTTGCCCGACCTCGGTAATTCTCGATTCCTGGTACTTTTCCTGAAGCATGATAAATATTTTTTCTTTAACTTTGGCGGACCGCTCAAGCCTGGCTAATTTCAGGCTTTTTTCCGGTAATGTTTCCAATTGTTTATTGTAGGTATTAAGAATTTTTTCCAGTTCCTCAACTTTTGGTTGTAAAGCCTGTATTTCAGTTTCAACTTCAATTTTACTGGTAACCAGTGATCCGGAAATTTCAGCCGGATCAACAAATTCCGATGCCGCAATCTTTAAGACTTCTTGTTTAAATTTTTCTTTTATACTTTCAATTTGTTTCTTTTGCAATTGAATTTCAAAATCATTTTCTTCATCTTCACCGACCATGATCATTGAGGCAATTCTCGACTGTAAAATCGCTTCCTTTTCGGCAAGTTGTTTCTTTAATTCCTCCAAATAAGGACGAGATGATATTGATTCCATATCCAGATTAACCTGGTGCCTTTTCAACTGATCGTCGATATAATTCAAACGTTGTCTGGCTGATTCCATATCTGTTTTGGCTTCGTTATATAATGTTTCAAACTCTGCCAGTTTTCCGATCAATTTTTGTGTCTCCTCATCAAGCGCGACGACCTTGGCTGTTTCTCTGTAATCTTTTAAATCTTCTTCGGACTGTGACAAGTCTTTTTCATATTGCGCCAGTTGTTTTTCCAAAAATTCTTTAACCTGCCTGACTTCAGCCTGACTCTGGGTTTTATTCATTTTCACAAACTCGGATGCCACCGCATTTGATAAATAAGCCGCTTCCATTGCCGAAAAGGCGCTGATCCTGATTTCGATCATATCCGTATTTCGGATTGGATTGATACTAATAACATCCCTTAAATCCTGTACAATACTATTGAAAATCTGTTCTTCGCTTGGTTCTTCATCAGCACTACGCATTAATATTTTCTTTAAAAATTTTTTAACAGATGAAAGCAAATTCCCCTTGTTTCGCACACCCTCCGGCAAATTACCCAAAATTCTCAATTGATCGGCATATTCCGACGCCTGTAATTTGTTTATGACCTGTTCGGCAAGGGTTCTACTTTTTAATATTTCAACCTGGTTATTGATCATTGTTTCTTTTTTCATCATGGACGTAATATCAAACAATGATTCTCCAACTCCAGCCTGTTCTTCGATCATTATTTTGGCGCCGGCTTCATATATCGGTTCGGTGGTGAATGTATAATAAACGGTTATTAACATCACCAGTAAAAAAGAAATAATAATGACATAACGGCCTTTATATAAAACCCGGATATAATCATTAAAGTTAAACTGCGATTCCCGGGAATCTAAAGAGCCTAATTTAATATTCCCGTTCCCGTTCTGGGGATTTTGAAACTTTGAATAATTCATTAAAGTATTCCAAAATTTATAAAAATTTATTATTAATCATCTGCTCTTGCCAAATAATATTCGACAATCGCATAAATTTGTGCCAGAGCGGCTATCCGTACTACAAATTCCAGACTATTCCTGACAAAATTAAAAGTAGTACCCGAGACCACAACAGTATCACCGGGTTTTAATGTGGGTATCGAATTATTGTTTCCTTTATCAAGATACTCCTTTACATTCACTTCTATAACTTCACCCTGTTTTGTTTCACCATCTCCCCCTCTGACGACCTTAATGCTTTTAATTTTTGCTTCTTCCCGTGGACCGCCTGCATACGATAATAAAGAAATTAGATCCGTTCCATAGGGCACCATGTATTGACCGGGTTTCCCAACAAATCCCCAAATATTTACAGCCATGAGAACCTGATCACGACCGCCTAAGATGTACTGCGCAGCACCACTACCTGTTGTTGTATTATTCGTTTGCGAAAATAATAATGTCGATGTTATAAAAATTAAGATTACAATCGTTATAAAATTCTTCATATAACTTACCTTTTAATTTAGAAAATTTCAAGCAGAAAAAGCAAAAAATGATTCTATTCTATCGTCTAAAATATCAAATAATCCATAATAATTAAATCTTAATTGTTTGGCAAAAAATATTACAATAAATTAAAATTCACTTTGATTCCAGGAATCGAAAAAAACCTCTTATTATCTTCAT
>JAFGSB010000075.1 GCA_016934825.1 Candidatus Zhuqueibacterota bacterium
AAAAAACATTTTTTGACTTTTATCTGAAAATTAAATCTATAATCACAATAATTGATTTTATTGAACTTATAAACCGGAGTAGGTTACTGAGTCCGTTAACCGGAATCCGACGATTTTAACATGGGACAGAATAGCATACAACAAGAACAAAAACAAATATCTTCCCTTTAATTTTGAAATCGCCGTTATAAAAAATGCGGATGACCTTTCAAACACCTAGGGGTGTCGGCGTTTGAGGGGGATGGCCATCCGCATTAATTTTTATTAAGTTATAAATATAATCAGTTGTCATATATATAACCAAAAATTTAAATAAACAATTCCCTCAAAAACGATTATTGGTTCCCCCTGTGTAAAAATTAATTTTATAAAACATCATTTTAAAACCCTGCCAGAAAGCTGAAATTCCATTGAAAAAATCTGTTAACGGAATTTTGAATTTTAATTTAAATTGAAAAAATTCCTTGTAAACAATAAATTTTGTCATTAAAATAGTAAAACGTTTAAATCATGTTCACATATGGAGGATCAAATGAAAAAAACAGGTTTGTTGCTTTTATGTCTTGTTTTGTTTTTCTCCATCTCGGTTTTAGCACAGGATCCAATCGACCCGAACACCCAAAAAGAGGGACGAAACGGAATATATGCCGATTTTGAAGATGATACGATTGACGACCTTGGAGAAATCACCTGGGAAGCCTTTGACTGCGATAACGCGGCCACGATTGAAGTGGTGAATAATCCGGATGCAACCGGAGTAAACACCAGCGCTAAAGTCGGCAAGTTTACCACAACAAGTTGTACAAATGAAGGCGCGTTCGTACAGCAGGAATATGTTGCCATGAATATGATCAGGAATTATTTTAAAGTTGATGTATACGCACCGGCGGCCGACTGTAAAGTTGTATTTAGACTTGAAAAATTTGATAATGCGGAAATAAAAGCTGAATCCACGGCGATGACAACCGTTGCGAACCAATGGGAGACGCTGGTATTCGATTTTACCGGCGCCGAATCCGGTGTTTTTGGTAAAATCATTATTATGCCTGATTTTGAAGGTACGAATGAAGAGGTTTGGTATTTTGACAATATCTGGCAATACAGGGATCCGATTCTCTACAAGGATGGCCTGCTGGCAAATTTTGAGGATATAAATCCCTGGTGGCATTTCTGGGATTGCGACGATGGGTCGGCTGAATTTTATGTTGTGGAAAATCCGTTGCCCGATGATGTCAATTCAAGCGAAATGTGTGCCTGGATGTATACGTCCGTCTGTCCGTGGGAAGGCTTTGCCAACGATGAAAAATACATGCCTTTCGAATGGGTGGACAAAATTGTTTTTAAACTTAAAGTCTTGGCTCCCGATGCGGGTCTTTCTGTATTATTCAAACTCGAAAATTTTGAAGACAAGAATATCAATAAAACAGTCGAAATGTATACCGAATCAGGCTCGAGTTGGGAAGAACTGTCCTTTGATTTCACCAACGTGGACGGAATGGAGCAGGGTATGTTCGGCAGGATAGCTATTTTCCCGGATTTTAATACAGACTTTGAAGATGACTGGTTCATGGATGATATCAGAATTGAAGGCCATACAACTGCAGTTGACAAAGAAATAAATCCTGTTTCATATAATCTGAGAGTCCAAAATTATCCGAATCCGTTCAATCCGCAGACAACAATATCCTATACTTTACCGAAAGCAACTAATGTGAAATTAGTTGTATACGATATTCAGGGCAAAGAGGTTGCCGTCCTTGTTAATGAAAACAAATCCGCCGGATCGTATAACGTATTATTCGACGGTGCCGATTTTGCCAGCGGCGTTTATTTTTACAAACTGGCAACCGATTACCGTACCGTAACAAACAAAATGCTGCTGGTGAAATAAACTGTAAATAATAAAACGTTGCCCTAAAACTCCGTGAGCGTATAAATTTTTCAATCAGGATGTAACCAAACCCCGGGTATATATCCGGGGTATTGGTTTTAATATCCACCTCCGGGAGGTTTACGCCTCATTTAATCGGCACACAGGTGCAGATCTTATCACATGTACAGAACGTACTGGTTCTTGACTTTGGAGGCGCAACATAAAGCGTTCCGGGCACGCAGTCACACGTGCAAATCGCGCCGGGCGGCAGGGGTGAACCGCAGGGCATCGTGAACGTGATGACCTGTCCGTATTCATTGGTCACGGTATACTGGTTCGCTTTTTTCCCCCTTTCCAGGGCTGCCGGATCAAAGAGACAGGTTATGAACTTACCAGACGGCATCTCCCATAATTTGATAGTGTAATCACGAAAGCCAGAGACAAGGAACCTGCCGTCAGGGCTGAAATCAACAGATTTGATGTAATTATAATTCGAATTTCCTTTCAAACTGAGTAACAATTTTCCAGTTGGCAACTCCCAGACTTCGATGATATTATTATCAGAACCGGAAGCAATTAACTTGCCGTCAGCACTGAAACAAACTGAATTTATCCGTTCCGATTGCCCTTTCAATGTTTTTATCAGCTTACCAGACGGGATGTCCCACAATTTTATAGTATCATCCAAAGAACCGGAGGCAAGTTGCATACTGTCCGGACTGAAACAGACTGAATATACGTCATATTTATGCTTTTTCAATGTCTTAAACAACTTTCCTGCCGGCATTTCCCAAAGCTTTATACTGTTATCATCTGAACCAGAGGCCAAAAGCTTGCCGTCAGGACTGAAACAAACAGAATTTACAGTTTTCGAATGCCCCTCCAGTGTATATATCAAATTCCCGGGAGGTACTTCCCATTTCTCGAAATTAGTCCTGCGAGCTAGTGTGTCGGTTATAATTAGCTTCTCGGTCGGCACTTCCCAAAGTTTGATGGTATTATCAGTTAATCCCGAGGCAATGTACTTGTTATCAGGACTAAAACAAACTGATTTGACGGCACTCCAATTCCTCTTTAGAGTCGTTATTAATTTCCCGGTTGAAATTTCCCACAATTTGATGGAATCCGAAAACCCGGAGGCAAGGAGCTTGCCGTCTGGGCTGAAACAAACTGAATTAATAATTGATTTACCCGCTTCCAATGTTTTGAGTAATTTGCCGGCCGGCATCTCCCACAGTTTTATGGTATTGTCACTTGACCCCGAAGCCAGGAGCCTGCCGTCAGGACTGAAACGAACTGACTGTACAATACCGGTATGCGCATTAATCTCTTCTGTGCAACTGCCGGTCCTTTCGTTTTGCGGGGTTTGCGGGGGAATAGTCGTCGTCGCACAACTGCTCAGTACACCGGTGCCAATCGCGGATGTTAATAAAAAGCCGCGCCTTCCCATTCGCCAATCGGTTTGAATATCTCTTATTTTATATATCTTTGGTTCTTCTTTACTGCCGTCCGAATAAATTCTTTGCATTTGAAACCGTGGAACTTTCATGATCTGGTCTCCTTTATTGAATTTATTACTGATGATGATTTACCCATAATAATCCGCCGTTTTGCTTGATTTTATCAAGGATCAGGTATTTTATCAGTTCCTGGTTGATCAAACAACGGGAGGGCTGGAATCCGTCGCCTGACGCTGCTGTGGTTTTTATTTCGCAGTCTCCGGCGCAGTGCCATTTGCAATAACAGTTTTGGCAAAAAGGGATTTCATCCACCGTTCGTGAAAAATGTTTTTGCCGTTTTTCCGTATTTATCTCAAAACCACCGTTTCCTGTATATGTGCCCACAAAAAAACGTGGACCAGCGGGATGTTCGCGGCCGTAGGTTTCAAAACAGGTCGTGACATCACCCTCTGTCGTTACGACAAAGGCCCGGCAGGCGGCCAGACAGAAACGTGTGGTCAGCGCATTCAGGCGGGCGCCGGAATAGAACAGTGTAACTTTTTGTTTTTCGGCAATGGAATACGCCCGCATAAACTGGTCGATAAAAACTCGAATATCTTTAATAAGTGAATGATTTTCAATGGCCCGGCCTTCCGCAAAAGCGGGCTCTACCTGGATTTTTTGCGGGTGAAAATTATCACAAATAAATGCTACGCTTTCCGCCAGCCTGTCAACCGTATCGTTCGTGATTGTCATTCGAATCCCGTAGGGAAAATCAGCCCCGTCGAGGGCGTGCAGCGTTTCAGCCACACGGGGATAGGATTCTTTGTTACCCATAGCGGGGCGCTGCAGATTTTGCACTTCGGGCAGGCCGTCAAAGGAGAGGCTCAGTTCGGTAAAATTATTCAAGATGTACTTTAATATTTTCCTCGACCAGTAACCGTTAAAAGAACCCGATACCTGCAAGGGTACACGGTTCTTGTCGGCAAGGCAACGCGCATAGTCCACCGATCTGGTCAAAATGTTCCAATTCAGGGTCGGTTCGCCGCCGCCATGAAATCCCAGCGTCATAACAGGAGCATTATGAAGTCGGACCGATTCCATAACATAATCAATCGCGTCTCTGGCAATTTCCCAGGACATTGTTTTGCGTGGATATTCACCCGAAGAAGCGTAACAGTAAGAACAACGCAGGTTGCATTGATTCGTCAAAAACAGTATCACGGCGTCATATTGCGTACCGCTTTGTTTGTATTCATCGACGGGAAACGGTTCGGGTAAAAAAAAGTTCAATTGATGCAGGAAATCAAGATTTTCGGTCTTCCACAAAGCCCCGGAAGAACGACATTGTTCAAAGATGCTATTGACCAGCGACACATTACCGATAAACGCAATACCCTTGAGAGGCGCGTAAATCAGATATTTATTTTCATCTAATGGTATTGAAAATATTTGGCGTAACAGGTTATCAGTTTCCATTTTCAAAATCCGCATCCGCTAATGTTTTAGAACATTTGGGTATTCCTCTGCCGAATTGTTTTAAAATAATCAATTTTCAAATAAATAGCTTTTTGTCCAATCCGGTAATTTTAAAAAACTTGAACTCAAGTTGCATCATATTTTTCATCATCAATTATCGAAAAGTCCCTGTTGTAAACCCCGGAATGATAAAAATAATAAAATAAATATTACATAAAAACAAGAAACATTTTTTAAATATTAACTTTACACCATCGGAAAACCTTGACCGATGATTTTAATTTAAGAATCGTTCTGTATTGAATATATAAATTACCCGGGATGTCGACATCCGGGGTAAACAAAAATTTATAATTAAATTTACCGACAGAATCTATGGATTTTTGTTCATATTCTCTTTTAGATATTTATCCAGGAATACATTTGCACCTGGAACCTGAATTCACTCAATTTTTTTACTATTCCGTTATTGTAAACCGTATACCCTGATATGCTTCTATCCGGGGTATTAAAATCTTGACACTATTATCGCTTCGGGTCTGCGTTACTTCACCGGCGACCAAAGGGGAAACTGCCGTTATCTTTTTCCCTTTGGGAGCGGTTAATTCGACCTTAACATTTTCAATTGGGGCCAGGTAATATTCATACATATCCTCTCTTTCCAACTTGTTGCCGGTCCAGTTCGTCAAATGTAGTATAAAAGTATTTCCTTTTTGGGTAAGATTGGTAATACATGACTTTGGCGCTTCCACCTTGTAAAGCCGGCTTTCCGGCTGGACCAAATTTACAAATTCTTTAATCAGGTATCCCAATACCGACATTGTATTTTGAGAATACAGGCTCTCAAGCGACGAGGAAGAATATAAGACCTTACCTTTTCCATACCGCGTTAAAACAACACCAGGCATGAGCAAGCGAGTGTCATCACCCGTTACAATATCCATCAATACTTCTCCGCCATCCAAAACCTTTATGGGTTCATAATGCCACAGCGGCACAAGACGACCTTTCCAGTAATCAGATAATTGATCGTTATTATCTTTGGCTAAGTAATACAATTCATTGGGACCGCCGAGCATACAGGTATAATTATCAATAATAAATTTCTTTTCACCGGTATAATTTCCCGGTTTTACCTGTATCAGCTCTTCCAACCCAAACTTTTCCTGTTTTTTACCATTTTCATCATATAAAGAAGTGGCGTAACCGACTAAAAGACCGCCGCCATTACGAACATATTCTTTGATATTTTTTATGCGCTGCTCTGTTAAATAAGGTACATCCGCAAGATAAAGTACTTTGTATTTGGCCAACTCTTCCGGCGAATCGAGCAGTGATTCCATAGCAGAACTTACCTGAATATGCTGATACAAACAGGCGGCAAAAGCGCCGAGAGTGGCCGTACGTGTATCCATTTTCCACCACCACCCCTTTTTTTCATGACCAGGAGGATTTTTGAATTGATAAATCACTGCCACATGCGGATTATTTACAAATCCTGAAAAATCCGCCTCGTGTTTATTCAAAAAATCGAAAGGTTCTTCAACATACTTGCGGTATTCGGTATGATCGGCATATGCCTGTGGCTGCGCAATGATCGGAGCGCCTCCAAACATCACTGTGGTATAGATTTGTTGCTGATAATCAATGCCGTTATACATAACGCGCGGCCAGTTATTGTATGTGCCGATATATGGGAAAACTCCCAGTCCCATAGAACGCGCCAGGCTGACCCCTTCAGCGCGTTCCAGCATGGTACTGCCTTTTTCATAAAGAAAAGCATCCATGGCGGCAATTACACGTGGATCTTGTTGTGACATTTTAATCGGATTATTCAAATTGATAATCATAGGTATATCTTTATATGATTTGATCATTTTTCGGATATCATAAAGTATATCGATCATCACCTCATAATACCAGTCATGATACTCATCAATAATTGCCAGTTCCTCGGCCGTATAATCATTTTCATTTTCATGATACGGCAGGTCATGTCCGGAATATTTTTTGAATTCGGTTTGGCAGCCTTCACAATAACACACCTTGTGACCGCGCCAATAATAAAACGGCCACCAGGTATCAAAATAAATACCTTCTATATCATAATCACGAACCACATGCTCCACATAGTCATAAAAAGCGTCTTTATATGGCGTATTCCAACAGACGGCAACATCGGGTTCGCCATTAAATTCCTTAAGCTCTTCTACTGGTCCTCCCGGAATCGGACGATACGCGTATTCAGGATAATCCCGGGTCAACATTGACAGGCCCAGTTTATGTCCGGTAGAAATGTAAGGAATGACCTTTATGTTTCTTTTTTTACATGCCTCAATAGTCTCCGTCAGGCAATCACGATCACCCTGATCAGGGTGAACGGTAAAACGTATACCCTGAATGGCGGCAAATTTGCCCATTGTGCCAAAACGCACTATATTGACATTCATTTCCTCCATCATCTGTGCAGTTTTCTCCGCATCATATTCAAACTTGGGTTGAAAAGGATACTGGTAAGCATCAATAAGAAAAATTCGAGCCGTTTGCAGCCAGTCCGGAACTTTGGCAAATGAATTCATAGTAAAAACAAATAATAAAACAAAAACAAATCGTAGAACCCTCATTTTCTTCTCCTCATTTTGTAAAAGTCTGTCAGGCCTGTTTTTACGTTTTCTTTTTTATTCCTCATCAATCGTATGGTGTTTATTTATATATTCCTGTCCTTCCAAAGTCAGAAAAAAATCGAACCACATATAATTCAACTTTTTGCCTGCATCCACAGACGAAGAATGTTCCGAACCCAATGGAATATGCAGGAGCATAAATTCTGTTAATTCTGCACTTTCTCCATCTGCATAACAAGTGCAGTTGCAACCGGGTAATCCTAAAAAAATCTGGTCCAGCATCGGATGAACATGACTATCCACTTTATCCGGCCCAATCGTTTCTACGGTACCTGCGCAAAAGCGGGGAATCATCCCTTCCCGCAAAATCATCCGATTTAAGGTTTTTTCGCTCTTGATACTTTCGGTATACGTTGGACATTCTGAACGGGATTTTACAAACAAAGTTATGTGCTTTTCATTCTCCTGTTCTATCACTTTACGGTCCAGTGAATCCAGAAATTTTCTGAAACGAAAATAATGAATCTCCTCGCCGGGATCCACCTTAATTTGATAAATTTGATTATATGGGGCCCTTACAACAGAGTCATTTGTTAAAGTATACGCCAAACCTTGCGCATGAAAATTTGCCTGACCTTTCATTACGACAATAAAATCATAATAATCCGGATGCGCCGGTTCATCAATTACGTGTAATCCTTTAACAGATATAAAATCGATTACAACCTCTTTCACTTCATCCGGCATAACATTCGTTTGTATGATTCCGGAATCAGATATTTCATTCAAATCATTCGTTGATATTCTAACAGATTTCATTTTCATCTAAATTCCACCTATTCATTAATAGTATAAAATGCATTCATTTAAATTTAACAAATGGCCTGTCTGGTCTCTATGACGATTGAGCTGATATAAAAAATAAAGTAAAAAACCCGACACGAAAACGGCCCATATTGTTACCCGGTTATCCTCTATCCACTTTCCACAGAATTCGGTAACCGCATTGATTCCTGACAATAAAAAATTATATAAAGATAATTGTTAATTTGCAATGAAAATTTTATTCATTCAGCAAAAATCGATATCTCCGGCAGGATTACGCCCCCCGAATCGGATGTTATTACCCCAGCAGCCCCCTTGCCTTTTCCAGCGCTTCAGGTACGCCCGCAGAATTGGTCCCTCCCCCCTGCACGAACGAGACCGAACCGCCGCCGCGGCCGTCGATCAAAGGCAATACCTGCTGAAAAACCGGCCGCAGGTCCAGCTTTTCATCCGTGGTGGCAAAAACAAGACACGGCGTTTCGCCGGTCGAACCAAGTAAAAACGTTCCATGGCCATTTTTAATGACCGTACTGGCAATGCGGCGCAAGCCGTCGATCTTTTTGTCTTCGATATTTTTCACCACAATTTTTGATGTTTTATTTTCCGTCAAAAGCTCGCTCACGATTTTTTCCTCGCCCAGCTTTTCGAAATTCTGCAGCGCTTTGATATAATTTTTATTTTCCTCCAACAGCTTTTTCACCGCAGCGGGCATATCATCAACGCCGGTGGTTAACTGCTGGCATAGTGTTGTCAGTATATTGTATTGTTTCTGCATCTCCCGCAGAGCCCTGTTTCCGGCGACGAATACATAACGTGTATTTCCCCTGATTTTTTCACTGCCCAGTATTTTCACCAGGCCCACCTCGCCGGTATTTCTTACGTGTGTGCCGCCGCAGGGATCGAGATCATAGTTTTCGATCTCCACCAGCCGAACCTTTTCGAATTCATCCGGAACCTTGCGCAGCAGCGGATTATCCATATCCTCCTTTTCCGCCCAGAAGGCCCGCACCGGCCGGTTCTCCCAGATGATCTTGTTGGCATGGTCCTCAACGTCTTTGAGCTGTGCCGCATCGATCCGGTCGCTGCGCACATCAATTGTGGAATACTCTTCCCCGAGATGCGAGGAGAGGGTCTCCACCTCAAGCTGGTGCAGAAAGCTGCCCGCCAGAATATGAAATCCCGTGTGCTGCTGCATAAAATCAAACCGCCGCACCCAGTTGATCTGGCCGTGTATATCCTTTTTTGAAACCGGTTTATCCAGCACGTGCCAGATGACGTTTTCCTTCAAAACAACACGGCATACGCTCACATTTTCAATAATACCCGTATCAAACATTTGTCCCCCGGATTCGGGATAAAACAGGGTTTTATCCAGCACGACCGCAGGTCTGCCCTCTATCTCTCCCGTTTGAATGACCTTTGCGTTAAATTCTTTCAAATAACTGTCAGTATAGTACAATCTTTCCGTCACGTTTCGCCTCCTTCGCCGGTTTGTTTCAGCTTTCTGACAAGTCTTTGCTTTCGGTAAATCAGTTGTTCTTTTATATCGTTATTTAAGCCGCCCCGCAATTCGGCGATGATGTTCATCCTCTTTTCAGCCCGTTCGACAATCTCCAAGGCCCTGTTAATGTCCCGCAGTTTATGTTCATAATACTTGGCAAGCTCGGTATAAGGTTCGGGGAAAAACCGGTTCACACGATCTATCACTTTAAACCAGACCCGTTCCGCTTCTTCCATCCGGTTCATTTTTTTCAACAGCGTTGCGTTTTTGAGTAAAATCTGCACCAGTTCGGGTAATGACTCATATTCGAGAAATACTTCGCAGGCATGCACCGCCTTTGAATGGTCCCCCAGTTCCTCGAATGTTTTGATAATACTGAAATAATCATATTGATTTTGCTGCAAATTTTCATAACCGGAAAACGCCCGGCAGATGTTCACCGTGATGCTCACCAGCGACAGAATATCCATTACATTATGCTTGAAAACCGGCACAATCGGTTCATAGTCACGGTTGCGCAAAAAGTCGAAATACAGGGCGGGTATCTCCCAGCCGGGAATGTCCCCTTCCCGGCGAAAGCCCAAAATGTTCTGTTCGATATTTTGCAGGGTACATGGAGTTATGGTTTTTCGCCACAGTCTCCGCGACGCGTGCAGGAGGTCAAGATGTTTAAAAGCGTCCCACGGGATCCGGTCCTTGTTTATTATACCGCGCGTGTTCAATACGGGAATGTCGTAAGATTTGCCGTTGTAACTGACCAGTCCGGTTTTATCCTGCAAAACCCGGGATAACGCATGTAAAAGCGCCGGTTCCTCCCCGTAGTCGCGCATAAAATACTGACGGACAACAAATTCGGAATCCGCGAAAAATCCGACTCCCACCAAAAAAGCATAGGTTCCTGTCCCGCCGGCGAGACCGGTGGTTTCCGTATCGATAAACAGTACTTTATCCGGCTGCATCCCCTCAAGCTCCTGATTCTTTCCTGCGCAAACAAAATCCGGTCCTTTTAGTTCCAGGAATTCATGTAATGGAACGCCGTGTACAAAATTTAGAGAAAACCTTTTTTCCCGGAATACATAAGCGCCGTAATCATTTTCAACGATCCGGGCGTCAAGTTCGGAGATGATCCGGGAAGAAGAATCCGACTCCCTCCTTTCCGCAGCCGGAGCGGCGGCTGATATATGAGAGAGTCCGCGAAGTTTTTCTTTTATAGAAGCCAATGTTAATAATCCACGCCCCCGGTTATTTACCCGCGTTTTTGACCATGTAATCCAGCAGTAACAGGGCCGTCGATTTGCCGTATTCGCCGACTTCAAGAACCGGGCCGACGCATGAAGGACAACCGTTCTCGCAGCCGCAATCGGAGACCAGACCGATCGAGGCGCGCGCCACATCCTGGTATATGTGGAACAGCTTTTTGCTGAAACCGACGCCGCCCGGGTACTGGTCCCAAATAAAAACCGTGGGTTTCTGCCACAAGGGCGCGCGGACCATAGGCATGGACGCAAAATCGCGCATATCGCTCATAACAAACAACGGCACAACCCGGCTCAGCACATTGGATACGGCCTTGATGCCGTCGCCAAGCTGCTGGTTGTCAACGCCGATCGACTGCGCGATCTCCTCCGGGAAAGAGTACCAGAAGGCCATGGTGTGCAGTTCCAGTTCGGGCAGGTTGATCTTGGCCCAGCCGATATTCTCGTGGGTATTGAATTTGACTTTTTTGAACATGGTTGCCACGCAGGAGACGACCACCTCGCCGTAGCCCGTTGTATTGGTCAGTGTTTGATTTTCCTCGAAAATTTCAATGACTTTCAGATCGGTTTTAAGCTGCGCGTCGGTGTAATGATCGACGTTCACCTCGTGCACGTAGGCCTTGCGGCGTTCCCAGTCCAGTTTGTCGACATGGTACTGCTGGCCCTCGTGAATATATATGGCTTCGTCATGCACCATCAAAGGCGCGGCAAACAGGTCTATCTCGCCGATGACTTTTTCGTCCGGCCTGGTTTTATCGATAATGACGACATTCTCCTCGGCGGCGCTGCGCAGACTGACCGCTTCGGCGGGGTAGGTATCCGCCATCCAGTGCCACTTGCCCGCCGCCCGATGCAGAACATTTTCCTCGGCGAGGTATTCAAGGATCTCCTGGGTGCTGTCCAGACCGCCGCTGCCATCGAACCGCCCGCCGAACCGCTCGTCCGTATCGAACGGCAGTTCAAATGCGGCGCACTTGATATGGCTCAGCAGTATGACCAGGTTATCGGGGTCGACAATCCCGGATTCCGGCGATTTCGAAAACATGTATTCGGGGTGATTGACAATATATTGATCCAGCGGCGACGAAGAGGCGACCAGGATCGCCAGCGAAAGACCGGTCCGTCTGCCCGACCGGCCCGCCTGCTGCCAGGTGCTGGATATGGTGCCGGGGTAACCGGCCATAACGCACACCTGAAGCCGGCCGATATCGATGCCCAGTTCCAGCGCGTTGGTGCTGACCACGCCGGTAATACTGCCGTCGCGCAATCCTTTCTCGATCTCGCGGCGCTGCAGCGGCAGGTATCCACCGCGGTAACCGCGTATCAGACTGGCGGATTTTTTGTTTTTCCGCATGAAATCCTTGAGATAGGTCAGCAAAATCTCGACGCTCATCCGGGTGCGCATAAACACGATGGTTTGCAGCATGTGATTGATAAACCGGGACGCGATGCGCTGGGTCTCCTTGATATAGGAACGGCGGATGCCCAGTTCCCTGTTGACCACCGGCGGGTTGTATAATATAAAATATTTCTCGCCCTGTGGGGCGCCGTTGTTGTCCACAAGAAACATGGGTTCGCCGGTGACATGTTCGGCCAGTTCGACCGGATTGGCAATGGTCGCCGAACAGCAGATGAACACGGGATTGCTGTTGTAAAACCGGCAGATACGCTTTAACCGGCGGATGACATTGGCCAGGTGGCTGCCGAACACGCCCCGGTAATGATGGATTTCGTCAATGACAATATATTGCAGGTTTTCAAACAGTTTCACCCAGGTCGTATGGTGCGGCATGACCCCGGTGTGCAGCATATCGGGATTGGTCACGACGATGTGCCCGGAGCTCTTGATCGCCTTGCGCGCAGACTGCGGCGTATCGCCGTCAAAGGTATAACTTTTAATATCAAAATCAATATCTTCTTCAAGCAGTTCGACAATGCTGTGCAGTTCCGTAAGCTGGTCCTGGGCCAGCGCCTTGGTCGGGAACAAATACAGCGCCCGGGCCTCCCGGGAATGCAGGACGGCGTTCAGTACGGGAATATTATAACACAGGGTTTTACCCGAAGCCGTCGGTGTGACGATCACCGTATTTTTACCGCTGATGGCGGAGGTAATGGCGTCGGCCTGGTGCGTGTAAAGTTTTTTGATGCCGTGTTTTTGCAGGGCGGTTATGATCCGTTTGTCCAGGTTTTCCGGGAATTCGGCATATTCGGCTTCCCGCGCCGGAATATGTTTCCAGTATGTCGTATTGCTGTTAAAACCGCTGTCTCTTTTTAAGCTGTCGATAACCTGATCTATGGTCATTGCAATTTATCCCGGATTAATATATATACTATTATGATCTGATAATTTCCACGATACCGGATTCACCGTTAATTTCCAGCAAATCGCCGTTGCGGATGACCTGCGTTGCGCGGGCGATTCCGGTGACGGTGGGCAGGCCGAATTCCCGGGCGACAATGGAGGCGTGCGATAAAACCCCGCCTGTTTCCAGCACCATCCCGGATATCACGCTGAATATCGGGGACCATGCCGGATCGGCGGAATGCGCGATCAGTATTTCATCGCCGTTGGCCTGGCGCGCTTCCGTGAACGACCTTGCAATACGGGCCCGGCCCCGGATAACACCTTTACTGACCCCAAAGCCCTCCAGCCGTTCCGATCCGTTTGCCGAGGAAAAACTTTTCTTTTTTTGCTGCTGTAAAATTACATGATTACGATTTATATGATCGATGCGCTCTTTTTTTCTGTGCTCGATGCGAGCAGAAATATCGGTTTTATACAAATCAATTTTTAAAAATTCTCGCCGGTTTAAAAAGAACATATCATCGGTCTGTTTCAGCATACCCTGACGGACCAGCATTTCACCGCGCCGTTGTACGCTTGCCCGCATAACCGCCAGAACTTTGTGCCACTGGTTCCGCTGATTTTCCCGCAGCAGGGTGAATTCCTGTGTGTAATATAACAACCATTTGAACAAGTGCTTCATCGCGGAACGGTAAACGGGGAAAAGACCGTCGATAAAATCAAAACACAATTTTTCGGCGTTTTCACGGATGGATACGCGGGCGGTAATCTCTTTTTTAACCATATCCGACTTTTTTGCTATACCGATCTTGTCAAACAGGCCTTTAATGGTTTCCGGATCGTCCATCCAGTTCGGATGGAATATATCCAGGCTTTCGGACCTGTGCCCGTATTTTTTGAAAAAACTCTCATATGAATCTTTACTTTGATCCAGATGCAGTAAATGCACATTGGCCTTTATTGTTTCGTTGTTAAGGCCCGCCAGTAATTCCGACAACAATTTATCGCAATTGTTTACCGGTTTTATTAAATATAAAAACTTTTGCAACAGAACAAAAAAGATATCGGCAAACGTGATGCTCCATCTGTGCAGGGCTAAAAACCGGTCTGTTAACTGTTCGGTTTCTATGAATATATCCAAAATATTTTTTTCGTTCGTCAATCCGGTTTTTAATTCCGCGACACGCCTGTTACTAAAACGAACAAACTTTCGCCACAGCCGCAAATTAATTTCCGGTATCCAGTTAAAATCCTTAATCAGTATCAGTCTGACAATATAGGGAACGGCTTTAACGGCTTCCAGCAGCCATCTGTTCTTCCGGTTTTGTAGTAATAACGATGCCTGTTTGTCTCGTGATATAAAATTCAGGGGAATCGGCGCGTAGATACGCTGGAAAACAGTAATTTTTGTATACGGATAACCATCGATTAATTTTGTTATCTGTGCGCTTTTGGCCAGTTTCAGATTACCCATAAATTTTAAAGGCTCACGAAACGCATTTTTTATAACCCATTTTTCCAAAATAGACCAGCCAAGCGGTGATAACGGTTCGACAAAACGCTCGGCGAAAAAATAATCCGTCCATATCTCGCCTTTTTTGTCCACCTTGGTCCGCTGAGTACTGACCGAATGGGTGATGGGACGGGACTGCAGTATCCACAATTTACTCTTTTCAACGGCCCACTCGATATCCTGCGGAGCGTCGAATAATTTTTCAATCTTTAAAGAGAGAGCCACCAATTCCGAAATCAGTCGTTCAAAATCACATAAAGAATTTAAATACTGTATATCTTTTTTGTCGCCGTATATTTTGTCGATTGTATGATTGTCTCTGCGGACTATTAAACGCACCGGTTCCTGTTTCCCTGATACCAGCGATTCACCGATCCCACGGACGATTTCAATGAACAGTACATTTTCATCGCCGGTTACGGGATGCTTGGTAAATAACACTCCGGCGAAATCCGGTTTTAACATTTTCTGCACCAGTACCGCCATGGCTGTTTTGTTCATGGAAAAGTTAAACTGCCGCATATATGCGCGCACATAACGGGAATTCATCGAGTCCCAGCATTTGTATACGGATTTTAGGAGCTCATCGGGTGTGCGGTTATTGAGAAAAGTTTTAAATTGTCCGGCCAGAGAAAAAGTTGCATGATCTTCAAACGGCGCGGATGAACGAACAGCCAGAGACATCGGTTCGGAAGAGCTTCCCTGCAGGTATGCCAGTCCTTTTGATATAATAGCTGTAATATTTTTTTGGGTGTTTTTTTTTCGGACAAATTTTTTATATGCGGCGCAACTGATAACAAAAAATTCAGGCACCGGGAAGCCGTTTTTAAATATTTTGCCGAGTCGTGCGGCCTTGGCACCGGAAACATAAATATTGAGAACGGCGGGATCAGTATGTCTCAAAACATATTTATCGGACATTGAATTTAATATACCATAGTATGAAAGGATTTAATCAAAAAACGCTATGACCGGGATCATAGCGTTTCATATTTCTGCCATATTTATTCGGTTCCATATATTTGCGAATCCTGCAATTTTTTCTCCGCCTGTTCAAACTCCTGAACCAGTTTTACCATATCCGGATCATCCTTCATGTCCTCTTTTAAGGCTTCCTGATGTACGCTGTGTGACACAATTTTTTTGTCCTTGTCCAGTTCTACGGTTAACTGGCCGACATATTTCCCCATGCTTGGCGTCGTGACAACGATTGTATTATTATAGAATTCATTAGGTGTAACCATATAATACTGACCGCCCATCACGGCTACATCAATGCCTTTTACCTGGCCCGTTATCTCTTTAAAAGTCTTATAATTTCCGTTAAACAAAAATACTACCATATCGGATTTTTCACGAACCTTTTCAATATTCTTTTGTAATTCTCCAAGCGGGGGTTTGCTTTCCAGCATTTGTTCATCGAGTTGTTTGGAAAAAAGCATACCGTATTCATCACATGCACCGATAATTCCTATTTTGATTTTATTAAACGGAATAGATTTGGCATTCTTGTTTGCTTTGATCGTTTTTACAAGAAACGGATCGGTAAAATGATTATTTGTATCCTTGTAATACGTATTGGACGCGACAAAATCCACATCATACTTTTTGGCAAGTCCGCGGATAAACTCGCCGCCGTTAAAAAAATCACGGTAAGATAGATTGAATATCCTGTACCCGATTTTCGATAATCCGTTAACAAGATAATTGGTATAAAGCTGAGCGATTTCGCCGCCGCCCCGGCCAAAACCTCCGGCATCCATAAAGATGACAAAATCCGTACTGTCCATATTGTCCTGTATAAAGGCAGCTCTCCGAGCCAGCCCGCCGTAGCGTGCGCTCTTTCAGCCGCAGGGATTCACATAACCCATAATATCGTTGGAATAAAAAATCGTCAAAGTCGCGGTCGCATTTTCATCCAGCGCTTCAGAAGTATGGTTACATGCCAGTAAAATCCACATGATGGATAAGATGGTAAAAAAGCAAATTCGCATATCTGACCTCAAAATAATGATTCTCAAACAATATTTTAATGATAAATGGTTTAAAAAGCAAGAAATCAATTAACAAATAAAACAAATATTAGAACATCAATGAAATTTACCTTTATTATAAATAAGTCAACAAAAATTTATAGGGCTTTGACTACAATCAGATTTTCCAGTGCACTTACATCCACATTAATCAACCGGTTGAGATCAAAAACAACCCGTGTGAAAGGACCGTCGCGGTGAAATCCAAACCGCGCGCGGATAAACGGTCCCCTGTTCAATTCGATTTCCTTTACATCCGAAAGCATGTAAATATTCGGTATATCGATAATTAACCGGTCCGGCGAACTCAATGTTTTTACGCTGTAGCCGACCTTTCCGTTACACACAATATGTATCGTCCGGTCATCAACGGCCAGAACAGTTCTTAATGCCGATCCGTCGGGCAACTCCGGTTTCGAGTCAAAAGTAAACAGCATAAATTCCACGCGCCGGTTTCTTGCCCGCCCCGCTTCCGTACCATTATCGGCTACCGGCCGGAGTTCTCCATAACCGATAGGCATATAGAATTTGTTATCCTCAAAATTCTTTTCGGTTTTCAGATATTTTATAACGCTTTCGATACGGCGCTGTGACAGACGGATATTGTACCAGTCGGTCCCGATGCTGTCCGTATGCCCGGAAACATGTATCTTTGCCTCGGGATAGGTGCCGAGAATATCCGCCGCCTGGTTGATCGTATTATAGTCGGCTTTACGGATATCAAATTTATCAAAATCGAAATTGATACGCATGCTGACAAGCACCTTATTTTTCCCTTTTTGTTCAACCTCGATTTTTCCTTGACTTTCCGCGGCGATTTGCTTTGCCCGGGCAAGACGGCGGGCCATTTCATCTTCCAGCTTTTGTAAAGCGATACGTGATCTTCTGGCGGCCTCCAGTTCATCCTGCAGCATCCGGTTGTAATCCTCCGATTTTTTAGCGGCGCCGAACACGAATAAAAGTGAAAATCGATGAATATCGGTTTCAAACACGTCCATTGGCGAATAAGCGTAATCCAGCCGGGTCTGGGAACCGGCCAGCCATTCCATCGGAATTTTCAAACCGAATCCGGCTGATAACGGCGTTGCGGCAACATCATGGAACTGGTATCCCGTCCGCAGGGACAATAATTCACTGATGGTTAATTCTCCGCCGATATAATATCGCAGGTTTTCCTTCACAGTCCAGGATACATCACCAGCCACATTGATATGTAAAGACTCGCTTTTCCCCAGTCCTGCGGCCGTTCCAAGCCGGAATGTTGTGGGTAACGGCGCCGACATATCACGGAATTTTACTTTGGAGAGCCCGATATTCTGAATTGTCGCTCCGAAAAGGATGCTTTTATAATGAAATTGTGTTCCCAGGTCAATTCCTATCGTGGTGCTGTGCTGTCCGGCAAGCGTTTGTCGTAAAAATTTGAAACTGGAGCCGACGCTGAAAATATAATCCCATAATTTTAATCGCGACCCATACCCGACATTGAACAAAAAATCATCTCCGCTCACCGTCCCCCCGGTTTGTCGGAACTGTTCATCGACTTCATCAATTTTACCCTCATTAAAATAGGTAAAATCAATTCCGACAATGCCGTATTTATACGGCAACGCCAGCGCAAATGAACCCTGCTGGGTGTCGTCAAGCCAGTTATGAAAGTTAGCGGCCAGCATTTCGGTATTTAATTGTCCCAGGCCCCCGATATTATACCGCATCAGATTTATATCATCGGCCAAAGCTGTACACGCTTCACCCATAGCAACCTGCCTTGCTGCGGAACTTATCCGGAGAAACGGGGCGCCGGAATAGCCGACTCCGCTGTTGTTAAACGAAAAAGTATTCCCGGTAATTGCCAGCCAGATACTTATTAAAACCGGCCATTTTATATTGTTAATAAAAGTGCAGTATTTAACACAGGTTATTTTATTCATTTTGTCTCCAATACCGTAAACAATAGTTTACATTAAAATAAAAAAACCGGATTATCGAATAATCATAAACTTGCGAAAAATCGAAATTTGTTTGGTTTCATTTGGATTATCCAGTTGTAAATTAACATGAACTTTTAACCAGTACGTCCCACTGCTTACTTTTTGTCCACTATCATTGTACAGGTCCCACCAGTTATCAGCAATACCATACCTTTCTTTGGGGACCAATGTTCCGGTATCAAAATTTAACAAACCGCCGTCAATTTCTCTTACTCTTTCGCCGGCGATATTAAATATCTCAAGTTTCCGCACCACAAGCGAACCCGTAGCCGATGCTATCCTCATCCGGAAATTTGCGGCAGTATTTTCATTATAAGGATTCGGGGCAACTTCGACTATATAGGGTTCACCTCCAAGATCGATATATACACTTTGTTCGGAGGGTACCAGTACGGACTTTGTCAACGTTACATTATCGACATATTCGGCCTGGATACTGCCGCCATAGGAGCTTTGCATGATACCGTCGTTCAGGGTGATGCCGTTCTTGTTATCCATGACCGGTATGCCTGTTTTATTAATAAAATTGTCGCTATTATAAACCCCCTTGCTGTTGGGAATTTCGTATAAATAAACATCCTCGCGGTCCAGGGCCGTATTTTTGAGGACAATCTTTAACGAATCCTGTTTTGCCGGATTTAGATTTTTATCCTGTTCGCCGGTAACCCGGATAAATAATTGATCACCGAAATATACTTCCGATAACGGCTGGCCTTTGGCGTTTTCTATCGTCATTTCTCCCCTGGTTGCCTGGACAACCAGGACCGAATCAGCGGATATATCTGTGGAATCATTTGCATCCTGATAATATACAATCATCGTATCCCTGTCGACAACTTCAAGTGTATCGTTACCGGGAACGGAATAATTTCTGATAACGATGGGCAGGCCCGTGTCGTTTTGAAAATAGTTTTGTTTAAACCGCAGATTGATCGTTTCCTCATCACGGCTTATTAATGATTTTACCGGCAATTCAACATACTGGCGGGTCAGTTCCAGGTTATTATCATCCAGAATGATATAGATTTTATCCATCACTTCACCCGCGGCCGGTTCACCCGCCGTTGCCAGGTAGCTGTAAACATTATTACCCTCCTCGTCCACGAACCGTAGCGACGATACAGTGGACATAATCTTTTCATAAACCACTTTCCAGCTTATAAGCGCAGGAGTAACGGAGGAATTTTGAGTGCTCGGGAACGCGTTCAGATTGATGGACGTCGCTTCCCATAATGCCGGAATATTCTCCAGATTGAGTATATTTTCGCTTTCGTTCGTGTTGGCGGAAAACTCGTGCAACGTTCGATACGGGCTTTTGTTTTCAATTATTCTGAATAGTAATTGTATATCGCCTCTCTTTAGCGGATCATCCGGGAGTTTTAATTTACAGGAAAATTCTTTCCATTTGGGGATCATCGAATCCGATTCGGCGATCCCGATCGAAGAAGCCCAAAAATACGGTTTGGGAGTACCGTTGATTTTATAATAATGATATTTGACGCTGACTTTTTTCAAAACCGGCGTATCTTTTGGGCTTTCCGTTTTGAGATAAGCCCGGAACTGGTAAATTCTGAATCCGTTATGCGCATCAGCAAACTTTTGTCCTGATTTTTTATATGTCGACAATGTGTCCCCGTCGGGTCCGAGCCATGGGGCGCGTTTAATGCTGTTTTCATCCGCACCGGTGCGGAATTGCAATTCCAGCGATGTGAGTTGGGAATGGTTTGTATCCGCGTCCCAAAATAACGTATCAAAGTTGACATCCTGGGCAAGCACATAAATCTGGGATTCCCGCCAGCCGCTTTGAAAACCGATCCGGGAGGGCAATATTTTATTGGCCTGTTCATTTCGGTGCACGACCATGAGTTTGTCCCGATCTTTGGAATCGGCGCCGATCTGATCGACATCCCGCAATGTGTACAGAGATAATTTCAACTCCCAGAAATATTCGCTATCGTTCGGATCAACTTCTATAACCCGGTTGTTGCCCGCATCGGCGATGAGTACATGACCGTTTACCAGAATATCCGCGTCCACTGGATTGTTTAATCCGTATTCCGGGTTGCCGGCATCGGCCGGGTCCGGGTACTGCCATATTATCGAGGAATCCTGCCTCGAGACAATAATGACACGATTGTGACCCTGGTCCGTGACGAGTATATTATTCGAGGTTTTTATATACTCCACATCCACCGGATTGCTCAACACATCTGGACCCAATTCCCATACAACAGTTTTGGATGCCTTGTCGACAATAATGACCCGGTTGTTCCCGCGGTCGGCTATGAGTACCTGTGAAGCCCCGTCAATTTTCACCGCGTCCGCGGGATTGGATAACTGGTTCGGACCGCTTCCCTCAAGTCCGTTCGGATCGCCATATTCCCAATCGATTGATTGGGTTTCACGACCGATCTGCATCACTTTATGATTTCCCCGGTCGGCAACCAGGATACGGTACTGGCCGTTTTCAAAAAATTCAAAAGCGTCCACCGGCAATACAAGCTCACTGCCTGTATATTCCCAAGTGATTCTTTTTTCCAGCGGATTGTAGATAAAAAGTTTTCCCGACACCCCGGGCACGACCGGACGAAGCGGATCGGTGATCAGGTAAAGGTCCTGGTCATCCAAAGTTCTGATATCTATATCCTCCACCCCGCCCAATTCAATACTATTATATGGCCACTCCCAGTCAAATCCTCCGAGCGTAAAATTCTCAAGATCTATATCATTCCCATTTAATCCAAAAACTGGTTCAAGTGTTATTAATGAATCTTTTTGGACACCCGCTTCAACAATAGTTTTGGGAAATGGGGCGCTGTCCTCCCATACAATTATTTCTCCCGCGGAAACAGTGTGGATGTATAAAAGACAATTGATAACAAATGAATAAAAAATTATTAAATTTTTTTTCATGTTTTCAATCCCGATTATTATAAATTATTTAAGGCCAATTTTCTGTTCAGGTAATGTAATAAAAGAATAAAAACGATCCCGTTTGGCAATATCGGGATCGAAAAAGCAAGACACTTTAACAGAAAAAGTTTACCCGCCATGGGCACTAAAATATCGTGCGTCGTGATGATGGACAATATCCCTGTTGCATAGATTATCCATTTCACTATACTGCCGGTTATCAATTTTTCCTTAACCGCAATTAAAAAATACAAATATACAACAAGGAACGAAACAACATGATGTTCTTCTATCAGAACAGACACAAAATTCATTAAAAGCAATGTAAGTACAAAAGCACCGTTATGCAAATTTATTTTTGACACGGAAGCAGTTTGGGATTCTTTTTTTGTAAACAAATAAATATAAATAACAAAAAAAATATTTATTACAAAAACAAAAACTTTAATCAATGCCATACTCAAATTTGTTAAATTCAGGTAAACCGGCTGATCCTGGTAGACAAAAGATTTGTTAAAAGTTAAAGTTCTGACCATCGTTCCCCATATTGAAAAATTTTCAATTACAGCGCCTTTTGCCGACATGATCCGCCCCGTATATTCCTTAAACTCGATTAGATAAGCAATATATTTCGGGAGACCTAATATCAGGAGCGGTGAAAGGGTCGCGACAATAAATCCGAGCAATATATATATAATAGGTTTAATTTCTTTTTTTGCAAAAAAATAAATAATAAATAAAAGCGGAAATATTTTTATCGCGGCGGTAATACCGATCAGTAAAAAATAATAATCATGTTTATTGTTCATGTAAAGGTAAAAACTCAAGACGATAAGAAACAAAATCAGAATATTGACATTTGCGTCCTGAAAATTCCTTACCAGGAACCGCGAAGAAAATAAAATCGCAAGGCCGTAATAAAACCATTTTTCTTTATATGAGAGACTCTTCGAATGCCTGCCGGTTAGAATAAAATAAGCGTATCGTAAAATATATATTAAAAAAACGATGTTCAAAATATACCAGATTATATCTACTATTTGGGGATCGAGAAAGCTCAGCGGTATATTCACAAATGCGTAAAACGGCAAATAAACATAACTGTTCTTATTCCCCTGTGCATCATAATAGATATTTTCACCATGTAATAAAGATTTTCCGGCATTCACAAATACCATAACATCACTGGATATGACTTTTTCCCCGGTACTTGACTTGCGAACGTGTTTTTTGAGTATATTGAATCCTGCCACTGTTAAAAGCACAACCAATAAAACGCCTGTTATCCACTGTCTTGCTGATATTTTCATTTCACATAGTTCCTTTTATTTTAGGGATCAACACACGAACGCCTCTATACATTATATAAAAATCGCTGCCACGAAACTAATTAATTTGAGAATCCGGCCCGGAAATTTTCTGAAACATAGCCAGACCAATCGTGAACCATATGATGGTAATGATCTCCTGGTCGCCAAAATTCCATTCAAAAAGACCGTTTACATGGAATGCGGCAAACATGGCCAGTGCGGCAAGGCACCAGCCCGATTTTAATTTTTTCAACTGCCTGATTAACTGAACAAATATCGAAATCGTCATAAATAAAAAAGCCAAAAATCCCACACTGCCCAGAGTTACGGCAATATGAACAAAATTGTTATGAAAATGCCCGATGACTTTTTCATCCGGATCTTTGTATTTTCTGTAAACATCACCCGCGCCAACGTCACCAATGCCGACAAGCGGATGATCCGTAAATATTTTTACACCCACTTTCCACCAGTGTAAACGCAACGCGTTACTCTCATATTTCGGGTTAAAGATATTCTCAACCCGATATTTAAAATTAGCCGGAAGCAGAAGATAAAAAACCAATAAAAAAACAGGTATGAATAATAACAACTTTTTATTAACATAAAAGAAGATCACCATTAAACCGATAAAAAAACCAACCCACGAACCCCTTGTCGCCGTTAAAATTAAACAAACACTATTTAATATAGCGATAAATAAAAAAAGAACCTTCCATCGTTTATTTATCGTCTTGAATCCGACGGCAAAACCGGCCAGGGCGCTTAACATGGTGATACCGCCTGCCGTCATCGCGTTATGAATATGACTGACCCGCACGGCGGGATTTATGATATAGGAAATAATTCCGGTGAAAGAATAAACGCCGCTCGCTATAATAAAAATGTAAACCATTTTTTTCAGATCGGATTCCTCATCGATCCCGGTGGCCAGGAAATAGACTATTGGAAAAAGCAGCAGGCGTTTTAAATAAATAAATGACTGCATTAAGTTTGTGGAAAACGGCAGAGATATGAACTCGGCAAGAACAAAAGCCAGGAAGGCCCATTCAAGACCAATTTTTCTGAACCTTAATCGTTTGGTTATTAAAATCCTGGCCAACCAGGTCAGCAGTAAAATGCCGATAGACAGTTCGGGTATAAAGATATAAAACGGTACCGCCGCCGCAAATATATATAAAAAGCTCCGGTATACGTTTTTTAAATAGATATCCAGTTTTACCGAATTCATTACTTTCCCTTGTATTTTTTAAATTCCAATATCAGGTTCACTATGTTTGTGAGAACATATTATTAACACAATAATACATGACTTTAGAAATATAATAATTAACAAATGTAAAAAAAACTAAATTCACATATTAATTGACGAATGAATAAAATAATTTAAAAAAATTTCTGTAAATTAAAAAGCAAAGCATAAAAATTTTTCCAATAAATGAAAAAAGGGGGCCGTTATTCACTCCACATAATCAAATGACCTGGATTTTCTGTAAGGTTTTTCAGGATATAGCAAATACTTTAGCCGTAACCGAATCCGGCAATACTGAATAAAGCGATTCAATTATCCCGGGTATGACGTTTATTTGAAAAATCTAATCGAATGTTTCAATTACTAATAAATCCGGTGTGATCAGATTATTATCGTAATGTATCAGCACAGCACTTAGGTCAAATCGGAAAAGAATAGTTTTTTTACATTTATCTTACTGTTTACTTTTCACACTAATGCTTAAACCGACAGCAATCGATAAATATTTTGTTTCTTCGCTGTCTGCCCGCGAAGATAAAATGATGGGGACCTTGGCCCCCAGAACGACGCCGGCGGTTTTCGCGTGCGCCAGAATACTGAGCGCTTTATAAAAAACATTGCCGGCCTCAATTGCCGGCATGATCAAAATATCGGCGTCACCGCCGACGGGACTTTCTATACCTTTAATTTCACATGCTTTTTTACTGATCGCGTTATCCAGCGCCAGCGGTCCGTCCACAATGGCATTCTGAATTTGCCCTCTCTGGTTCATTTTGGATAGAACCGCGGCGTCGATCGTGCAGGGCATGGCTTTATAATTGACCTTTTCCAGGGCGGATATGAGAGCCACTTTTGGGGGATCTATTCCCAACAATCTTGCGCAGGCCACCGCGTTATCGATAATACCGATTTTCGCGTCAAGATCGGGCGCGATATTCATTCCACCATCCGTCATAAAGATGAGTTTGTGATAGGTCGGAACTTCCAGAATCGCGCAATGAGATAAAAGTTTGCCGGTACGGACATCATGCTGTTTGTCAAGTATGCCCTTTAACAAAGTAGCGGAAGAACAACGGCCTTTCATCAGGGTGTCGGCCAAATGTTCATGAACCAACTGTATCGCCCGCACGACCGATTGATTTTCATTGTCGGCCTGGACAATATCAAATTTACTGATATCAATATTTTTCTCTTTAGCACATTGAATTATGCTTTTTTTATCACCCACCAGTACGGCATCGGCAATGCCTTCTTTGTTTGCTTGGGATATTGCCGACAATACTTCATGTTCATCGGCCATCGCCACCGCTATTGTTTTTTTTGGTCTGGTCTTGACAATTTTCAACAGTTCATCAAATGATGTAATCATGATTGTTTGACCTCTTTTGCATATATTTTCGCTTTTTCCTGCCCGCTTAAGATACGAAAAACTCCTTGCGCCAGGGCCTCCATCTCTTCTTCGCCCGGGAAAATATAAACCGGAGCAAGAAAAGAAACTCTCTCTTTAATTTGTTTGATAATCAGCTTATTATTCGCTATTCCCCCGGTAAGTACAATTGCATCGATTTTTCCTTTTAAAACCGCGGCAAGTGATGCAATTTCTTTTGAAATTTGATATACCATTCCAGCCAGTATTTTCTCGATATTCCGGTCCTTTTTGTTACGGATTTTGTCCTGCAGTTCTTTTAAATCGTTGGTACCCAGATAAGCGACAATTCCGCCCTTTCCCGTGATTTTTTTTAAAATCTGCTCCTGATCGAATTTGCCGGAAAAACACAACCGTACCAGGTCGCCGGCCGGCAAGGTTCCGGCCCTTTCGGGTGAATAGGGCCCTTCGCCGTCCAGCGCGTTATTGACATCGATAACCCGCCCTTTTTTATGCGCGGCAACGGATATACCTCCGCCGAGGTGGGCGACGATCAGGTTCACATTCTTGTAATCTTTATTTAATAACGCGGCCGTCTTGCGGGCTACCGCTTTATGATTTAAAGCATGAAATATACTTTTGCGCGTTAATTGAGGATGTCCCGATAACCGCGCCACATCATCCAGTTCGTCCACTACAACCGGGTCCACGATAAAAGCGGGTTTGTTATATTTTTGAGCCAGCGCGTTTGCCAGTATCCCGCCCAGGTTGGATGCGTGTTCGCCCTGAACACCGGAACGCAGATCATTTAACATCTCGTTATCTATTTTATAAGAACCCCCCGGAATGGCTTTCAGTAAACCTCCCCGGCCCACATACGCGTCGATGTCCTGTAGGGAAATATTTTCATCTTTTAATAATTTGAGTATCCATTCAAGCCGGTACTCAAATTGATCGACAATCCTGGTAAAACCGGACAAATCACCAACCGGATGGTGAAGACATTTATCAAAAATCTTTTCAATATCATTAAAAAGCGCTAACTTTGTTGAGGTGGAACCGGGATTGATCACTAAAATTTTAAACATCCAGCCTCCCAATTTACCGAAAATGAATCAGATTTTACTTATTAAAGCGCTTATACAATAACAGTACTGTACAAATCACAAATAAAAATCAAAAAAATAAAAATTCTTTAAAGCAACCTATTCTTCCGAAAAATGTACCAGGGATTCAACCCGGTAACCGGTCAATTTTTTTCGCGCACCTAAAAAATCCAGTTCCACTAAAAAACAGCAGCCGACAACATTGGCGCCAAGTCGCTCCGCCAGACGTGTTGTGGCGACAATGGTACCGCCGGTTGCCAGCAAATCATCGACAATTAAAACATTTTGACCCTGTTTTATCGCGTCCACATGGATTTCGAGGGAATCTTGTCCATATTCCAGTTCATAACTCTCACTTATGGTTTTTGCCGGGAGTTTGCCCGGTTTGCGCACGGGCACAAAACCCACTCCCCATTCATAAGCCAGTATCGCCGCAAAAATAAAACCCCGCGATTCAATGCCGATAACTGCATCAATTTTATCATCCGCGAACAATCCCTTCATTCTTTTTATCGTTTCCCGCAGGGCCTGCCCGTCGCCAACCAGAGTTGTAATATCTTTAAATCCAATCCCCTTTTTCGGAAAATCAGGCACATTGCGTATTTTTCCCTCAAAATCGAACATTCATTTATCCTTCCATTCAAGATATATAAAACGATTTGTATTTATTTTCGTACTTTTTCCATTTGATATTTATACCCGTAACATGGGAATATGAAGACCCGCGATGCAACGCGCCGATATAAGCTTCAACATACGGCTTTTGACCTTCCACTTCACTTTCTACGGAGCCATCGGTATTGTTCCGCACATATCCTTTCAATTTATAAGACTGCGCTTCCCGGTAAGCAAAATACCGGAAACCGACCCCCTGAACCACACCGTGAACTGTAATATGAGCACATACATCCATAAATTTTATTCAATATATTAAATTCGAATTTACCATATAACCCTGAAAACAAAAATCAGGGATAAAGCCTGTACAGCATCCTTGGATATGGAATTGTTTCGCGTACATGACTGCGGCCGCAAAGCCAGGACACGGTACGCTCAATTCCCAGGCCAAAACCGCCGTGCGGTACGCTGCCGTACCTGCGAACATCCAGGTACCATTTAAAAGAGTCCATGGGCAAATCATGTTTTTTGATCTTTTGCACAAGCGTTTCATAATCATCTTCACGCTGGCCGCCGCCGATTATCTCTCCGTAACCCTCGGGCGCCAACATATCAACGCACAATGCCCGGTCGGGTCTTTGCGGATCATTTTTCATATAAAATGCTTTTACGTTTGCCGGATAATGTGTAACCATGACCGGACTATCAAATTTATCCGAAATGATCGTTTCATCGCCGCCGCCAAAGTCATCCCCGAAAACAAATTCAGAGCCGGCCTCTTTGAGTATTTTTGCCGCTTCATCATAATCAATCCTGGGAAAAGGTTTTTTCACCTTTTCGAGAGCGGATATATCACGTTCCAGTGTTTCCAGTTCGTCGCGTTTATTTTCCAGCACCCGCTCTACAATATAAGATACCAGACCTTCCGCAAGGTCCATATTCTGATTCAGGTCGCAAAAAGCCACTTCGGGTTCAACCATCCAGAATTCGGTTAAATGGCGGCGGGTTTTGGATTTTTCCGCCCTGAAAGTCGGACCGAAACAATAAACTTTGCCAAAGGCCATTGCGCCCGGTTCCATGTATAACTGTCCGCTCTGGGTTAGATAGGCTTTTTCATCAAAATAATTGACTTCAAACAGGTTTGTTGTCCCTTCGCATGCGGCCGGAGTAAAAATGGGAGCGTCCAGCAGGGTAAATCCAAGATTGTCAAAGTAATCACGGCACGACTTTATTATTTCATGCCTAATTTTAATAATCGCGTGCTGTTTGTTGGAGCGAAGCCAGAGATGGCGATGGTCCATGAGGAATTCGGTCCCGTGTTCTTTGGGAGTAATGGGATACTCTTCCGCGACATGAACGACCTGTATCTCCTTTACCTGTAATTCACAGCCGCCTTTGGCTCTTTTATCTTCGACGACATGTCCGGTAATATGTAACGAACTTTCCTGGGGTAAATGTTCACATTTTTCAAAAACATCTTCTTCAACATTGTTTTTAAACAAAACCGCCTGTACAATACCGGTTCCGTCACGTATCATTAAAAACAATAATTTACCTTTTCCGGTTTTGTTATAAAGCCATCCGGAAATGGTAACATCCTGTCCTATATAATCCTTCAGTTCCGAGATGAATGCCTTTGCTGCCATTATTTCTGCTTCCTTTCTGATACAATAAGAGTATCCCTGTTATTTCGCCAGTAAAACGTGACATGGTGAATATCTTAAAACATAATCCGTGTTACTACCCAGTAAAGCCTCGCGAATTCTTGAATGACCATACGCGCCGATTGCTACCAGGTTAATATTATTGTTTTCGGCATATTTTATGATTTCCTTGTCCGGTGTTCCCGGTAAAAGGACGAATTCAATTTTTACCTTGTAACTTTTTAAATATTTTTCAGCTTCTTTTAGATAATGCTCGCCCAGTTCCTGGTCATCGGTAATGGTCAGAACCGTTATTGCCGCGTTCAGTTTTTCTCCGAGGTGTCCGACAAACAGCATTGCCTGGTTGGCATTGGCGCTGCCGTCGTACCCGAATAATATTTTTTGAATGGGAGAATGTTTTTTATCCGTTATAATAACGGGCTTACGGATCAATCTGCTTACCGTTTCCACGGTTGCGCCCAATTGTGTTCTCTCCCATCTGGAAAATTCTCCGCATTTCCCCATAATGACCAGATCGGAAATCTGTGATCGCTCGATGATGGCATTCACAGGCGAGGAAACCATTTTTTCCACTTCAAAATCAAGCTTTTCCTTTTCCAGGATTTGGTTACATTTTTCAAGAACCTTTATACATTTCTCTTCCAAAAGCCTGATCGATTCTTTTTGATATAAACTGGTTGGGGTAATGGGAACAAAACCATCCGAACCGATTGCCGTCGCCCACTCGAATACCCGGATATCGGCGACGGTTAAAACCTGTAGATGGCTGTGGAATGCTCTGGCAAGTGTAATACCTAATGATAAAACGGAATCTGTATAATTTGAGCCGTCCACGGCGAGCATGATATTTTTAAACATAATTCACTCCTTGTTTGACGGCAAAATTAAATAATTTTAAATGAATTAATACCATACCTCCGGTTTCACATCCCTGTTCATTAAATCCTGCAGGGCGGCTTTGGGTTCCTTGTTTTCGAATAACACATCGTAAACCTGCCGACAGATCGGCATTTCTACATTATATTTATTTGATAACGCCACGACGGATTTACAAGTACGGACTCCTTCCGCGACCATAGTCATATGTGACATGATTTGATCTAATTTTAATCCCTTACCAATCTGTTCGCCGACAAATCTGTTCCGGCTGAGTTTACTCATACAGGTCACGATCAAATCACCAATACCGGATAGTCCCGCAAATGTATTGGGATCCGCACCCAATTTCCGGCCAAGCCTAATGATCTCGGCAAGCCCCCGCGGCTGCAGCGCCGCTTTGGTATTGTCGCCGAATCCGGCGCCGTCGCATATTCCCGCGGCAATCGCGATGACATTTTTCAACGCGCCGCCCAGTTCAACTCCCGTTACATCATGGCTCGTATAAATACGAAAAGAAATATTGTTCATAGCTTCCTGGATCAATACCGATGTTTCCTCATTTGCAGAGGCCACAACGACGGCCGTTGGAATCTGTCGGCTGACTTCCTCCGCATGACTCGGTCCGGACAACACCGCGAACCGGTTGAAATCGAATTCGGGTAGGACTTGCCGGAATATTTCGGACATACGCATCTGCGTATCATTTTCTATACCTTTTGTACAACTGACAAATACAGCATTTTTGCGGTATGATGTTTTCGTAAAA
The DNA here is from genome assembly GCA_016934825.1 of Candidatus Zhuqueibacterota bacterium. GTDB lineage: Bacteria > Zhuqueibacterota > Zhuqueibacteria > Residuimicrobiales > Krinioviventaceae > Fontivivens. The sequence continues at coordinate 30,711 of JAFGSB010000075.1, forward strand.
TCTGTCATAACATTTCTGGCGACATGAGAAGGAATAACAAAATAAATCAAATCGGCCCGGGAAACGGCATCCGGCAGCGAAGAGGTGACTTTAATGGTCTGCATTAATTTGATACCTTTTAACACCTCTTTTCTGGATCTATGAAAATTCAACTTTTTCGCGGCTTTTGGATCAAATTCCCATAAAGAGACACGATGTCCCAGCCGTGCGCAATGATTGGCTATCGCGATACCCCAGCTTCCGGCCCCGAGTACCGCTGTATTTGTTTCTTTCATATCCATCTTATTTTATGTTTCCGATATGAAACGGTTTTTCTCCCGCATTTTCCAAAGCGGTAAATACGGAATCATAAAAATCCGGTTTTACAACAAAAACAAGCCCGATACCGAGGTTAAAAGTTTGACGCATCTCCGGGTCTGTAACATTGCCGAAATCCTGTATGAGCCTGAATTCCACGGGAATCTGCCAGCTGCTCCAGTCAATGTGCAATTTCATATTTTCACGCAGTAATCTTTTGGTATTGCCGATAATTCCGCCGCCTGTAATATGACTGATACCGACCAATCCCGGGATTCTTCTAACAGCCCTGATGGCCTTTGCATAACTTTTATGAACCTTTAACAAACATTTACCCCACGACTCACCCAGGTCATCCACGTGCTTTGTTAAATCAACTTTGTTGACTTCAAGCAGGACCTTACGCGCCAGGGAATAACCATTGGTGTGCAGGCCATTGGAGGTTATTCCGAGCAACAGATCGCCGGCTTCAATCCTGCTGCCGTCGATGATGTCGTTCTTATTCACGGCGCCGACTATGGTACCGGCAAGATCATATTCGCCGGGTGAATAAAAACCGGGCATTTCGGCCGTTTCACCGCCGATCAGCGCGCAGTCGTTAGTTTTACAGGCTTCAGCCATACCGCTGACAATTTGTTCGGCGATCTCCGGCTTTAACGATAATGTACCGATATAATCCAGGAAAAACAACGGATCTGCCCCGGATACCATAATGTCATTAACACAGTGATTGACCAGATCCTGGCCGATCGTATCATGAATGTCCATGGCAAAAGCTATTTTTAATTTGGTTCCCACACCGTCGACGCTGGATACGATAACGGGTTCCGGGTATTTTTTCAAATCCAGACTAAAAAATCCTGAAAAAAGTCCAACATCTTTTAACACATTGGTATTAAAAGTGGATTTTGCCAGAGCGGCGATTTTTTTGGTGGAGACCTCCGCGGCATGCAGATCGACTCCAGAATCCTTGTAACTAATGGACACTCAATTAACTCCTTTTTGAATAAATTTAAAATATTCTTTCCTGGCATTGACAAAAAAATCAAAGTTTTGCGGTTCCGTGTAATCCGGGTAGGTCCAGGGATTTGCCTGAAAAGTACCCCGGGACCAATATAACTGCACATCGCCGTATATGCCTTTTCCAAGATATATACGATGACCATAATTCTTGGTTGTCGCCAGCACTAATTTTGGAACCTCTATATAACCCGGATCAATATTCACATTTCGTTTGCCTTCTTTACTGTACTTTTCTTCGATGTCGTTTGTTTGCAGTTTAATATCGACAATTTCCATTGGTTCGATATGTTGTTCAAAAGTACAATAAAACTTGAACAGGTTTTCACCCATTTCATCGCAGTAATATTGTGTATGAGTAAAAGCGAACGGTTTTATTCTCGATTTTACCGGCCCGTATAATTCAATCATTTCAGTTAGAGAATTATTTACGTCCGCTTCATTATTGTAACAAAAAGCGGAAATTAACAGTACTTTTTGTGGTAATTTGATCCGGCCCATAAATTTTTCAGATTAAAATATCCATAATATTCAAACCAAAATCAAGGAAAAACTCTGCTGAAATAATATGAATTGTCAAAAAATTCTGTTAAAAATTACACCACAAACATTTAACGTATTCTCATAGGGATTTCGTTCCACCTGTATGTTTAAAAAAATCGAAACAGGAACGGAACAACAATACTTGAAACCGCCTTTTCCGTGATTGTTCATTAACGAATAAATTGATTCACAATACTCTCATACAGTTCCTGTTTACCGCTGATTTGTTCGGGTTCTCCATGTTTTGCCGCAATTTCCGCCAACTGTTCCATATCTAACAGACCTTTTTCAAATCTGGCGCCGTCGCCGCTGTCGTAACTCGCATAGCGGCTTTTTTTTATCGCCGGAATTTCTGATTTTGTCAATATATTATCGGCAATCACCAGAGCGCGGGCGATTGTATCCATCGAATTGATATGGGCGATAAAAATATCTTCCAGATCGGTCGAACTTCGACGGGTTTTGGCGTCAAAATTCATACCACCGTTCCCCAATCCGCCGGCGGCCAGAATTGAAAGCATGGCTTCAACCGCATCCTGTATATTATGCCAGAATTCATCGGTATCCCATCCGTTATGCGGATCACCCTGGTTTACATCAAGACTGCCGAACAGTCCGGCATTGGCAGCTACCTCAATTTCATGGGCAAAAGTATGACCCGCAAGAGTGGCATGATTATTTTCAATATTAATTTTAAAATCCTTATCCAGCCCGTTATAACGTAAAAATCCGATCACCGTGGCGGTATCGAAATCATATTGATGCTTGGTCGGTTCCATTGGTTTCGGTTCAATCAGAAAAGTCCCTTTAAAACCGATTTTTCGGCCATAGTCTCTGGCTTTGGTTAAAAACATGGCCAGGTGCTCCAGTTCGCGTTTCATATCCGTGTTTAAAAGTGTAAAATAACCTTCACGGCCGCCCCAGAAAACGTAATTGGAGCCGCCCAGTTCCACCGTGGCCTCCAGAGCCGCTTTTACCTGGGCTGCTGCGTGAGCCATGGCGTAAAAATCTGGATTTGTTGCGGCCCCGTTCATATAACGAGGTTTGGAAAACACATTTGCGGTTCCCCACAATAACTGGATACCGGATTCGGACTGTTTTTGTTTGGCCAGCGTGACAATTTCGTTTAAATTCTTTTCCGATTCTTTGACCGAACATCCTTCCGGTGCGATATCTCTGTCATGAAAACAATAAAAAGGCACACCAAGCTTGGAAATGAATTCAAATGCGGCATCGAGTTTGTCTTTTGCGGCCTGCATGGAATTTGAACTTTCATCCCATGGAAATTTCTGAGTACCCGGGCCAAACGGATCTTCACCGGTCCCGCAGAATGTATGCCAATAAGCAATTGCAAAACGAAAAAAATCTTTCATCGTTTTACCGGCAACGACTTTACTTTCATCATAATATTTAAATGCCAGGGGATTTTTGGAATCCGGGCCTTCGTATTTTATTTGTGATATTCCGGGAAAGTATTCCCGTTGCCCAATGGTGACTTTAATTTCCATGATGCGCTCCTTAGCAGTCAATTGAAAAATAAAAATACCGGTGTCCGCTTTTGGCGAACACCGGTAAGATGTAAAAAAAAATTTGATCAGGGGAAAATACCGCGTTCTTCAACAGCGGTTGCAACCCGGCTCACCGCGATCATCATTGCCGCGTTGCGTAAATCTACCTTTTCCTGTTGCGCGATTTTCCAAACCGAATCAAAACTTTTTACGATGACATTTTTTAAATTTCTATTGACTTCATCTTCATCCCAGAAAAATGAATTAATACTTTGAACCCATTCAAAATAAGACACTACCACACCGCCGCTGTTCGCCAGGATATCGGGCACAATATATTTACCTTTTTTCAATAAATATTTTTCGGCGTCGGGCGTTGTCGGTCCGTTTGCGCCTTCTATGATAGCTTTTGCTTTTATTTTGCTCGCATTCTCCAGAGTAATCTGTTTTTCCAGCGCAGCAGGGACCAGGATATCCACATCAAGTTCAAAAAGTTCCTGCCGTCCGATTTTGCTGACACAATTTGAAGTGAATCCCTCCAAAAGCCCATGCTTGCTCGTTTTGCAATACTCAATCATTTCAGCAATCGGCAGACCGTTTTGATTATAGTATGCGCCGGACACATCACTCACGGCAACTACTTTACATCCCGCTTTTTGTAATAAATCGGCGCTGACCGATCCCACATTACCAAATCCCTGAACGGCAACCGAAGTTTTACCAGCATCCATATCAAGCCGTTTTAAAAGTTCCAGGGTATTGAACATCACTCCGCGGCCGGTTGCCTCCCGGCGTCCAAGTGAACCTCCAAGCTCTATCGATTTACCGGTCACAATATCCAGCACCGTAGAGCCCTGAAACATGCTCACCGTATCCATGATCCAGCCCATGGTTTCGGCGTTGGTTCCGACATCCGGCGCCGGAATATCTTTATGCGGCCCGATAATCGGCATGATTGAAACAGTATATCGCCGGGTTAACCTGCGAATTTCTTCTTTACTTAATTTGGTAACATCAACCTGAACACCGCCTTTACCCCCTCCATAGGGAATATTCACAACGGCGCACTTCCAGGTCATCCACATGGATAGAGCTTTTACTTCATCAAGTGTTACCGTTTCATGAAACCGGATACCGCCCTTACATGGACCGCGGGCATTCGAATGCTGAACACGATGACCGGTAAAAACTTCTATTCGTCCGTCATCCATTACAACGGGACAGGCAACCGTTAATTCTCTTTCAGGGTGGCTGAGAACTCGCAAAGTACTGTCACTTAACTTCAGTCTTTTTGCGGCAGCTTCTAATTGTTCGAGAGCCATTGCAAAAACACCTGGATTCGACATGACGACCTCCATTCATTGTTTTTCGTTATCGATTTGTTTGTTGTATGATATAATACGCTGACATGGAAAAAAAATTTCGTATATATGGAATTCTTGTTATAGACGAATTCAATTTTTTAGGTTGCAGTTTAAATTTGTATTTATAAATGGGCGGTATAAAATAAAGTATTCGGTCCAGTATCTGAAAATTATTTTTTTTCGCGATCCGTTCAAATCTTTCTATGGAGATGCCGGTTTCCTTCACTTCCATAAACATTTCAATTTTTTCTTTTTTTTCCCCGAATAATTTTAAATACAGTTTGTAAGCGGGCTTTGGCAGTAAATGGATATAAGGAGTTCTGGCGGGTATTTTATGATCACACATTTGCTGGTGTCCGCCAAACGGGTGATACCATGGAGGAAATCCAAAAAATACTTTCCCCTGAGGATTTAAAAAATTTGTCATAAAGGGTATAAATTTTTCCTGATCACGTATATGCTCTATCACATCTTTTAATATAATCAAATCATATTTAAAACCAATATCTTTTTTAAGATCTATGTCATAAATATTTTTTGCAAAGAACCGGACTTTGCCTGCCTCCATTTCCGGTTTCATTAATTTACGGGCCAGTTCAACTCTTTCCGGACTCAGTTCAATTCCCGTACATTGGCAACCTAAATCTGTAAAGGCCTTTAAAACACCGGCTTCTGCACTGCCTATTTCAAGCACGCGGGTGCTTTCGTCTAACTGCATATACGTTGAAACAAAAGGAACAATTGATTCTTTCGAATTCTCATATTGAATATCAAAATAATTTCGTTTATCGGAATGAAAATCAAACATGCGGTATCAGCTTAAAAATTAAATTCCAAAGTATATTTATCTGTCAAGACCAGGGTAAAGATCCTTTTTTAAAATCATCCATTTTACGGCGCTCTTTCTTTGTCGGCCGGCCCTTATATTTCGGTTTTATCTTTTTAATGGATTTGTAATGCAGTGCCATCAATTCTTTTGCTTCATCGGACAACTTTATTTCCTCTTTTATATATAACGTTCTGGCATCCTTTGCGGAAACATTTTTAAAAGCCAGCCCGGTTACCGTATAATTAATAAACGTTCCGTTTTTATTTTTTATGGTCAAAACATCACCGGCTTTGATCATTTTTGCGGGTTTGGCGACCTCGCCGTTAACTTTGATTTTGCGATCATCACAGGCTTTGGTCGCCTGCGCTCTTGTTTTGAATAAACAGGATATATTCAACCATTTATCAAGACGCTGAACTTCAATTTCGTTGTTTTCCGTATGTAGACTTTTTGTATCCTGCATATGTCAAAATATTTCCACTTTTAAATATCTCTGCGGATTTTTGCGGACATCTTTGACCAGGCTGTCCAGTTCGCTTGTTACCCGGATCATATCCCGGTACAGGTCTTTATTGTTGATCGTTTCTCCAAGAGTCCCGTCCCCTTTTTCAATTTTTTCGATTATCTTGTTTAATCGAAGCGTTGTTTCCGCAAGATCATTATAAATCCGGGGATTATTAATAAATTTGCTGGCAGTTCCCTGACCCTTCTTCAAACTGTCGGATATAGCCTGAATATTTTTTATTGATTCGGCCAGATTTGCGGAAAAGGTTGAATCATCCAGGAGTAAAGAAACCGTCCCTTCGCCTTTTGCAACTTTATTACCGAGTATTTCCATGATATTTAAAATTTTATCCAGATCGAAATAGATACGGGGATCGTTTACCAACAATCCCAGCGTACCTTTACCTTTATTGATCTTATCTGCAATTTCATTAATATCCACCGATGCCTTTTTCAAGCCTTCAACAACATTCACACCTTCGTCCAATAACTTTTCCAAATCGATCGGATCTGAGCTGTTCAATAAATCACCGCTTTCCAGCATCGGTTTATCCAGTGTACCCATGGTGATACCTATGAATTTATCACCCAGTAAACCGAGGGTTCCGATATGGGCCTCAGAATCCTCCCGTATACGCTGCTGCACTTTTTTATCAATTTCCAGAGTCACTTCAATTTTCGGGTCCTGTACTTCACGTGCAAATTCCACGCCGACAACACTTCCCACCCGGACTCCGGCAAGCCGGACCGGCGCACCTGTCTGCAAACCATTTACCCGTGACATTAAAACACGCAGCTTGTATCGGTCGCTTAATATCCCCTGTTGATTGCCGACAGAAAAAATTGCGAATATCAGTAATGCAATACCGATCACAACTGTCAACCCTACTTTAATTTCGTGTTTTTTTTCTGCTTCTTGTCTTGTTTTCATTTTGGACCTGCTATAAATCTTTGAACAAATTCATTATCACATTTTTTTATTTGCTCGATTGAGCCAATTTCAAGGATCACGCCCTCATTAATGACGGCTACCCGGTCGGCCACACTGAATCCGCTGTCCAGTTCATGAGTGACCACAATGGATGTAACGCCCAGTTCTTTCTGGGTTTTGCGAATAAGGGCGTTAATTGTAGTTGCCGTAATCGGGTCCAATCCGGTAGTCGGCTCGTCGTATAACATAATCTGCGGCTGATAGGCCATAGCGCGTGCCAGAGCAACCCGTTTTCGCATACCCCCGGATAAATCGGACGGCATGAGCTGTTCGGTGCCCTCCAGATCCACAAAGGATAAATTTTTCTTTACTATTTCCTTAATTTCAGAATCGGATTTTTTTGAATGTTCCCTTAATGCAAAGGCGATATTTTCACCAACCGTTAACGAATCAAACAGCGCCGATCCCTGAAAGAGCATTCCGATTTTTTGCCGAATGGCAAACAAACTTCCCTCAGCGATTTCTGTAATCTCGGTATCCTCTACAAATACCTGTCCCGAATCCGCAGGTATCAGACCCAGTAAAATTTTTAACATGACGCTTTTACCGCAGCCGCTTCTGCCGAGAACAACAAGCGTTTCTCCGGGATGAATTGCCAGGTTCAATCCCTGGAGAACCTTATTATCTTCGAAAGATTTATATACGTCCTTAAATTCAATCATGTTTAAATTTTTGCCGGTCATCCTTTTCTTACCAGGTTATTGCAAATATGAGTTTGGTTATAAAAAAATCAAAAATGAATATTAAAATCGAAGAGACCACAACTGACTGGGTTGTCGCTTCGCCCACTCCCCTTGTGCCTCCACGGGCAGTGAAACCCATATAACAACTGACCGTCGCAATGATCATTGCAAATACAAACGGTTTGATTACTCCCGTAATAATATCATTAAATGTAAGGGCCCGAACCACAGTCGTCCAGTAAAAAGAAGAACTGATACCGAGCGACGACGTGGCAACGATAAGACCGCCCAAAATCCCGACCATATCGCCGATTATCGTTAACAACGGCAGCATGATAATAATCGCTTTAAAACGTGTAGACGACAATTTTTTGATCGGATTGGTACCGAGGGCGCGCATGGCATCCAGTTGTTCCGTTACATTCATCGAGCCGAGTTCAGCGGTGATCCCGGCGCCGACCCGTCCCGCAACAACCAGGGAAACCAGCACCGGTCCGAGTTCACGAACCAGAGACACACTGACAAGTGTACCGACATACATCTTTGCGCCGTAAATTGCCATTTCATAACCGGATTGCAGAGAGAGTACCATGCCGGTAAAACCGGAGGTCATAATGATGATAATAAGAGACCGGACCCCTATGCTGTGCATCTGATCAATTGTATCACGCAAATAAAAGGGTCTGGTGAAAGCAAAAAAAATCGTTCTGCCGAATAATTCGGTAATCCCGTGAAGGTGAATTAAAAATTTAATTATTGCTTGTAATCTGTCTTTCAAAGGCAATACTGGTTTTTATATATTCAATTATTATTTTTTATGTATTTACAACTGCTGAACACTGGTGTCCGGTTTACGGATACCGCTCCCTGATCAGGCTTACAAGTTAAATAAAATCAGGATAAATAATTATAAAAATTTATTTTCTCCCACACAAATCAATTAATGATGTT
>JAFGSB010000014.1 GCA_016934825.1 Candidatus Zhuqueibacterota bacterium
TAAAATAATAATTGATTACAATTATTTTATGCTTTTCCTTACCAGCACCCACCCTAATAGCGCAAACACCCCTAACGAAACAAACTGTCCCAGCGGCTCGGGCCACTCCAGGCCGATTCCCCTGGGCTTACCGGCAAAAAAGGCGTAAGCCGCGATAAACACACCCATAATTCCCTCGCCGGCGATCAACCCCGAACCTAACAAAATACCCTGCTCCTTGCGGCTGCCTTTCTTCTCCTCATCGGTTCCGGCGTTCTTTTCCAGAAAGTAGCGGAGACATCCACCGACAAACACCGGAGTCATGGCGGACAAGGGCAGGTATATACCCACGGCAAATGGCAGCGACGGCGTGCCTAATAATTCGGCTACACCCGCAATCGCTGCGCCGGTCAATACCAGGCCCCACGGCAGGTCCGCCTGCAAAACGCCTTCGATGACCGTTTTCATCAACGTGGCTTGCGGCGCAGGCAGATCAACGGAACCAAAAGTATACGCCCGTCCCAAAAGCCACACCGCGCCGGCAATAAAAAAAGCCGAGGTTACCGCGCCGATCAACTCGGCCGTTTGCTGCTTTTTCGGGGTCGCCCCGATCAGATACCCGCACTTTAGATCCTGTGAAATATCACCGGCAATGGACGCGGCCACGCAAACCACTGTGCCGATTGTCAATACGGCGGCTTTGCTCATATTGTCGGTCCAGCCGAGGGCGTAAAAAATCAAACTCGTCCCAAGTAAAGTCACAATCGTCATGCCGGATGTGGGATTGGACGAAACGCCAACCAAACCGACGATCCTGGAAGAAACCGTTACAAACATAAACGCGAACAGGGCAATACATATCGCGCCTAATATTCTAATGATAAATGTGGATGATACGCCCAATACATGCGGCGTTAACATGATCACCAGCGAAACAAGTCCCGCTCCGATCAAAACAACCGTAATCGGCAGTTCCCGGTCGGTCCGGATTTTGGTAGCAACCTGGGCGCTGGACCGCTCTTTCAACTCGTGTAACCCGATTTTCAAAGAGCTGAACATGGTGGGTATGGATTTGAACACTGTTATTATACCGGCACATGCGACTGCTCCGGCTCCAATATAACGAATGTAACGGGTCCAAAGTTCCTGCGGTTCCATGTTTCTGATCAACAATTCCGTTTCCGGGAACATGGGTGAAGACAATCCGCTTCCAAACAGATCGATAAGCGGGATGATGCCGACCCATGACAACAACCCCCCGGCAACCATAATCGCGGAAATCCGGTAACCCAAAATATATCCTACGCCTAACAACGCGGGACTGGCCTCCAGACCGATTTCCGCCTTACGTAAAACCGGCAGTTTTATACTGATATTTTCCGTCCACAGGTGTAAAAAGCCGGTGAGCGCTTTATAGAACGCGCCGATACCCAATCCTAAAAAAACATTGCGGGCCTTTGCGCCGCCGGCGTCGGCGGCAATCAGTACCTGGGCGCTGGCCGTTCCCTCCGGATAGGGTAAATTTTGATGTTCCTTGACGATCAGGAACCGCCGCAATGGGATCATAAAAAGAACGCCGAGTATACCGCCAAGCATTGCCAGCGTACCGATCTGCAAAAGCGTCGGATCAAAGCCCCACAAAAACAGGGCCGGGACAGTAAAGATAATCCCGGATGCAAGGGAAGAACTCGCAGATCCGGTTGTCTGGGCTATATTGTGCTCCAGAATAGTAGAGGGACCCAGAAGCGGCCGTAACAATCTGAACATGGCTACAGAAACTACAGCCAGAGGAATTGCAGTGCTGATCGTTAATCCGACCCGTAATCCCAGGTATGCATTCGCCGATCCAAATATTATACCGAAAAGAACTCCGGCTATAACCGCCTTTAATGTAAAATCATGTAACTCTGTTTCCGCGGGAATATAAGGTTTATGTTCCAGCATGGTTGTCCTGTGAGAAAAGTAATCATCATATCATGATTTTTTATAAAATAATGAAAATAAATTCATTAATCAAGCCACTTTTACTATACATGCTAAAATCAGACTCGCCAAGATTTTAATTGCATTTATTTACATGAAAAGTTATATTAATTGCTAAAATAAGTTATATTATGGATATAAAAAACAATTATTACTTAATACAACAGAGAATAAAAGAGACCTGCGCCCGAAGCGGGCGAAATTCTGGTGATGTTAAAACTGTTGTAGTTACCAAAACCGTACAGATCCCGGCAATTCAGGAGGTTATTAAGGCCGGCGCAACCATTATCGGTGAAAACCGGATTCAGGATGCCTGGCAGAAATATGAACAAATCGGCTCACGGGTATCCTGGCATTTGATCGGCCATTTGCAAACAAACAAAGTCAAACGGGCTGTGCAAATATTTAATGTTATTGAATCGGTTGATTCATTACATTTAGCGGAAGAGATCAATAAACGGGCAAAAGAAGCCGGGAAAACAATAGATATATTTGTACAGGTGAACACCTCCGGTGAAACGAGTAAATTCGGACTGCATCCGGACGATGTGGAAAGTTTTATTACCCGATTGGAAGCTTTGGAAAATATCCGTATTACCGGTTTGATGACCATCGGCGCTTTTTTACCTGACCCGGAAAAAGTCAGACCCTGTTTTCGGATGTTATATAATTTACGTCAAGAATTACTCGATAAAAAAATAACCAAAAATTTATACCACCTTTCGATGGGCATGACAAACGATTTTGAAGTTGCTATTGAAGAAGGCGCCACGCTCATTAGAATCGGAAGAGCTGTTTTTGGAGAAAGAAATTAACAATTATGTTTGTGTTCACAAATTTTATCTCAGCCATAGCTGAGGTTTTGCATATCGCACTGACACTTTATATGTATTTGATCATTGCCAGGGCAATACTGTCCTGGTTAAATCCGGATCCGTACAACCAGATAATTCAGTTCATCTATCGAGTGACCGATCCACCTCTGGTATGGTTACGCAGGACGATGCCCACTATTGTTGGCGGTTTCGATCTTTCGCCAATTATAATAATTTTTGCCATAATTTTTTTAGACCATTTTATTGTCGATACATTACGACAATTAGCAGCAATTTAAAAATAACAGGGAGAAAAAAGTGAAGCTAACACCGTTAGATATCCGGAAACAGGAATTTAAAAAGAGTATGAGAGGTTTTGATCCGGATGAAGTCGAAGCTTTTCTCGGAATGGTGGCAGATGAATTGGAATTATTGATCAGAGAAAAAAATCAACTGAATGACGAACTGATAAAATTACGCACCCAGTTAAAGGATTACCAGAGAGTTGAACAGACTCTTCGCGATACGCTGGTCAAGGCCCAAAACACGGTCGAAGATACACGGGCGAACTCCCGGCGTGAAGCTGAAATTATTATTCATGAAGCCGAATTAAATGCCGAAAATATTATTAAAGAAGCAAAAGAAGAACTGCTGCGGCTCAGAAATGAAATCGGGATCGTCAAAGCGCAAAAAGATTCTTTTGCAAAAAGATTAAAACATTTATTGGAGTCACAAATTGAACTCCTGGAAGTTCTGGAGATTGACGATGAAGTGCCTGAAAGACAGCAGGACTATAAATTATTCAATACCGGAAGAATTAAAAGACCTGTCCAGGAGAAAGCGTCGGACCAAAGTCAATCTACCAGGAAGCCGCCGATCATTAAAGTAGATAAAAATGAAGATTCCAATAAAGGCAATCAGCAGCAAGCTCCCGACACCAATTCATCCGCTCAGCATTACGACGATACCATGGAAGATAATGAAGAAAAAAGTTCAGGCGATGAATTCATTATATAATTTCAGAGTTTAGAAATATGTGTTAGTTGAAGGAGACAGGGATGACCAGGAAAACATATATCAGCGCAGTATTTATATTGTCTTGTTTGTTTTATTTCGCCGGGTGCGGTCACCAGGTGCTTATAAAAACGGATCAGGTGCAAAAAGAGCAATCAGTGAATATTGTTTTAAAATCGGGTGAAAAATATTCCGGCACTGTTTCAGCAATTGAAGGTAATACCATCACGATTCTGGATAAAAACAATATTAAAAAAGAGATACAAAAACAAACTATTTTAAACATTTATGGTCCACAGCCATATTATGATTCGAATGGTAAGCTGATCAGTGAAAAAGAAATTGCTCAAAATAAAACTAACGAAAAATTCTGGTTATTTACAGTCAGTGGAGGCGCACTTTCTGCCGGTGTGAGTTTTTTCCTCAGCAGTATGATTGCACGATCACAGGGCGAGGACACGAATGCACCCATTATTACTACAGGGACAATTACCGGTACAGTAATTGGCGGATACCTGTTTTCGAGACTTGGCAGTCAAAAAGACAAAAATAATTCAATAGATAAAATTCGGATCGCCAGAGCCGGTCAAAAGCTGAACAATGTCATCGAAGACAAAAGCAAAAAAGATCAACTTGAACAGGAAATTGAAAAATTAAGAATTGAACGTGAGCGGCAGGAAGCGGAACTACAGGAACTGAGAAAAAAAATAAACCAGAAATCGGATAATTAATACCGGTTTATAACATATTTTATGCGCCAAAGTGAAAAGGTTATTGAAGCTGCCGGATTTATAGCATCTCAATACAAACATAAAATCCATATCGGAATAGTTCTCGGCACCGGTCTGGGTGATTTAAGTAAAATTCTAAATATTCATATCAATATTCCTTACGCGGATATACCAAATTTCCCTGAATCCCGTGTCCCGTTCCACGCAGCCCGGCTATTAATAGGCGATATAAACGGTATCAACATTATTATGATGAATGGCCGTTACCATTATTACGAAGGTCATTCAATGCAGACGATAACATTGCCTGTTAGAGTTTTGCATCAGCTTGGCGTAAAAAAAATAATTATGACAAATGCGGCAAGCAGTATCAGGGAAGACTTGAAACCCGGGTTTTTAGCGGTTATTGCCGATCACATTAATTTAATAGGTAACAGTCCTTTAATCGGACCGCATGAACCGTTTTTGGGCGAACGTTTTACCGATATGAGCGAGCCGTATAATAATCATTTGATTGATTTAGCTGTTAATACGGCTAATCGGCATCAGATTCCTCTGAAAAAGGTCGTTTTTGCGGCATTCAGCGGTCCTTCGCTTTTAACATCCGCTGAAATAAAGATGCTGCAATATTTTGGCGCCGACGCAATTGGCATGTCCGTCGTCCCGGAGGTGCTTGTTGCCCGGCAATTGGGAATAGAACTTTGTACAATCTCGGCAATAACTGATCAATCTCTGCCGGAAAAGATGAACAAGATTAAACCGGGTGCAGTAACAAAGGAGGCTGAAAAAATCCTCCCTAATCTTGAATTACTCGTTTTAACCTTGGTTAAAGAGATAAACAAGCAAAATAAAGGAAAATGAAATGTCACGTATCGGAATTATTGGCGGGTCCGGACTTTACCAGATAAAAGGTCTTAAAAACATCAGCGAAGTGAAAATTGATACTCCTTTTGGCTCACCTTCGGATGCATATATTTCTGGTGAACTTGAAGGACGACATGTTGTATTTTTACCCCGCCACGGTAAAGGTCACAGAATACTCCCAACCGAACTAAACAACAAAGCCAATATATACGGCATGAAAAAAATGGGAGTAAACTGGATCATTTCCGTATCGGCAGTTGGTTCATTAAAGCCGGAATTAAAGCCGCAGGATGTGGTTATCATCGATCAGTTTTTTGACCGCACCAACCAGGCGCGAAATAATACATACTTTGGCGAAGGAATTGTCGCTCATATTCAATTCGCGAAACCGATATGCGCATCTTTGAGTAAAATATTGTACAACGCCGGTAAAGAATGCCAGGTCAACATACATTACGGCAGCACTTATATAAATATTGAAGGCCCGGCTTTTTCCACCCTTGCCGAATCCCAAACTTACAGAAAATGGGGTATGGACGTTGTCGGAATGACACAGATGAACGAAGCCAAGCTGGCCAGGGAGGCAGAAATATGTTATGCTACGCTGGCAATGGTTACAGATTATGACTGCTGGTATGAAGAGGAGACGGGTTCCACCGTCTCCGCCGAAATGATTTTGGATAACCTGCTTAAAAATGTTGATACGGCCAGAAATATTATATCTCACGCCGTCAGGTTAATTCCCGAAAAACATAAATGCGACTGCTCAAATGCTCTGGCAAATTCATTCGTTACCGATAAATCCTTATGGCCGCAGGAAACGGTAAAAAAATTAGGACCAATAATTCAAAAATATTTATAAAAAGGAATAGTAAAGAGTATCAAAATGTATAAAGAACTGACATCAAAAGTAAATTTACCGGAACTGGAGAAGAGTATTCTTGATTTCTGGCAAAATGAAAAAATCTTTGAAAAAAGTGTAAATGAACGTGATAAAAATCATTCATTTGTGTTTTTCGAAGGTCCCCCCACAGCCAACGGCAGACCCGGGATCCATCATGTTATTTCCCGAACCGTGAAGGATTGTGTATGCCGTCTTAAAACCATGCAAGGTTACCGCGTAGAACGTAAAGCCGGCTGGGACACACATGGATTGCCCGTTGAAATCGAGGTGGAAAAACAACTAGGTTTTGACAAAAAAGACCAGGTTATTGAATATGGCGTTTCAAAATTTAACGATAAATGTAAACAAAGTGTCTGGAATTATAAACAGGATTGGGACGAACTGACCAGACGCATCGCTTACTGGGTTGATCTTGAACACCCGTATATTACCTATACCAACGACTATATCGAAACGGTTTGGTGGATTTTAAAACAATTCTGGAACAAGGAACTTTTATACCAGGGTTATAAAATTTTACCCTACTGTCCGCATTGTGAAACGCCCCTGTCCAGTCACGAAGTGTCACAGGGTTATAAAGAAGTAAAAGATCCGTCAATATTTATCAAAGCAAAATTGACAAAGCAGAATAATACTTACTTTCTGGTCTGGACTACAACTCCGTGGACGTTAATATCAAATGTCGCCCTGGCGCTTCACCCGGACGTGGATTATGTTAAAGTTGACTATAACGGAGAACATTTGATTCTGGCCCGCGAAAGGCTGCTTGTCCTCGAGGGCGATTATGAGATTTTAAAAGAATATAAAGGCAAAGATTTACAGAACATTGATTATGAACCCTTTTTTAATTTTGTCAAACCTGATAAAAAAGCACATTATACAATTCTTGCGGATTTTGTAACAACCACAGACGGTTCGGGAATTGTCCACATCGCCCCGGCATTTGGCGAGGACGATTACCAGGTTGGCTTAAAGTACAATTTGCCGGTTATCCATCCTGTCGACAAGAGCGGAAAATTTGTCGCCGAAGTAACCGACTGGGCCGGCGTGTTTGTTAAAGACGCCGATAAGGATATTACAAAAAATTTATCGGATCGGAATATCCTCTACCGGATAGAAAAGATCGTCCACAGTTACCCGCATTGCTGGCGATGTAATTCGCCGTTGTTGTACTATGCAAGGAAATCATGGTATATCAAAACCACCGCATTCAAAGACAACTTGATCGCAAACAACAAAAAGATCAACTGGTATCCTGCCGAAGTGGGCTCGGGACGATTTGGCGAATGGCTTGAAAACAACATTGACTGGGCGCTGTCGCGCGACCGGTTCTGGGGCACCCCCCTGCCGGTGTGGACCTGCCCGGAATGCGATCACCGGGAATGTGTCGGCAGCGTTGAAGAGTTGAAAAAAATGTCTGAAAATGTACCTGACGATCTCGATTTACATAAACCGCACATTGACAATATATTTTTAAAATGTGAAAAATGCGGCGGGAAAATGGAACGCGTCCCCGAAGTTATCGACTGCTGGTTCGATTCGGGAAGTATGCCATACGCCCAGTGGCATTACCCGTTCGAGAACAAGGATCACTTTGACCAAAAATTCCCGGCCGATTTTATTTCCGAAGGAGTGGACCAGACCCGGGGCTGGTTTTATTCACTGCTGGCCATCAGTACGTTTATTTCAGGGCAACCGGCTTACAAAAATTGTGTGTCGATTGAAATGATTTTAGACAAAGAGGGTCAAAAAATGTCCAAATCCCGCGGCAACGCGGTTGACCCCTTTGAAATTCTTGATCAATACGGCGCGGACGCGTTACGATGGTACCTGTTGACCGTCAGTCCGCCGTGGCTTCCTACACGGTTTGATTCCGAAGGTGTAAATGAAGTCAACCGCAAGTTCCTGGGCACTCTGATTAACACTTATTCGTTCTTTGTGATGTACGCCAATATTGATAATTTCTTTTATTCCGAAAAAGACCTGATTGCGGTTAAGGAACGCCCGGAGATCGACCGCTGGATTTGCGCCGCCTTGACATCGTTGGTAAAAAAAGTAAATGACAATCTTGAACGATACGATCTGACAAAGGCGACAAGGGCCATATCCGATTTTGTTTTAGACGACCTGTCGAACTGGTATGTGCGCAGGTCACGAAGACGTTTCTGGAAATCGGATATTGGACACGATAAGCTTTCGGCATTTCAAACTTTATATGAATGCCTGATCACTTTGTGTAAATTGTCTGCCCCGTTTATACCGTTCTTATCGGAAGAACTTTATCGGAACCTGACCGCCGGTAACAAAAATAACGAACCGGTCAGTGTGCATTTGTGCACATTTCCCACAACGGGACAGGCCCCTGCAGATTATACCGATGAGTATCTGGAATCAAGCATGGATCTGGTTCGGCGGATCGTTATTGTCGGCAGATCGCTGCGAAATGAGACGTCCCTTAAAGTTCGCCAACCTCTTTCCGCTCTGCTTTGTGTGGTGACAAAAGACAAGAGAAAAGAGGTCATCGAAAGTATGAAAAACCTGATAACCGATGAATTGAATGTTAAAGAAATAAAATACGTTAAAGATGAAAAAGAGTTGATGACCCTCAAAGCGGAACCGGTGTTTAAAAACCTGGGGCCCAAATTCGGTAAAGCGGTCAACAGCGCGGCGGAAATTATCCGTTCTTTCAGCGAAACTGAAATTGATCATATCCTAAAAAACGGCGGTGAGAGGCTTGTTGTGGATAATCACGAAGCGGTCATTTCAGCGGATGACATCACTGTAACGTCCATAAACAAACCGGGGCTTGTAGCCTGTTCGGAAGGCGATTTGACCATCGCCCTGGAAACAACAATAACCGAAGATCTCCTTTATGAAGGACTGGCGCGTGAATTTGTCAACCGCGTTCAAAACATGCGAAAGGAAGCCGGGTTTGAGGTAACGGATAGAATCCGGATATATGCGCAGGCATCTCCGAACATGTCGACGGCAATTGAAAACCAGTCCCAGTATATCAAAATGGAAACCCTGTGCGAGGACATAAAACTGGGAAAACTGGACGGTTCGTATAAAAAGGACTGGAAAATTGGCGACGAAATCCTGACCATAGGAATTATCAAAATATAACGAAACCGGTTATTCAAAAATCTGGATTGAATTAAAAACAAAGACGATGAAATATGAAAAGTAAACACTTGCCGGTGCTGCTGGTGGCGTTTGGTATATTTATTATAGATCAAATCACAAAATATATGATAAAAACATCCATGTCACTCCATCAATCATTTGGTGTGATCGGCGATTTTTTCCGAATAACCTATGTGGAAAATACCGGCATGGCCTTCGGTATCAGTATTGGTGAAAATGTACTGTTTACCGTATTTGCCGCGGCTGCCAGTATCGCTATATTGAGTTATTTTTTCTACATAAAGGGTGAACATTTATTCGCGCGCCTGGCCATGATCATTATATTCGGCGGCGCGCTGGGGAACCTGACAGATCGTATATTCAGAGGAAGTGTTGTCGATTTTCTCGATTTTGAATTTTTTGATATATATATTCCCCAATTTGATTTCCTGTTTATCCATTTCCCCGGATACAGCATGACCCGCTGGCCCGTATTTAATGTTGCCGATATTGCCGTCTCGGTCGGAATGATCATGCTCATGATTTTTGTCATATTTGATAAAGAACACGAAACAGGGACGGAAGAAATAATTGCGGAGAACAATTAAAAAAAAACGGAATGAATCATTATTTATTCACTGTAAAATTGTCTGTTAGAGTTATCCCAACTTATCGTGCGATAATCAGCTTTCCGATTTGTTCCGTTTTTAATGATTTTCCGTTTACCTGTGAACCGGCCTTGATTTTATACAAATAAACACCATTCGCCAGCTTATCTCCGTCCTGATCCGTACCGTCCCAGCGTTCCGGGAAAATATTAAAACCAATGTCCCCCCGTATGGGATCAAATTTCCGCAGCAACCGTCCTGCTACGGAATAAATCTTGATTTCGACGTCTGCGTCCCGGCTGAGCTCGAATGTAAATTGGGTGTTCTCGGTCATCGGATTCGGATAATTCAAAACATTCCGGATACGCAGCTCGTCATCGGCGACAGCCACAAAGTCACTTTCAATGTTGGATGAATTATTCGAGTTGTCCCATGCTTTGACTTTAATTGTATGCGGTCCCTCCGTTATGTTGAGTATGGGATATTTTGCGGTTCCAGATACATAACTTCCCTCATCATATTCAAAAAAGTCGGTTATATCCTTAATATTATTATCGTCTTCATCAATCGTCACCATTATTTGGTGGCCGATATCACCGGCAGTGTTGATACCGCTTACAGAATCGGTAATTTCGATGTACAAAACCGGATTCGTTGTAGTATAATCTCCCGGCGCAAAACCCGGATCGCCAAAATGAAGAGTCATTTCCGGTCCCTCATGGTCAACCAGATCGGTTGCCGTGCCGCCGACGATTAAATTGTCCTTTAATCCCGAACCTTCGTATTTTTCATTCCAAAAATAAACGCTCACCCGGCCCCTCGTTCCGTTATAAGAAATATCCTTCGGAACGATAAACTGTACATAAAAATTACCGTCCTGTATAGATGCTTTTCCCCTGAAAATACCATTTCCGGGTTCTTCATACACAATTCTGTCACCCTCTTCAACAGTAAAGTACTCTTTGCTTTTTGGTGAATCAAGCACCCGTACAAGTATTTTGCCGTTAAAATCATTCCATAAAATATTATCTTTTTCCACATGACCGGTGATGGCCATCTTTCTCAAAGCCTGAATGCTGTCCGGTTCAATCCTGTCAATCAGTGCGCTGTAACGCGGCGCTCCGATCCGCATAGCCGGATCGCCCAACAAAAGATATTTTTCACTATTGATCTTTGACTTGTAAAAAATGTCCTGCTTTCCCAGCATGACGGCATCTCCCAGCCGTTCGGTTAATCCGGTGTCCTCATATTGTGCAAACAGTCTGTTTAAAAATGTTCGGTTGAAAGCGATATTATCATCCGAAAAAACAAGCCGGGATGACGCGACCATCGCTATCGCACCCCGGTTGGCAACCTCAATAAGCTGTTCCGCCAGGCTCTGATCCTGGGGCTGGTCCCAGCGTGCGAATTCACAGGTGGCGGCAATCCATAATGCCATCCGCCGGTCGTTTTGAATTAAATCAAAATCCGTTGGCCCGTATAATACTTTTTCATGAGCCCAGCGCTGGTCGTTGCCATGACCGATAAAATTTACGATAAGAGTTCCCCGAACAAGTTGTTCGAGCAATGCTTCCCGTGCAGTCGGTTTGGTGATACCTGAAATGCTGGCCGTTTTTACAGCCGGGTATTCGATCAAATATATCTTTTTAAAATTAAAAGGATTCAGGACATGTAATTTGGACAGATTTTCGGCGTCTACGGTATGTTCGGTTTGATTTCCTTTGCCGCCTGTTTGCAATTCATCATCCCCCACTAAAGTGAATGTATTGCGCCATTCACCGTATTCAGGTTCAGCTTCATACAATCTTATCTTGTCAACGATATTTTGCGCATCTTCGACCGTACGCGCATTGATCCGACCTATGGCCATTTGTGTACCAGGATTGTTACCATCGGTATAGACAAACCAGTCATCATTGGGTCGGGTCAGATTTTCATTTGTTTCATTGGTTTCAAAAGGCGGAATCAGATTAGGCGCACCAAATCCCCGGATATCTTTATAATCATAATGACCGTCACCAAAAAGTAACACATAATGCGGTTGCTCCCAATTTTCCAGCGCATATACCAAAAAATTCCTGATCGCCGCCGGGTCTTTTATTCCCCAGCCAAATTCTTCATAAATATCCGCTATTTTTACCACTTCTGTTTCAAGCCGGTCTTCGGGATTTAAATCTTCCCGCAAACTCTCCAGAATCATCGCCTGCTGTTCGAATTCGGCGGGTGTAATGATGATATAATCTACATTCCGGAAAGTGCGCAGATTTGCGGTCTGTACGGATTTAAATGTTGACGCATCCACCTTTTTATACGCTAAAGAAGTCAGGGCAACATATTTGCGGGGGGTATCCGTAATATTTTCATCGGCAAAAGTACACATATTATTGGATGTTGAGGCGTTAAGCATTTTCACATCTGCAAAATCCGTTATGTCAAAAACCTGGATATTGTTGTTCGAAAAACCCGTAATTTGAAATCCCGCTTTATCCTGGCCGACAGGGCCGTGAAATATTAACTGGTCTTCGTATGCTTTGAATGCCCTGCTGTATTGAACTTCCAGCCAGTCAACATACGAAAAATCCGTGTCCGATGAATTGTTATATTCGATGCTGATCGTATTGGTTCCATTCATCAAAACACTGTAATTTAATAATGAATCCTCGGAAACACGGTATGAGGAAGAACTATAAAAAGAATTATATATATTACCAATCTTGTTTCCATTGGCATAAGCGGTAAACATGTGATTGCCGGTGGTAATATTCGCCAATGAAAAGCGGAAAACAGTCTGATTAGCGGGATTTACGTCCTGTAGATTGAAAGAATAAGAACGCATATTATCAAAAGCTGTCAGCGACCGGTCCAGCCAAATCGGCCCGGAATTAAAAACATTATATTCCTCACGTTCAAAAAAAGCCAGATCCTTAAAATCCGTCTCAAAATTCACACCGTCTACGGAAACAGTGTTGGCCGTTTGTATTCTTTTGCCCTTTTGTTTACCGAAAGTGATAAAATAACCGTTCTCTTCATCATAATGATGAATATAATGCGCCAGACGTTTTGCTGTATTATCGAAACCAAAGCTCACCAAAGAGCGTCCGTAAAACAGAATATAATCGGCAGAATTAAACGTGCCGTCTTCCCCGCCGACGACAAGAATGGCATTTTCAATCAGGGAGTCCGGGGTTGGGGTACCAACCCATTCCGGTAATTCACGCCCGCCGTTGTTGAACAACTGTATTGTAGATGGGTCTATTGACTCGATCGCTATACCCGCCGATTTCAAGGTGGCGCCGTCCAACTTGTATATCCCTTCGGCATCTCCTTTGGCGTCACGTAACATTGTTTTACCATCTGCTTTTATGGTAAATTTGTACCAATTACCGCCCGTTAACACATTTTTTGCCGTTTTACGCAGGGAGCGTTCTTTTACTGTTCGCCATGTCCTTGCCTGATCATAATTAACTAAAAGACTTTTATAAATATGATCATCCCGGGTTTGCATCATGTTTCTGTTTGTCCGGTCCGTTCCGTTACTGAAAATAACCCGGACCACAATGCGGTTATATTGACGAACCTCCTTTCCCGCCGGATTATATTGCAGCGGGTTGATAATCAATCGTACCCGGCGCTGGGATCGAAAAAAATCAGGTTCTTGAAGTTCTATTAGATTTTCCGGAACGGACCGGGTTGAATTATAAATGTTTTCCGCCGGATAATATTTTTTTATATACTCTCCGTCCTGTGATTCGATTCGGGGAACGGGCAGCATATCAATATCTTGTATGGTGGTAAAGTCACTGTTTACAACCTGCGCCGTGACATTTCCGCTTAACGGAACGCCAATATGAACGATACGAACGGGAATCCGGGGATGATCTTCTTCTCCCGCAGGGACGGCGTTATTAAAATCGAATACTTTATAGTTCCTGCTTTCAACCGTTCGGTCCGTCATCTGCCAATCGGCCGGTGTAAATTCCAACAATAGATGGTTTGATGAGGATGATAAAATTTTACAATCTCGATACTGTCCCCACAAATTTGTAAACAGAAACAAAAATAAAAACATAGATAATAAAAGTTTATATCTGGAATTGATTTCCATAAATTTCACCACATAATTGATTCGCTTGATTATTTTAGTTCAGAACCGGCAGACAAATGAACAATCTGTGCATAGGTCTTTTTATTGCCACCCACTAATTTATCAATTGTTTTTATCAATATAAAAGACAGCAGCAAACCGATAAAAGCACCCAGAATACCGTATCCCTCATTAGTCTCCCCGTTATTGAATAAGGATATCCCCGCGAAATATCCTCCTATCAACATTAAAATCGGGAAAATGAATACGAGAAAAGAGTATTTTAGCAGATTGTAAGATTTAATTTCTACTTCCACCCGGTCGCCGATTTTCGCGCCGATGTGATTAACGGCTTCAATGGACCGAAATCCTCCGCCAAATGAGTCACAAATGTTGCAATCCTTACAATTGTCACCTTTTTGCATCTGAATCGTCGCGAATCCGTCTTTGGTTGATACTATAACTCCACATTCAATCATAACATAAAATACAAAATTTAATAAAACAGCCCAAACAAATTATCCTGTCCGGTAAAAAATTTAACATTTATCGGTTCTCTTTTGTTCCGCGTATATTTGGTGAAACCGCTTAAATTAATGATTATGCAGTTTCAAACGATCCAGGCGCAGTCTTTGCCTGGTATCAAACAACCGGCGTGAGCCGAACCAGACTGCACATACGGTGCCCAATCCTGTGCCTCCGGCAATCATAAACA
Organism: Candidatus Zhuqueibacterota bacterium; assembly: GCA_016934825.1. Classification (GTDB taxonomy): domain Bacteria; phylum Zhuqueibacterota; class Zhuqueibacteria; order Residuimicrobiales; family Krinioviventaceae; genus Fontivivens. The sequence goes on from JAFGSB010000014.1 coordinate 14,824, forward strand.
TGATCAAAATTTGATATTTAACAGCCTCGATTGGAGGATTCCCGGCCAATATCTGTCCGGTCATCATGCCGGGGAGACTGACCAGCCCGGCAATTGACATCATATTAACGATAGGGATTAATCCACCGCGTATACATTCTCTGCGAATATCACCAATAGCATGGCTCCAGTCCTGACCCAGGATTAACCGGCCTTCAATTAAAGCTTTTTGCTGCCAGGCCGTTGTCGTCAATCTGTCGAATCCAAGTGAAATACCGTTCATGGTGTTCCCCAGCATCATCCCGAGAACCGGTATAGCATATTGCGGCTGATACCAGGGCTTATTTTGAATAATAAATAATAAAGCGAGAATTGTAATCGTAAAAGCGGAAATAAACATGGATGAGGTGCCGAGTCCGAATCCCCAAAAACCTGCAAAACGTCTTTTTTGCCGGTGGGTAACCTCCCTTCCCGCCGCGATCAGCATAATGAGAGCCATGAGTGTTAACCAGAAAACACTCACATATTCAAATATAATTTTTAATACAAAACCTATTAGCATTAATTGCAGGGTCATTCGCGTTCCGGCAATAAGGATATTTTTTGCAATTCTCAGTTTTAATATTACTGAAAGCAGGGCCAGTGAAAAAACCAGTAAAGATGCAATTACCAGGTCCCATACTGATAACGATATTAATTCCATACATTCCCCCTGATTATTTTATTGTCTTTGATAAAATAAACTGACGATGCCACACGCTCTAATTGACGTGTGTCGTGACCAACCCAGATTAAGGATGCCTGATTTTGCTCTTTAAACTCAAACAACAGGTGCTCCACTGCCTCTGTAAACTTTTCATCCAGGTTAGCTGTTGGCTCGTCCAGTAATAATACTTTTGGCCGGTTGATAAGCAGTCTAAGCAGCGCAAGGCGCTGTTTTTCTCCGCTGGATAACCGACTAACCTGCCACCCTGTTACATTATTATCAAATCCCAGACGGCCAAACCATGAACTTTCGACTTTGTTAAAATGTTCTCCAACTGTATCAAACCACCAGGAACTTTCCGCTGGCAGCAGGCCTACCTGTTTTCGCCATTCTGTGGGTTTAAAATCACGGCAAATCCTCCCATTTAACAACACTGAACCCCGGTATTCATCAAGATCGGCAAGCGCTCGCAGAAATAATGATTTCCCTGAACCCGACGGTCCGGTTAGACCGATACATTCCGAATCATTAACCTGCAGATTGACCGGTTCCAGATTAAAATATCTTAGTTCTTTTATTATAATCAATTATTATAACTTTCATATTCTGTTAAAACACGACCTCGGTTGCGACTTCAAATATTCCGTCGCTGGTTGTCAGAGCCCTGTCACTTTTATACAACTCATAATCAATTAAAAGTTTACATTTTTGGACAAAATAATAGGCAAACCCGCCAATTACTCTCTCACTGCTCACAACACCGGAAAGCCTGTTTTGATTAAACCGGTCGTATTGACCGATGAATGCGATCTTGTTATCATACAACTTAATTTCAGCAAACGCTGAATAACCATCCTGTTTAATTGCTTTAACTTTCTCTTTTACGGGTAGCCCTGATTCTTGAATATTGTCAACTGCGGTACCCTTGTAGTTACCGGTTGACTCAAAATAGGTGCCTGTAATAACGAAATACCTGCTCTCAAAAGAAACAATCCCCGAATTCAGATCAAATTTCGGTGCAATTTCCGTATTACCCTTTCCGTGTATGCCATGATAATGGAACTGCAAACCGGTCACTAACTTGGGTAGGGGGCGAATACTTAATCGCCCTTCAATAGTTTTGTTAATGTTATTTTCCACGGCGTGATATCCGCCGCCGTTATAAACACCCACGCTAATACTGCCAAATTTTCCAGGGTAGGCACTATTCACATTTTTTTTATAGTTATTATTTACCTCGCCTCCCAATAACGAAAAAAAAGCAAAACCCAAATCCGCGGAATTGACAATATCATATCGGTCAAAAAACATCTTGCTCTGGACACGATAATGGTTAATTTTTTGTTCAAAATCTATCCAGGGACGATGTACGACTCCGAATTCAAAATACGGCGTCGAAAATAATCCGATATCTTTCATCTTGTACTGTAAATAACAGTATTTGATACGCATTTCCAGATCACCCAGGCCATCGCCTTCCTTGTCAATTGTAATATCGGGCGTGATTCGGCCGGAAAATTGTTCGGACAGATTTTTTTTAATAGTTATATAACCCCGGGTAATTCCAAATTCACTAAATTTTTTTTCATCCCTTTCGCCGGACTGAAATTTTAAAAACCACTGTCCCGATACGGAGATACCCGTCAGGCCCTCAAAAACCTTTGAACTTAATTCCGGGTCAATCTGATTAAAAATGGATTGCGTATAATCATTATCGTCATTTGCAACAGCAGGGATATTCATAAAAAAAAGTATGAATCCCGCTAAAACAAATTTTATTAATACTTTTTTCATTTTATCCTCTTATTCTTCAAGTAATTGATATTTAATTATACACTTTTTAGCTTAAAATTGTGTAAACCACATAAAACATAGTAAGGTTGAAACGTTTTTTCAGATCAATATTTAGTGATATTTTATCTATACTCGGCCAGTTCCAGGATCACTCCGTCAGGATCGTAAAAATACAACAACGTCTTGTCTCCTGCATCATGTTTGACTACCTTTTGCGGGACGGTTACGGGATTGCCTATCATATTTACTCCGGCCTGTTTTAACCTGTCTGCCAGCGCCTTCAGGTCTTCAACACGCAGCGCTATATGTCGTAATCCAACAGTATTGGCATTTGAATTTTCCGGGATTTTCACACCGGCAGGAGTAAAATAACAAAGCAATTCAATGCGCGGCTCTCCGGCCGGGGCGACGATATAGGCGACATCGGCATTCACTCCCTCAAGCCCCACAACAGATTCTATCCATTCGCCTTCAAGATGGGCGCGACGAATTTCTTTAAATCCAAGAAGTTCTGTATAAAACCGAACCGATCGTTCAAGGTCGGACACAACAATATTAATATGATCAATAGCCCGAATCAATGTTACTCCTTTATAATATTAACTTTACAAATCAACCGTCACACCCAGCTTTAAAGGTACAATCGTGATTACCTTGGTATCAAATCCAAGGACGACTGTAATTTCTAAATTCATTATCGTATTCTCATTAACAACCATATCGAATCCCATTCCGCAGGCAGCCGAAAAAGCGGATCTATGCTTTTTCTCTTCCACCAATTCGGTAATCGTCTCCCGGGTATATTCGTTGCTGCTTTTACTAAAAACTTTAGCTGTGTTTAATTGCAAAAGACCAGCCCCGGCCTTATAATACGGGATAAAAGAACTTTTTGTCCTGACCGGCACTCTCTTTTTCAGATAAAGTAAAAAAGTATAAACAGAGCCGTCGTTATATGCTATAAAATCTTTAGCATTTTTGAACAAATGATACTCTGCTGAAATTTGTAAAACAAAATTCTTACCCACTCTCATTCCCAGCCCGGCCCCCATATTCAATCCCCGTTCCCAGTATGAAGAAAAATAAGGGGGAGAATATTCTTTTGTGAAACCTGTATGTCCGGAAATCAAAAAACGACTGTTTTCATCAGCGAAAAGATTCACCGCGCCCAGCATCAGCGATAAAAAGATATACTTTTTCATAAATGAACCGTTATTAATTTCAACCGGGATTTATTTGATTCAATCGCCTTTCCGATGCCGTGTTACAGATCCAGCGGGGCTTCCATTTACACAACAATTACCGTGACTTTTTTAAACAAGATCTTTTTCGGAACATCAATCAGCAGAATACAGGGTATAATCGGCCGGGATGCAAGGATATTTCTCCGTATTTAATTAAAACCGGTTATTAATTTCCCTCCAAAATTTAATAGAATATAATTAAAGGGAGGGAAAATAAAAACATATAACCTTGTGTAATCATTCAGTGTTATATTAGATGAACAGTCGTATATCCGTAACCATCATACCTGCCTTTTTTGCCGATTCGACACCCGCGTTTCCGTCTTCGAACACCTGACAAAATTTTGGCGGCACATTGATCCGTTTTGCGGCTTCCAGGTAAATATCCGGGGAGGGTTTCGGTTTCACTTTGTTGTCTGCCGTGATGATGGCCTTAAAAAAACCTTCAAGTCCAATGGCTTTAATTGTATTATTCACGTTCAATTTCGTTCCGCCCGATGCGACCGCCATAGGAAGTTTCCCTTTATACGTTTTCACAATTTCAACAACAGGAACAATGGGATTAGCGAACAATAATTTATCCCGAACAAGTTCATTTTTATAAAGGGCCACACTTTTCACATCAAAATCTTTTTCAAATCGTGCATTGAAATGCGAAACAATACGCTCCGAGGGAATGCCGCTTAATTCCTTTAAAAACTCGAGCGGGCAATCCGCACCAAATGTCATAAATGCTTCCCGCCATGCTTGCCAGTGAATCGGCATGGTATCAGCAAGAGTGCCGTCACAATCAAAAATAAGCCCCTTTGCTTTACTGCTGACTTTCATATAAATTTTTATTAATTTTATATTTGTTTTTTAATATCCCCGTATCCGGTTAAAGCCGGGCACGACATTTTAAACATTACAAAATTTTCAAAAATCAAATTCTTTTATGATTTGTTTGGAAATATAAAAATTTCATATTATTTTAAATCTGATTTTATTAAACTTGTTAATCAGATCAGAGGCCACTATCCGTTAAACGGACACTAACTTTTTAATATTATATTCAACAATTTGACAAAAAATATTAACAATACCAAGTAAAATGTGATTTATATTAGCGTTGTTTACACTTTTAATTGTATTGAATCCGATCCTTTATAGAAAGTAAGGATTCAATACAATTAAAA
>JAFGSB010000015.1 GCA_016934825.1 Candidatus Zhuqueibacterota bacterium
ATTCAATGAAAAAGATCCTGCACTTACCCCGAGTGCTTTGATAAAATACCTACGATTCATTTTTTATCCCTTCAGTCAAGATTTACTTTGAATTTTATGTCCTATAATGGAAATAATTAGAGGGGAAATTTTTTATAAAGTAGTTATATATAATATTACAATTTTCAGAATATAAAACAAGTTTTTTTGATAAAAATCATAATCCCGAACGCGGACAGCGTTCAGCAAATTCGTCTTGAACATCCCGGTGTTATGTCATCGTAAAACATAATCTTCGTGTATCGTATGTTTAATTTGCTCTCTGCGTTTATCGAGCGCAGCGGGCTGTTAATTAATAAACCGCAGATAAATGCTGATAAACGCGGATCAGGCTGAGATTAATAAAATTCCTAAGTATTTGAAAATTATGCGTTATTACTATAAAAAAAATTACATTACAACAACAAAACCTTGACAATTTGTTTAATAATTTATAAATATTAGATTATGGGCCCGGGAACCCGGAGAGGTTGACAGAATAATCCATTTGAGGAAAGCATAATGCTAAATTATCCGAAATTAAAATTCAAAATTCATCAATATAAAGATGAAACAGAAGGTGAATTTTTGTGGAGTAAATCACGAAATAAAATTTTCGAAAGGTTTTATGACGCTGATGAAATTACTGAACCGGATACCGCAATATATGAGTTGCAAAAAATTATAAAAGATGATCCGGAATTCATTGATGCATATAATAGTATTGGATGGTGGGAATTAGATTTATTTAATTATGGCAATGCTTATCTATATTTTATGAATGCTTTTAGAATAGGTGATAAACTTGTTCCCAAAAATTATAATGGAAAAATTATGTGGGGAATTACAGGTAATCGTCCTTTTCTAAGATCAATGCATGGTATGGGTGTAGCGTATCTATCCATGCATGAATGGGAAAAATCGTCTAAAATTTTCAAAAAAATATTAAGATATAATCCTATTGACAATCAGGGTGTTCGGGCTTTAGCCATTCAAAGCTACATAGCTCAGGGCAAATTTGAAGATGTTTTAAAAGTTTGCAAGATGTACCCTGACGATATATTGCCGGATACTCTTTATGGAGCAGTTTATGCAAATTATAGACTTGAAAAAATTAAAAACGCAGAAGAGGCATTGAAAAAAGCTATTCAATTTTCATCTTATGTCGCTAAAGAACTTTTAAAGACAAAACATAAACAGATTGAAAGTGAATTGCCCGGATCGGTGAGCGTGGGGGGAGAAGATGAAGCTTATGAATATTGGGAAAGAGTCGGACATTATTGGACAGATCCAAAAATTAAAAAATTTATTGAAAATGGTCTAAATAAATGGGGGAAATAAATTTCCGTATAAGGAAACCGGCCCGGCGTCGGGTTAAACATCCGGCAACAGTGGAATTATCATCAGGCGGATAAAAAGGAGAATTTATATGTCTATTAACGACAACAAATTACTTGTTCGGGGATTTATTGAAGAAATTATTAATACAGGTAAAATTGAAAAAATAGAAAACTTTATTTCCCCGGATTATACCGAAGTCCATGAAGGTAAAAGATACCCAGTTGGTGTTAAAGGGGCCAAAGAACACATTCTTGGTGTCCGGCAGACTTATCCCGATCTCACACTTACGGTGGATTTACAAATTGCGGAGGGTGATTGGGTTGCAACCTGCATCACCGCACGAGGCACACATAAAGGCTCCTGGTTGGGTATAAAACCGACGGGAAAAGCCATTGTTTACACCGGCGTTAACATTAATAAAGTTGTGGACGGCAGAATTGTTGAACATGGCGGCGCTGCCAATCTTTTGGGACCTTTACTGGAAATAGGAGCTGTACAGGTAGTAGGCGATCAAATGAACAAAAAATAAAAATCTGAAATGACATATCACGAGTAAAATGATAATTATTATCAGGTAAAGCCAATGCTAAATCGAATTAATACATATTGTTTTTAAGATCACTGTTTGAATGACCGAACGTAATTTTATAAAGTATTCATATTAAAACAAAAGGATTTTTGTTATGGAAAAATCACTTGTACCGGACAAAAAATTCGTCACCAAAAGTATCCTGGTGTCGTTAATCTCGTTACTGGTTTCTTATCTTTCTTGCGGCGTCTTTATACATTTGATCGCCTATTCAAAAGGGAGCGGTCCCTATTTCTTTAGCTGGTTATGGGTGATAACAATTTTGGGTTTCATTTTCAGCTTTTTAATTTCAGTCCCTATCATACTCCTGTGGATCAAAAACCTCAAATATATCATTCTGGAAGACCGGGTAACCATCCATAAAGGCATCCTGACCAAAATTCAGAAAAACATTCCGCTGCGGGCCGTAACCGATTTTATTCTGGAACGGTCCCTTTTTGATCGGTTTTTTGGTATCGGCAGTATAAAGATCCAAACGGCCGGTCAATCACCATCGTCAACCGGATACGAGGGAAAACTGTCGGGGCTTTTGGATTATGAAGCATTACACGAGGACCTTCGTAAGCGGATTGGAAAACTGCATCCCGTATCGGAAGCGGTCACGACAGGGGAACCGCTTCACGTTTCAAGCGAAACTCTTTTAAAGCAGATCCTGGCGGAACTGAAAGAGATTAAAAAGAACACGGCGGGCTAATAAATAAAACAGGATATAAAAGCGCGGGTTTCCGCCCCGGTGAGCAAAATGATTCCGGCTTTTCCTTCATGGACAAAATGATTACAGGACAAAAGTCCTGCTTTATTGACTGTACCGGGAAGGAATCTCGGGACGAGCGGAATCGGCAAAACGCCTAATTTGATCTATTCCGGGCGGAAAATCATACAGAATTTCAGTCCTGTGGTTTTATATCCGGAAGAAAGCCCTTCCGGTTTAGAACGGTGCGCAGACCATTTGAGATGAGCGGGAAGAAATAAAATCATAAACTGTATTTTTATAAAAAAATTTTTATATTGTTATAACTTTCCGATAAGGGAAATATGAATAATCCAAACGTTGGGCGAAAGTTGAGAAAATTTTATAGGAGAGAAAATGAATATGGATCTACCGGGAAATGGATATTTTGAAAACAAAAACATTCTGCCTCTTATTAGAGTGAGCGGTATTGCGGCTTTGCTGCAATTGATTGTTATTACTGTCGGTATAGTCATAACAGCCGGTTTGGGCCCTAAACCGGATTCGGCATACGAGTATTATGTCATGATGCAGGAAAGCAAATTTATCGGTCTGTTGACAGATGATTTTTATTCAATCATACTTGTCTCTTTATATCTGTTCACTTTTTCCGGTCTTTTTTTTGTAGTCATGAAAAATAATTTTTCGCTTTCAATATTCGCAACGCTGTTAACATTTACGGCCGTGATCCTGTGCATTTCCTCGCATTCGGGATTTTCTTTGATGCACTTGAGTGATCTCTACTGGGTAGCAACGGATGAAACGACAAAATCAGGGCTTATTGCCGCCGGAGAGGCAGTTATCGCGCAGAATATTTGGAACAGCAGTTCGGCATTTTTTTCCGGCATTTTTTTGCAGGGTGGAGGAGTTTTAATTTCTGCGGCAATGCTTGGCGACAAAAATTTCCGCAAATTGACTATCTTTTCCGGTTTTATTGCAAACGGGTTGGATTTGGTACAACATCTTGTTCATTATTTTGCTCCTTCCCCGGCGGAAATAATTTTATATATAGCGGGACCATTTTACATTATATGGTTCTTGATGCTTTCGTTGGATTTATTTAAACTTGTGAAATTAATAAAGTCTCATTAAATGAAAATTAAACCGAAAGTATGAGATTTTGATAGAATATGTGAGTTGCACTCCCGATAAATAAAGTCCGAAAGTAATTGATAAGCGCAGATAAACTTGGATCAGGACGGAATCCGGCAATAGTGGTTTTTGCCTTAGCGAATCTCTGCGCGCTTGGCACCTCGGCGTTAAGGGAAATTATATTGATTAGCTGGATATTTAATTAAACGCCGAGATTGTCAAATGAGATAATCATTACCCTGATTTTTATCTTATAATCACTCCGGGAGCACGCGCCGGGTCAGAACCCCGGCGCGATCATCTTTTCCGAACAGACGCTTAAAATGTCATTGTAAAAATGGCTTTGGGCGGCGCCGAACCCTTCAACGCCCGGCCGTTTACCCAGAGTTGAAAAATGCGGTCCGCGTCGCTGAGATTGAGTATCACCACCGCTACGGTTTCGTTGGTGTTGACAAATGCGGTGGCCAGAAAATCGTCACTATTGGAAGTACAGGCGATTCGTTTGGCGCCGGGCTTGATAAAACGGGAAAAGTGTCCGAAATAATAGAAAGGCGGATTGAAAAAGAGTTCATCGGTTTTTGTATTCACTGTTACGATACTTGATCCTCCCAATCCTCCCGCATGCCGCGGTCCCCGATTTTCATCTAACAGAATGTTCCAATAGGTCCATCCATTAGCCCAATTGTTCAAGTCCAAAACCATGTTTTTAGCGACCCGCACACCGGTCCGCCAGTCTCCTCCCATTCCCGCTTCCGTATAGATCAGTTTTTTGTCGGGAAAGGCATCGTGGACTATCCGGACATTGTCAAAGTGATCGCCCACATAATAATGGAAAGCAAGACCCCAAACATACCGGGATGCTTTGGGATCGTCATAAACCACTTCCGCCCGTTGATACATTATGCCCCTGTTGTGATCCCAAATCATCAGTTTCATATCCGAAAGGCCGTTTTTTTCCAAAGCGGGTCCAAGATAGTCCCTGACAAAGTCCCGCTCCTCTTCCGCGGTAAATATACACGATTCCCAAACCTGCACGGCCATCGGTTCGTTCTGCACGGTGAGCCCCCACATCGGTATGCCTTCCTGCTCATAAGCTTTGACATATTTAACAAAATAATCGGCCCAGGTTTGAAAATACTCCGGTTTCAATTTGCCGCCGTGTTTCATCTCGCCATTCGTCTTCATCCAGGGTGGCGGGCTCCACGGCGAAGCATAGATTTTCATTTTACCGCCGGCGGCCGCAAGCGCCTGTTTGATGAGCGGCAGCCGGTACTTGCGGTCGTGATCTATGGAGAAATGTTTCAGTTCCTTATCCCCCTCCACATCGTCATAAGTGTACATTTCGTCGGAATAATCGCAGCTATGAATTGTGGTTCTGCACAGCGTATAACCGTTTCCTTCATCGGGATCAAAACAGGATTTAATGAATTCCTGCTGTTTTTCTTTTGATAATTTTGCAAAGTTGACGGCGCTGGCATCCGTAAACGCCCCTCCGAAACCTTCGATGGTCTGAAAGGTCTTGTCAAGATCGATCATGATTGTCGGATAATTTTCATCGGGCTGGTTCAGCGGTTCGAATGCGCGAAATCCATAGTTTGTCAATAAATCGTTCGTACTTTCCGCCGTCATATAGACTTCCGCCTCTTGAAAATCATTCGTCTTAGATTTTGCCCGGTCAAACCCAAAACTTGTCAGACATCCAAAAACCAACAGGATCACAATAAAATTTGTGCTGCATTCGGGTAATGTTTTCATACAGTCCTCCTGAAAGTTTGTATTCGCTTTGACTTTAATATGGTTGTCAAATAAAAAAGTTTGCTGCGTCAGACTGAACCCAATTTCAAAATTAAAAAGTCTACATTATATAATATCCAAAAAAATATCCGCCCGGGTAGCATTAATCATTTCGTATATTGGTTAAATAATCAAATTTCATGGAAACATGCAAGCGGTTTTTTCCCCTCAAAAAATATCCCAAACCCAGCTCTACACTGTGTAAACGGGAAGGGAAGAGGAGCAAAAGTCCTGCTGGGGAATTGAAAAGAGGTTGTTCTGCTTTAGTCTGTGTTTCCGGCGTCTTTGGCGGGTTAGGTGAATATTTTTGAGTATTTCTCCTGGCAAATTCCAGCACGAGGCTGGCTTTTATGAACAAGATTTATTGTCATTAAATTACGGAAATCAGTTTATTTCAGGTTCGAAATAATTTTTTTTATCGTTTTTGCAAGTGGAGGAATATGTTTTTCACAAACCCAGAAAATTTCATCTGCATCAACATTAAAATATTGATGTGTAATGATATCTCGCAGCCCCTTGGCGCCTTTCCAATCTATTCCCGGATATTGTACAAGAAGCGTTTCGTTCGTTATTTTGTCAATGTTTTTTAAACTTTCGCCTATCACTATTAATAGCATACAGATGGAATCTAATTTTTCCATTCCTGCAGGCGAATCTACGAAATCATTTACTTTTTTTATCGGTTCAAAACGTTGACTGATTTTTTGAGTTGCCTCTAAAATTTGCGATAAAATATCCCGCACTAACTCTTTATCATACATATTGAACATCCTTTTCAATATGTTTTTTTAAATATGGATTCATTCTTTTTCTGTTACGGACAAGATCAACAGGCCTATGGAGGAGCTTTTCCAACTCTTCTTTTATATGTACCAGTTTATAAATATCAGGTTCTTGTATTTCAATTATAATATCAACGTCGCTGTCATCTCTTGCTGAATTTTTTGCGTGTGAGCCAAATAATCCGAGGTTGTTAATACCATACTTTTTAGAATTTTCTTTTTTATATTGTTTTAATATCTCAAGGATTTCTACCCGGGTCATTATTAACTCCTGTTTTAATTGTATCTTACATAATTTAAGCAATTCTTTTTTTTTGTCAAACAAATTATCAGGTATAGAACATTTTAATTATCTGCACAGAGCTATTTTTACTTTCTTATATGTAAGAAAAGGTGTTTTATCCATTTCTTTTTTTTAGCCGCCTGGGTGCACAGGGACATAGGGGGTTTTTATCTGAATCAGCCCTCCGGTCCGGCTGTCCGGCAAACCGGTTCTGTCGGGGAACCGTAACCAATTTATATTTTTATTATCTTTTATATTCCGACGGAAAACGTTTCTTTACGCACCGAGCCCGGAGATTTGGTATGAGGATAGATACGGGATGGAATCCCATTCCCATCTTTAGTCCTGTACAAGAAAGTTTGGGCCATTAAAAAGTTTACCACAACTTACTGAAACAAATTTCAAAATTCACAAAAATTTTCGTTATAATATCCATTGAAAATTATATTCTCCCAAAGTTATACTCATTTCGTGTACCGGTTAAATAATCAAATTTCATGGATACATGCAAGCGGTTTTTCATTTTCCTGTAACCGGCCGGTCCAGTTTGAACCGAACGCCGAACATCGAGGTGATAATGAGGGGCGCGCCGGGAATAACGGACCATTGCAGCTCTGTCGAGTTATTGATCCTGCGGAGGTATTCCAGTTCAAGGGCGGTCGGGTAGAAACGGTACTGCCAGCCGTGAAAAACCCGGTCGCCATAAAACTCGTCGTCCTGGTATTCCCCGAATCGATGCCAGTCCTGCCTGTAGCTTAAAATAGGCCCGATACCCACATTCAGGCTGTTGCCGCCCAGTGAAAATTGTACCCTCGGTCCGGCATGAAGGCACCCCGCCATAAGGAATGCACAGTCTTTATATAATGAAGTGGTGAAACGAAAAAAGGAAAAATCGCTCAAACGGTAATCAAGATTCGCGGCCGCACCGACAGAAAGTACCAAATAGGCTTTCTTGTCAAATTTCAACGGGTATACCTGGGGAGTGTCCCCTCCATGGGGATGCCACGTTAGTCCCAGATATTGAAATGACAGGTACCATGGCGATATATTCCCGGCGGTTGATTCACCGGCTGTTGATGTGTTCCATGCCGGCCAAAAAGTCATCAGCATTATGATATGGATCTGAATAATTATCCAGTTTTTCGTTTTCATTGGTTTTATTAATCCTTTCACATTGGAAACGATTGGGGCGGCAAGGTATACTAAAAGACGATTGAACCGTCTCATGATGCGAATCTGCAAATTGATGGAAAAGGTGTTTTATACTCCCGGATTTGTTGTGATTCGACTTTCGCCAAAATTACCATCATTATAATATCATGAAATCTTTAGCCGCCCGGCGTAAGTAAATCGTATCAGTGCGGATAAAATAATCAAATTACGGAAATGTGCAAGTAAAATTTTTATATTCCCTAATAATTTTACATGCAATCCTTTAACCGCTTTATAACTGTGCCCTTGTTCCGTGTTTATCGGACGCAGCGGGCGGTTTATAAATCAACCGCGAATAACGCAAATGAAAGCGGATCAGCACGGAATCCGCGGCGCCTGAGGATATTTCCTCTAAATCTCTGCGCGTTCAGCGCCTTTGCTTTAAAATCAATAATATCAATTAGTTAAATATTTAATTGAACGCCGAGTCCGCAGTGAACGCAGAGACAACCAAATGAGTAAATGATCACGTAAATATTCTCCGAAACACACAAGAACATTGATCTGGTGTGGATAAAATAAGGGGACTGTGTGCCCCCGCAAACTTTTATCTGCGTGCATCCGCGTTGATCGAGCGCAGCGGGCGGTGAATAAACCAAACGCGGATAAATGAAAATGAACGCGGATCAGTCCGGAAACCGGCAATAATGGTTTTCCCTCAGCGAATCTGCTCTGCGCACTCAGCGCCCCGGCGTTAAATGTAAATAATATCGATTAGCTGAATATTCAATTAAACATAGTCTAAAGTGAGCGCGGACCGGAACGGTGCGAAAGAAGGGAAGGACCGGAATTTTCAGTCCGGTGATCTGTTATCCGGGGGGAGCGAAAATCTCACGATTTAAGAACCGGAGCCAATTCCCACTTTGAATTTTTTTACTCATTTTGTTAAATCCTGAGAAATACTTTAATTTTTTTATCCGTTTCCCCTTGACGTCGATGTGCTTTTTATTTATATTTATTAAAAAAGGGCGCCAGCTTTTATAGATCCCGCTTATGGAACCGAACCACTACGCCGTAATTTATTATTAATTTAAAGGTGATGAAAATGAAAAAACAGTTTTATTTCGTTTTTATTATTTCACTTTTTTTCATCCTCATGGTTCCGTTTTACGTTACCGCGCAGGGGACGACTCTTGTAGATTTCGGTTCTTCACCCGCAACGACAACATTTGGACTGGAAGGGTGGAACACTCTTTTGCAAAGCGGCAACCTCGACTATACTTCACAGGGCAACGGGGGATTGATATGCACTTCCGATCCGGGGGAGTATGGCGATTTCCGGGGCGTCAGCGGTACGCCGCGCAATTTTATTCCCGGCGAAAGGATCGTCGTGACCTGGTACAACAACTCCAATGAAGAATTTTTCTTTACCGCCCGGATCAGCTTTACCGATGACGACGAACCGAACGAGGAAACCCCGGACGGCAACTGGTACACCATGCGCAGTTTTGATGATTATCGTTACACATATTCAAGGATTCTTCCCGGTTCCTCCGCGAAAACCGTATTCAATATCACTGATTCGGGCGTTCATAAAACGGATGATACTTTTTCCCTGGTAAATATCAATACAGCAATGGAAGGGGGTTCCACATATCAAAAACTGTTTTTAATATGCGAAAAAATCGAACTGTTGTATGACGCGGATATTACGCCGCCAGCCCAGCCGGACGGGTTGACAGCCGATGTTCTTTCCGATTCAAAAATCCGTCTGGACTGGAATGAGCCGTCCGACAATACCGGAGTGGTGGAATATCTTGTCTATATGAATGGAAATATCGAGGGCTATTCCCGGACTAATAATTATACATGTGTTTTCCTTGAACCCGGAAAGGACTATGTTTTTTCCGTATCCGCGCTTGACGCCTGCGGCAATGAAAGTATAAAATCAAATGCGGTAACCGCAACAACCCGGGCGTTCGGCGGCGGGACAAGTATAATCGATCCGGCCGGTTTTGAATACCTGGGCGCGTTCGTTTTGCCGGAAGATTTCAACTGGGGAGGCGAGGCCATCGCATACTATCGCGACGGCGACGGCGGACAATCCGGTTCCGCTGACGATTTCCCGGGTTCATTATTCGTTACCAATCTCAATCAACAGGAAAACGGGCTGGTGGGGCAGGTCGGTATTCCCGCGCCGGTTATTTCGGCGCAAAAAAATGTGTCGGAATTGAATCAGGCGGCGACAATTATCCAACCCGTCAATATCAGGCCGGAGAACATAAATAACTGGGAATATGTGGACATCTGGAGAACGGGGCTGGAATACATCCCGGATGAAGGCAGACTTTACAGTTCCTGGAGTATTCATTATACCGTGAGCGGCGAAAAACACGCGTCCATAAGCTGCTGCAATGCCGCCGATCTCCCGGGAAGCACGAAATATGGCGCGTGGTACGTTGGAAAAGCCAATGAACCGCCCATAGACGCGGCGATGAACGACTGGCTGTTTTCCCTGCCGGGGGCCTGGGCGGACGAAAACTGTTTGGGGAGAAATATCGTTGTCGGCAGGTGCCGCGACGGCGGGTTGAGCGGACTCGGTCCCACTATGTATGCCTTTGCGGGAGTGGGGAACACGCCCCCCGCGGCAAACAGTGAACTGGAATTCACGACCCTGCTGGAATATGGGTCGGTAGAGGAGACAGATAATTATAATTTTCCCAATTCCATAGACGGCTATAACCACAGCGACGACTGGCGCGGGGCCATGTGGCTGAACTCCAACGACCGGAATGCGGTGGCGGTAGTCGGCAGCAAGGCGCTGGGATTTAACTGGTATGGGTATCATGGAGAAAGAATGCATTACGATTGGGTTATTGCAGACGTACCCTGGGCCGAATTTGGAGAAACCGACCCGGACGGAAAAGGCTGGCGATCCCACAACCGGCAGCCGATGATTTTACTTTATGATCCGGCCGATCTTGCCGCGGTTGCCGGCAATACAATGGATTCCTGGGAACCTCAGCCCTATGCCGCGCTGCGTATCGACAAGAACCTGTTTTTCTGCGCTAATTATGAAATTTTTTCCGCAGCTTTCGATTCTATAAACCGGATATTGTATATTGCGGAATTCGTCAGGGACCCGGATGGGCAAGTCATTCTGCATGCCTGGAGAGTCGAAGCGGTCGTCAATTCGATACCTGAAGACAGGATGTCGCCCGGCGGGTTTTTACTGGATCAGAACTATCCCAATCCGTTTAACGGCCGGACGGCAATCACATTCCGGGTACCGAGATCGGAAAAAGCGATACTGAAAATATATAACATAAATGGACAGGAGGTAAGGGGATTGATGAATGATAGAATAGCGGCCGGACAACACAAGATAATCTGGGATGGACTGGACAATTCGGGTAACAGTGTTTCGTCAGGGGTGTATATATATAAATTATCCACAAAGGATTATTTTTCGTCCCGGAAACTGATATTATTAAGGTAATTATACTTTATATTTGGGAGAACAAATATGAACAGGAGAGGACTTTTAGCCGGCGTTATTGTATTTCTATTGTTTTCAGGTTTATGGGCACAGGAACTGCCGGGATTCAGGGTGATCGGCAGGCATCTTTATGATTCCTGCGGGGAGAAGGTCATTTTAAGGGGTGTGGCCAATCCCAATATCTGGTTTGAACGGGACGGCATGCCCCGCTATGAGGAAATCGGGAAAACCGGCGCGAATGTTGTGCGGATCGTTTGGGAAACAAAAGGCTCGGCCGCTCAACTGGATACGGCCATAAGCAATTGTATCCAATTCAAAATGATCCCCATGCCCGAACTGCACGACGCGACTGGTGACTGGAGCAAACTGCAGTTATGCGTTGATTACTGGACCCGAAGTGATGTGGTTGATGTAATTCTGAAACATGAAGAATATCTGCTGTTGAATATCGCCAACGAAAGCGGCGATTATTCCATTGCCCCCAAAACCTACCGGGAAGGGTACGAAGCGATCATTAAACAGATGAGAGAGGCGGGTATTCATGTCCCGCTGGTTATCGACGGAACGGATTGGGGTAAGAATGTCAATATTATGCAATCCGAAGGGCCCTATCTGATTCAGGCCGACCCGGATCACAATCTTATATTCTCCGTACACATGTGGTGGCCGAAAATGTATGGATTCAAAGAGCAGGACATTATTGACGAAATTGCGGAATCGGTTGAAATGGAACTGCCGTTGATTGTCGGTGAATTCTCGCAAATGCACGGCAGTTGTGATGAGGATGAGATAACCGCGAACAATTCTATTGCCTATAAAACGATCATCCGGGAATGTTATCTGAACCAGGTCGGCTGGATCGCATGGTCCTGGTTCGGTAATTGTAATTCTTTTTGGGACATGTCGTCAAAGGGGACATTTGAGACGTTGTACGACTGGGGGCTGGAGGTCGCCGTTACCGATTCATTCAGCATAAAGAACACATCCGTGCGGCCTTATTCCATCGTTAACGGCAAATGTGATCCGGCCGGCGTGGAAATAAAAAGTGATCTTTTTCATCCGAATCGGTTCGAGTTAAAACAAAATTTTCCCAATCCGTTTAATTTAAACACGCAGATTAATTATAATGTTTTTTCTCCAGCCTTCATCACACTGGACCTATATAACATGCGGGGCCACAAAGTAAAAAGACTGGTCAATGACTGGAAATCAACAGGCAATTATACTGTTCACTGGAACGGACTAAACGATTCGGGTACGGCTGTGGCCTGCGGTATTTATATCTGCCAATTGACTGTTAAACAGCAAAGTGAAATTTTTAATCAAAGCAATAAGCTGGTTCTGTTAAAATAAGTTGCCAATAATTAAACGGCGTATGTCCGTGTTTGAGTTCAGCCGCGAAGAGATACTCGTTATAAAACATTCAAAATAACCGGATACTGATGTTTTTTAGTTTGTGATTTTTTACATAAGAATTGAAACGGAGACCAATGAATGAAATTGAACACAAAAAAACAATATCACGCCGGAAATTCATATCGGCTTCCACCCTGGCGGCTTTTTCATTTTTTTATATACCGGCCCGGCTGCTGGGAATGGTGGCTATACGGATGAAAGTTCAACCGCTGGAAAGGGACGCGGAAAATCTGAAATTCAGAAATAACAACGAGGCAAACGAACTGTTGCATATCAAATACCGCGACGGCTGGACCCTGTAAAAAGCATCCTTACGGGAGAAGCCGGGTGGGATCAAAGGGAATATCAATATGTTCCGGGTATTCGGGTAAAGCCGGCAATATACCGGGAACCCGGTTGAGCGGTTAGGGGAACCGCTTTTTTCTCACCGGATCGTACCGGTGGTTCGTTTAAAACCAGGGGGGATGTTGGGGGTGATATTTTTTATAATATTCTTTCAACAAATATCAATACCCCGTCAGCCATTCCAATATTTAACCTTGATTAATTCGTATTTGAGTGTTAATTTAATATGTATGGATTAACTACAGGAGTAAAATGAAGCCGAAAATACTGATCGGGGTTATAATTATCGTTATCGCGCTGGGTTATATTATCATCGGCGGTATAAAGGAAACGGCGGTATATTATTTAACTGTTTCCGAATTTCGCGCCAATAAGGATTTAAAACCGGGAGACGGCGTCAGGCTCAGTGGGTATGTCGTACCGTCATCGATCCGCTGGGATCCGGAAAAGATTGAATTAAATTTTGCCATGTATGAAGAAGCGGATACCATAAATGTTTTTTATAAGGGTGTTATGCCGGACCAGCTCGCGGACGCGCAAATGGTCGTGACGGAAGGGCAGTTGACTGAAAGCGGCACTCTTTTAGCCAATAAAATACTGCTAAAGTGTCCGTCAAAATACGAAACGGCCAGTCCCGAGGAACATTTACAGAAAACGGAAGAGCTTTAAATTGATAAATTAGTGTTCGGATATCGATGTGAACATAAAATGAATTTTAAATACGAATCGGTAATGCCGGGTGTTCATATAAACAAGCTGAATCAAATTATTTAATATTAAAAATCCATGAAATTTGTTTTTCCCATTGTCAGCAGTATCGTACTCATCCTCGGGTTGGCTGTTTTAGCTTCTTATTTGTTAGCTTATTTCAATAAACGAATCTGGAACATATCACTTTTAAAAAAAATAGCCCGGTATCAGCCATATCTGACAACGGTTTCTATGTTGTTCTGGATGGCCGGTATCTTTTTAGGGGCCGGATTTTTTTATATTCTGGGCGGAACAACAACGGCATTTTTTATTTTATTCAGCGTTTCTCTCATAATATCCCTGCCGGTATGTTATCTGATTTACCGGTTCGGGCAGGTGCATATTAAAAAAAGGGTAAAACTGGATGAAAGCCGTCGACGGTTTCTTAAATATACGACCGGTATTTTTCCGGCCGCCGCTTTTTCCGTGTCCGGTTTGGGTGTAATGCAATCGTTCACCAATGTACGTGTTCCGGTGATTACGATTGGCATTCCGGGTTTACCTCCCGCACTGGAGGGATTAAAAATCGCCCATCTGAGCGACCTGCACCTGGGATATTATTTCTCTCTTGGTGATCTGGAAAAAACACTTGAGATCATTGACGCCAACAAACCTGATATTTATTTTGTCACCGGCGATATTGCCGATGATATAGAAAAGATCGATGACGCTTTGAAACTGATATGCTGTCTGCGAACACCCTGCCAGGGTTTTGCCTCCGTAGGCAACCATGAATATTACCGAAATATCGATAAGGTAATCAGGGCTTTTGATAAAAGACCCCTGCCGCTGTTGTTAAATACGGGAACAACGGTACAAATCAAAGGCGAGAATGTATATATCGGCGGCGCGGATGACCCTGTCTTTAACCGTTTGGACATGAATGAATTTTTTGAAAAAACAGTGACCGAAACAATGCTGAACTCGCCTGAAGAAGCGTTTCGTATACTGATGAGCCACCGCCCCGGTGGTTTTGATACCGCGCATAGGTTAGGCGTTAATCTGACTTTATCGGGGCATACGCACGGCGGGCAGATCGGATTTATGGGCAGAAGCCTGCTTGACGGCTGGCCTGTTGAAAAATATCAATGGGGATTATATAAAAAAGGCAAATCCCGTCTTTATACATCATCGGGAATGGGGGTATGGTTTCCGTTCAGACTGGGGTGTCCCGCGGAAGCGCCGATCCTGATTTTGCGACATGATAATTCGGCCTGAACGGGTCAATGTTCTTATTAACGTATATATTAACACGGCGTCAATAACTTTTCATTTTAAAACCAGGCGGATATTTTGAAGGACCTGCGACAAAAATACGGCGACTGGGCCCTGATCACGGGTGCGTCTGCCGGTATCGGTTATGCTTTTGCCGGTTACCTGGCGAAAAAGGGAATGAATTTGATTCTGGTTGCGCGCAGAAGGGAACGACTTTTTTCCCTGTCAGCCGATTTGGAGAATAAATACAATATACAAGCCGTTCCCGTCGTTCTCGATTTAACCGCCGATAATTTTCTGGACGAATTAAAACCGGTTACTGAAAACAGGGAGATCGGTTTACTGATCAACAATGCCGGGTACGGATCAGCCGGCCGGTTTGCTGAAGGCGACCTTGACCGGTATACCGATATGATCAGGTTGAATTGTCTTGCTCCGGTAAGACTAACCCATTATATCGTTCAAGGTATGATACAAAGGCGAAAGGGGGCGGTCATTTTTTTAGGCTCGGTTACTGGCCATTACGGTTCACCTTTTTTTTCAACCTATTCGGCCAGCAAGGCTTTCAATATTCAATTCGGGCAGTCTCTCTGGTATGAACTCAACAAATTTAATATCGATGTCCTTGTCGTGTCACCCGGCAGCACGGAAACCGAATTTCATGATTTAGCCGGATTTTCCAGGGCGCTGATCGTTTTATCGCCGGAAAAGGTGGTTCGAAAAACCATGCGTGTCCTGGGCAGGCGCATTGAGATCATAATAGGACCGGAGAATAAATTGCTGGTTTTTTTCAGCCGCCTGTTCCCGGGCAAGTTGATTCTGCGGATTAAGGGGTTTGCCGTTAAATATATGATAAGAAATAAATAAAATTATCCCGGACAGGGAACATTAGTATATTTTACGTGTATAAATAAAAAAAGATAAAAAAAAGGATTTCCATAACATTTTTTTTGTATAATCGGTTATCCTTAAATCAAATTATTTAGGAGTTTTAATGAAAAGCAACAAAAAGTTATGGTTATTAATTTTATCTTTTTTTTTATGTGTTTTACAGCTTTTCGGCGTTACTAATTCCACCACAATCAACGTTACGGGGAAAATTGTTGATTCAAAAACCAAAATGCCCCTGCCCGGCGCAAATATTTTAGTTGAATCGGGTGATACGGGCACTACGACAAATACTAACGGAGAGTATCGTTTAATACTGGCGCCCGGGGAGTATACTATCCTGGTAACCTTTATGGGTTATGAGCCTTCCAGACAAAAACTGAGTATCAGGGAATCCGAAACAAAACATGAACTCAATTTTATGCTCGAACCAAAAGTTCTGACATCCGGTGAACTCGTCGTTATCGCACAAAGTCCGGACCCGGCGATTGCCAGGTATGAAATAAAGGCAAGGGATCTGCACAAAATCCCGACACCGCTGCCGGACGCACTGATCATGCTCAAAACTTTACCCGGCGTGTCGGCTTTGAATGATCAGAGTTCTTTTTACAACATCCGGGGCGGTAATTTTGATGAAAACCTGATTTACATAAACGGTATTGAAATATACCAGCCTCACATTGTTCGCAAAGCAATTATGGAAAATCCCTCTCTGGTGAATGTTGATCTTGTCAAAAAAATCAATTTGCGTACCGGGGCTTTTCCGGTTTACTATGGTGACAAACTCAGTTCCGTCCTCGACATTTCATACACAGACGATATTGAAGAAACGCACGGCTCCGTGGACATCAGCACGATAGGTGTAAATGCCGTTGTTCAAACCGGGATAACCGGAAATTTTTCCGTTTTGTTCGGGCTGCGTAAAATTAATTACGGCTATTTATTGAATAACCTTACAAATACCGAAACGGATTATCACCCCGATTATACGGATTTGCAGACAATCCTAAATTATAAACCGACAAGCCGGTTAAAATTCTCATTGACCGGTTTATATGCCGATAGTAAATACGAGTCATCTCCGCAGGAATGGAGCTATTGGAGGAAAAATGAAGGCTATTTCAACATGCAACTGGACGGGAATGAAAATCTAAACTATCGAACGGAATTATGGGCGTTTACCGCGGAACAGTCTTTCGACAATGTGAAAATCAATTTCCAGAGTTCAAGATATAAGCAAAAAGAAAAGGAAAGAACCGACTTGGCCGGCGTAATATTCTTTACAAACGATCATCTCGAAAAGCCGAATACCGAAAATTACGACCTGACAAATATTCTATATCATAATGTGAGTAACTCATTTTCCTCAACCATATATAATAATCATTTATCGGTGGATTTTTATCCGGACCCCCGGATAACTTTACGAACTGGTGTAGAGTATAAAAAATTTATGAACAAAGATGCGTTATATGAAAGTCATATCATCCAGGAGGACACGTTAGCCGCATACAAAAATCCATCATTCAACTATTCCGGGAATCAAAATATAGACGGCTATTTACTGGCGGGTTATGCACAGGCCGGTTTCCAATTCATTCCTGAATTATTGTTGCAGGCGGGATTGCGTTTAACCACATCCGGTCTGAATCAAGAAAAACTGCTGCTGCCCCGTTTTCGCTTGTCTTTTAACATAAACAACACCATGCAGATTCTGCTGGCGGCGGGTCAATATGCCCAGCCGCCAATGTACAAGGAATTCCAGTTCAGGGATGAAAATCCGGACGGATTGCTGGCGCAGAAATCAACTGTGCTGACCCTGGGATTGCAAAAAGAATACACCGCTAATAAAGGTTTCAAGGTAGAGGCATATTACAAAAAACTGAAGGATATTATTTCCTATGAAATCCGGGATGTTAAACTGTACTATTCCGGTCGGAATGACGCCAAAGGATATGCCTATGGTTTGGACGCCTATTTACATTTTCAGTATCCCCGGGGTACTGAAAACTGGTTTAGTTACAGTTATCTTGTGGCACGGGAAAAACTGCTGAATAGTCAGGAGGGTTACGTTCCCAGGCCATCGGACCGGCGACACCAGTTTTCCTTATTAATGGAAGACCGTATGGAAAAATTCAAGAATTCCCGCATACATGTACGGTTTGTTTGGGGGTCGGCATATCCTTTCACATGGGAAAACTGGGTTTTAAATCAGGATACAGGAGAATATGAGTTTTTAAAGGGCCGTCGGAATCACAGCCGGTTAACGCTATACCAGCGGTTTGACGTCGGTTTTACCCAGGAACTCAACCTGGGTAAGAAGTTTAAACTCATTTTACGCGAGGAAGTGTTGAATACATTCAACAATATCAATTTATTGGGGTATGATTTTATGTTCAACCGCCGGGTGGATTATTATATGAGCGGCCGGGTTTACAATCTTGGTTTGCGGCTTGAAATATAAAAAAAGCAGCTTTATGCTGCTTTTTAAAATCTGTCGCTGCTCTTTAAAAACGCCTGCTGTAACTCATCATAGTTTGTTGTAACCGGGAATTGGGGGAATTCATCGATCACGTTTTGCGGTGGTTTGTACAGGATACCCGCGTCCGCTTCCATGAGCATGGAAGTATCGTTGTAGGAATCTCCTGCAGCAATTACCCTAAAATTCAACTGGTGCAGTGCGATAATTGATTGCCTTTTCTGGTCTTTTTGTCGTAATTTATAGTCAACTACATTTCCCTTATCGTCAACGACAAGCTTGTTGCAAAACAGCACCGGATAGTTGAGTTGTTTCATTAACGGCATGGCAAATTCATAAAAAGTGTCGGATAAAATGATTACCTGGAATCGTTCTTTAAGCCAGTGTAAAAAATACTGGGCTCCTTCAAGGGGATTCATTTTGGCGATTACGCACTGGATGTCGGGCAGACCAAGTTGATGTTCCTGTAAAATTCTCAGCCGCTGACGCATCAACGCATCATAATCGGGTACGTCACGGGTTGTGGCCTTTAGTTCGTCAATACCCGTGTGTTTTGCGAAATTGATCCATATTTCCGGGGTCAGTACTCCTTCCAGATCGAGACAGGCGATTTCCACTATTCTTTCTCCTTTACAATTTTTTGGCTTACCATTTGAAAAGACGGGGTCTTGATAAAATTTAAAAAGATGTCCTGAATTTGATTACATAATAAACAGATTATCATTATTATAATATACCCATTTTTGTATTAAGAAAAAAGATTAAATTAGAATTGTTAGAACTGGTAATTGATTGTATTGTGTTTAAAATACTATCTGGTGGGGAATAATAGTAAACGCGCCAGGCCGCCGGCATGGCGCGAGACATAGTCCGGTTCGAACAACAGGCTCATGGTGAAAGATGAGACGGCACACCTGATGAACCGTCCAGCCGTTTTACCAGCGTTAATCCCTGCTTTAGCCATTCGGTATAGGCAGGATGTTCGATCCAAACGCCATATTGTTTTTTGGTATTCTCGCTTGTGCCCAGAGTGCGTGTGACCGGTGACCGGGTCGCCTTTTTCAGGTCAAGCGTAGCGGTAACCAGCCGTTCCTCGAACACACCCGCTTCATCCAGAACGTTACCCATAGGATCGACAATCTTTGAGTTGCCGTGCGAACAATTATCACGCTTGACGTTATCAGGATCGGCCGGAGAATTTGACATCACAGAATATACCAGATTTTCGGTGGCGCGGGAGATCTGCATGGACCGATAACCCAGCAATTTATTTTCGGAGGTTATACCGCTTTCATTGTTGGCGATGAAAACGATCTGCGCGCCCGCGGCGACGCCAAGGCGGGTCAGCGCCGGGTACCGCAAATCGTGACAAATAAAAACCGTGGCCTCAACACCGGCAATCGTAAATATTACCGGGCCGGTTCCGGCAACATAATGGGGTTCCCCGGCGCGCCAGGTTTTTTCATATCGCCCGAGAACCTTTCCCTTTTCATCGATGATGAGCACATAATTATGATAGGTTTGTTCTTCTTTTGATGTGCTGCCTATCAGCACGGCAATGCCCAGTTGTCCGGCCAGATCACGTATTTCCGTTTCCGCGCTGCGAACGGCGGTAAAGTCAATATTTGTGATGGCTTTGCCGTTCGGATATCCGGTCAGGCAGCCTTCATGAAACAGAACGATCTCACAGCCCTGATTGTACGCCTCGTTGATACTGCTTTTTATTTTTTGCAGGTTGTTCTGTACGTTATAATCTGTCAGCAGTTGCGCCGCGGCGACCTTTATGGTTGTTTTGGAAGAGTCTGCGGATTCGGTGTCGTTAGCGGTTACAAGCGTTACCATGGGTATGAAAATAATCAATATTAAAAATAAAGTGGATGTTCTCTGCATAATGGAATCCCTTTATGTTTAACAAGATGATGTATTGGATATTATAGTACTTTTCTCATTTTACCTGTTTTAAATAATACATATACTTCTGGTGAAAAACAAGAGAAAGAAAAGAGTAGTCTGAATGTTTTTGGTTATAATAGATCAATAGGAAGAGACTATGATTATTTATAAGACCAAAGTATGAAATTGTGCAGGGACTTGTATTTTCACAAATTAATAAAAATTTAACAAATACCTTAGAATTCTTAATCGTTATCTTTGAATCGAGGCAATTTCAATATTAAGTTTTGTTTGCTAAGACTCCCCTCGTCAAAATGTTACATGTACCTGGGGCAATACTGCAAAAACCATAACGGCAATACCCCAATGCACAAAAAATTCTCAAAAGAATGTAAAATACGTGTACAACCACCTCCGGGAGGTCTTTTGTGGTTGTAAAGTTGAACCCGCACTCTGCAAAAGTGATATTTTTATTCTTTACGGCCAATTTTAAGAATTCTAACATCTTCCAGATCAATATCCCGACCGGCTGCCAATTTGGAATTTATCAGATCATTGCGTGATAAAACATAAAATTTCTGACCATGATAATCCATTGTTTCTTTATTTTTCCAGGCATCTTTAAACTTCAGGCCCGGTGTTTTGGTTTGTACATCAATACGAACCATGTCCTGAAAAACAGTAATTTCGTTAGATAATATATCTTCAGCAGTTGTTAAAGTAGCTGTTCCCAGGTTCGCTTCAAGCAGAGCGTTAATTAATTTCCGGCAGTTTTCCAATGTGGCTTCAATAAGAATATCAAGGTCAAATGTGGCGCGCGGTACTCCATGCAGAACCGCTGCAATACCACCAATGACAACATATCTAACCTCGTGTTTTTGAAAGGACCTGAATACGCCCTGTAACTGGTTGAGCATTTTTTGTCTCCAGGATTTCAGGATTATTCTCGAGTATCAAATCCGTATAGGCACATAACAGTTCCATCCGCTCTGTTAATGTCAGGGAAAGGAACCATTTGGCCTTGCTTTCCATTGATTCGGCATTAAAAGAATGAAATATCTGTCCTTTCATATCACTCCAATAATATATCACCTCCGGGAGGTGTTTCTCCCGGAGGTGGAAATTTAAATTCTTTAATTCGTCGTCATACCAACAACACGGTAATTGAACTCGAACGACAAACTGCGGCTCCAGGTTTCGTCGAACATGGTTTTATAGCGGGTGCCGTCATCCGGCCCGACCGGCTTGCCGTAGGTAAAGAACCAGTTGATGATCGGACTGCCGGTAAATCCCATTGCGATCCAGTACCTTCCGGGGGACAGCGCCGGCATTTCTTTGGTAAAATCGAAATCGAACCAGGTATAACCGGGGGAGAATTTCATCATACCGAGCGGCATGTATTCGCTGGTTGTGATGTAATCCCCGGGCCTGCCCTGCCCGTCGTCTTTGTAGATCTCGATCCATAATTGGCCGTCGCCGCCGAACTTGTGCAGCGCCAGGCCGATTTTGCCGAGCTGCATGGGTTTTTTAAGTATAAAAGTCTGGGCGTACTGGTTGCCGCGCGTGGTGACATATTCTGCGGTTTCGACCAAAAAGTTTTTGCGCATTTCCATCTCGCCTTCTGTTGTCTGCTGGGCGGGTCCCCGCGTCGAAATAAAATCTATATTTTGCGGAAATTCCAAATTGCCGAACATGTATGGCTTTTGATATTGTAATGTTTTCAACTTTTGATCGGATACCGGTTCCGGTGGTTTTGGCGGCGGCGGCGGAGCTATCTTTGTAAACGAGGCCGCCACCGGGGGATAAAACATCAGCTTTTGCGGGCCATAATTTTGTTTTTGTGCCGCCAGGTTCACCCTGTCGCCGGCAAAGGACGCGTCGATCATCTCCTCGAACTGCGGCTGGTCTTCGTATCCTTTGCTTTGTGTCCAGCGGATCAGTCCGTCGTTCGCGGTTTCATTGTTGTCCAGTCCGATTTCCACGCGGATAAACCGGTTGCTCACGTATAAAGCGGTCTGTTGCGGATCGAAAGGCACCCAGCCTAAATCGGGAAAATAAACCTCGATCCATGAGTGGCGGCCCTGGGCCATACGCATGGTCATTGAACCGGTCCCGGTATTAATCTCATAGGGCTGTTTGAGCGTTACGCCGTTGACGATCCGGGCCGGAATACCCACCGCGCGCATCAGCGCCGTCGATAAATGCGAGTAATTCTGACAGTTGCCTTTGCCGGTCTCAAAAGAGTACATAGCGTTATAACTTTGCGGGATTAAAACATAATTCATATGGTCGACGACCCAGGTAAGTATCTTCTGTACAGCGTCGAATTCGGTTTTGGAACCGTTCGTTAATTGTTTTGCCTTGCTGATCATCTGTGAATTATTAGAAGGCACCTGCTCAGTGGCTTTGAGATAATCTTTCACATCGCCCGGGAAATCGGTCAGCGGAAACGGTGCAGATGTTTGTAATTGTTGTAATTTTGTTTGATTCAAAGCCGTCATCGATATTGTTGTAGAGATAGGCCTGACCGGGTCTTTCCATTCTACCACAATAACTTTATTGCCTCGATTGTCCAGGGATTCCTTACGTTTATCAGGATTTTGTGAAAATGTGAGGTTAAATGCCGTAATTCTCTGATTATAGGTCGGAGAGGAGAATGTTACCGGTTCAACATAACTGAGGGTCAGTTTTTTTGTCCCGGAAGCCGGCACGACTTTTTGCACCATCTGGTAATTGATTTGCGATTCCTGCCCGCCGTTAATGAGATAATTTTCCCCGAAGGTCAAATTCGCGGTACAGGCAAAAATTAAAAAAACGAATATCTTTTTCATAATGGTCTCCATATTAAGATCATCCGTAAAAAAACAGGGATTTGATATTTGAAATCTTTTTTCGAGTTAAATATACGAAATTGAGGGCTTTTGTCAACTGAAAAAGAATAAAAAATTGATTTATATCAATATGTACTGTAAAAATGTACTGTTAAGCTATATATAAATTTTATAATTAACTTATTTCGCTGTTTCACCCTCTATCCGGTAATTAAACTCAAAGGTCAAGCATCGGCTCCATGTTTCGTCGAACAAGGTTTTATATCGTGTACCGCCTATAGGTCCTACGGGTTTCCCATAAGTGTAGAACCAGTTTATAACCGGACTGCCGGTAAAACCCAGCGCGATCCAGTAACGGCCGGGTGACAGGGCGGTAGAAAATTTGGAAAAATCGAAATCGACCCAGGCATACCCCGGCGAGAAGGGTATGTTTTTTACGGGCAGATATTCACTGGTGGCAATATATTCGCCCGGTTTCCCTTCGCCGTCGTCTTTGAATAATTCGATCCACAATTGACCGTCGCCGCCGAAATTATGCAGCGCCAGTCCGACTTGCTTTAGCTTTACCGGTTTTGTAAGGATAAAAGTCTGCGCGTACTGGTTCCCTTTGGTTGTTACATATTCCGCTGTTTCAACCAGAAAATTCTTGCGCATTTCCATTTCACCGGCTTTGTTTTTCGTGGCCGGGCCCCTGGGTGACAGGAACGAGACGTTTTCCGGAAAGTCCAGATTACCCAACGTAATCGGCAGATGATAATCCAGATTGCCTAATTCCGCAGCCGTTATGGATTCCTGCACGGCCGAGGCAAAGGCCGGGGGAGCGATCCTTTTATACGGCGATTCAACCTGCGGATAAAACATTAATTTCTGCGGACCCCACCATTGTTTCTCCGCCAGCAAATTAACGCGATCTTCCGCGAAGGATGCTTCTATTTTTTCTTCAAAACGGGGTCTGTCCCTGTATCCCCGGCTTTGCGTCCATCGGACGAGTCCGTCGTTTTGTGTGTCATTGTTGTCCAGGCCGACCTCCACGCGGATGAACCGGTTGCTGACATATAACGCGGTTTGTTGAGGATCAAGCGGTACCCAGCCGAGATCGGAAAAGAATACCTCGATCCAGGAATGTCGTCCCTGCGCCATACTGGTTGTGATAATACCCCTGCCGATATTTATGTCATACGGTTCTTTGAGTGTGACGCCGTTAACGATACGGGTCGGGATACCGACCGCCCGTAATAATGCCGCGGATAAATGAGAAAAGTTCTGGCAATTACCTATACCCGTATTCAATGAATACATGGCGTCATAACTTTGAGGGACAAGTGTATAATTTACATGATCAACCACCCAGGAAAGGATCATCTGCACCGCGTCAAATTCGGAGTCGGCTCCCATTGTCAACTGCTTTGCCTTGTTTATTATTTCCCTGTCATTCGAGGGGACCTGCTTTGTTGAAGAAAGATACTGCGTTACATCTGAAGGGATGTTGACTAACGGAAAATCGGCGCTTGTTTTTATCGGATCCAGTTTTGTTTTGTTGATTGCTGTAATTGAAATTTTTATGGTAATGGGTTGTGCGGGATTTTTCCATTCCGCCCGCACAATTTTGTTACCATGTTTATCGACCGATTTTTTTTGAGAATACGGTTTTTTTGAGAATTCAAGATTAAACGATTTAATATACTGGTTATACGTGGATGACCCGAAAGAGGTGGGTTCAACAAAACTGAGATATAGACTTTTTGTGCCCGCAGCCGGTTCAATCTTTTGTTCCATTTGATAATTGATTTGCGATTCCTGACCGCCGTTGATCAGATAATTTTCAGCAATTGCGGGATATGCCAAATATGTGAAGACCAAAATAAAGAAGCTTTTTTTCATACCTGACTCCGATTTTAAGCCAGTGATTTATGAAAATATTATATATTAGTCCCCCTTTTTTGTCAAATATACAAAATTGAGGCCCATTGTCAACTGAAAAAACTTAAAATTTGATTTAATCACTCAAATTTCATATAATTTATTATGCCTGCGAAGAATTGATTTTTGCCTGTTTATTTTTTTTTGTCTGTTCGTTCATAGTACGGGTATCGGTTTTACTCTGATAACAGCGATATAACATTTGTGGGAGTTCAGGTTCAATGCCCGGCGATTAACTACCGGGCAAAATAAAAATATACCTTGAGGTATAATATGAAAGAAAAACAGAATTTTAGTATAAAACGCCGGGATTTTTTGAGATCGACCGCGCTGGGCAGCGCTTTTGCTCTGTCATGTTCCGGATTGCTGAATTGTGATAAACAAGAATCCGTTTCCCGGAAACAAACGGACATAACCCTTGAGGAAGTCGACATTGCCGGATTGAGGCGGGGAATGGAGAGCGGACAAATCAGCGCCGTTTCCCTTGTGGAAATGTATTTATCGCGTATACGGGAAATCGACAAATCCGGTCCCGCCATTAATTCGGTGATTGAGCTCAACCCGGACGCCATGGAGATCGCCGCCGCCCTTGACGCGGAGCGCCGGGACCATAAAATCCGCGGGACCTTGCACGGCATTCCGGTGATGCTAAAGGACAATATCGACACGGCGGACAAGATGAGCACCTCGGCAGGTTCGCTGGCGCTGGTCAATAATCACCCGCTTAAAGATGCTTTTGTGGCGCGTAAACTGCGTCAGGCAGGGGCAATCATCATTGCCAAGACCAATCTCAGCGAATGGGCGAATTTCCGTTCCACGCGTTCCACCAGCGGCTGGAGCGGCCGCGGCGGGCAAACTAAAAATCCGTATGTTCTGGACCGTAATCCCTGCGGTTCCAGTTCCGGTTCGGCGGCGGCCGTATCCGCCAACCTGTGCGCCGTTGCGTTGGGAACGGAAACCGACGGCTCTGTTGTGTGTCCCTCGCACGTTAACGGAATAGTCGGTATTAAACCCACATTGGGACTGGTCAGCCGCTCCGGCATCATCCCCATTGCACACAGTCAGGACACGGCGGGACCCATGGCCCGCACCGTAACCGACGCGGCCATTCTGCTGGGAGCCATGACCGGTCCGGACCCGGAGGATGCCGTGACAACCGGAAACAACGTGAACTCCTTTATGGATTACACGCCGTTTCTCGATCCGAACGGCCTGCGGGGCGCGCGAATCGGCGTGGCGCGCAACTTTTTCGGATTCCATGACAGGGTGGATAAAGTAATGCAAGAGGCCATAACGGTGATGAAACAAAACGGCGCGGTGATTGTCGATCCGGCCGATATTGAAACCGCGGGACAGTTCGACGATTCCGAGTGGGAGGTACTGCTGTACGAGTTCAGGGCCGACCTGAACGCCTACCTGGCGCGCACCGGCCCGGAGGTGACGACCCGCACCCTGAAAGAGTTGATCGAATTTAACGAGAACAACAGGGAATCGGAAATGCCCTGTTTCGGGCAGGAGATCTTTATTTTGGCGGAAGAAAAAAGTAATCTACGGGACAAAAACTACCTGACTGCGCTGGCGAAAAATCACCGCCTGTCCCGTGTGGAAGGTATTGACGCGACAATGAATAAACACAATCTGGACGCCGTTATCGCGCCCGCAGGGTCGCCGGCATGGCTGACCGATTGTGTGAACGGCGATCATTATATGGGCGGCAGTTCTTCTCCAGCGGCTGTGGCGGGTTATCCCAATATCACCGTACCGGCCGGGGAAGTGTTCGGCCTGCCGGTGGGGATTTCCTTTTTCGGACGCGCCTTCAGCGAACCCGTATTGTTAAAAATAGCGTACGCATTTGAACAGCTCACCCGCTTTCGCCGTCCACCGCAGTTTCTGCCGACGCTGGATTTGAGAGTATAAATTAAAATTCCGATTATTCTTTTGGAAAATGTTTTTTTGTAAAGTTTGTCTTATGGTTGTGGAACCGTCTTGCTGCCGCTTTTCAGGTAAAATAATCCGCACAGAAAAAGAGTGATTCCGGCAAAAAAAGCGATGATTGTGAGCAGTAAAACGGGTTCGGAGGTCATTTCCGCAATGGGCCGGAAGATCGGCAGCGTCTGAGTGATATCATATTGGACCTTGATAAAAAAGATGATCGACATCAGGAAAAGAATTAAACCGAGTATCATCCAGGTGGCGCCCCATACTTTGCCGGTTTTGAAATCTGCCGGACTTTTTTTACTTGTCCTTTTATGAAAGTACAGCAGGATAAATATACATAAAATAATCGCAGCAGCGATGATCAAATAACCGTATAAACTAAATGTGTACATGTTATTCGCTCCTATTTAATCAAACTTGTTTTTGATTATTTCGACGAACAAATTACGGCACACAATCGTATTCAATATTTTAATATATACAAATTTATCAATTAATATGTGATTTATATTAGCGTTGTTTACACTTTTAATTGTATTGAATCCGATCCTTTATAGAAAGTAAGGATTCAATACAATTAAAA
>JAFGSB010000016.1 GCA_016934825.1 Candidatus Zhuqueibacterota bacterium
TTAGTCGTCACTGAAAAAGGCATTTAAGCAGTAAGAATATAGGATAAATTTCTACATATACACTGTGGAATAGCAAAAGTTATCAAATTTGTTGAATAACAACATTTTTCGGATCAGGCACAAGAAAACTGCAAGCAGTTTTCTCAAGTTAAAGCCACAGGCACACAGGAATACATTGATTTCATCGCCATGAGTACCCTTTAAATAGTTCTTTGACATACGATTATCAGATTTTAAATGACCAAAGACCGGCTCAATAGCGGCCCTGCGCTTAAACCATTTACGAACAGCACGGGTTGCTCTCTTTATATGGCGAAAATCGACAATATTAACTAAAGTTTCACCTTGATATAAGTGGCCCCGGTATCCCAGGTCAACGTGGGCTTCTTTCGCTGACCAACCGGTGTATTCTTTAACTCGCTCAAGACTGTCCGGCAGGGTATGACCATCATAGGGATTGCCATGAACCGCGTGAATAGCAACGATCCAGTTATCACGGCTGGTTGTCGCCATCCCGACTTTACAACCAAATTCATATCGTTTATGTACCTTGCCTTTGGAAATGCATTCCACTTCCGGGGCATGAATACTGTACAGTTTGTTTTTGTCATCCTTTTTTTGTTTAAGAAGCCGATCTGCCATGCTCATCAGTTCTTTCAATTCATCATCAAAGTCATTGGTTTTTCTCAAAATATCACGATAAACACAGCCCAGCATAGTCTTGAGTCGTTTTGTCGCCTTTCGCGCCCGTTTGAGCTGGCGTGCATGTGAATAGCGGCCTTGCTGGATTAACGTTTTCTTCGATACTCGTGTATACGTTTGCCGGAGTTTTATGTCACGTGCCCTGGCCGCCCGAACCAGAGCATTACGCATCTTATGATACAACCGGGCATCGGTGGGAAAAGCGATCGCCTTTTCCTGGACCGTAGTGTCTATGTTGACTTTATTCAAATGGCTTTTGGTCAGATGTCTGCCGCGCTTGGCCGTTTCCACCGTCTCTTTAAAAAGTGTCTCAAAACCTGAGGGGCCAACCCGCTTGCGAAAACGGGTCAGGCTGCTCGAATCAATGGGAGATTCATGTTGAAAATATTCAAATCCGCAAAAGTACTGCCAGTATGGATTTTCCACAAATCGCGCCATGACCGATTCGTCACTCTCATTAAAGGTATATTTAAGATAATGGAGGCCAACCATTAGTCGTACAGGATTCCCTGGCCGGCCTATTTCATCAACATAGGTTGCACCAAATTCTTTCTCAAAAACACTCCAATCAATTTGATTGGCTAATATATAAAGCGGATGTCTTGGATTAAGAATTTGATCAAGTCGTGAACGAAACAATTCTGGTTCTTCGTGCTGTCTTTTGGGCTTCATAAATCACCGGTTTTTGTGGGATATTAGTTGTTTTCTGGTAATTTATGAATATTATTCTGCTTTGTAAAGTTAATAATTTTAAATGCTTAAATATTTTTTCAGTGATGACTAATTATTGGGTGTATAGATATCGTTTGATCTTTTTAGTCGGGGTTTTTTCAAATTCTTCTTTTTGTTCAATCATTTGATGAATGCGTGAATATGAAGCGACCTTTGTATTCACCTCTTTACGTATTTCGTCCAATATACCCTGGACTTTTTGAGAGGCCTGTTCTTCATCCATTTCATAATAACTAAATTCTTTATCCATTGTATCATAATCAAGGAAGACACGGGCAACAACGCGGTTATCTTTTTCAAATACAAGCGATTCCAAAACATAGGGATGCTGGGATATATAGAATTCAATTTCCTCGGGATAAATGTTTTCTCCACTCGGCCCCACAATCAAATTCTTTGATCTCCCTTTAATAAAAAGATATCCGTCCTTATCAAGATATCCTTTATCGCCGGTAATGATCCACCCATCCGAAGTGAAAACGTTTTTGGTTGCCTCTTCATTCCTGTAATAACCTTTCATGATATTCGTTCCCCTGGCAACGATCTCACCAATACCGGTGGCGGGATCGGGATCATCAATACGGAGTTCCACTTCAGGTACAACAATACCGGCGGAATTAAGTCGGACTTTGCCGATTGGATTTACAGTTAGTATTGGCGACGTTTCCGTTTGCCCGTAACCCGTCGTATAAGGGAAACCACCTTCCGTTAAAAACTGTTCGACTTCTATAGGAGTCGCGGCGCCTCCGAAAACCATAAATCTCAGTTTCCCGCCAAATGCTTTATACAATTTTTTGCCGGCGACTTTATTGAGTACTTTTCTCATGGCCGGAATTTTATAAAGTCCACTGGTTACTTTCTTGGCGTTAATTTCGGCCAACACTTTTTTCTTATAAATTTTATCCATGATCAGCGGTACGGATAAAATGATCGTGGGTTCTATCTGTTTGACAGCCGGCAAAAGCGTTTGAGCGGTGGGTAAACCTTTTATATAAAATATTTTGGCGCCGGCGCTAAATGGAGCGATAAATCCGCAGGTACATTCATATGAATGTGACATGGGTAAGATGGATAAGAGTCGATCCGATGAACTGATATCAATCATTTGTAATGCGGATATGGCATTCGAAACAATATTTTTATTTGTCAGCATAACTCCTTTTGAATGCCCGGTTGTGCCTGATGTGTAAAGTATTTCGATCAGATCTTCTTCATTAATATCAATCTTGTCCAGATTAATACTTTTATTTTTACTTTTTGAATCACTGATAATTTTTGAAAAGTGAATTACTTTATACGTTTTTAAAGGTAAATTCTGGTCATCGAGTGATACGATAAATTGCAGTTCCTTGAAATCGGTTTCCAATATCTTATGAGCGAGTTTGCTGGAAATAAACAGAACTTTAGAACCCGAATTACGAATGATGTGGTGGACTTCATTCTTGTGAAAATCCGGCAGGATCGGTACATTAATTGCGCCGATTAATGCAACAGAAAAATAAGCGACTCCCCATCTGGGGCTGTTTTCGCTTAAAATAGCTACACGATCTCCCTTCTTTATTCCATTCGCGATCAGGGCTTTTGCAAGGTCTGTTGCCTGCTGACCAATTTGTTCATAGGTGAAAGGCTTTTCGTCCACAAAACTTAAAGCAATTTCTTCTGCATAAAGACTTTTGCTGTTTTCTAATAAGGCTTTAATTGTTCTTTTTTCAGGCAATTGCATTTTTTTTCTCCTCAATTTTTTGGTTCAGCAGAAACAAAATATTGCCGAAACTTAATTTATAAAATACTTTAAGTATATCTTAAGAAAAATATGAATTAAATTCAATAATTATTCACAAAAAAAGACCGATATTTAAAAAAATATCGGCCTTTTATAATTACTGCTCTACAGCTAACTTGATTGATTTGCTTCAGAAATATTATTTATGATCTTTTTTCTTCAATACGAGCAGCTTTACCTCGCAAATTTCTCAAATAATATAATTTTGCGCGACGAACTTTTCCCTGTTTCAACAATTCTATTTTTGATATATTGGGTGAATGCAGCGGGAAAATACGCTCCACACCAACACCATTGGAAATCTTTCGCACGGTAAATGATTCATTTATGCCGGAGCCTTTACGGTTTATCACGACACCCTGAAAAAGCTGAATTCTTTCTTTATCACCTTCAATAACTTTAACGTGAACATTTACCGTATCACCTGATTTAAAACCAGGGATTTCGCTTTTCATTTGAGAGGCTGATACAGCATCTAATTTGTTCATTTTAGGGCCTCCTAATTCAAGAGGGTTATTTGTATCTAATCGGAATTTACATATTTATTATAAAGATCGGGGCGTAGTTTTTCGGTTATCGCCAACGACCTGGCTTTCTGCCATTTTTCTATTTTTTCATGATGACCGGAAGTCAGTACCTCCGGGACCTTCATGCCTCGAAAATCAACCGGACGCGTATAATGCGGATGGTCCAACAAGCCGGTTTGAAAAGAATCGGTGTCTGCCGAATCAAAATCTCCTATAGCGCCGGGTAACAATCTTACTACCGCATCAATAACACACATTGCCGGCAATTCGCCGCCTGTTAATATAAAATCTCCAATTGAAATCTGTTCCGTTACCAGATTATCAATTATTCGTTGATCTATTCCTTTATAATGCCCGCACAGCAGCACCAGTTTATCGCGTAAAGAAAATTCCACAGCCGTTTTTTGTTCAAATATTTTTCCGGCTGCAGTTAAAAGGGTCACATGGGTATCGCTTAAATTATATTCAACCTGAATAGATTCCAGACACCGGAAAACTGGTTCCGGTTTTAGGATCATACCCGGGCCGCCGCCATATGGATAATCGTCTATTTGTTTATGTTTGTCGGTTGCGTAATCCCGGATGTCGTGAATATAAATTTTAACAATTTTACTCTTTTGCGCCCTTTCAATAATACTCTCATTCAAGGGCCCATGTAAAAGTTTCGGTAGTCCGGTTATGACATGAATTTCCACCTTTACATCGACCTTCTTTAATCCAGTAATCCTTCAATGGGATTTATAGTAATAGTACCGGTTTTGTAATCAACATGATCTATAAATTCATCAACTGCCGGTATTAATATCTCTTTTTCATTATTTTTTACAACGTATACATCATTTGCAGGATATGA
Source organism: Candidatus Zhuqueibacterota bacterium (assembly GCA_016934825.1). GTDB lineage: Bacteria > Zhuqueibacterota > Zhuqueibacteria > Residuimicrobiales > Krinioviventaceae > Fontivivens. The sequence goes on from JAFGSB010000016.1 coordinate 4,598, forward strand.
ATAAACATCCTGCAATTCACCAATTTCTTTTCCCTGATTTGAAATTACCGAAAAACCGATCAACTCAAAATAATAATGCTCTCCTTCTGGTAACGGTATACATTCCTGTCTTGGGATTTCAATATAACATCCTCTAAATGCTTCGGCATCATTTCGAGTGTTTATATCCTGTAAATTTAAAAGGATATAACGGTTCACGGTCTGAACATTCTCTATAGTATATAAAGTTCGGGGTCCTTTATTACTGTGTATATATATTTGTGATAATAAATTATAACGCTGCGGATCATCAGTGATCGGTTCAACACGCAGAGTTCCACGAACACCATGTGGACGTGTAATTTTACCGATAATCACAAAATCAGGTAAACTTTTACGTGAATGATCTGCTGACTTTATCGTGTCCATATAATCATTATATACAAAAAGTTCGATTTCGTTGTTATTATTACGGACCTGAACTGATATCTCTTGCTACTTATCCGCTTCTTCTAAAGTGTTATCCTCTGCCGGCGTATCTTCGGCTTTTGGTGTTTCGGTATCGTCCGTTGCTTTTTTTACGTCATCTTTAGCTTCAGGAGCTGTTGTCAATTCCTGTTCCGTTTCCCCTGCTTTAGCTTCTTCTTTAACAGCTTCTTCAGCACTTGTTTCTTCCTGTACTGTATCTTTTACTTCTGCCTCGCTGGCAGCAGCCTCAGGCGCCGCATTTTCTTCTTTTGCGGCTTCTTTGACTTCCTCTTTCTCCTGATCTTTTACCTGTTGCTCTTTTTTGCGCTGCTCCATAGCCAGTTTTGCTTCTTTTCGCTTTTCGCGTTCCAACTGTTTCTTTTTCCAGTTTTCCAGTTCCTGCTCAATTTTTTCCGGTTCCAGTCCTCGTTTTTTCAAATCCCATTCGAGCAAAATACCTTTATTTTTTAAAAAGCTATTAACCGTATCGGATGGTATTGCGCCGCGTTCCAGCCATTTAAATACTTTTTCCCTATCGATTTCGATTTCCGCGGGAACAGTAATCGGATTATAATATCCAACTTTTTCAAGATATTTACCATCCCTTCGTGATTTGGAATCAATAGCGACGATTCGATAAAAAGGTAATTTTTTTCTACCCATTCGTGTTAGTCTTAACTTTACTGACAAGTTTTATGTCCTCCTTATTTAAAAACCAAACGGCATTCCCGGCATAGCCTGTTTCATTCTGCCGCCTTTTTTCATCATTTTCATCATTTTGCGCATTGTATCAAACTGATTAATTACCCTGTTTACTTCCTGAACGGAAGTTCCGCTTCCCAGGGCAATTCGCTTTCTTCTGCTGCCATTCAATATCCGCGGGGCATATCGTTCCCTGCGGGTCATGGAACTGATAATTGCTTCAACTTTTATTAACGCCTTATCGTCAACCTGTATTCCTTTTAGAGCTTTGCCCTGCATTCCGGGTATCATCGCCAATAAATCCTGCAACGGTCCCATTTTTTTTATCTGCTGCAATTGATCCAGGAAATCTTCAAACGTAAATTCCTGTTTGATTAATTTCTGTTCAAGTTTTGCGGCTTTTTCCGAGTCAAATGTTTCCTGGGCCTTTTCAACCAGTGATACAACATCTCCCATACCCAGTATTCGGGATGCCATGCGTTCGGGATGAAAAACTTCCAACTGGTCGAATTTTTCACCGATACTCAGGAACTTAATGGGTTTAGCGGTCACGGCCCGAATGGACAGTGCCGCTCCACCACGCGCATCGCCATCCATTTTTGTCAGCACAACTCCACCGAAATCCAGTCGTTCGGAAAAAGTCTTGGCGGTATTTACAGCATCCTGACCGGTCATACCGTCTGCAACAAATAGAATCTCATCAGGTTCAACAGCTTTATTAATATTTTCCAACTCGGTCATCAATTCATCGTCAATATGCAGCCGTCCGGCCGTATCCAGGATGACCGTATCCTTCATATTTTTCCGAGCGTACTGGATGGCATTTTTACAAATAGCAACAGGGTCTTTACTCTCTTCAGAATAGGTCGACAAATTTATTGCGCGACCCACAACCTTAAGCTGTTCAATAGCGGCCGGGCGATAAACGTCGGCCGCAACCAGTAAAGGATTCCTGCCCTTCTTGCGTAAATACAGTCCGAGTTTCCCGGCAAGGGTTGTTTTACCTGATCCCTGAAGTCCCACCAACATTATCGCGCCGGGTATTTTATTGGAAAAATTGATGTGACTGTTTTTATCGCCCATCAATTTTTTGAGTTCATCATGAATGATTTTGACAACCAGTTGACCCGGGGTAATACTCTTGATGACTTCCTGGCCTAATGCGCGTTGCTCAACATCATGGATAAAATTTTTTACAACCTTATAATTAACGTCCGCTTCCAATAGTACGCGTCTGATTTCACGCATTGTCTCGGAAATATTTTTCTCCGACAGTTTGCCGTGGCCTTTTAACTTTCGGAGAACATGGTCGAATTTTTCTGTTAAATCCTGAAACATTTATTTATTCAAAATCACATATTTAAATTCGTAAACACAAAAGCCTGAAAATTTATAAAAAAATATACTAATTTGCAAGCTATTTTTCCGCAAAACAAAGAGAATTCAATAATTTAACAGAGTTTTATGGGGTCAGGTTTTCAGCCGGATATTTTATTAACTGAATAGACAAAAATAAAAACAAGGTGTGGGTGTACTTTTTATTAAGTAGCTTAAAAAGGATACAATGTGTTAACACCAATCAGAACATGTTATTTAAAATATCCCGGTCAGGGTTGGGCGCTTTGTTCCAAAGGACTGATATTTGTGTCTATTAAAGGTTGTATCTTTTGCAACTGTTTGGTCGCATTTTTTGCCTTTTTATGATCCGGGTATTTTTTTAGAAATAATTCATAATAGAATTTGGCTTTTGAATAATCCTTAAGTTCATCTTCACAAAGAGAGGCGGCATCCAGTAAATAATCAGGCGATTTTTCATAGGCCGGGTGATTTTCAGAGATTTTGGCTAAAGCTAAAACAGCGTTTGGGTAATCCTTCAATTCCTTTTTGTAAATTTCGGCAATCTGTTCAAGCGCATTAAGAGCCGACAAAAACGTACTGTACTTTGCTTCGATTTCCATGTAAACGGATATGGCTTCATCATATTTTTTCAGGTTTTTGTGGTTGATTTGAGCGATTTGCCATAACGCATTCATTACTTTATCATTATCGGGATAGGTAACAATAAATTTTCGGTAATCAATAATCGCCCCGTCATAATCCTTAATTTTTTCCTCTTTCAGTTTGGCCGCAAGAAAAAGAGCCTCAGCCGCTTGTTCCGAATCGGGATATTTCTCAATTACTTCCGATAATATTGACACCGCGCTTTTTGCATCTTTGAATTCATCAGCATATAACACTGCGCGTTGATAGTAAACATAAGGTATCAATTTACTGTCCGGGAAAATTGTAAACACTTTCAGATAGGAAGCATTCGCCTCGTTTTCCTCGCCATCCCTGGCATATACATCAGCGTACCATGTCAGAATTTGATCAATGCGGTTATCATTCGGAAAACGAAACACAAAATTCTGTAATTCAGCAAGGGTGAAATCCGACAACTTGGTTTGTTCCAGATCATATAATAATTTCAGATAATTATAATACCTGTTTTCTGCAAGGTTAACAAAAACACTATCCTGGATAACTTTAAAAATGACTTCTTTTTTCTCAGCAATATCTTTTTTATCTTCGATAAATTCTAACACTCTATCTTTACTTTGAACAACAAAATTTGATTGTGGATAAAGTACCAGGTTTTTTAAAGCAGTGGCAAAGGATTCATAGTCTTTGCCGTCCTTATCATACAAACTGTCCTGCATATTAATCAGGTTTGGGGCTGCTTCATTGTCCGGGAATAATCTTAAAAAAACATCGATCTCGTTAATTAAATACTTTTTGAGATTTTTGTCATCAAGTTTATATTCCTTTTGAAGATAACCGTAAAATTTATGCGAGTCGATTTGAGCAAAAAGTGGAGACAACCAAACGCCTGCCAAAATAAAGAACAATACGTGAATATAAAAATTTTTTTTCATAATATAACTCTCCGATATTTTGTTCAAAACTACCAAATATTTTTCATCAATTTACAGAATAAAGGTATTTTGAAGACAATTTATGATTACCAAGAAAATATCACTATGGAAAACTAAAGTTTAAGTGATTAATGAAGCTTAAAACGAATCATTGACATTCCGGCAAATAAACAGAATATTGCGCCTTTATAATACGAAAACCGGTTTATTAACTATACGGGAATATACCTAATAGGAAATCAAAAATCAACTGACTGGTTTCGAATAATTTACACTATAACAAATTTATTCCACTATGTTATTCGAATTAACTTGTGTCGACATTTTTTTCAGTCATTTGATGTTTTACACAGATTTACTGGGCATCATTTTATTACCGTTTTTTAAAATACAATATAGATGTGAATGCCGACACCACAGCACCTAAAAATCTTTATCTAATAAAGATTGATAGTCAATACAACTCTGTCCGTTTAAATACCATATATAATTAAGTTTCAGTATTTGGTTTGTTATCTCCATTCGCTCGGGAAGATCTTCCAATATATAGTAATAATGAGTAGTATACGGGGACACACCGAGAATTGCTATTAATTTATAATTGTTATTTTTAACAAATTCTTTTAATTCCAAAACCATTTTCGCCCATGTGGCATTGAAATCATACCTGTTGGACGTGTCATTGGGAAATGGAAATTCGTGCCAGATAATTATCTCCGGCATATTTTTGGTTAGATACTCCTGTGTAATTCCACCGTTATGAGCAATCCAGGAATCATTCAAACCCCAGGTATCAATCGTTCTCCATTCCGAATATAAAGGCAGTAATCCGGCTTCAGTTGTTGCAATGGTGTAATTATTATTTTTATACTGATTTGTGATTTATATTAGCGTTGTTTACACTTTTAATTGTATTGAATCCGATCCTTTATAGAAAGTAAGGATTCAATACAATTAAAA
>JAFGSB010000076.1 GCA_016934825.1 Candidatus Zhuqueibacterota bacterium
GGGCGGTACTGGATTTGAACCAGTGACCCCTTGCATGTCAAGCAAGTACTCTAACCAACTGAGCTAACCGCCCGGAAACCACCTTGAAATTAATGAAAATTTTAATTATATTCATACTGCTGCCCAATTAACGGATATCGCCAACTGATCCGGCATGCAAGTTTAATAAAATCAAGTTAAATAATTATTGTTTTCATTTTCGAAAACATTTTAATATGTAATGCTTTGAGCGTTATGTCCGCATTAAACCGGACACTGGTGTTATATTCTTTAAAAAGCTATAAAAAAAGCGCACCTGACAGCTACGCTTACTTTATGATTAAAGAATATCTGGTATTCTCTGGTGCCGAGGGCCGGAATCGAACCGGCACGGACTAAAAAGTCCGAGGGATTTTAAGTCCCTTGCGTCTACCAAGTTCCGCCACCCCGGCTTTTACTTGAGGCGGCGATCGGAGTCGAACCGATGAATAGAGGTTTTGCAGACCTCCGCCTTAACCTCTTGGCTACGCCGCCAATTTTGGAGCGGGAGACGAGATTTGAACTCGCGACCCCAACCTTGGCAAGGTTGTGTTCTACCACTGAACTACTCCCGCATTTAGTTGAATAATATACTTATCTTTTCAATTTTATGCAACTTCTTTTTTTGTTTTTATAAAAAAATATTATATTTGTCCTTTATTTCCTGGTTTATCATCGCATAATAAATTCAATTTGCATAAAGACGATTATCCGGTATAATCTTTGCTATAATTATAATAATTAAGAAGAATCGATCAAACACGGATATGGCTCTTGATTTTTATACTATTCAGAATTGCTGATATAAATTCATTTTTTTTAGATTTATAGGAAAATTTGAATTGTTCTTTATTAAATCATATAATTTTTTGTATTTGCTGACCAGTTGCAAGTAAATGTTAACAGGACATCTATTTAAATTTCTTTTTAGCAGGTTTTTTTTTGCAAATCTATAAATTTTCAGTAAATATATTTTGAAATCAAAGGTAAATTCATTATAATATTATATACAGTAAAAATTGTTAATCTTCTTCAATACAATTTAAAACTCAATAATGGAAAATATAATACTTATAATAACATGTGAAGACTGCGGACAGGTGAAGCATTATAACGCAGCGAAAGAAAATGAAATAGACGCCCTTATTGAAAAATTCAGGCTGAAACATAAAAATTGTAATCAAAAACTTTTTAGTTATATCACAATTCGAAAAATCCCCTACAAACCCGTTCATAAGCATTCCTGAGAAATAAATATATCTTATAAAATATTCCGGGGTTATTTATAAATCCTTTTTAGTAACGTTCGTTAAACTTTTCATTAATATCCAATGTAATAATCTGAAAAAAACTGTTTCATAAATTTTTACATTGATAGTGGGATATTATTTGTATATTTTCCATAATAGATAAATTTTACAGAATTTTTTTCTGAAAATATCATATTAAAACTATTTTAATAATCTATATCAATAATTGCAGTAAAGATCAATCAGCCAAGGTGGATAAATGAAAGCGCTCGTACTGGAAGAATATAATAAACTTTTATACAAAGATGTCCCGGAGCCGGGATACGGGCCGGATGAGGTGCTGATCCGGGTTAAAGCCTGCGGAATTTGCGGCAGCGATGTGCATGGTATGGACGGCAGCACCGGCAGACGCATTCCGCCTCTTATTATGGGGCACGAGGCTTCCGGTGTTATTGAAAAGACCGGGGCACATGTTAAGGATTTCAATACCGGGGACAGGGTAACATTCGATTCCACGATTTACCGGCTGGATGACTGGTATACCCGCAAAGGACTTTACAATTTAAGCGATGACCGCATGGTTTTGGGTGTATCACCGGGAGAATACCGCCGACACGGCGCTTTTGCCGAATATGTTGCCGTACCGCAGCATATTTTATACAGGTTGCCTGAAAAAGTAACCTTTAATCAGGCCGCAATGGTCGAACCGGCAGCGGTCGCCGCACACGCCGTTGATCTGACACCCGTAACTCTCAACGATACCGCCGTTGTGGTGGGCGCCGGAATGATCGGCTTGTTCATCATTCAGGTTCTCAGAGCCGCGGGATGCGGGAACATAATTGCCGTCGATCCGGAACCGGATCGTCTCGAAATCGCTGTCGGGCTCGGAGCCGATATCGGACTCAATCCGTCACACGAAGATATAACCGGCAAAGTCAGCAGTATGACGGAAAACCGGGGCGCTGATATTGCGTTCGAAGCTGTCGGCATTGAATCATCCGTTAAAACCGCAATCGACAGTCTGCGCCGCGGCGGAACTCTGACGCTGGTGGGAAACCTTTCCCCCAATGTAACAATACCGTTGCAGGCCGCAGTAACCCGCCAGCTCCGGCTGCAGGGAAGCTGTGCCATTTGCGGCGAATATCCGGCGGTGCTGGACATGATCGAGAGAGGATCCGTTAATGTGGACGCGATCTTAAGCGCCACCGCCCCCCTATCAGAAGGCGCTTTGTGGTTTAAAAGGTTGTATAATAAAGAAAAGGGATTAATGAAAGTTGTTTTAAATCCATAACAAGAAAGAAAAACAGGAAGATACATGAATAAAATTAAAACCGGTGTCATTGGTGCGGGAAAAGTCGGGCACACACATGCCAGGGCTTTTATGGAACTTGAAGAGTCCGAATTTACCGCAGTTTGCAGCCGTACATTAGAGAAAGCCGGTGCGTTCGCGGAAAAATATAATGTCAAAGCCTACACAGATGTCGAGGAAATGATAACCGATACGGGAATCCAGGCGGTGTCCAATTGCACGCCGCATCCCGTACACGCGGTAACATCGATCAAAGCCATGAAGGCCGGAGCGCATGTTATCATCGAAAAACCGCTAGCGTCCTGTCTTGGCGATTGCGACGATATGCTTGCAGCATCAATGGCGTTTGATAAAAAACTGGCCATGATCAGCCAGCGCCGTTTGTACGCTCCGGTCCAACGTATCCGCAGGGCAATTGATAACGGCAAATTAGGTGTTCCGGTTTTGGGAACGGTCAATATGTACGGCTGGCGGGACAAAGCTTATTACGACAGTGATCCGTGGCGCGGAACCTGGAACGCCGAAGGCGGCGGAGTACTCGTCAACCAGGCGCCGCACCAACTGGATATTCTGCAATGGTTTATGGGACCGGTTGACGAACTGTACGGCTGCCGGGCGAACCTGAACCACCCCTATATTGAAGTAGAAGACACTGCCATTGCGGTTTTACGGTTCAAAAACGGCGCGCTCGGTAATATTGTCGTCAGTAATTCACAGAATCCCGCTTTATACGGCAGGGTTGCCGTTTACGGAAAAAACGGCGCTTCTATCGGCGTGCAGACGGATGGCGGCGCTATGTTTATTGCCGGCATGTCATCAATCTCCGAGCCGCCGGTTAATGACCTGTGGACCATTCCCGGCGAACAGGAAAAGCTTGAAAAATGGAAAAAGGAAGACTCTGATTTCTTTACAAACATTGACGCGACACAATATTATCACAAGTTACAATTACAGGATTTCTTACAGGCCATCATCGACGATCGGAAGCCCATGATACCGGCTGAAGAAGGCCGGAAAACCGTAGAGATATTTACAGCCATTTACCGGTCTCACAGGGATAACAAACCGGTCAAATTTCCGTTATTACCGGAAACGGACCGCAATGATTTCGACGGTCGATTCTTATAAAATCAATAAAAAATGGAGTCGTTATGAAACCTATCATTATTTTATGGCTGGTTTTGGTATTTCCATTTCCCTCCTCTTTATTACGGGCACAGTATAACGGCGATTTTACAACAGTCCGGGCTGAGGTTGATTTTTCTAAAAAAATACGCGAGTGGGACGGTTTTGGATTCAACTATGTGCAGGTCGCGCAATCAATCGATTATACAAAGGACCCGCAGGAATATGGCGGTTTCAGCCTGCTGACCGAAGAAGAACGTCAGGCCTTATGCGACATGGTTTTCGGTGAAGACGGATTAAAACCCGGCATCGTCAAAATGTTTTATGACCCCTTTCATCAAAAAGACCCGGACGGACCGTTCGATCATAAAACCACAACCGAATGGATGCGTTATTTCGTTCGTGAGGGACTGAAAAGAACACGCGACCGCGACGGCGACCTAAAGATCATCACGACACTATACGGACCCCCGGTATGGGCAACCAAACAAAAATTTTTGCGCGGCCGTGACCTTGACCCGGCCATGAAATATGAACTGGCCGAATATATGATCGACTGGCTCAAATTTTTAAAAGATAATGAGAAATTTCCAATAAAGTACATTTCTCTGCATAATGAAGGCGAAGACTGGATGCGCTGGCCGGCGGACGGTCAATCCGGAAACATTGGCGGCGGACACGATTATAATATGTTCTGGCCGCCGGAACAGGTTGTGGACTTTATCAAATTCATGCGCCCCATGATGGATAAAGCGGGATTGGCGGATATCGGGATCACACCCGGTGAAACCTCGAACTGGTATCGTTTCAGTTATTGGGGTTATGCCGACGCGATAGCGGATGATGAAGGCGCCCTGAACAATTTGGGACTGGTAACATCGCATGGATTTTACGGCGGTAATTACGGCCGCTGGTTTGGCGAGCACCGCAGTGTCGGTATCGATATCCTGCGTGCAAAGAAACCCGGCCTGCACTGCTGGGTCACTTCGACAAGCTGGAGTAAAATGGATGCAAATAATCTGAAAGAGATGCACGGGAATATATACACCGCCAAAGTCAATGCTATTATTCCCTGGGCGGGTATACAGCGTCCGGCAAAATGGGTCGGCGGCGATCCGAATCCGGGTTCCGCTTTCAGCGTAAACGAAGAAGGCAATTATAAAGTGAGGCGGGGATACTATTATTACAAACTCCTATGCCGGGCCGGGCAACCCGGTATGGCTGTAGCCAAAACAATGGCGATGGACTCGGAACTGGCTGTCATCGCTTTTTCCGGGAACGGCACACAAAATCCGAACGCATTTATTCTGGTCAACATTGGTAAACAGGATAAAAAAGTCGCGGTTTTAGTACGGGGCGGCGGCGGTAAAAGATATGAAGCGTTTCGGACAACCGATTCTCCGGACAGATTTCAAGAGCTTGAAATACAATCAAATTATAATGACGAATACAAGTCTGTGGGTACATTTGAATTACAAAACGATATATTATATTATACCGCCCCCGCCAGATCGGGAACGACTTTTTATGTACAATAAATTCATTACCGTTCCGGCAGGATAATTTAACTCATCTTTCTTTAGTATTTCAGGATAAATATTCACTAAAAATTAGTTCTTTAAATTTTCTTTTAATATGGCTTTGTGCTGGCCTGTGACGGGACGCCTCAACCTGACAAGAACGCAAGTTCAACATGATAATCCTGATGATTGTTGGATATGTTCTTTCATTGCATGCAGATAATCAGTATTAACATTAAAAGCTATTCGGGTTACAGACCAACATAACCGTATTCACCCGTCGCCGGTGAAATAATTATTAAAAAATTTGCATATTTATGTAAATAAATGTAAATTATCGCAAATTATAATTCACAATTAAACAGGTCTGTCATGAAAAAATTATTTATCCTTCTAACCTGCTTATGGACTTCCTTGTTATTTGCACAAAATGGTTCCAAAACCAATTATTATGTAAGTACAGGGATATCAAAAACATTTGCACCGGAAGATTTTAATAAATTCTGGAGAGAAGGTTTTAATTTAGGTGTCGGTATCGGCAGGGTAATTACACCCCGTATTGAAATCAATGGGTCCCTGACGTTTAACAGCTTTGATCTGAATACCACAGCCTATGTTGACAACGGATCGCTGTCAAGTTATTTGTTAAGTGATTCGACCGGTTTTAAAACAGCCGATGGCGGACAATCTTCTATTATATCGTTTTTAATTAATTTAAAGGCTGCTTTCCCCACGACACAAAATACCAAAGTGATACCATATGTTATCGGCGGCGTCGGATACGGACGTATTCACTTTGATGAAATTCAGGTTCAATCCCCGGTGGATATTAAATTTGAACCCGCTCATAATGAAAATGTACTGACAACCGGAGTGGGAATTGGTTTTGATTTTAATATGAGTGAAAATACGGACATATATCTTGAGGGTAAATTTGATTTTTTGTTTACCGACCAGGATATGACTGTTATATTTCCAATAAAATTCGGTATATTGATACACTAATCCCGTTTCATCGGGTGGTAAAAGTTTTACCGGAAATAATCCTTTATAAAAAAATCGTCACTTTTCATCATACAGGGATTCAAAATCAAAATTAATTTTATACAATAATAAATAATACCAGTGTCCGGTTAAACCAGGAAACGATACTATAAAAATATTATATTATTAAAATTTTTAGATATAAATTCATTATTTGAATTTTATGTATAAATTAAATCCATCGTTTTCGGCTTTATCAATAAAGAGTAACAATTTATGAGCAGACGATTGACAGTACATCTTTGTATTGCCCTTTTTATGGCTCTGGTCCAGGGTTTATCGGCGCAGGAACAGGTCAAGGATACAAACTTCAGTGTCAGAAGGGGTTATTTCACTTCGTCATTTCACCTGGAAATCACTTCAAACACAGCCGGCGCGGCAATATACTATACAACCGATGCCAGTTTGCCGTCCGTTAATAACGGCACCCTGTATACTCAACCGATCAATATAACCGGAACAACCATTATCAGGGCAATTGCCACATCACCCGGTATGGACCCCAGCAATGTGGATACGCAAACCTATATTTTCCAAGAAGATATAGTGAATCAACCCGGTGATCCTCCGGGTTTTCCCGCAACCTGGACGTCGACGGACGGTTTTACCATCCCCGCGGATTATGAAATGGACCCGGAATACCCCGATAACAATAGATCAATTGAAAACTCTCTTTTATCTCTTCCGGCAGTCTCGATTGTCGTTGAACCGGAAAATCTTTTCACAAAAGACGGGGTTTATACAAATGGCGGAAGTAGTGATAACAATGATTGGGAAAAGCCATGTTCATTCGAATTTATTTTTGCGGATACAACCGAAGGATTTCAGATCGATTGCGGTATCCAGCCCCGCAGCCAGACCGTGTTTTCGACTCCTAAACGCAATTTTAAGCTTGACTTTAAATCGGTATACGGACCCGGTAAACTGAATGAACCGGTTTTTGACATGGCGACTATTTTGCCGGAAACCGCACCAGGAACATTCAACTCGATTATATTACGATCCGGGTATATGGAAAATTATACCGGTAAAATTTATAATCCTTATTTGAACATTTATTTCAGGGATATTATGGTCAGGGACGCGCAACTGCTCGTCTCCGGTTTCGGTACGCATAATGTTTTTGTCCATCTTTACTTGAATGGTTTATACTGGGGAATTTATAACCTGACGGAATCCATAGACGCGGATCATTTATCGGAAACCCTTGGCGGCGCCGAGGAAGACTGGTTTATTGTAAAATCCTTTCCCGACAGCGACAGTGACGGTGATATAATTGCCGGCAGCGGCACACGTTATTATGTGTTTCTGGACCTGATCAAAAATGAAGATTTAAGCGATCCGGCTGATTACGACAATGTAATGAAATATATCAGCGCGGAAAAATTTGCCGATTATATGATTTTACAGAACTTTTTTGCCGTTGGAGACTGGCCCGATAATAACTGGGCATTTATCATGAAAAACGGAACAATGCCGGAGCCCGGTTTCTTTTATGTCTGGGATGCCGAAAAAGCGTGGCTTGAAGATGATGATGATCAATCATTCAAACATGCCAGGTACAGCCCGTATCTGACCGATCCCACTCTGAAAAACGGCCGTTCATACCGGGCGGTTCCTTCCCGTATATGGCGGGCAATGATCTCAAATCAGGATTTCCGTATGCTGTTTGCCGACAGGGTTTACAAACATTTGTTCAATGACGGCGCTTTAACAGATAACAATGTTTCAACCAGGTATTCCATGTACGAAACGCTGCTTACGGATGCTGTGCGGGCCGATCAGAAACGGTGGTCCGATGACGATAACAGGGACAACTTTCCGGGTATATTATTCACTCATGACGACTGGCAGGCCCAGGTCGACAGAGTATTGGAAAATATTCAGGATAATATCAGTTATTTTATCGACGATTTCAAAGCGGCGGCATTGTATCCCGATATAGAGCCGCCGCAATTCAGCCGGAATAGCGGGTACGTCGACAGCGGTTTTCCATTGGACCTATCCAACCCGAACAGCAGCGGAACGATTTATTACACCACCGACGGCAGTGATCCGCGAAACAGCGGAGGCAGTGTATCCGGTTTCGCACAAAACGGCGGCAACGCAATAACAATAAAGATTAACAGTACAACCACAATTAAATCGAGAATCAAGAGCAGTGAAACATGGAGCCCGCTCCGGCAAGCGACATTCTATACACCTCTGACGCCGGGCGATATTAAAATCACCGAGATCATGTACCATCCTCCCGATGAAAACGGTATTGACGGGAACGATTTTGAGTTTATCGAAATTAAAAACACTGGTACAGAAAAAATCAATCTGTCCGGGGCCGGTTTTACCGAAGGAATTACCTATACCTTTGATGACGATACGTTCCTCGGACCGGCGGAATTTATTGTATTGTCCAAAAACAGCGACCGATTTTTCAGCAAATATCAAATTTTGCCGTTTGGCGTCTTTGACGGTAATCTCAACAATGCAGGAGAACGGGTAACCCTGTCGGATCCTACCGGCAAATCACTTTTTTCAGTGTTATATGATGATCACGCCCCATGGCCGGCCAGCCCGGACGGCGACGGATTCTCACTCGTGCCGGTGAATTTTAATGAAAATCCGGACCCGGATAACCCCGCAAACTGGCGGGCCAGCAAATATATTTTGGGTTCTCCCGGTCTGGATGATTCAGTACGATATATTCCACCGGAACTGCCCGAAGGCCCCGTTAAAATTTTATTTGTAACATTTTCCTCAAACCTGACTATTGACGACGACGCCGTGAAAGCTCATTTTATAGACAGGGATTTTATCGTTCAGGTACTGGATCAAAATTCGGCTGACGCGGCCGACGCCCTGGATAAAAACCTGGTCATTATTTCCGAATCGGTCAATTCGGGAAATGTCAATACAAAATTCAGGAATGTAAATATTCCGGTATTACTGTGGGACCCATATCTATATGACGATATGGGTATGACTGCCTCCGCAGAGGGGGTTGATTACGGGATCATTTCCAAATCGAAACTGGTCATCTCGGCCCCTCAACACCCGGCAGCGGCGGGGCTTTCCGCTACGGTACAAATATCATCAACGGAACGGGAAATGACATACGGCGTTCCGAATACAAATGCCGATATTATAGCGGTATGGGAAGGAGATACGGACAAGGCCGCACTGTTCGTATATGACAAGGGCGCGCACATGCCGGGATTAACGGCCCCGGCGCGGCGGGTCGGATTTTTCGTAAAAGACGGCATCGCGTCCGACCTGACGGATGACGGCTGGAAGTTGTTCGACGCGGCAGTAGATTGGACGCTCGAAAAAAGTTCAACCGATATATCTAAAGATAATTTTCTTCCTGTTAAATATACTCTGTCGCAAAATTATCCGAATCCTTTTAATCCGGTGACAACTATACAGTATACAATACCGGTTCCTTCACGGATATATCTTGAAATTTTTAATATCCGGGGCCAAAAAATAAAAACATTAACGAATTCATATCATTCAGCCGGATATTACAGCGTCCAATGGGACGGCCGCAACGATTTCGACCAACTCGCAGCAAATGGAATGTATTTTTACAGATTAACAATAATGGATAATAAAAATAATACCCGAGACATAATCAAAAAGATGATTTATTTAAAATGATCTTTGTCTAATGTGTCCATTTGTTAAGCACATAATTTTTTTCCTGCTACTACCCTCCTCCCTGTTGTTTTCACAGAGTGACAGCCTCTTTGTGCCCTCGTGTATCGAAATCCCCGGATACGAAGCGGTTTTTAAATCATCAAACCTGCCTATCATTATTATCGACACGCATGGCCAGGAAATACCGGGAAACAATCCCAGAATCATTGCCGAGATGGGTGTTATAAATAACGGCAGTACCAGACGCAGCAAATTGATCGATCCGGTCAATGGGTATCGCGGTAAGATCAGTATCGAAAGACGGGGTGAAAGTTCTGCAGGATGGAAAAAGAAACAATATGATATCGAAACCATTGACGAGTACGGCAACAATAACAATGTCCCGTTGCTCGGGTTACCCGAAGAAAACGACTGGATTTTAAACGCGCCGTATATCGACAAATCCTTTATGCGGAATGTACTGATATACCATCTGTCAAATGAAATGGGCCGTTATGCCAGCCGTTCCCGCTTTTTTGAACTTGTACTGAACGGTGAGTATATGGGTATATATGTTTTACTGGAAAAGATTAAACGCGACCGGAACAGGGTGGATATTTCAACATTAACAGTGAATGATAATGAAGGCGACCAGTTGACGGGCGGATACATTCTCCGAATCGATAAACTGGATAATGATTATATCTGCGATATCGATTATTTCACTTCCATGCATTATCAACACCCCGATTTTAACAAATGCACCAACTACCAGTTCCGTTACCCGGAAAGAGATGTCATCACAACGGAACAAAAAGTTTATATTAAAAATTTTATATATAAATTTGAAGATGTAATGGCTTCAGATTACTTTGCTGACCCGGATACCGGTTATTACAAATACCTCGATGTCAGTTCCTTTATCGATTTTATCATTCTCAATGAATTGGCAAAAAACGTGGATGGATACAGGTTGAGTACTTATATGTATAAAGACAGGGACAGCAATTGCGGTAAACTGACAATCGGACCAATTTGGGATTTTAATCTCGGGTTCGGTCTTGCCAATTATTATGACGGCGAAGATACCGACGATTGGATGATCGAAACTTTATCCAATCCCAAAAAGATAGGTAAAAGCGATTTTATGGCGCAATTCTGGTGGATAAAGCTCTTCCGGGAGAAAAATTTTTCCCGACAATTCTATATACGCTGGCAGGAGTTAAGACAGAATATATTGAGTCTTGACAATGTTTACCGGCAAATCGATTCCATCGCCGTCACATTGAATGAAGCAAAGGACCGTAATTTTTGTATTTGGGCGGCGCCCGGGGAACGGGGTGATGGTTTCTGGCCCGTTCCGAGGATATTTTCTTCTTTCGAAACCTATCAGGACGAGGTTGACTATTTAAAGGTGTGGCTCGGGAATCGTATAGACTGGATAGATCAGAATATCCTTGCCGTTACCGCTATAAAAAAACACAATTTAATATCCCCAAAAAATTTTACGCTTGCTCAGAATTATCCCAATCCTTTTAACCCAGTGACGACCATCCCGTATACGGTTTCCGCACCTGCCCATATTAAAATGGAAATATACAATACTCTGGGTCAAAAAGTCAAAACACTTGTCAATACCCGCCATGCAGCCGGTCATTACAACGTCAATTGGGATGGCACAATAAATTGCGGACAATCTGCGGCCGGCGGTATGTACCTGTACAGGCTCGACATCACCGGCCTCAACGGTGAAAATTTTTCCATCACGAAAAAAATGTTATATTTGAAATAGCAGTTCAATTGTCACTGCGCTTTCGAATCCATTATGTTGTATCAATTAAAAATATATTGTGTAAGCAAGTAAAGATATGATATAAAAATTATCGGACTTATTTTATTAAAAAACATGCGTTTTTTATTTATTTTTTTTAACGTTGTTTTACTCTTCTTCCCGGGTTTCCTCTCTTCACAGGACAACAATCTTGACATACCCGAAAGTATTTATATACCCGGATATGACAAACCTTTTACATCATCCAATTTGCCGATTGTTATCATAGATACGCACGGACAAAATATACCTTACGATAATCCCAGGCTGATAGCGGACATGGGTGTGATCGACAACGGGCGCGGCAGTTTGAATAGACTGACTGATCCGATAAACGGTTATTCGAGTAAAATCAGTATTGAAATACGGGGAGAAAGTTCGGCCGACTGGAAGAAAAAACAATACAGCATCGAAACTCAGGATGAAACCAGGGCTAACCGTAATGTGCCGTTGCTCGGATTTCCAGCGGAAAATGACTGGATATTAAACGCGCCGTATATCGATAAATCCCTGATGCGCAATGTCCTTATATTCAGACTATCCAATGACTTGGGACTCTATTCCAGCAGGTCCAGGTTTTTTGAGTTAATTTTAAACGGCAAGTATAACGGGATTTATGTGCTGTTGGAAAAAATTAAACGCGATTCGAACCGGGTGAATATATCCAATCTTCGGGCGCAGGACAACCAGGGTGATCAACTCACCGGAGGTTATATTCTCAGAATCGATAAAACGGACCGGCCGGACCGGGAGGGCGTGCATTTTTTCACATCCGGTTACATGCCCTATGCAGGGTCCGCAAAACAGATCAGGTACCAGTATCGCTACCCGGAAAGCGAAAACATTACTCCCCAGCAGAAAAACTATATTAAAGATTTTATTAACCGGTTCGAAAATACCATGTACGGCTCCAATTTTAACAATCCGGTGTCCGGTTATCCATTTTATATAAATATAAATTCCTTTGTTGATGTTTTTATACTCAATGAACTGAGTAAAAATGTGGACGCTTACCGGTTAAGCGCTTATATGTATAAGGACAGGGACAGCAAAGGCGGCAGACTGAGCATGGGGCCGCTGTGGGATTATAATCTTGCTTTCGGGAACGCAAACTATTACGACGGCACCGATACCGATGACTGGATTTTAGACGTTCTAAGTGATCCCGCGGTTATAAGTCATGATACCTGGCAGACGCCGTTCTGGTGGAGTAAGCTGGTTCGGGAGGAAAAATTCAACGCCAGGATATATGACCGATGGTTTGAATTACGGCGGGATGTCCTGAGTATCAGACGGATATATCAATATATCGATACCTGGGCGGACACGCTGCGCGACGCGCAGGAAAGAAATTTTGCCGTCTGGTCCGGACCGGGCGATGGCGGCGAGGGATTCTGGCCGGTGCCGGCGGTATTCCGTTCCTTCAAAACCTATCATGACGAGATCAACTATCTGAAAAAATGGACCGGGGAAAGAATAATCTGGATGGATGAAAATATATCCATACTCGCCAACAAACCGGCTCCGGAAACAAAAATATCCGATTTTTACCTGGATCAAAATTATCCCAATCCGTTTAACACTTTTACCACATTTCAATATTACCTGCCGGAACCGGGGTATGTAGTGCTGAAAATTTACGACCTGCAGGGGCGCAGGGTGCGGACACTCGTCCAGGCCGGAAACCGGAGCGATTTTCAGCAAATCACATGGGACGGGCTGACCGATTCCGAAGGGGCCGCCGCCTCGGGCGTATATTTGTATGATTTTAAGGCCCGCGCCGCCAAACACACCTACAGTCAAACCGGCAGGATGACGCTGATCAGATAACCCGTAAAAATAAAAAAATACGTCATGTCTGCGCCATCCGCGGTATTTGCGTGAAATTGAGTTTAATTGATAAATGCAAAAATTTCGATCTAAAAACAATTTACAAGACCGAATCAATGACATTGCTTAATTAAGGCCGGTTTCGTATATTAGCAATCAATATAATTTTATCTCCGTATAAAGGATTTATGAATAATTTCACATCTCAGCAAAACCCGTTTCTGGTGGTCAGCGACGGTTACGGACAGGTGTTCGAGATACCCGGACTGGAAATGGTGGGTATGTCTATCAATAACCGGTATCTTCCGTTTGAAGAAGAGCTTATACCCATGCCGCACGGTTCGCTGCTGCTGGAACTGCCCGGCCGCAAACCGGTTGGCTATGACCGCCGCAGGGATAAATATATTGTCCTGGAAGATTATGAAGGAATGCCGGTGATCGCGGCGGCGGCCTTTCTGGCCCCGGCTTATACCCAGCTCTACCGGGCGGCCTATGTGACCCATGACGACGCGGTGACGCTGCCGCTGTTCGCCTATACGCCGGTGGGCTGGCGACAGGACGAATTCTGGGTTTGCGCAGTGCGGGTGGACGAGGATGTCCGCCAGGACCTGGCGCTGTTCGACGCCAAACAGATCGAAAGCGGGGCGCGGCAGACTTTACAAAAATATGCCGGCAACCGGCTCATCGAACACCTGGTCGAAAACTGCGTACGGCGCTATTTTTGTCCCGCGGCGCAGAACTTTGTGCTCGGCCGCTGGGAATGTCCCGTGCCGGTCAGTCCCTCCTGCAACGCAAGCTGTATCGGCTGTATTTCCAAACAGCCGGCGGACGCCGTACCGGTCACCCAGGACAGACTGACCTTTATCCCGACTGTGGATGAAATTCTGCAGTTCACCGTACCGCATCTTGAACAGGCGCAACGGGCTGTCATCAGTTTCGGGCAGGGCTGCGAGGGCGAGCCGCTGCTGCAGGGCGAACTGATCGAGGAAGCCATCCGGCAGATACGCAAAAAAACCGGGCGCGGCACCATCAACCTGAACAGCAACGCCAGTTACCCGCATATCATAGAGCGGTTGTGTAAAGCGGGACTGGACAGCATCCGCGTCAGTCTGAACAGCGCCCGCGAAGAGTTGTACGAAGCCTATTACAGGCCGCACAACTATACCTTCGCCGACGTTGTCGAATCTATAAAGGTGGCGCGCAAGTATCACAAATGGATATCTCTGAATTATTTTATATTCCCGGGACTGACGGACAATCCCGAAGAAATGGAAGCGTTGACGAAACTGGTGCTGGATCACAAAATCGATTATATTCAGATGCGCAACCTGAATATCGACCCGGAATGGTACATAAACGAACTAAACCTGGCTGACAGGCCGCATCATGCCGTCGGTATTTTGAAATGGCAGGCACAGCTCAAAGCCAAAGCCCCGTGGCTGCGGTTCGGGTATTTTAATCCCCCGAAAGAAGAGTGGGATGGATAGCAGATGATATTTTTATCTGTGTTCCATCCGTGCAAATCAGTGGCTAAATACAGTCCGCAAGGGGATATGGATCCCCGCGCAATCACAGAATTCCCTTTTCCGCAAGGGCGGGAGCCCTTGCGGAACAAAAATCCGAAGATTGGCTACGAGGTAAAAATCAATATTCTCCTGTGAGGCCGAATATCGGCTTGTTGGTCATCCACCTGCCTCTGGTAAAATCCGGGAACTCTACCGGAGCGCTGCCGGTAGCGATGGATTGCTCGGAAAGCGGCGTCACGACGATCCACGCGGCGGTATCATACACGTCTATCGGCGTAGGAATTTTTCTCTTTACACATTCCACAAACGCGCGGCTCTTTAAAAAGCCGGCGCCGCCATGACCGCCCCGAACGCCTTCATTGATAAATTTTGCCCATAAGGGGTGTTCCCATTCGGGCAGATAATCTTCCATTTTTTCCCATTTATGTGCCGGGCTTTTACCCTCAATATAGATCGCGTTAGTGAGGTCCCGGTGCTCCATCCATAATCCTTTTGTTCCCTGTACGACATAGTTGTTGGAATAGGGGCGCGGCGAATTGGTATCATGAAAAATCGTAATCGTTTCACCTCTCTGACATTTTATAACCGTAATAACAATATCACCCAGGTTCCATTTTATCTTTGCGTTCGGGTGGTCTTCACCGGCCGTGCGGACAATATGTTCATGCAGGCTTCTTGCCTTTGAAGCGGTCGAGGTCAGTGAAACCATCCTGTTGCCCCGGTTATCATCCAGGCAGTTGGCAATGGGTCCGAGTCCGTGCGTGGGATATAAATCGCCGTTTCTTTTAATGGAATGCTTTGTCCGCCATCGTGCCTCGCCTTGAGCTCCGGGACCAAATTCCACTCCGGGTTTGAATTTATAGGTTCGAAGATCGTGACGGTAACCGCATTCGGTGTGTGTAATTTCGCCGAACAATCCGGCCCTTACCATTTTGAGCGCCGCCATATTGCTGCGGTCATAGCAATGGTTCTCCAGCATCATACACGGCATGCCTGTTTCTTCGGAAGCATCGATCAGTTCCCAGCATTCCTCGATTGATGAGGCGCCCCATACTTCCGGCGCGCAATACTTGCCGGCTCTCATAGCCGCTACGGACATGGGTGTGTGCCATAACCAGGGAGTGGCAATGAAAACGCCGTCAAGGTCATCGCGGACGACGAGGTTCTTGTAATCTTCTTCACCGTTTCCATAACCGGTGGGTTTTTTCCTGCCGGACTTTTCTACCAGGTCCACCGCCCTGAGCAGTGCTTCCTGGTCGATGTCGCATACGGCCGGAACCTCGACGTCATCCATCGTCAAACACATTCTCAGAAGCCCGGTTCCCTGCGATCCCACACCAATAAAACCCAGCCGCACTTTTCGGTCATCTTTACCCCTTAAAATATTCGGGGCCATCGCCAGCGCAACCCCGGCGGCAGCGCCGCTTTTAACAAATTGTCTTCGGTTTAATTTTTCTTGCATATCAATTTCCTCCAGGTATATATTTTTTGCTGACTAAAGCTGTTTGTGCATAATCTGAACCCGAATGAAAAACCCTGAGAAGTCACACTTTAAATAACTAAAAAATAAAAAGTTAAAAACGGCATAATGATTTTCCCCTTCGTCGGTTCCCTGGCATGATGCTTCATAAAATCAACCCAAAAAAAATAGTAAATTTATAAAACAAAATTTAAAATAACAGGTCCTAATAATTTATATTCTGTTTTTTGAATTTTTCTATTTTTCGTAAAGATAAATAATGATAATACATTAATATTTAAAAATCAATCGCTATTTCATGTACAACATTTGCAATTATAGGGTATGGTGTGGTTATTGGCCGCCACATAAAATGTCCGTCTTTTTATTTTTAAAAGAAAAATCTAAAAATATTTTTTCATGGGGAAAAACGGCCGAATACGTTATTAATTGAATCAAATAAAACACCGCAATACCGTGAGATGGACCGCCCCCCTGAGTCCGGCAATCCACAGCGATCCAAAATTATTTTAATGCTGATGAAAGGCATCCGAAACAAACTTTAACACATCTGGTAACGAATCCCGCCAGTAGGTCCAGTTATGCGCGCCGTCCCGCACCCGGTATTCGTGGGGCACCTCTTTTTTCCGCAAAGCGATGTGCATCAGCGAATTGCCCTCGTACAGAAAATCATCGTCGCCGCAGTCAATATACCACCGGACGCTTTTCAGTGTGTCCGCGGGAATGGCCTCCACCAGGGCCAAAACGCTTTGATCTTTATAATAGGCCTCGATTTGGCTGTCCGTTATGTCGCCGACGGGTTCACTGGCGTAACGTTCCAACCGGTTTTTCAGGTCCTCGATGCTGCGGGGACCGGTGCCGGCGCTGAGGGGACAGGCGGAGGAAAACAGTTCCGGGTGGTGCAGGGCGTAAAGATATGTCCCCTGTCCGCCCATGGACAATCCGGCCACGGCGCGATAGCGTTTTTCGCCCTTGATCCGGTATTGTTTTTCAACATACGGCATCAGTTCCTGGAAGAAAAAATCCTCATAGCGCCACTTGTTCAGGACATCGTTGGAATAACCGCGCCGCCCGGTATTGGCATCGGGCATCACGATAATCATGGGCGTGGCAATACCCTCGCGAATGGCCTTATCCGCGATATGCAGCACCTCGCCGAACTGGACCCAGCCGGTCTGGTCGTCGCCGCCGCCGTGCAGCAGGTACAGCACCGGGTAGGACCGCTGCGACGTCTCGTAATCCGGCGGCAGGTAGACCGCGTACTTGCGCTCGCCGTTCAGTATCTTGCTGGTCATGGACAGGTTATCGAACACCTTGCCGGTTTGCGCCGGCAGCAGGGCCGGGAGTAACAACAGCAACACGAATAAAAACAACCGTGCGTTAACAACTCTTTTGAGTACATTTTTCATGACCCGTTCTCCTGATTGTTTGATGGTTACAACCAATTGGATTAGTTTTTAATAATACGCTGCAACAGGATTTGAATAATTGTATTTTTTTGTTCCCCCAAATTTTCAACAGGTTTTATTCATTATAACATGAAAAAATTTAAAATTCAACTTATTATTTGAATTTTAATATGAGATTTTTTATCCGGGTTTCATCAGTGTGGATCGGTGGCAAAACAACCACGCCCCGGGGTGTCCTCTATATGGATCACGAACATATTTAAAATAAAAAATCTTTAAATGAAACACCCCGGGGCGTCTCCTGTAGTCTGTCATTTCGATGAGCACAGCGAAGTGAAATCTTGTTCCTTATAAAGTCAACGGTTCAGGTAAAACAAATAAAGATTTCTCCCGGAGATCGAAATGACAGAATAATTTTGTTTTACCGCATCCGTGATATTATATAAAAGGTCCTCCACATGTTAAAAATGATTAAATTACGTTTTCAAAGCAATCATTCAACAAATGGAGGACAA
>JAFGSB010000077.1 GCA_016934825.1 Candidatus Zhuqueibacterota bacterium
TGTGAATTTTTCTGGCAGTGGACTAAAAATTCTTAATTTAGAAAACTCTAATTAATTATTCGATTGTATTCACCATAACCTGATATTGTCATGTTTTAAATATAATTAAAAAAATTTTGTAATATCAAAATTTGATTATTTTAAACTTATAGTATATTTCCGTGGCAAACACCCCAAATCGTGACACCTGAGTAAAAATTTCTTGCCCTAAAAAAGTTAAAAAAAATTAAAAAAAAACTTGACAAATAAACAAAAAATTTGTATTATGAAACCGGTTACGGAAACGGTAACGGAAACGTTTACGGTACCGGTTCCATTGAGTTTGCAGGTCTGCTGGTTGTTAATTGATTATTCGGAGGTGTATTATAAAATTAGTCACCATGAAAGATATTGCAAACAAGGCAGGGGTGTCCAAAGTCACGGTATCACGTGCTCTCAACAACAAACCGGATATCAATAAAGATACCAGAATATTGATTCTGAAAATTGCTGAAGAACTTGGATATACTCCGAATGATGTCGCAAAAAGCCTTGCGACGAAAAGAACAAACACGCTCGGCATTATTGTACCGGACAGTCTCGACTCATTTTATCCCGAAATTGTCCAGGGTGTCGGAGATCAATGCAGAGAAAATGATTTTAGTATTGTATTATGTTACACGCATGGAGATGCTGATAAAGAAATTGAATATATCAAGCTTTTGAAATCCAAGCGCGTCGACGGGATAATAATCTACCCTGTTCAGGAAGACGACCGGTATATCGATGAACTTCAAAACAGTATGATTCCGTTTGTTCTGGTTGGACGCCATACAGATGCGCTGGATTGTGATTATGTCATTAATGATAATGTTTACGGCGCGTATTTGGCTGTAAACCATCTTTTATCACGTGGATATCGAAAAATTATATATGTGTGCGCAAAGCCCACTGCATCAAGCGGAAAGGAGAGAATAGAAGGATGTAAAAGGGCTATTTTGGAAAAAGGATTACCTCTGCATACACTGCAAATTGTAACCTGCAATCCCCAAATAGATTCTTGTTATCATGTTGTGCGGAATTTTCTTCCAAACCGCACTCAACTGAATGCAATATTTGTCTGGGATGATAAATTGGCGCTCGGAGCCTTCAGGGCTATTTATGAAGCCCGATTACGAATTCCTGCTGACCTTGCACTTGTTGGATACAATGATACTGAAATAGCCAGACACTTGTACCCCCCATTAACCACTGTTCGGCACGCCTCTTATGACATCGGTAAAATTGCTGCTAATACCGTTCTGAAAAAAATTACCTCTACGGATAATTTGGAATCGAGAAAAATAGTTCTCAAGCCGGAGTTGGTCGTAAGACAAACAACCTGAGATTTTTTTACATAAATAATTGGGTTGTTGGTTTTGATGGTGGGAAAAAATCTAAAAAAAATTTTGTAGGCCGTTTTTCTTGTATATAAAAAGCGGACCTGCAGAGAATTCCCAGAGTGATTCTCCATACTCACACTTATAGACAATAAACAGGTACGATCAATAGAAGTACTTGTATAAAGCATGTTACTATAAGTGATTTAGGAAATTGTAATGATTAAAACCATAATAATTATTTACAAATTTTAAATAGTTAAGGAGAAGATTTATGTGTAACAAGTTTCAAGTGAGTTTACTAAAGCTTTTTTTGCTGATAGTATTTGTGCTTTTCACAAGTTACCTGAATGTTTTTGCAGCTCTTACCGGAAAGGTTGCCGGCAATATATCTGATTTAGAAACCAGGGAACCATTGTCCGGGGCCAATATTATTATAGAGGGTACGACAATGGGAGCTGCTGCTGACATAAACGGCGATTTCTTTATCCTGAATGTTCCGCCGGGAAGATACAATATCGCCGCTAAAATGATCGGTTACGAAACGATGGTACAACAGAATGTAACGGTCATTGTTAGCCTGACGACTTCATTAAGTTTCAGCCTGAAACAAACGACCATCGAAGGCGCGGAAGTTGTCGTTGTTGCCGGACGGGAGGTCATTCAAACTGATATTGCCAGCAGTCAAATGATACTTCAGGGAACCGATGTTGAGGGAATGCCGGTAAACAATTTTAAAGAAGTCTTGGACAAACAGGTAAGTATGCAGGAAGTTGATGCAAGAGGTTTGTTTATGCGCGGGCAGCGGCAAAGTTCAATTAGTATGATGGTGGATGGCGTGGAAACACGCGACAATGTTGATGATGTTGTTTATACGCGGATAAATCCCGACGAACTTGAACAGGTCGAGATAAACGCTGGCGGATTCGATGTCTCTTATGGTAATGCCACTGCCGGAGTTATTAATCTTGTCACCCGCGAAGGCGGCAAAAAATATAACGCCACATTTGACTACCGGCAATCAAAGGCGGCCCAAAAACATTTCGGCCCGTCAATCAAGGATTATTGGGATCGATATTATCTGGATGGCTGGTCTAATCAATATGAACCCGTTGCCTGGAAACCTGCATTAACGGGCAATCCCGCCGATACTCTGGCAAACCGATGGGAAATCGCTGCACATAGTTTAAATGAGGACGATCCCTTTAGGGACCGACCTGAGCTTTTAAAAGAGCTATATAAATACCTGATGCGTGACGAGGCAACGAAATATGGAGATAAATCGGATTATGTTCTGAGCGCAACTTTTGGGGGCCCGGTTCCTTTTCTTAAAAATACCACATTTTTCAGTTCTTACCGGCGAGAAAATAATTACTATCTATATCCCGGTCCCCTGGATCATTTTTTCGATCAAAACGCCATGATAAAAATTACTTCTCAACTGACCAAAAACATGAAATTATCGCTCAATTATCGATATATTGAATCGACCGGTTTAAATCGTTATGATTATTACCGGGATGAAGCATCCCGGGGTGATTTTAGTACCATCGATCCGGATTTCCAGACGGAAAAGAGATATTTGTATGAAGGTGTTGAACAGGTTGCCTGGTCAGGTTACGGGGCGTGGCCTTATACGTCGCAAATTGGAATTTCCACACCGATCCGAAATCAATATGGCCTGACGTTTACACATACTTTGAGTCCCAATACATTTTATGAAATCAAACTGATGTTCAACAATTACCATAGCTGGGGCAACCAACCGACTCCCCGCGATACCACAAAACAGGTCACTTTAACGGACCCGGCCGATCCCGGTTACTCGGTAACACTTGGCGGGCCTATGGCGGAAGCGCCGCTGGGATTCTGGGAAAGAAATATTAATAATCCCCTGAACTGGATATTGGGCGGGTCATACAACTATTCTGAAAATAATTATGTCAAGGATTTGATTATCAGGACCAATTTGATCAGCCAGATAAATAAATATAACCAGCTCAATTTTGGATTTCAGTATAATTATTCCGATTTCAAAAAACATGAGAATCGCGACTCCCCCGACCGTTTGGATAAATGGCACTGGCATGTCTATCCGCAAAACGCCGCTTTTTGGGCCAATGATAAGGTGGAATTTGAAGGTCTGGTGCTGGATGCCGGTCTTCGCGGTGATATCCGAATCCCCGACGAATGGTATGATTGGAGGCATGATGTCTGGAATCCGCTTTGGTCGGGTACGACAACTGCGGACAGCAACAGTCTGGGCCCGCGTTACAAACCGCCCGTAAAGATGGTCCTGGCGCCCCGGCTGCGTGTTGCTCATCCGATTGGTGAAACGGCCAAAATCTTCTTTAACTGGGGTCATTATTATCAGGAGCAGCCGTACGAACGATTGTACCTTTATTATCGGCGTGATGCGCTCGGACAGATCACTTACGGCGACCCGGAACTCCCGTTCCAAAAGGCCATTCAGTATGAAATCGGTTATGAACATAACCTGATGGATATGATACATATTGCGGTTTCGGGATATTATAAAGATGTCAAGAATCTGCTGATGGATCATGTCAGTTATCGCAGTATTGAAAGTGTAGCCCAGGAAGAACCCCATTTTTATACATATGGAGCCAACCGGTATATGAACAGCCAGGGACTTGAGCTCAGGCTGGAAAAGATTCGTGGACAATTTTGGCACGCCTGGATAAATTACAACGTTCAGGTTTTCAGCCGCGGAGTGTACGGTTTTAGTTCATTCTTTGAAGACCCAACCCACCCACCGAACGAATGGGATTATACCAGTGAAAATGTCAAACGGCCCGCAGAATCACGTATCAATTCCAGCCTCGAATTATATACTCCGGACAATTATGGGCCGAAAGTGCTTGGGTGGCATCCCGCATCCAATATGAATCTGAGTTTTCTGTTCTGGTGGCGTCAGCAGCCCTGTTTTACTTATAATCCTGACAGACTTATTGCCCCTTATGCGCCGCTGAACAACAAACGCTGGAAAGCGCACTGGGCCGTTAATATGTCGTTAAGTAAACGTTTCAAGATAAAAGGCGCCGTAACACCCGTTTTTTATATGGAAGTTTACAATTTATTGAATACCAAAAATATGTGGCGGGGTGCCTTTAACGAAAACCTGTCGGCTTTGGAGACTTATCTGCAAATTTTGGAAGAGGAAGGCGGAGAGCCCGGTGATAAGGGTGATATAGCTGAAAAATTGATCGGTAATAATCCGACCAGAATGTTACCCTTTAATGGTTCACCGTGGTTTTTGTATTTGAACCCCCGTCAGATATGGGCGGGCATCCGTCTTGAATTTAACAGACAATAAGACAATACAATTAAGAATTTTAAGTTTTGAAATTAATGAATATTGGAGGCAAAATGAACCGCAGATTATCATCAAGATGTATTTTATTCATCCTGATGTTTGGAATTAGTTTTGCGATTTTCGGTCAAACGTATAAACTGGATATCGGTACCGAACGAATGCAGCTTTCGGTCAGCAGTGTCTTTGCCGACCGTCAGGATATATTATTATTCCCGAGGGAACTGGATGTTTACCAGATTTCATCCAGAGAATTAACCTCATCGGTAGCAAAAGGAGCAGGGATAATAATAGCGGCTAAGGATTTTCCCGCAAAAGCATATTATAGAGATAATATTGCGGATCCGAACAAGTGGACGGTTGCCGATAATTTTTTTCCCTATTTTATGGTTGATGCTACGGCATGGTTCACGGTCGACCCGACACATTCAACAGTTCCGGTCGGCGGTGGAGCGCATCGGTACTGGAAACAACGGCCGCCTGAAAGAATAATTCAGAATCAAGATTTTACATCACGAAATTGGGTAGATGGCCGGGACTTTGACGGCCCCGCCGATATGCCAACAACCCAATACGGCACGACCACTTGTAATACTTTAATGGGCATAACGGTTACGCAAAGAGCATGGGTTTTCGATAACGCAGATTTTGCTATATCGGAATATGTTTTCAAATATACAGGGCATACTGGCAGTTTTGATAATAACGGTGAGGAAATTATTTACAATGATCCGGTCAAAGATTGTTATGTGGGTATTAAATTCAGGCCGATTTTATCACATCAGGATGTGGTGGTAAATTCGTCCGGATGGAAGGAAGGGACCGACGATTGGGTCGATTATGTGGACACAGAGGATGGGGAGCAACTGCGGGTGTTATACGGCTGGGACGGCGATGCCGGTTCCGATTACCAACTTGAGGATGATGAAGGAGATCCGCTGTATTTTTCATCCGGCTTCTTTGCCGCTTCGGGATATCCCGGAATGGCCGTCCTGTATGCTGATAAAGCGCCGGATAATCCTGTTAATGATCCATCGCAGCCGCATCATTTTCATGTCTCTTTTGGCGCCACCTTTTCATCAAATACGCTGACACTCGGCAGAAACCTGACTATGGAAAATATTTACAACATTCTGGATTCCGATCAAAATTCTCCTTCGCCATTCGACTGGCAGGGATGGAAAAATGCGGGAAATCCTGCCGATGACGCCCAATACTGGCATTACGGCACTCCGCATGCCACTAATGAAAGTCGTAATAATCAAGTGGGAACGCTTGCATTCGGCCCTTACCAATTCAACAACATTAACGACAGTGTCCGGGTTGTGGTCTGTTATGCCGTCGGTATGTTAGGCTGGGAGCAAAATATTGATCTGGGTGCCTCGTGGAAAACGAAAACAATCGATAAATCGGAAAAGAACAGAATTCTGCGCAGCGGCAGGGATTCGCTTTTCACACAGATTAAAAATATCAAGCAGATGTTCGATCCCAAATTTACGGCAAATAACGGGAATTTAAAACAGACTTTATATGATATGGCATCCGAAATTGGAATTCCTCCGGCATGGCCCTCGAGATTACAATTAAATCCCGTTATAGGCGGTTGCCGGGTTGAATGGGCTCCCGTTGACGACGCGGTCGCTTACCGCGTTTACCGCCGCTCCCAAATTGATTTTGATATCGCCTCACCAAGCAAAGAGCCCGCTTATAAGCTGGTTTATCAGTGCGGCGGCAGCAATCCCGGCAACGATATTGTGTACAGTCCTTCTGTCGATTCGACTGTATGGGTTGATCAGGATGTATATACCGTTTTCAATTACTGGTATACCGTAACAGCCGTTAATGAAGACGGCGCGGAAAGCAGCAAGTTCATTATGAGGATTAATCCGCTGCCGTCAAACGATACATACGGATCGATCATTCCTTTTGATAAAGAGTATGTTAATCTGAATGATGTACATGTCATACCCAATCCCTATAATGTCAGATCCATGAGGCTATATGATTTTTGGACAAGTGTGGGTGTGAAATTCACTGGCCTGCCGGCAAATTGCAGGATCCGCATTTATGCCCAGAACGGAACCCTGATTTTTGAGGATAACCATCGTTCACAGGAAGATCTTCCGGTCTCAATCTATCAATGGAATTTACGGACCTCGATGAATCAAACAGTTGCTTCGGGACTGTATGTTTATGTCATCGATCAATGCCGGGACTTTTTAGACCGCGACATTGATGCGACCAAAGTCGGGAAACTGGTTGTGATACGTTAATGAATTAATTCTATGGAATTTAACATATTTAATTATGTCAGGAGATAACAATGAGGAAATTCTTCATTAAACTTATTTATACGTTGGTTCCATTATGTGTTTTAAGTACGATACGGGCGGAAGAAGCGCCGCGCTCGATTGAAGGAGAGTTTGACCGGCTGGGGCAAACAAGTATGACGTTTCTGGATATCGATGTAGGGGCGCGAGCCGTTGCAATGGGCGGGGCATTTACCTGTATGGATAACGACGTGAACGCTCTTTATTGGAATCCTGCGGGAATTGCTAAAATAGAAGGCGGTTCATTGATGCTGAATAGTACCAAATGGATCGCAGATATGAACCAGTACGCCCTATCCGCAGCATATGGAACCAGTAATTTGGGTACTTTTGGTATGACTTTTCTGTTCATGGATAACGGCAGTATCGAACGTACTATTCCAAGTGACAATCTGGAATTACATCCGGAAGGCTACTATCTGGACGGGACTTTTAATGTAAACCAGTGGGCGGCGGGGCTGGCGTATGCCCGGCAAATTACCAATAAATTTTTAATCGGCGGTCAGTTAAAATATGTATACGAAGACCTGGGCGATGCCGATATTGCAGAACCCGAATGGGATGAAGAGGAGGGTGCGTACAAGTACGAAAGGGTGGAAGATGCTCAACACCGGGAAGGTACAATTGCCATGGATTTCGGCACAATTTACTATTTTGGATTTAAGGATTTCAGGATCGGAATGAGCTTTCGGAATTTTTCCAAAACTGTGACATATGGATTTGAGAGTTTTAATCTTCCGGTTAATTTCAAAGTATCTATGGCAATGAACATTTTAAGTCTGTTTCCGAAAATCAACAATCAGGAACTGCAGTTATCGGTTGTTGCGTCAAATCCATACGACGGCGGTGAAAGAGTGCATGTTGGATGTGAATATATGTTCAATCATATGATCGCTCTGCGCGCCGGATACCGGTCCAACAGTGATACGGGGAGTTTATCTGCCGGATTCGGATTGATGCCGCAGGTTTTTGCCGGAAAGAACATTCTGATCGATTATGCCTACTCCGATGCTGATGAGGTGTTCGGGGCGATCCACCGATTTTCGTTTGGATTCGCGTTCTAGTAGCCGGTTTTTTTAATTCGTGTTCTACTTTTAATTCTGTTCATCAGGAGGACATTTGTGTTGAAATTTAGATTTTATTTAAAACCTGTTGTGTTTTTCCTTGTTGCGAGGGTTTAATTGAATCTAACTATAATTGATATATTTCCCGGAACTGAAGAAATATCAAATGCCATTACAATTCCATGACTGTATGATATTATTCAGCGAAACTTGGGAGAGTATTCGGAAACGTCAACTTTGACCATCGCCATGGATCAGACGGACCGGGAAGCAGAACAGTAATGGTTATCCTGACTGTTCCTTCAACCATGAACGAGAAAGTAAGGACACAAATAAACAGATCATGATTACCGAAACAAATTACAATATTAAATGATCAGGTTACAAATTAAACCATAAATAAAAAACCAATAATTAATTAGGAGGTAGCAAAATGAAAAACAAATTGTTTTTGACACTGTTATTTTGTGTTGCATTAACCGGTTTTTTATCAGCACAAAGTGTTATCGAAGTTTTCCCCGGCAATAATATTGCCGACGCTATGCTGACAGCATGGCCGGGGGATATTATCGAATTGAAAAGCGGTACGCATGTACTTAATCAAACCCTGGATGTAACAGTAGATCTTACCATCCGGGGAGAAGAGGGTGCAACCGTGATCTGTGAGGTCCCGGGTACAACGGGCGACGCGATACATGTGAAAGCCAATACACATTTTAAAAATATCATTTTCATCACGGATACTACCCGCGCCGAGGATACATCATGTATCCAAAACATGTATGGTTCCGTCGCTGCAGGTGATGAAGTGATGGCGGACAAAAATAACATTTTTGTTGATGCCTGTCAATTTATCGGATTTTACGAGGCGATATTCTTAATCGATCCGGAGGACAATGAAAATGTGGGGTACCCTTTGGATTCCCTTTATATTTCCAACAGCCTTATTTATGGCGGAGGCTTTTATAAAACACTACGCGGAATTAATGTTGAATACCGGCAGGCCCGTTATGTCAATGTACAAAACTGTACATTTTGGAACCTGGGCGGCGAATCTATGAAAATTTATGGCAATGACCAGGATTTGAATGATTACCTGCATTTACAAGTGGACCATTGCACATTCTTTGACGCCGGTACCAATCCTCCAACTGCCGGACAAAATGGTCTTGGTATTTATGTAAAGTATACGGATGGCGATGATGCTATCAAAAATTGTGTGTTTTATGTAGTAAGTGATTTTGCAATCAAAGCATCGGGCGGCAATTATAATGACACATACTGGGATTACAACATTGCCGATAGCTGCGGGTGGAAAGCAGATTGTAGCACCTGTCGGGCCTGGCACTCCAATATTACTTCAACCGGCCCCAATAGTTTAATCAGCGACATTAAGCTGACAAATCCGGATGCAGGCGATTTCAGACTTTTGGATGGTTCACCTGCAATTGGTACGGCTTCCGACGGTACCGATCGCGGAAGTTCGATTACGGTATGGAACCCGGGAACGTGGAGTCGTGAACCGTCAACAGGTGTAGAACAGGATCAAAATAAATCCGTATTTGAATTTGCACTTGGTCAGAATTATCCGAATCCGTTCAATCCAACGACAACTATCGAATACCAAATACCAAGCAGTTCAAGCGTCAAACTGGTTGTCTATAATCTTATCGGCCAGGACATAGCTACCATAGTTAACGAAGTACAACAGGCCGGAATTCATCATGTGAATTGGAATGGAATGGATGATTCCGGTAAACAGGCATCTTCAGGCGTTTATTTTTATCGTTTACAAGCCGGTGACAATGTCGAAACCGCAAAAATGATTTTAATCAGATAGTATTATTAAATCTTTGAAATTGTAAAGATTCGTAAAGAAAGGATTTAGAGGCTTAAACAAGAAAAATGAGACAATGCAGGAGGGTAAATATTTTACCCTCCCATCACTTTATTCAGTCAGGTTATCCTTTGGTGGTTTGCTACTCGAGGGAGCCCATCTCCGTTTTTTGGTAATTATAAAAGTGATAAATAATCAGAATCAATAGTTATTTTCGTTGTAATTGTTGATTAATACGGCAGTATATATAGAATTATACATTCAAAAAATGATTGAAAACGGAAATACCGATTTTACCGGTTTGTATTTTTACAAAATCGAAGCGGCATCATTCACACAAACTTAAAAAATGATGCTTGTAAAATAATGAATCTCCTCCGGTAAGTTTTGATATTTTGGGGGGTTACCGGTTTTTTTGATTGCCTTTTGTCCGAGTGACAATATCAACAACTTGCCGGAGATTTTTTTTAAATTTTTTAGGTCGACAGAGTGTACCATATTTTATTGGCAGTGAACATATTTTAACCTGCAGAATAACAATTATCACAAATTGATTGTTATTCTACAGGTTATTAAAAGTTTATATATGAAGATAATTTTGTAAACTTTTCTGGTTAAAAAAGTAATTTTAACAATGAGATCAGGATATAATTAAAAATATTTAAACTAAATTTTGCCCGATTTACCAAAACAGGTAAAAATTTTAAAATGGATGAGCAGTAAACTGTTCTTTGACATTAATTTAAATATTTTGTTCAACTCGATTTTTCAAATAAAATAAATGATTTCTATTATGATTATTTTTCCGAGTAACCGGTTAACGGACATTATCTGTATAAAAATTTTTTTTCTAAACATGATGTAAAAAAAACGTATGTACAGTTGGAAAAAATGTAAATAATTGTCATGTGAACTGTAATTATCCCAAAATCTTATAAAAAGATCAAAAAGAACTTGACATTTGTTCTGGAAAATATTATACTGAAACCGGTTACGGTATCGATAACGTTACCGGTTAAATTAGAAAATATAATTCATTATTATCAATAAAATTCTTCTAAGGAGATATGTAATTAAGTCGATTACAATACAAGATATTGCATATAAAGCAGGCGTTTCCAAGGTTACAGTTTCCCGCGCCCTGAATGATAAACCTGATATCAATAAAGAAACAAAAAAACAGATTTTAAGTATAGCCAAAGAGCTTGGATACACCCCCAATGATGTAGCGAAAAGTCTTGCTACGCGAAAAACAAATACGCTGGGTATTATCGTGCCGGATAACCTGGATTCTTTTTATCCGGAGATTGTACAAGGGGTTGCTGATGTTTGTCGTGATAAAGATTATAGTATTGTTTTATGCTATAGTAATGGTGATGCGGATAAAGAATTCGAATATATCAAGCTTTTAAAAGCAAAAAGAGTTGATGGAATAATCATATATCCAGTACAGGATGACGATAGATATATTATTGAACTTAATAATCTTTCACGGCCATTTGTACTGGTCGGGCGACATACTGACGCGCTGGATTGTGATTTTGTTATAAATGATAATGTACATGGCGCTTTTTTGGCCGTGAATCATCTTATTGAAAGAGGCCATAAAAAGATTGTTTATGTGTGCGCGAAACCGACTGCATCAAGCGGCAGGGAAAGGATTGAGGGGTGTAGAAAAGCCATGATTGATAATGGTTTGCCGCTTGATTCTCTGAATGTAGTGACATGTAAACCAAAGATCGATTCCTGTTATAATGTTGTAAAGAATATCCTGTCAACAGAAAATGATATTGAGGCATTATTTGTTTGGGATGACAAATTGGCGATTGGTGCGATGCGAGCCATTTTTGAAGCTGGATTACGTATTCCCGAAGATATTGCATTGGTTGGATATAATGATACGGAAATTGCCCGACATTTTTCCCCACCTTTAACAACAATAAGACACGCTTCTTATGAAATCGGAAAAATTGTTGCCGGAATTGTCCTTGATAAACTCACATCTGATGATATTGTGGAGACAAAACAGATTATTCTCAAACCAGAACTGGTAGTCAGGAAAACGACCTGAACTTTTCACAGATATCGGAAAATAATATAAATACTGATTTCCCAAAATTAAAAATTATGTGAAGGAGTAATTGTATGTCGTTGAATTTTAAAAGAATTGGCTTATTTGTGGTATTAATCGGGGTATTCTTTTATTTTTGGAGCGGTAAACCATTATTTGCGGGTATCACAGGAAAAATATCCGGTAAGGTTATTGCTTCGGACAAAACAGAACTTCCCGGCGCTAATATTATCATTGAGGGGACTTCTCTGGGCGCCGCGTCTGACATTAACGGAAATTATTATATTATTAACGTTCCGCCCGGTCAATATACAGTTGTTTGCAAGATGATTGGTTATGCAAACATCCGCAAAACGAATGTTTATGTCAGCACCGATCTGACGACAGAAATTAATTTTGAACTGAATCCTGTTGTGATAGAGGGAGAAACAGTGACGATCGTCGCGGAACGTCCCGTCATTCAACAGGATGTCGCCGGTTCGGAATCGGTTATGCGTGAAGAAGATGTTCAGGTTTTTTCACAGGATGCTTTTGGCGACTTTCTCAGCACCCAGGTCGGTATTACCATGTCTGCGGATGAGGACGGCAGCGGTATAAGTATTCGCGGCGGTGATATCAGCGAAACCAATGTTGTTCTGAACGGTATGTCTTTACGAAACGCCCTGACCCAGCAGGCCAATCTTGGAATCAGTATGACTTCTATTAAAGAAGTGACGATCAGCTCAGGCGGCTTTACGGCGGAACATGGGGATATACGTTCAGGATTGGTCAATGTTATTACCAAAGAGGGATCCAGAAATAATTATTCTGTTGCCATGGATCTCAGGTACGGACCGGCGCAGAAAAAACATTTTGGTCCGAATCCATATTCGGTTAACGGACCCGTCTGGAATGTTTATTGCGGGCCAAAAGCATTCGAGGGAGTGACGGAGGAGGATGTGGCAAACGGTAATTATGCTTTCCCTTTTCTGGGTTGGAATAATTGGGCGGAACAGCGATTAAAAGATTCCGACCCGGATAATGATTATACGCCACAACAGTGGATGGAGTTGTGGCGCTGGCGGCATCGTAATATTGATTATGCCAATAAACCGGATTATATTCTGGATGGCAGTATTGGTGGTCCGGTACCCCTTATTAACGCCACTTTTCTGCTTTCCCAGCATTATGAAAATTTGCAGTTGGCTTATCCTTTCAGCCGGAAAAATTCCATACTCAGTTCCACACAGGGTAATGTTTCTTTCCGTTTATCCCCCAGCGCCAAGCTGACTTGGACTAACCTGTACACACTGGAGAGAGGTATTGCCACCCAGGAGGATAATTATTCCTTTGGTATGGTAACCGGCACGGCTGAAGGGAACGTGCTGGCACGGGATATCCGCTGGCAAATGCTGTATAATCCCTACGGCATTAATCCGATAGAACGTAATACATATTACTCCGGATTGAATTTGAGTTACGCACTGAGTCCGAGCACATTTTATAATATTTCCTTTAGCGGAAGTTATTACGACACCTTTCAGGGCGTCGAGAAATATCGGGATACATCTCTAAAGTATACAATTGGAAATGTTGAAGTTGATGAAGGTCCCGAGGGATTCTCGTATTTACGGAACCAGTATGATATGTTTGACCAATTCTGGATTAACGGCGGCGGCAATCAGATTGACGATTCGGAATATTATCAGTTCCGGTTGAAAGGTTTACTGGAATCGCAAATTACATTTCGAAATCAGATCAAGATCGGGTTTGAAACAGTTTACACCCTGTATAATATGCGGGCTGCAAAAGTTCACCAGGATGTACTGTATGACGGGGATTATGAACCGCCCTACTTTTTAGAGGGCGATGTTCCCATGAATACGTTTTATTTTGAAAATCATCCGTTACAATTTGCCGCATTTATACAGGACAAACTGGAATATTCGGGTATGATCGCCAATATGGGAGTGCGGATGGATTTGTTCGATCCCATGACGGCGGCATGGGATGTTGAAACCTGGAATGATGAATACACCTTTGAGAATTGGAAAGAGGATATCGATTTCACAAATGAGCAAAAAGGTGGAAACGCATTACAGTATAAAATTAGTCCTCGGTTGGGTATATCCTTTCCGTCTACCCCGACGAGTAAATTTTATTTTAATTATGGTCATTTTTACCAGTTGCCTACCCCGGAAAGACTGTTTAATATTGATTTGAGCGGCGGGTCACCGCCTTTTACCATACCCAATCTCAAAGCAGATTGGCCGCGAACAGTATCTTACGAAGTTGGTTTTGAAAAAGCAATAACCGAATCTTTCTTGTTCCGAATTTCAGGTTATTATAAAGATGTAACAAATCAATTGAGCGAACAGTCATGGTACGATTACGGCAAAAATCTTTTATTTGAAACCGAAGCTAATAATAATTACGAAGATATACGGGGAATTGAACTTCGTCTTCAGCAAAGACAGGGTCGTTTCGGAAGCGGGTGGATTGATTTTGAATATATGGCAACCAGCGAGGGATGGACCGGATTTGCCGCAGTACACGAAAATTGGCAATATGAACAGGAACAACGTGAAAACGCGGAGCAAACCAGAAACTGGCCTGTTCCACAGGTAAGAATGGTCTATAGTTTTCGTTTACCTGTAGGATTCGGGCCTGTTGTGGCAAATTTTAAACCTCTCTCGGATTGGGCTTTACAGATAAATGCTTATTGGCGGGCAGGCGGTAAACGAATTTTTGATTCTTCAGCACCCATTTGGGACCGGCATTATGTTGAAAGAATAGACCGTCATAATGTTAACCTGTTATTAAGAAAAGGATTTTATCTGGGTGATTTAAACTTTAGTTTATATATGCGGATCCGCAACGCGACCAATTTTAAGGGTCAAATTTATCCTTACAGCGGCGAAGAATACAGGAATTCACTTCATCTGCCTTGGCTGCAGGGAGATAAAAAAGGAAACGACAAATATGGCGAAGGTCCGAGTGATGAGAAGCCCTGGATCAATGCCGGCTGGCAGACATGGCGACAGTATATCAATCCGAGGAATGTGCTTTTTGGATTGGAAATCAATTTTAAATAGATACGGAAAATTGTTCAGATTGTATTTTAATTCATTGAAGCGTTCACATATTATAATGCTCATATGAATTTTACAAAACACTAATAATCAATACATTTTAAAAATGATACCTATATCGTTTAAAAATTTATCCTTTAGATCCAGATTGGTGACCTCAATGAAGGAGGAAAGAATAATGAAATTTGTCAAAACAATTAATTTAAAAATTTTAATTATTATTTTTAATATAACATTGTTGTTCTTTGGTACCGTAAATGCGCAGGAAAAAATTATTAATCTGAACCTTTCCAGATATTATTATCGTGTTTCCGGTCCCAATGAAGGTATGGTCGATTATGATGAGAATGAACATTCGGGGATGTTTCCAAACGGCACCTATTATATGTGGACCGTGTCGGAAATTTATGAATTTTTACTGTTCGGGCATATTATTTTAGCGAATGGTGAAGAACAGCGAAATTACCAGAGAAAACTTGGCGATGGATACTATCAGGAAGCGCCGTTCGGTGTTCGGGAAATCAGCAAGTACCCTCCGCCGCAGGTATTTGTAGACGGGGCTCAATCCACGCCTGACTTTGACGGTATCATCGATCCGGATATCAAGGCGGATAAAATGTTCATCGTTTATAGAAAGCAAAGTCCGTGGATGCATCTGCGTAACGAAGGTTATCAATTCGTCAATCAATATTACGGTGATTTTATGATTATGAATTCCACCTATAAATTGACGTTTGATGACGATGCTTATCCTGAAACCAGTCCTGATCTTGACGCCGACACCACCCAGACAGTAACTGATTTTTACGTTCTCAAAGCCTATCGAGTGGGACAAACATCAATAACAGGTAAAACCGGTACGGATCCCAACGGGAAATGGTTTATCAACCACGGCGCGTACTGGGCAAGCACAATGGTAACTCCTTCGCTGACCGGTGTATCAAGTCCGAGAAAAGATTTGGTCATAACCTACGGCTGGGATGGTAACCACCCCAACGTCACACAATTTACGACCGGCGGCCCCCCATTTGACGATACGGGAGAACCCCGGTTTACACCAATAGCCGATGGTGATTTGATCTCGACAAATTATTCAGGTTTTGCCCTGTTACACTGTGATATATCGCCTGACGATAAATCCGACTGGGTGCCCAATAATCCGTATGGTTCCTATGTTCATGTGCGACATCTCCATTTTTCCGCTGATGCCGTACTACCGGGGGGGAAAACTACCTGGGATTATTTTATATCCCCGGGTCCGCAAAGTTTGCCCTACCAGTTGAGTACTTGGGAAGATGGCAGCGATACCAATCCCATAACCCTTGAAAGTAAAACCCCGGCCCAGGTATGGGGCGGATGGAAAGAAATGAAAATGGGCGATAGTGTATCAGTTGTTCACGCAATTGGTTCGGGTAGTATATCGAGACAGGAAGCCCGTACGCTTGGTGCCAAATGGGCGAAATGGTATCAGTCGGGAGATGTGCCGGATGCTTATTATGATGATAATGTAAGTTCAGGATTGGGTAACGTACTGGCTACGGATGACATAAAAAATCAAATCGTAGCCCGCGGAAAAGATTCACTCAAAGTCGCCATGCAGCGGGCACAGGAGTTATGGGAAAATAATCTGGAATGTCCCCGTCCTTACCCGTCACCGGATTTGTATGTCACATCCGGTCCCTATTCCTGCACCCTCGAATGGGATGATATCGGCACAAAATACCCGGACCATGAAGGTGGTAATGTTATTGCTTATCGTATCTACAGAAAAATTGGTCATGTTGAAGATGAATATCCCACTGAAGCGGGGCAAAATTTATACTGGGAAAGAATAAAGGAAATTCCTGTTGATTCCCTGGCTACATCTCCCAAAGGATTATTTATGTATGTAGATGCAGGTCTTGAGGTTGGTGAAGATTATCATTATGCAGTTACCGCCGTTTCCGATAAACGTTGCGGAATTGACGGAACCGGCCCCTACCTGGAAAGTTCACAATGGAGCAACCGCTCAACATTGCCGGCCCGTCCTATTATCCCCGGTAAAGACAATCTGAATCAAATCGCAGTAGTGCCGAATCCGTATTATATCTACGGTCAATTGATGAATTTTTCCAGTGATAATAACCGGTTAATGTTTGTGAATTTACCGCCGTACTGTACGTTAAAAATATATAACGTTACAGGCGACCTGGTGCACACACTCGTACACGATGATGGTTCTTCAGTCGATTTTTGGGATCAGATTACCCAGAACAATCAATTTATTGCCAGTGGTGTTTATATTCTTGTTGTCTCTGATGCCCAGAAACTGATCGCCGATGAAAGCGGTAATTTAACAATTCGTCAAAAACTGTCTGACAAGGCAATTATAAAGTTTACAATTATCCGGTAAACGGTAAATTAGTAGAGGAGTTCATAATGAATCGTATATATGAAATTATTATTGTCACTTGTGTCATTTTGATTATTGCAAGCGGTGTACAGGGTCAGCAGTTAAATAAAACGGCACAGACTGCCATGAAATGGTTATCCATCCCGGTCGGCGCCGAGCCTATTGCCATGGGTAACGCTTATTATTGTGTGGGTGGAGGAGTTGAAAACATTTTTTGGAATCCGGCCGGTATTATAGATGTAAAATCACCACAGCTTTTTGTTAATCATATTGCCTGGATCGCCGATATCAATCAGGATGCGGCGGCATTCGCTATGCCGTTAGGAAATATTGGTATTATATCCGCAAGCGCCCGGTTTGTCGATTTTGGCGAGCAGGACGGCACAAGGCTGGCATCAAATGCGGACGGCTGGGAATACACGGAAAAATTTTCACCATC
Organism: Candidatus Zhuqueibacterota bacterium; assembly: GCA_016934825.1. Taxonomy (GTDB): domain Bacteria; phylum Zhuqueibacterota; class Zhuqueibacteria; order Residuimicrobiales; family Krinioviventaceae; genus Fontivivens. The sequence goes on from JAFGSB010000077.1 coordinate 17,897, forward strand.
ATCCTATCAACTGGGTCTGGGATTTACGCAGCGGATTACCGACAGATTCTCCTATGGACTGGTAATCAGTTATGCGAATGAAAATTTAGGCACCGTAAATTATGCCAATGTTTTAAGCGGAGATTTCAAAAATCCGGAAGCGAAAGAAACATCTATGGGCCTTTTTAATGTCGATTTCGGTATTTTGTATTATACAGGATACAAGGATTTACGATTGGGAATGACATTAAAAAACTTTTCTGAGGAGAAGGGGTACGGGAACGTCGGCAATCCAATACCGATGGAATTGCGTTTCGGAATGGCTATGAATATTTTACCCATGTTCTTGGATTCGGCCACAAAACATAAGGTAACGTTAACATGGGATCTGTCTCATCCCCGGGATTATAGTGAACGTCTTCATTTCGGACTTGAATATATGTTCAATGAGTTTATTGCGCTTCGTACCGGTTACAAAACCAACTATGACGAACAGGATGTTTCATTTGGTGCCGGTTTGGTTTCCGGCGTTGGTTTTGGTTCAACGAAAATTAAGGTCGACTATGCCATGTTGCCGTTCGGCGTTTTCGATAATGTCCAGGTTTTTTCGTTAGCTGTAGATTTCTAAAAAAGGCAACTATAATTGTTTAATATTAATTATAAGGAGCAGGTGGTAATGACGATGAAGTCTTGTGCGAACATTAAAATTGTATTGGGTATCTTTTTTCTGATTATGTCGGGGTGTACAAAACCGGATAAAAATTATGTTTATGGTCCTGAAAATCCTGATCCGTATCCGGCAAATCGTAAAGTTGCTGTTTTGGATTCAATCAAAGCGAATCCGCAATATCCGACAAGAACCGTAACAATTTACGGTTCCGGTTTCGACACGAGCAAACCGGAAAACAATTTCGTATGGTTTGATGTAGCCAGAGCGACTGTCTTGAACGCATGGGCCGATAGTATTCAGGTCACGGTTCCTTTATCTAATCCTTTGAATATAGACTATTTTTTCGAGGACAGCGTCGGCGTTAAAAGTGCACTACAAAATAGTTATGACTGGAGTAATACGATCCCTTTTAAATATTTGCCGATGACGCATCCGTATATCGCGTCGCAGTATCCGGCAAATCATCCGGAAGACAAATTCACCAAACCGCGCGGACTGGCATTTGATAACGTCGGAAATATTTATTTGGTCAATGCGCGGTTGCGAAGTATTTATAAAGATACACCCGCAGGAGGGGAAAGAACAGTTTATGCTTTTGGCGGTAAATTCGAAGGCGGCTTGAGAATGGGAACTGACGGATACCTGTATTCGGCAGGGAACCTGGACAATATGATCTATCGAATTTCGAGCGGCGGCGGTTATGAAGCGTGGGCTGCCGTACCCAATCCCTGGGGCCTGGATTTTGATGAGAGCGGGAATCTATTTGTTGTGGACAATGTGAACGGCGAGCTTTACAAAGTTTCCCCTGATGGAAATGCCGAAAAGATACTGAAATTCCCCGGTAGCGGCGAAAAAGCCTACTGCAGGGTATATAACGGTTATGTTTATGTCAACGACAGGAATTCCGGCAATTTTTTCCGCGTTCCGGTTACAGTCACCAGCGCGGATACTGTTGAAACAATCGAGGTCGATTCAGACTATCTTGTTAAAGATATAACATTCGGAACAGACGGATCAGCTTATATTACCGCTTTTAATGGGTCCGCAAATGTAATTTTAAAAATGGATAATACCGGGAAGACAAGTGAATTATTGGAATTTGCGGGTGATCTGGGATTTATAACCTGGTACGGTGATTTCATCTTTATTAGCTGTACGGACGGCCCGGTCTATGAAATGTTAATTCATGATAATACTTCAGCACCTTATTATGGACGTTAAGTGTGATGTATATACCGGTAAATAAGTCTTATCCCGATAAATTCGGTTATTGAATATGAATAATATTGATCTGTAAAAAGATTTCGATTTACAATGCTGTGAGTTTTTAATTGTAATCACTGTCAAACAAGTTGTCGCCCGGTTGTTTTGTTAATTTCTGAAAGGATTTGTATATATGAAAAGTCGGTATTGTATTTATGTTTTACTATCAGTTTTAATTTTACTCGGCTGCGCCGCGTCCTCCGGTGGATTGAAAATTCTTGAACCGCCGAAAGAAAATCAGATCATGATAATCGGAAATATTATTGTAGAAAATATTAATCAGGAATTTGCTTTTGATGACTGGGGACAAAGTATTCAGGTCTTGATTATCGGTAAAACTCTTGACGGAGTGGTAAATCAATATACGGTCAACTCCGATTCAAAAGGATATTACTGTTTACCGAATGTTCCGCAGGGCCAATACGTCATTAAAGCGATCACTTTGATTCAACCCGGAGAGAAACCGATCAAACTTGTTAATGATCTGACATCCGCCAATTCCTCCTTTTATCGGATGCGGCATCCCGAACGTCCTGTCGTAGACAGCGTTACATGGCTGCCGGCGCCCACTAATGATAAAATTGTGAATTTTAATATCATCTGGTTTGGATTGCGTGCCGCTTCGATTTCGGATTTGTCCGGGAAATCCATTGGAGAAATCCTTCAGGCAAAATCTTCCGCAGATTTAACCGGTAAACGATTTTATGACGGCGGTTTCCCATACACACGCGAAACGCCGGAACAATACTTTAAAATTAAATTCCCGGATTCAAAATGGTGGACCTTTTAAACATTATAATTCTAATATAATTCTAAACTATTAAGATATCAACTGAAGGGAGGTGAAATCGTTACAGTCTTTACAAATTAAACCGGGCACTGTAAATTACCGGTACAGTGTTATGTAAATTAATAACCATTCTAATCCTTAAGAAAAATGGAGCATGCCATGAAAAAATTTGTATTATTCACTCTATTTCTTTTTCTCTTTGTTATAACAAGCACACCCTTTGCTGCCACAACATATTATGTTTCCGAATTGTTTGGAGATGATAGTAATGATGGTCAAAGTGATGCAACGCCGTTTGCTACAATACAAAAAGCGGCTGATGTTATGCAAGCCGGCGACGAGGTGATTGTGGATTTTGGCGAATATCATGAAACCGTCGTCCCCAAGAACAACGGTACCGACGAAAATCCGATTGTTTTCAAGGCAAAAGATGCAGGGGAAGCGGAGATATCAACTGGTGATGAAGTTGCTTTTCCGACATTTACAAACCATTCAGGCAGTATTTATGTTGCTGAAAATGTTTTCCGTACGGTCAATAAAGTGAGCGAGGACGGCAATCCGCTTATCGGTAAAGATCATCCGGATTCGTTGGTTGCGGCTTCCTGGTATCAGGACCGGATGGCTAACAAACTTTATGTGTGGTCCAGTGATGATGCAGATCCGTCCGCACACCAGGATTCGGTTTTCTTCGACGCATTATCATTTGATATTGTTGAGGGAAGCAATATTACCATTGACGGATTTAAAATCACGAAAGGTATTCGTGCAATCGTCGTTACCAATCTTGAACCGCTTCCGGGTTTAGTGATCCAAAACAATGTTTTTCAGGGTAATGAACTGGATAATTATCTGCTCGAGGATGATCCGGGTATTGTGAATGACAGAGCTATTGATATAGACGGCGGCGCCGCTGATTCTGTCAATACTTATGAGAACTTTGTTATTAAAAATAATGTATTTTCCGATTATGCCAGCGGTATCAGGATCAGAAACGCGGGCCGGAACAGTACTGTATCCGACAACACTTTTGATGCAATCGGCTTGTTTGACGAAAATAACGAGACAATCCGCCTCGAGGGCAGCACGGATTTCGGTGGTATTCAGTGTGACGGAATCGTGTTTGAGCGAAACTGGTTTGAAGTTTTCGGCAGGGCTTTTTATATCCGTTACGGTGGTATTAAAGATATTACCATCCAGAATAACATCGCTTACCGTTGCGGTTCTATTTTTGCCATTTTGTATGAGGGTACAAACATTAACCTGATCAATAATACAATCGTATTCTGCGCTTCCGAATTTGCCGTTCGCTATTATCCCGAATGCGCCGGTTCTCTTTACAATAATATTTTTATTGCAAATTATTTAAAACCGCGTTCCCTTTACATTGAAGACGTCACCCTGCCTCATCCGACAATATGGGACTATAATTACTGGGTGAATGTTGACAGTGCAGGTAACGGTTACGCTGATAATGAACTGGTACGATGGAAAGATCCCGCAACCGGCGCCAGTATCAGCAAAACACGCGGCGGTCCACATGCCGTTTACGGTCATCCAATGATCGCCCAGCCCGACACGGTCGACAATCCTGCCGGCGGTTACCTGTATTACGATACGATTCCGGATATGGGTCAGCCAATGCTGGCTGTCGTTACCGATACAACAACAGGCGATATGAAACTTGTGGAAGGCGCTCTGGCAATCGACGCCGGATTTGCTGATGTCGCTCCCGTTGACGACTTTTTTGGTTTGACCAGGGATGCCAAGCCGGATATGGGCGCAATTGAATTCGGTACGGTTTCTAATGTTGATTATAACAATATTTTCCCGACAGATTACACGCTTGCTCAGAATTACCCCAATCCTTTTAATCCGACAACGACGATTGAGTACAAGCTGCCCGAATCCGGGAAAATCAAACTGACCGTTTATAACGTAATGGGTCAGAAAGTGGCAACATTACATAACGGATTTCAGAGAACCGGAACACACCAGGTCATTTGGAACGGAACAGACGATTTAGGCAAAGCTGTAACATCAGGTGTTTATTTTTATCGTTTGGAAGCCGGTTCCTTTGTTAAATCTGTAAAAATGATTCTGATGAAATAATTTCTCCCAGGCGTGGAGTAGTTTCCTTGAAAAAACTACTCCACGTTTTTTAATTAGCTGTTTTTTTGAATAATTACCGATACGTAATTGATCTTACCTTCTCGGGAAGACATTAAGGTAATATTAAAATAAAAGTTTACTAAAGGATCATTATGTTTACTGAATATTATCGTTTTAAAAATCATATTTTTCGATTTTTGTGCTTCGTTGTTATTAGTCTGACTGCTGTGACGGTTTTTTTTTGCAGTAACAGACAGAATAATTCAACTATTATATTCAAGAAAGATGACGATTCGATTTATTTTGCCCACCGGCATATTGCCCTGAAAGTCTTACCATCTACGCAAATTTTCGTTGACTATATAAAAGATGCAAAACCTTTATCAATTTGTTCACCCCTGAATCCGGCAACCCATTACGTGGTTTTGGATGAGCAAATTGTTAAAGATTTTTCCATGATACCGGAATCCCTGAAACATGAATTTATTGAATCGGAGTTCGGTAAAGGTCAACAAATATCATTTCTATCTATGGCGGCGGGTCCGGGGAATAGTCAAATCGAAAAGAAAATATATATTTCCCTGTTTGAACGATATCCTGATGCCGCGTTTGTCCGCACCGTTTACAAAAACAAAAGTTCGGATACGCCGGTCACACTGAATCGGGTGTACAGTAATATGTTCACGCTGGACCGCAGGCTGGTGCGGAAGGAAAGTCAATCCTTTGATTTTTGGACTTTTATGGGTTACGGGAAAATCCTCGGCGGCGGTCATAATAATCTGCGCGTTAATGTGCTGCCGGTTGATAAGGGGTTGAATGTCGAAAATGATTCGGAAACGATCAGCGGAATACCATTAGTCGACATCTGGTCGCCGGAAATGGGAATGGCCATTGCATCCGTAGAAAAGCGCGCGCGGATACTGAAAATGCCGGTTTATGTAGATTCGGATAAAAATGTAAATATGGGTCTGCTGGAAGAACCTGAAATAAAACTCCGGCCCGGTGAAGAATACTCGGCCTTGAAAACCGCAGTTTTTGTTCATTCGCTTGATTACTATAATCCTGTCAAACGTTATTCGGATGTTTTGGCTGATCTGGGAATAACGGCCAAACCGTGTCCCCAATTTGGTTATGAACCGTTCTGGTGCAACTGGGGTTATAGAAAGGATTGGAAAACAAGCCACGGTCTGGATCGTTTGGATGAATTTAAAGAATTCGGTATTAAAGCCATTACGATTGACGACGGCTGGTTTGATTATTATGGCGACTGGTCGATTTCCAGGAGCAGATTCCCAAAAGGGGAAAGCCAGTTAAAGGCCTGGATCGACTCACTCCATTCCCAGGGATTAAAAGTTATTTTCTGGTGGGTGCCGTGTATCGGCGGCCCTGAAACCGTGGCCAAACATCCGGATTGGGTGATCCTGGATAAAAATGGGAACAAGACTTCCATTCACTGGAAAGATTCGCACATGCTCTGTCCGACGCTGCCTGAAGTAATCCGGCACCACAAAGAGTTAACGCGAAAGTTCATTCAGGATTACGGTTTTGACGGATTCAAACTGGATGGAATTTATATCGCTCCGCGTTGTTATAATCCCGCTCACCATCATCAGTCGTCGGACGAATCCTATACCGCTTATGAAGACGTGTTCAAGGCTATTTATGAAACTGCCATGCAGTTAAAACCGGATGGCGACTTTGTGCTGGGGATGTGTCCATGCGGCGCATTATGCAGTCCGTATTTTTTACAATGGGGCAACAAACCGGTCGTTGCCGATCCGCCGCAAATGGCCGTTACCACACGGCACCGCTTTAAAGTATACAAGGCCCTGTTCGGTCCTACAAGCTGTGTGGACAATGATTTCCATGAGCGATACAATGAATACTTTCCTTCGGAATTTGGTGTGGGCGGGTTGATGACGACAAAATATACGACATTGTCCGGTTATGAATATGAGCAATTTAAAAGGTGGTTCGGTTATTACCGCAAGTACCGGTTAAGTTCCGGTGAATATCTGAACCTGTATGACGCCGGTTATGATGTGCCCGAAACCTATGTTATTAAAAAAGACAAAGATTATTTTTATACGTTTCTCCGGCCGGGCATAAACGGTCCCGAAAATGTACCCTGGGATGAAAATCATGTGGAAAAAAGAGAGACCATGTTAAAATCCTTCAGTGAACAATTGCAAAAACTGCCTGAATGGCAGGGCAATGTCGAACTCAGGGGTTTGGAGAAAAATACGACCTATACGGTTTATAACTTGGAATCCGAAGAAAAACTGGGTCAGGTAAAGGGGCCCGTCGGTAAATTAACAATCACTTTTAAAGACCATTTGATCCTTCGTGTGGTATCTCAATAAAGCCCCGGAAAAACAACTAAATAAATGAATGGTAAATTTAAAAATATTAATCGCTTATTACCGTTACTGATAATTTTTATTTTGTCAGGTGACGGGTGCCGCAAATCCTCTGTTTATCAGGAAAGAATAAGCGAACCGGGTAACGAATATGTTGAGCCGGTCGATCCGGCCCGGGATGATAACGAACAGCTTTTCACTGAATACGATCAATTCCCGAATGTGGTAAAACAGAAGATAGAACAGGTTTTACCGGGCGGTAAGGTTGATAATATAGTCCACTGGGGGCCGTTTCGATATGTCGTTTATAAAAGTTATCCGGACGGGCATGGCAGCAAAATCTATATTTACCTGACAGGCATTATTTACCAGGTGGCTTTTATCAATGGTAATTTAATGGAACGGCCGGGTATGTTTTTTGAACGCGGATCGGAACGGGAGATTGCCCTGCAATCGGTGCCGCGAAAAATTATGATTAACGCCGGAAAACAATCCGGTTCGGATAATTTTTTACGCGCCTGGATTGCCGTTTCGGAACAGGACACGACTTTTATTGTCGAACTGACCGGATTCCAGGAAAACGATACCACCGCATTTGCATACCGGTCCGACGGTATACTCAAAATGTTGAGCTCGGCCGCCCGGATGCGCGAGGGACTCGAACGATTATGGACACCTGCACAGATTGAGGAATTACTCGGACCGTACCGGATGAAATACAATATCGATACAGTTATAAACCGGATTAAAAGTAAACCGTATGATCCCCAAAAAGGCTGCAGGTTTGTGGTTTTAGGGGACAGCCGCAGGAACCTGCCGGTATGGGAAACTATGTGCCGGAGCATCAGTAACAAAAAGCCGGATTTTGTTGTCGACACCGGAGATCTGGTGAACGAAAGCGAACCGGAACAATATGATCGGTATCTTTTTGGCGTACTGGACAAGTACGAAAAATTTAATTTCATTCCGGTTGCCGGAAATCATGATATCGGCTTGGATGGGCAGGCAACCAGTTATTTGACTTCATTCGGCCCGAATTCGCTGAATTATTTTTTTGATTACGGGAACGCCCGTTTTATTATTCTTGACAACTGCAGCCGGGTAACGGATTTTACCAAACAATTGGAGATAACCGACCGGTGGTTATCACAAACTCCTGAAGGGTATTACAAGTTTGTTTTCGCCCATTACCCCCCCGGTAATGTGGAAAAATGGTTTTACCACGCCATGGACTATGAATTGTCGGAAAAGTTTACCGCTCTCATGACCAAACATCATGTCGATCATGTATTTGTCGGGCATATTCACGCCTATTCAACAGCTCACTTTCAGGGAGTGGATTATTCCGTAACAGGAGGAGGCGGCGCCGAGCTTCATAAACAGTACGGCCCCAGGGGCAGTATATTTCATTATCTCATTGTCGATGTCACGAAAGAAGGTATTAAACAACAACTGGTGCAATTGTACAAAAATGATCGGGTTGAGTGATGAGCAGCTTTTTAATTAAAACATACATTTTTTTATTGATTTTATCAATTGCTGTTACCGGTCTGTACGCAAAACAACCGGAGCCGGCAGAATCAGGAGTTGACGGTCAGGATTTGGCTTTCTCGCAATGCCGGGACGGCGCCGGAGTAAGCGGGTCAATCGACCTGAACGGAGCTTGGCAGTTCAAGGCCATAGAGGAGAATGAATGGCTGGACGCGAACGTTCCCGGTACGGTATGGGAAGATTTGATGCGGTGTGGCAGAATTAAAGAAGATCCTTTTTACCGGGACAACGAACTCAAAGTTCAGTGGGTGGAAAAAAAAGAGTGGGAATACCGGAAAAAATTCACCGTTACCGCAGAATTTTTAAAACATGATAAAATTGTTCTCGACTGCCGCGGTCTTGATACTATTGCCGAAATATGGCTGAACGGGACGCTGGTGGCCAACACAATCAATATGTTCATCGAATATGAGTTTGATGTTAAAAGGTTGTTAAAACCGGGTGAAAATGATATCCATATTTTATTCCGATCGATACTTGAATGGAACAAACAGCAGGTCGCGGCGGACCCGAAAGTATCGGAAAAATTAATGAGCATCAAGGGCAATGTCTTTTTTGCCCGCAAGGAAGGCTCCGATTTTGGATGGGACTGGGGTGTACGTTTACTAACATGCGGAATATGGCGGCCGATACGGCTTGCGGCCTACGATACCGGGCGAATTATCGATCTCGGTGTCCGGCAGGATCTCGCCGATCCGAATAAAGCTGTTCTGAATGTGACCGCCGAACTTGAACAATTCAGGGACAAAAATTTGTCCATGCAGATACTTGTTTCGTTTAAAGATAAAATCCTGCAACAACAAAATTTTAAGGTCGCTTCAAATAGGGTAAATGCCAGATTGACGATCAAAGATCCGCAGTTATGGTGGCCAAACGGCTGGGGAGAACACCCACTTTACACTGTTGAATCAATATTAAAAGACGGCAAACAGGTCGTTCACCGGAAAAAGATCCGTATAGGTCTTCGAACCGTTAAAATTGTACGGGAAAAGGATGAACGGGGAGAGAGTTTTGGCATCAAATTCAACGGCCATTTGATATTCTGTAAAGGCGGCAACTGGATTCCTGCGGACGCACTGCCAAACCGGCTGACCGAGGAACATTACAGACGCCTGCTGGGCTCATGTGTGGAAGCGAACATGAATATGATCCGTATCTGGGGAGGCGGATTATATGAGCCGGATATTTTCTACGAATTTTGCGATGAAAACGGATTGATGGTCTGGCATGATTTCGCTTTTGCGGTCGGTCCGTATATTGCTTCCGAATCCTATCTCGAAAATGTTCGACAGGAGATTACCAGTGTTGTCCGGCGGCTCCGCCATCATCCATCCATCGCCATCTGGTGCGGTAACAACGAATCGGAGAGCAATATGGCCGGCGGTCAGCAATGGATCAAAAATTATGATAATGTGGACTGGCAGGGATACGACAGGATATTTCATGAACTCATTCCGGAAACGGCCGCGTTGTACGATCCGGACCGGGATTACTGGCCCAGCAGTCCGCATCATCCCCTGGACCGGGCGAAACAAAATCCGGATTGGGAAACATCCTCCGGTAATGTTCATACGTATGAAGTTTGGGGCGGCAGCGGCGATTTTTCACCTTTCCGGGAAATGGGCCAATATCGTTTTGTCGCCGAGTTTGGTTTTCAAAGTCTCCCGGATATGGAAACGATCCGAAGCTTTACCGCTCCCGAAGACCGTTATTTCAGTTCCCGCATAATCGATCATCATGAGAAAAGCGGCGGACCGTACCGGCCGGGCAGTACCATCGGTACGACAAAGATCGCCAAGTTTACCGCCGATATGTTCCTGATACCAAACGGACTGGAGAACTGGGTTTATGTTTCACAGCTTCTTCAGGCAGAGGGTATGAAAATGGGATGCGAGGCGTTAAGGCGTAATTATCCCGCCTCAACGGGCGCGCTCTACTGGCAGTTGAACGATAACTGGCCGGTAACATCGTGGAGCAGTATGGATTATTTTGGAAGATGGAAAGCCCTGCAGTATATGGCCGGAGACTTTTTCAGCCCCGTGCTGGTTTGTGATCAAGTGCAGGACACAAAGGTAAAAATTTATGGCGTTAATGATTTGTTGGAGGACATTCCGGCAACTTTAACCTGGGAATTGGGCCGGTTTGACGGTACAGTTGCTCAACGCGGCGAGTTGAATGTCCTTTTACCCGCAAACCGGAGTACTCCGGTAACAGAGCTTGATTTTAACAATATTATTGCTGAAAATCCGGATTATATTACATATCGAAAATTTTCCTATGAAAACCGGGGTCAATACTATTTTTCTTACAAACTGGTTCAGGAGAATAAAGTCCTTTCATCCAATACAGCGTTTTTTGTCCTGCAAAAATATTTGCAGCTTAAAGACCCGCATTTAAACGCTCAAATCCAGAAAGTGAGTGACGGTTTTACCATATCCATCACTGCTGATCGATTTGCGGCATACGTATGTTTGGGATTGAAAGAAAAATATGCCCGTTTTTCGGATAATTATTTTCATCTCTTGCCGGGTGAGGTGAAAAAAGTCAGGGTTATTGAATCCGAAGTTTCGGAAGATGAATTTAAAAAGCTGTTCCGCGTGAAAAGTTTGATAGATTCGTTCCGGTAAACAGGTCTCGGAAAGGCGACATAATTCTTTACTCGCACATTTCAGCAATCTTTTTATTTTTAAAATGAAATAATTGGTTTATTATTATAAAAATAACTTTCAGGAAAGTGGATTATATGTTCAGGAATATGTTAATATTTTGTATATTTTTCTCTATTATCATTGCGGCATCAAATGTAACCGCCCGGCAAGGGATATGGACGTCGGCGGAGGAGCTTGCAGGAAAACCGATGGAAGGTCCCGCCTGGGAAGCGGTGTTAAGCGCGGCGAACAACGCAAGTCCGAATGCGGCCAGCGTGTCCGACCAGGACAGTAACAATAACGCTGAAATTTTGGCGGCCGGTATTGTTTACGCACGAACCGGTGAGTCAAAGTACAGGGACAAAGTCGTTGTAGCATGTGAAAAACTGGCAAACGCGGGCAAACCGGATGACCGAACGCTGGCATGGGCAAGGGAAACCGGCGCGTATGCCATGGCGGCCGACCTGGTGGGTTATAAAACATCTGAATTTGAATTATGGCTCCGCAACATGGCTGAAAATTATGTTGCCACTGATGACCGTACTCTTTTGGGTATGTTCAAAAAACGACCGAATAACTGGGGCACACAGGGCTTTGGCTCTTTATGCGCAATATATGCTTTTCTTCAGGATACGGTCAGGTTAAACGAGGTCCGTAATTACTGGATACAATCTGTAGTCGGACCAAAGCCCGATGAATTAACTTATGGTGATGATCTGTCCTGGCATGTCGACACGAACAATTTGCGGTTGATCAATCCCAAAGGCGCCGTCAAGCAGGGACTGAATATCGACGGTATCATACCCGATGATATGCGGCGGGGCACTTCGTTTAAAAATCCCCCCGAACATACGGGTTACGCCTGGGAGACTCTGCAAGGCATTGTAATGGGAGCACGGATTCTCGAGCGTTGCGGTATGCCGATTTGGGCCGTTGCCGATAGCGCGATTTACAGGGCGTTTTATGCCATCCAGGTGCGCTGGGAAAATCAATTTGGCGGCTGGAAAGCTGAGGGCGACGATTTATGGATGCTGCCCTTCCTGGATGCCGCTTACGGAACAAACTGGTCGGACGGTCAGCCCGAACGCGTATGGGAGCATGGTAAAAACACTGGCTGGCCTTATGTAATTTGTAATAACAATACCGATATTAAGGAAACAGGCGGGACCTTGACGCCTGACATTTTTGATTTAAAGCAAAACTATCCCAATCCTTTTAATCCGACAACATGTATCAGTTATACGCTTTCCGGCTCGTGCCATGTCAAATTAACGGTTTTTGATATACAAGGTCAAATGATTTCTGTTCTAGTAGATCAAAATCAAAATCCGGGTGATTATAACTTTTTTTGGCAGGCCCGGTCTTTAACAGGACAAAATTTACCAACCGGATTTTACTTTTGCCGGCTGCAGGCCGGACATTTTAGTGATACTATAAAAACCATATTAATGAAGTAAAGTAATTAATTGAACCGATATAATTTTAAATTTGAATTTTTAGACAAAAAATAGGTAACAAATAAAATAAATTACGGTTAACTTATTTTTCATATAATTAATAATTTTCGCCGGCTCACAAACCCGGAACGTAAATCTTGACCGGATTATAAATTGTAAATACCGGCAGGAATAATCTAAACAACAATCAGTCTCTGGTTATAATTGACAGTTATAAATAAAATGAAATCAAAATTTATTCATATAGCTATTGCCGCCTTTATTCTGCAGTGTGGATTAAATATATCTGTCGTTGCTCAGACACTGGATTCCCTTGTTTCGCATGGACTTGAATTCGCCCGTCTCCAGTTACAAAATAGTGTGGACGAAGTTAAAGTAGCCTCAAAATTTCCCAGAAGTACGTTATCGAACGGAACCTGGAACACAAAAGATTCCGGCAGTTGGACCAGCGGTTTTTTCCCCGGATGTTTGTGGTATATGTATGAATATACTTCCGATAACAGGTTTAAGGAGTGGGCGGAAAACTGGACCGCCGGAATGGAAAACGAAAAATATGATACCGGCAGCCATGATGTGGGATTCAAGATATTTTGCAGCTTTGGGAACGGATACCGGAATACACAAAATCCGGCTTACCTGGATGTTATTCTGCGCGCCGCCCAATCGCTGGCTACCCGCTATAATCCTGTAGTCGGCTGTATAAAATCATGGAACAGCGGTTCGCGGGGTCAATATCCCGTTATTATCGATAATATGATGAACCTCGAATTATTGTTATGGGCGTCAAAACAGCCGGGAGGCGAACAAAATTGGTACGACATGGCCGTGAGTCACGCCAAAAAGACCGTAAAGAATCATATACGCGAAGACGGGAGCACCTATCATGTTGTGGATTATGACCCGGTTACCGGCGATGTATTGAAGCGTAATACAGTGCAGGGTTACGCGGACGAATCGACATGGGCGCGGGGTCAGGCCTGGGGTCTGTACGGATTTACCATGGTGTATCGGGAAACCGGCGACACATTATTTTTGCAGACCGCGAAAAAAGTGGCCGACTATTTTATCGCCCATCTACCTGCTGATGTCGTTCCGTATTGGGATTTTCAGGCGCCCAATATCCCGAATGAACAAAAAGACGCTTCGGCAGCCGCGATTGCCGCATCCGGATTACTGGAACTGAGCACACTGGTCAATCCTGAAGATAAAAATAAATACCGGGATACCGCCTGCGATCTGATAACGGCGCTTTGCTCACCCGCTTTTTTGGCCGAGGGAACAAATAACAGCGGTATTATACTGCATGGCGTCGGCAATCGCAATAGCTATTCCGAAGTCGATGTAACACTCATTTATTCCGATTATTATTATCTTGAAGCGCTGCAAAGATACCTGGAAATAAAGCCGACTTTTATTGCAGAGTATGAAAATGAACCGGAGCTTGCTGGCCAGATTCAATTGCTGCAAAACTATCCGAATCCGTTCAATCCGGAAACAACAATACGTTACACGCTTTCCAATGATGTTTTTTCAAGTGTAAATGTTTATGATATCAGTGGTCGTCTTGTCCGTGTTCTTTATTATGGTTTTCAGACCAGAGGTGAGCACCGGCTTGTCTTTGACGGTCGGAATATTCCCTCGGGCATATATGTGCTTGTGCTGCAGGCCGGATATGATTTCAAAACTATAAAATTAACCCTGGTCAGATAACAAGATCATGATTACAATTTATTTATTAAATCAAAACAGGAGTAAACAATGTACCGTATATTCATGAATTGTACTTTTCTTTTAGTCGCAGGCTTGCTGGTGTTATCCGGATGCACGAAAAGTAAACCGGATTTCACATCCATGCCTAAATATGACGCCCACGTTCATATTTATTATCCGGGCGCCGGATTTCTGGACCAGGCTAAAGCCGATAATTTCAAGGCAATTGTCATAATTCTTGACGCATACGATCTGACATGGTCAAAACAATATGTTGAACAACAAAAAAAGCTCCATGCCGACCGGTTCGATTATGTGACTTCCTTTACCATGCAGGGTTGGGACGAGCCGGACTGGCAGGAAAAGACAATCGCTTTCTTGAAAAGCGAATTTGAAAACGGCGCGATCGGAGTCAAGGTATGGAAAAATATCGGTATGGAGTTTAAGGATAAAAACGACCGGTTTGTCATGATCGATAATCCCCGTTTCGATCCCATTTTCGATTTTATTGAATCGCAGGGCAAAGTCCTGACCGGGCATATCGGCGAACCGCGCGATTGCTGGCTGCCCCTGAATGAAATGATTGCCGCCGGCAATAAAAACTATTACAGCAGCAATCCAAAATACCATATGTACCTGCATCCGGATTACCCGTCATACGAAGAGCAGATCAATTCATACCAACGTATGCTGGACAAACATCCGAATTTGAAATATATCGGCTGTCACCTCGGCAGCATCGAATGGAGTATGACCGAACTGGCAAAAGTTCTGGACAAGTACCCGAATATGGCCGTTGACCTGGCCGCCAGGATTGATGACATCCAGCTACTGGACAGGGAAGAGGTGAAGACTTTTTTAATTAATTATCAGGACCGTATCTTGTACGCGACAGACTATGTTATGGAGGATAACCAGGAACCGGAAAAATCCATAAAAAGAGTCCATGAAAGATGGTTAAGCGACTGGACTTATTTCGCAACGGATTCGGTAACAACTATTAGAGGAACTGAAACTCCTGTGCGGGGACTGGATTTACCCGAAACTGTTTTAAATAAAATATACCGGCAAAACGTGGAAAAATGGTACCTGAAAAAATTATAATTATAATTTTTGATTTTATAAATCATCTTTGTTTTATTGTAAAAGATGTAAAAATCGGTTGTCTTTCAAGGGAGATATTTAAATGAAAAGATTTCTTTTTTTGATTATGGCAATTGTCTGTGCAACATACTGTTCCCGGCAGGTTCATAATTCCGAAAATTTAGCCGCGGCATTGTTTACGGCAAATCCTGTTGTAATTGACGGCAGCCTAAATGAGCAGGCCTGGACCGATGCTTCACGAATTTATCTGAAAGATAATAATACGGGACAGGTTGTTGAGGATTCAAGTTACTCCGTTTATGCTTCGGTATGTTATGACAAGATTAATTTGTATATCGCATTTTTGTGTAATGATGTAGACATATTCAGTTCATATACGGAACGGGATCAGCATCTTTGGGAAGAGGAGGCCATCGAGGTTTTTATTGACGTCGATGATGAGCCCAATACTTATGTTGAGATCGAACTGTCTCCCAATAATGTATTGTTTGACAGTTACATTGTTGATCCGGTCAATATTGATGTCGAAGAAACGGCCGGGTTCGATCTTCCCGGGATCGAGACGGCCGTATCGGTAAACGGCACCGTAAACAAACTGAATGATCAGGATTCGGGATGGTCCGCCGAAATTCGGATTCCATTTGCCGATTTGGTCAAAGATTTCAAATTTGATGATTTAAAAAAAGCGGAATGGAAAATTAATTTTTACCGGCTGGATCGCGATCATGACGGACCGTCGAGTTACGCGTGGTCCCCGACCTTCGGACGGTTCCACAAACCATCCGTATTCGGCTCCCTGGTATTTAAATAATATTAGAATTTATCAGAAAAACCAAATTCGAGAAGAATAAAATGAAAAAGACAGTCGTATTATTATTTGTCCTGTTTATCGCGCAGGTCGCACTGGCGGAAGTAAAAGTGTGGGAGGAGCCGCTGATGATCCCCACCTGGAAGATCGGCGCACCCGAGGTAAATCCGACTTTTTCATGGAGTTCATCCCGGATGCCGGTTTATCCGTATCCGTATAAAGAAATTATTACCAATATTAAAGGTGACAGCGTATACCAGGCATGCTG
Source organism: Candidatus Zhuqueibacterota bacterium (assembly GCA_016934825.1). Taxonomy (GTDB): domain Bacteria; phylum Zhuqueibacterota; class Zhuqueibacteria; order Residuimicrobiales; family Krinioviventaceae; genus Fontivivens. Next base: position 34,614 of record JAFGSB010000077.1, read on the forward strand.
GCTGGAAAATGAATTTATTAAAGTATTGATTCTGCCGGAAATTGGCGGCCGTTTACATGGCGCGCAGGATAAAACCAATCAGTATAATTTTTTCTACTGGCAGCCGACCATCAAACCGGCGCTGATCGGTATGACCGGGGCCTGGATTTCGGGCGGTATCGAGTGGAATTTTCCCACAGGACACCGGCCGACATGTTTCAGTCCGGTCAGTTACCGGCTTGAAGAAAATGCTGACGGCAGTAAAACCGTTTGGGTGGGTGAAACGGAATGGATTTACCATATGCGGTGGATCGTCGGTATGACCGTATATCCAGATAGAAACGTTATAGAGGCGAAAGTGCGGTTATATAATCCCACTCCTTTGCGGCACTCTTACTGGATGTGGACAACCATGGCGGTCAATGCCAATGAAAATTATCAGGCCATCTATCCGACCCGAATCATGACCGAACATGGAAAATTTGAATATTTCCACTGGCCGGTAAATAATAACGTTGATATCAGTTGGTGGAAAAACGTACCCAACGCTTCCAGTTTTTTCGCTACCGAGATGGGTGATTTTTTCGGCGGCTACGATCACGGGAAACAGGCGGGAACGATCATTACCGGTAACAGGCACATCGTGATCGGGAAAAAACTGTGGACGTGGGGAACGTCGCCGTTCGGCCGCATGTGGGAACCGGTTTTGACCGAAGGGCAGGGTCCTTATTTTGAACCGCAGGCGGGCGCCTATTCGGACAATCAGCCGGATTTACACTGGATTGAGCCCGGCGAAGTGAAATCCTACAGTCATTTTTTCTTCCCGGTGCGGGATATCGGGCCCTTCAAACAGGCAAACGTGAACGGGGCCCTGAACCTGGAATTCTCCGTCGACCGGATCATTCTGGGCGTCTATTCCACTGCTGTATTATCCCCGGGAACCGTGCTGTTGACGAAAGACGGACAGACTGTTTTCGAAAAAACTTTGGATATCGATCCGGCAAAACCTTTTACGTTTAGAATTGAGAACGATAATTCAAAAGCGGAGCTGGAACGGTATACGATCCGGCTTTTGGATGACAACGGAAATGAATTGATAACATATACACCGCAAAAACTGGAAGAGTTGCCGCTTCCTGAACCGGCAAAGGTTTATGATGAACCGGAGAATATGAAAACCACGGATGAATTGTGGCACGCGGGAGATATCGTATATAAATTCCGAGAACCGCAACGGGCGCGTACCTATTTTGAGGAGGCGCTGCGCCTGGACCCCGGCGACTCGAGGTCGCATGTCTCGTTGGCGGAACTTGATATTAAACGCGCCGGTTACGAATCGGCTTTACAGCACCTGTCGGCCGCTGAAATGCGCGACCCGGATAACGGTAAAATATTTTATTTAAAGGCAGTGGCACGTGAAGCGCTTGGCGATTTTGAATCCGCGTACAATTTATATTACAGGTCGGTCCATTTTGCGGAATACCTGCCACAGGGATACAGCCGGATTGCCCGGCTGGATTTACGAAAGGGTGATCTGAAAAACGCCCTGACGCATATCGGTAAAGCGGTTGAACAAAATAACTTGAACCCGCAACTGTGGGCGCTCAAAGCAACGATTCTGAGACTGGCCGGGGATTATGCAAACGCTGAAAAAGCCGCCGCTCAGGCCCAGCAGCTCGATCCTCTTGATCCCCGGGCAATGTATGAAGTCCTATGTCTGCGGAAATCACAGGCGGGGCCGGTAAAAACAGATATAAAAGAGTTTACCCGGCTCATGTCGTATGATCCGAACAGTTATATTGAACTTGCCTGTCAGTACGCGGGAGAGGGGCTGTTCGACAGCGCTCTGGATATTCTTGAAACGGGCCGGTCAAATACACAAACGCCTTTTGCCCTGAATACTTATTATTCGGCATATTACGCGGCGCAAAAAGGCGATTCTCAGAATTCAAAAAAATTATATGAACTGGCCGGACAACAGCCCCCCGAGTATATTTTCCCGTCCCGCGCAGAAGCGATTAATGTATTCCGAAGGGCGCTTGATATGGATTCCCATGACGGCCGCGCCTGGTATTACCTGGGTCTGGTACATGCCAATTTAGCCGAACCGGACAGCGCGGTTTCCTGCTGGCAAAAAGCGGTAAGTTATGACGATAAAAACGCCCTGGCCTGGCGCGATCTCGGTCTGGCATTGTATAAAAGCGGTTCCGATATAAAGCGGTCGCTCGAATGTTATGAGAATGCGTTTCGTCTGGCTCCCGATGACAGCAGAATTCTGATGGAACTGGACAATGTCAAACAGTCAACGGGCGAAACGATTTCAAACCGGTTGAATTTCCTGCAAAAGCACGTCAAAGTCGTTGAGACGCGTGACAACCTGCTCACTACCATGCTGGATTTAATGGTGCAAAACGGAGAATATAACAGCGCTCTCGAATATTACCTGGGTCATCACTTCCATAACTGGGAGGGCGGATATTCCATCCACAATGCCTACATGGAGGCGTGTATCGGTAAAAGCAGGACGGCAAAAACACCGCAGGAAGCGTTGGACTGGTATTTAAAAGCATGCGACTATCCCGAAAACCTTGAAGTCGCGCCGCGGCAGCCGAACCTGCGGGGCTTTTTATATGTGCCGATGGCAAAATTGTATCAGCAACTCAATAATAACAAAGAAGCTTCAAGATTGTTAAATATCGCTGCGGAAGAAAATTCCTCCTTGCCGACGTTGAGCAATTTTTACCAGGCGCTGGCATTGAAAGAACTCGGTTTCTCCGATAAAGCCGAAGAAATTATTTCCGCCCTGTACGAAGAAGGCCGGCAGATTAGCGAAGGTAAATTGCAGGGCTACGAGAGACGGGACCGGGATTTTGTTTACGCCCTCGGCGAATTTTACATGGCAAAAGCGCACGAATACCGCGGTGAAACGGAAAAAACAAAAGATTTGCTGACAAAAGCCCGAACGCTTGATCCGCTGGTCGAGAGGGACGCCCTGATATTCGCGCAGGTGTCTTTTGCCGGCGCTCATCAGTAGAATGAAATAAATAATACCTGAGGACATGATATTATGAGAATCTCAAAAACAACAGTAGTGTTAATTCTTTTATTATTGTTTACTTTATCCGCTGGATATTACAGTCTTTATGCGCGGCCGCAGTTGATTCTGACCCCTGAGAAAATATCAGAGTTGCAAAAAAATCAGGATACCCGGCGGCAGGAACTGTATGACCTGGCAATACGCTGCGCTAATGATTTCGTATCGGAAGCAATTCCGGTCATGAAAAACGCCCATAACCGCTACCGGCGGATCGGAGATACCATGCCGGCTCTCGGACTGGCGTATCTAATGACAAAAGATAAAAAATATGTTGCCGCCGCATCGGCGTGGCTGAACGCGCTTTTGGCGGTGCCGGAATGGAACGGCAGTCAAAACCTGGGCCGTTCTTCATGGATAGTCGGCTGCGCTTTACTGTATGACTGGTTATACGAAGAGCTGGGAAATGATCTGCGAAAAAAAATCGGGAACCGGTTAAATAAAGAGTGTCATTTAATTCTCGAGGAAAATTCGTCCCACCGTTTGTTAAGTAACCATATGCTGATTGAAACTTCCGCCCTGGGAATAACGGGAATGTCGCTGAAAGACGAGATCGAGGACGCCGGTCTTTTTCTGAATACGGCCGATGAGTGGACCACCCGGATCATCAAACACGCCCCGCTCGACGGATCATGGGGCGAAGGAGTGCAGTACTGGCAGTATGGAACCGGTTATTTTCTCCGCTACCTGGAAGCGGCAAAGACTTTCGGATTTAAGGACTATTACCCGGTATACGAATGGTTAAAAATCAACGGTTATTTCCCCATTTATTTTTCACTGCCGGAGCGGCCGACGCAGTTTGTTAATTTCAGCGACTGCAACAGTAAGGCATACATGCCTTCTTTTTTGTTTTTCCTGCCGGCCGCCGTTTATCAAAATGAATATTTTCAGGATTTCGGCATCAAAGCGCTGCAGGGGGAGCCGCATAAATTCAGCTGGCTTGATTTTATTTTTTATGATCCGAATCTGCAGGCAAAGGACTGTTACACCCTGCCTGAATTCAAGCATTTTACCGATAACGGTTTTGTCACCATGCGGAGCGGCTGGGATAAAGACGCAACCGTAGTCGGTTTTCGCTGCGGTCCCGCACCGGGTCATCAGAATCAGCAGGACCCCATGCTGATCGAGAAAAAAGGGTTCGGTCCCGGACACGGACACCCCGATATAAACAGTTTTTGCATTTATTCTACCGGGCAGTGGCTGGCGCTCGATCCCGGGTATACTCATCTTAAAGACACCCGGAACCACAATACCATTATTGTTAACGGTTATGGTCAGGCCGGAGCAGGCGGGGCCTGGCTTGATTACCTGGCATTCGAAAAGCGTGATCCCGCCCCGTCGATTTTGTATGTCCAAAATACCCCGGAATACGATTACGTGCTGGGCGACGCGGGAAACATATATGTCGATGAGGCGCGGCTGACGGGTTTTCGGAGGCACCTGTTGTTTTTAAAACCCAATGTTGTTGTGATTGCCGACGATATTGAAGCAGGCCAGGGATCCACAATCGAATGGCTGTTGAATTTTAACGGTTCGATTAATGAAATCAATAAAGATAAATATAAAATCAACCATAAAGGAGTCGGCCTCTTTTTACAGCAATTACTTCCGGCAAATTCTAAAATCGACATTCAGGAGCGGGAAGTGGATGCGTCGGATGCCGAAGACGGTAGAATGAAAACATTCAATCAAAAAGTGGAAAATACGGAAAAACTCCGTTTCCTGACGGTACTTTGCGTATTACCTGACTCGAATAGTGAAAATCTCGTTGTCAGCCTGAATAAGCAAGTCCTCGACATTAAACATATGGGGAGAACCTGGAAAGTAAAGGTTGTTCCGCAGCAAAATATCAGGAAAAAATCCGATCCGGTTTTGATTGTACAAACCGCCGGCAAACCGGATGTGAAACCGCATTCGAAACTTTAAAAAAAATAATTGTTCTGTTAAATGTATGAAAAGAGAAAATGAACATATCAGAAAGTGAAAAAATGAATAAAAATATTCCGATCTTATTATTCAGTATTTTTTATTGTATGATTTTTGTTTTTGATTTACCAGCGCGGGCGAACGGGGACGTTTTCCCGGAAATTCCGCCATCCGTATTGCCGGTAGTAAAAATAGATTATGACGACGGCCAGGACCCGATGAACAGCCGTTTGTTCCGTACGACAACGACCAGAACCCAGATCAACCTCGGCGGTTTTTGGGACTTTGTTACGGATCCGGACAGCATTGGTGAATCAAAATCTTTTTACACCCGATTCCCCGAACCCGAAACACAACTCTGGGTGCCCGGCACCTGGAATGCCGTTCCCCGCTACTGGCAGTATCAAAATTCCGCGTGGTACAACCGCTCTTTCGACGTACCCGCAGACGGCAATCTGCGCATCCGCTTTGGCGGCGTGTTTTACACAACTAAAGTCTGGCTGGACGGCAAATCTGTCGGTGAGAACGAGGGCGCTTACAGTCCGTTCTCCTTTTTGGTCCGGGATGTCAAAAAGGGCAAGCATACAATTACTGTATGGGTTAATAATTGCCTGTATGATGATTCACTGCCCAAAAAAGGTGTGGACTGGTTTCCGTTCGGCGGGATTTACCGCCCGGTTTACGCGGAACTTGTAAAAAACATATATATTGACCGTTTTCACATACTACCAACAGCCATCTCTGAAAATCAGGCCAATCTTTCAGTCCGTATTTATGTAAAAAATTTGACAGGCAAAACGATTGATAAAAAATTCCGGTTTTATGTGAACGGCAATTTAATGTATTCAGGTTCCCACACTGTTGCGGCCAAAGACGCAGTGATCGAGTTTACAACCGTACTTCAGCAGCCGAAACTGTGGTCGCCGGATGATCCCAACCTGTATTCCGCCAGGGTAGTCCTGGGAACTGACGAGGATGACCAAGTTGATCGGTTCGGCGTACGTTCCCTGATAAAAGACGGATATAAAATTATGTTGAACAGAAGCCGTTTTAAGTTAATGGGCGCGAATCATCATGACGACCATCCCGACTGGGGATCGGCCCTGCCGCCCCATATTATCCGACAGGATATTGAGATTTTTAAGCGTATGGGCGCGAACGCGGTCCGCGGCCACTATCCGCCCGCCGAAATGTTTATGGACTTTTGTGACGCCTATGGACTGATGTTCATGAATGAAGTACCCTCGTGGCAGTACAGGCCGGATCAATTGGCCAATCCGGTCGTTAAGGGAAAAATCAAAAAACAATACTGGGATATGGTTTATCGCGATATGAACCATCCAGCGATATTCAGTTGGAGTCTGGGGAATGAATGGCGCGAATTCCAGAAAGCGTATAATGATATCAAAGAACTGGTTGAATATGCCCGGACCATTGACCGGACGCACTTTATCACCTTTATTACCGGCGGCGCTCATTTTGACAAGTCCGCGGAACTGATCGATATCATTTGTACGAACTGGGCGCAGTATCAATGGTACTGGGACCCGTCTTTCAGTGACGAGGACAGCAACGGTGAATTTGTGTCAACAGTTTTGGACAAGAATATCGGCGAAGAAAGCATACGGCAGTTAAATATGATCCATGAAAAAATGCCGGATAAGCCTGTTGTATTGACCGAATTTGGCGGTTCCGGCTCTATGGCGGGCTGGCACAACTGGGGTAATGTCAAGTGGAGCGAGGAATACCAGGCAAGGAATGTGTGGGATTCCGGTATGTACGGGCTGGAACAGGAATGGCTGTCCGGCGGCTGTGTGTGGCAGTTTTGCGACACCCGTACGACACACAGCCGTATGCTTGGACCGCGCCTGCGGGGCTGGAACGTAAAGGGAGTGGTTGACAGCTATCGTCTGCCCAAATTGGCGTTTTATAAACTGCAGGAATTGTTTCACCGGTACAAGAATCCGGATGTGCAGAATTGACCGGAAAATATGAAACAAGTTGATATCGACAGGTCGTCACAATAAAAAATGATGCGGGAATACGGATTAAAAAGATTTTATGTAAATTATATTTTAGGAAATGAAAAAATGAAAAAAAACTTTTATGTTTTAAATTTATTTCTGTTTATCCTTTTGACCCAAAGTTTGCTCCGGGGACAGGAAACGGTCTGGCAGACCGTAGATCCCGGCGGCAATGGCTGGTTGATGTTCGCATCCATCCACCCGAAAACGGGTCACCTCTATTTTTCATCGGATATGAACCTGTCACTGTTGAGAAGTACCGATCAGGGCGAAACCTGGGAACCGATTGCCAATCCGGTGGCCGGGACGCCGTTTTTTGTTGCCGGCGATCCGAAAGAACCGGCTACATTATATATGAATCAAAGCGGCGCTGCGCCGCAGACATCCGGCATCTGGCGGAGCCAGGACAACGGTGATACGTGGGAGCACATATATTCATCCGAGGAATTCGGTATTGACCGCGGCCAGTCCGGGCTGGTAGATCCCGACAACAATCAAATCTTGTACTGGACGGCGGCCGATATGGGCGTGCGTCGCTCCACGGACGGCGGTTTTTCATGGACGGATATCAGTCAGGGGTTGCCGAAAGAGAAAATCCGGCACGGACGTCATTTAAACCAGATTGAACTGGATTACGGCAGTCCGGCCGGCCACCGGCTGCTTTACTATCCGACCAATGTCGGGCTGTATCAAAAAGAAGAGCCGAATGGGCAATGGAATTTGATCGGTGGTTTACCGGCCGGCGATTGTTCCGATGTCGCGGTATGTGACGGCGGAATTCTGTACGCCGCGCTGCCGGACCACGGTTTGTTTCGCAGCGACGACAAAGGTCAATCATGGAGTAAAATGTCAAACGGTCTGGACGGTAAAATTCCGTTCCGGGTTCTGGCGACAACCTCAAGACCGGATATTGTCTATGTGGCGACCGTTCGTGATGAGGGAGTCTACGGCAGCCGGGACGGCGGTAAATCTTTCCGCCTCTTAACCCACCGCCGCTACAATTCCCAATTGAACTGGCCGATTAACTACCGGCAGCATGAAGCCGTGTCAGGCCAGATTATGTTTATCGACCCGAATGATCCCAATACTGTTTATATGGATTATAATAAAAAAACCCATGACGGCGGCCAAACCTGGGTTCATTACGGCGCAAAGGAAGTAAGCCGCGACCGTTGGCGGGGCACGGGCCTCTGTTTATTGACCGATTACCGGGTTGCTTTTGATCCCAACCGGCCCGATTTGGTCTGGTTCGGCTTTTCCGATACCGGTTTGATGCTTTCGGAGGACCGGGGCGAAAGTATTATCAATCTCATTTCTTTTCATCGCGGAGAGGTCAACCAGGCGGCCTACTGGAGAGACAAGCTGGTGAATTCATCGGGTTCATGTGTTTCCATGGCGGTTGATCCCGTTCTGTCGACGACAATTTACGCGTCCATAAACGGTAAAAACGCCAGAAACCGTGCTTCGGTTGGCGGCATCATAATAAAATCCGTCGACGGCGGCTGGAACTGGACGCCTGTTTATGAAAAAAACGGTCTGGATGACGGCGTTGTTCGTTCAATTATCATTGACCCGGCTTCCCCGGTCCACAACCGCACGGTTTACGCGGCCAGTTATGCAAACGGTGTGTACAAAAGTCTTGACGACGGTAAACATTTTAAAAAAGTAACACCCGAGAAAATGTTTAACGGCAATACCCGGATCATGTGGCTGGAAATGGCACCCTCACATCCGCAGACGCTTTATCTCGGCGTCGGCGGCTCCTATGGTATTCGCCCGATAACCTTCGGACCGGATGAATATCCGGCTTTAAAACCAGGAATGTTCGGCGGTATTTTTAAAACCGTTGACGGCGGAAAATCGTGGGCAAAGTGCAACACCACCCGGGAAATCCCAAGCGTCCAGGATATAGCGGTCGATCCGTTCAACGCCGATATCGTGTATGCCGCGGCTTATAATGAGGAATATCTGCTTCCGGATAAAACAAACCGGGAAAAATGGGGAAGGGGCGGTGTGTACCAGTCCGGCGACGGCGGAAAAACCTGGGAACTCGTCTTTCAATCACCGATAAATGTCGTGAACGGGACGGGTGAAGTCGAGGCGATTTGCATTAATCCGGTCGCTCCGGAAATTATTTACGCCGCTGTACGCAGATTTGGAATTTACAGGTCGCTTGACAGCGGGAAGACCTGGGAATTGGTCGGACAAGCATCGATGGACCGCCGGCAGAGGCGGTATCATTCCATCGATCTGAATCCGCACGATCCCGCTGAAGTTTGGGTTGCGCATTTCGGTAATTCTTTTTCCAAAGGGATTGATTATAAAGTTAGGGCATACCTGGACAAAAAGTTCCATAACTCGAATTTTATCCGCAACGCCGGATTTGAAACGCTGGATCAAGAGGGTAACGCATCGTATTGGAAGGTTGAACAGCCAACCGCGCCAGTAGGAGAACAGCCCGTCGTATCCGTCAATTCGTCCCGTTGTTTCGAGGGTCGGAATTCATTACGGTTTTTGCTCACACAGGCATATTGTGACGCCCCGGATCCGATACCGGCTGTTCGGGAGCAGATACGTCTGGAAAAGCAAGGAATAATTCCGGTGCAGGAATCGCGGCTGAGAAGCACACTGTCGACGGGAGAGACGAACACGTGGGTTTTCCAGAATATCGATCCCTATTTTACGACATTAATGCGCGGCAAGAGAATTGCTCTTGAAATGGATGTTTATATTATTGAGCGAAATTTACCGACTGAGTGGTCGCGCGGTTCGGAATCGGGTGAAATTCCCCGCGATCCGCCGCAGGTATACGTGACGGAAATCCGTGATTATAACGTCCACTGGCTCGTCGCGGAGACTTCCCTAAAAGATTCGGAACCGGTTTACAATATCCCGGCGTCCGAGATGAAGGGTAACTGGTTCCATTGCAAAGCCATAGGCAGGGTTTCCGAAGATGCCAATGGTTTACGGGTTACGGTAACCGGCGCCGGACTTTTTTCCGGGCCGATGCATCTCTATGTTGATAATATCAGGTTGACTCTGCTTCAGTAACAAAGGAGAAAACTGATTAAAGGAATAAAATCTTGTAAAAAGATGAACGAAAATAAATGGAAATAAATTATGCTGTTAAAAGAAAAATTACCGGTTGAAATTGTTTTTCATCCGAATTGGTGGTTTAAAAATTACGGTATTCGGTTTAACCGGGACTTTTTTTTCGATCCCGAAATCCGTGTGGAGAGCGACCGGTTGATGCGTCAATACCTTTATGACCGGTTTCCGGACCTGGAAATTGGCGAACAAAACGCCAAACCCCGTCCGGTAGTCGGCGGAATTCTCCTGGCTGCGGGATATATCATTTCCGGTATATTGGGTTGTGAGATCCGCTATTTTGATGAAAACTCGCCGGAAGTTATCCCCGCAAATTTGACTGATGAACAAATTGCCGGGATGGAGATACCCGATATTAAAAAGACCCCGATTATGCAGGATTTAATTGTTCTGATGGAAAAATTGGAAAAAGAATACGGCTATCTGGAAGGCGATATTAACTGGGAGGGCGTTCAAAATGTCGCGTTAAATCTTCGCGGTCACAAGTTATTCACCGATTATTATATGAATCCGAACCTGTGCAGGAAACTGTTTGATATTGTAAGTCAGACAATCATTCAATTTCTAGAATTCATGATTTCGAAAACCGGTACCACGTCGATTTCAGTGAATCGAATTGTCGGCAAAGTCAATCCCGGGATACATATGCATTCCAATTGTACGCTGACGATGATCTCTCCGGAGACCTATGGGGAATACCTCGCCCGGTACGATGAACTTTTATCCCGTAAATTTCAGCCATATGCTATTCATTATTGCGGCAATGATATGCATAAAATGCGGCATGAATTCGCGAAACTAAAAAATGTCGTTCTATATGATGTCGGCTGGGGATCCGATGTCAAACTGTGCCGTGAAACTCTGCCCGACAAGTTTTTCAGTTTACGATTAAGTCCTGAACGGATCAGGTTTAAATCGGCAAACGTCATTGAAAAGGATATCGAGGAACTGCTGCATAACGCGAAACCTTTGGATAAAGCGGGACTTTGCTGCATAAATATGGATTATGGCACGCCGGATGAAAATGTGCGAAGAATTTTTCAGGTCGCCCAAAAATATAGAAAACAGTTTAAACATATTTAACCACTACACCAAGCAGAACTGAAGATGATAATTACAAGTTATTCGATAGCGAGATACCAACGATATAGCTGTTATAGAGCGATGCAAATTGAAAGGACCAGGTAATGATACCGAATTTTGAGACGAAAGAAGATTATAATATATCACCTTTTACAGGGTGGACCCGTACTAAATGGGAAGAGTTGGCCGAAAAAATGATTGTCGGATTACAACCTTTTGTTACGCCGGGAAAGGGCGGACTTGCCTTACCAAACCCGGTGCGTTGGATGGATGCTTTTTTGCCGGAACCGGAAAAAATGCAGAGTTTTTACTGGCTGGAAGGATATACACGCACGCGTGTTTTACTTGCCTCCTGGATGGCCGGGACCGGGAAACAGACAATTATTTCGGGCGGCAAAACAATAAATATCCTTGACCAGTTTATAGAAGGACTGCTTTCCGCTTCCGATCCCTCTCATGAAGAATTTATCGGTGATCGTTATGGGAACAATCAATGGATTGCTGAGACATCGGCTGTTGCTCTGGCGATATATCTCGCAAAAGATTTGATATGGCCCAAATTGTCCGTAAAACAACAACAGCAAATCGTCTCCTGGCTGATTACTGCCACGGGAAAACAAATTCCCAATAATAACTGGTATACGTTTGTCGCAAATCTGCATTACGCTTTAAAAGCACTCGGAGAAAAGTACGATAAAAAAGAACTTGATTTTTGTATGAATAAAATTGAGGGTTTTTATCTCGGGGACGGCTGGTTTATGGATGGTGATGCAAGCCGTGGTTTTTCCGTAGAACAATACAATGCATGGGGATTTCATTATTTTTTACCCGCTTATGTATACATGGGTGAGGAAGATCAAACCCGAAAGACCTGGATCATCGAGTGCCTGCGGAATTTTGTGGTGAATTATGAACGGTTTTTGGGCGCCAACGGTTCAATCGCCATGTGGGGCCGGTCCTGGGCTTATCGACCCGCGCTCACTGTACCGTTTATCTGGGCGGAAATACTTGGAGTTTCGCCGATACCATCCGGCGAAACCCGGCGGCTGGTTTCGGGACAGATGAATTATTATTTAAACCATGATTATTTCTATGACAATATGACGCCGACCATGGGCTATACCGGTGAAAATCTGCAATTGATCGATCCATACAGTCAATACGGTTCGCCCTATTGGGGAAGCGGTGTATTTCTCAATTTATTACTCAAGCCCGACCATCCTTTTTGGACGGAGAAAGAAAAACCCCTGCCCGTTGAGCGGGAAAGTTATTGCTTCGCAGATCGTACCATAGGAGTACTTGTAGCCGGCAATCATGAGTCAGGAGAGGTGCAATTAATCAACCACCGGCTATGGCATCAAAAGGAGGGTCCGGGTACAAAATATGCCAAAAAATATACCAATTTTGCCTACTCGACTGATTTCGGGATCGATTTAAAACGGACCGAAAACGGCTACAACTGCGACAATATGCTGTCCGTTTCACCCGACGGCGTGAAATTTTCCCAGCGTATCATCCCACATTTTATAAAGATTGATGAGGGGTACGCCGCCAGTTATCATTATCCGTTAGCTGGATTTCCATTTATTGCCGATGATAACAGCAAAACATTTTCCGCTGATAAGAAAATAGAAATCCCGGAGGATAACTCTGTTAAAGTGACTACCCAGACTTTAATTAAATTTTTTCTGCAAATACGTGTTCATACACTGGAGACGGAACGGGAACTTGAGGTTGTTCGGGAAGGAGGATTTGCGTTGAATTATTCCGATAATCCTCCGCAACAACTCCTAAATGAAATGTCCGTCGGTTTCTGGAAAAATGGACGCGGTTCTTTTGTTAAAGGTTTATGGGGTTTTGATGGGGTCGGGAAAAACGGTGAAAATAAGGGTGATAATAATTCCAATACACTGAACGGGTTCTCAATAACACCTGTTGTGACAAAAGGACAAATCGAACCGGGCAAACATATATTTGTCAGTCTGGTTGGAACATGGTTTGGTCCTGAATCAATTTTGTATGACAAATTAAATGTTGTTAAAAGTACTATAGTGGAAAACGGCAGAGTGGTTGTTAATTTTTCCGATGATACGGTTTACGTATTCACAGTTTAAAATAGGAGATTATAAATGCCGAAATTATGGTTTATTGATTATGCGGTAATGGGATTTCATTTACTGATGATGGTTGGAATTGGATTGTTTTTTTATCGATATGTAAAAAGTGCAAACGATTTTTTCAAAAGCAGCAATCGATTACCGTGGTGGGTTGCCGGGCTGTCCTGTTTTATGAGTAATTTCAGCGCCTGGACATTTACCGGGGGAGCTGGAAAAATTTATGAGAGCGGCGTTTCCGGCGCGGCAATACTCTGGGGAAGTTCTCTTGCCTTGCTGTTATCCTATTTTATTTTTGCTAAATTATGGCGAAGAAGCCGGGTCATGACCATAATGCAATTTATGAGTGAACGTTATAATGACTCCACCCATCAACTTTATTGCTGGCTTTATGTGCTGATGAAATGGTTTATCGTCGGTTTACAGTTGTTATCCACAGCCATTTTCGTCTCGGTTGCTATTGGTGTTGATGTTCGGATAGTTGTTGTGGTTGCCGGCCTGACCATGCTGAGTTACTCTGTACTGTCCGGTTTGTGGGGTGTATCCACAAATGATACGCTGCAGTTTATCATTGTGTTTTCGGCGACGATTGTAGCAGCACCGCTGAGTCTGAGAGCTGTCGGCGGAATCGGAGAACTGGTCAGCAAAGTACCTGAGGGGTATTTTTCACTGGGTTACGGGGATACCAGTACATTTTTTATCATTGGCTGGACGCTGTTGATGTTTTATGGCAATAATTCTAACGCTACGGTGCAGCGTTATTTTAGCGTGAAAGACGAAACCGCGGCAAAGCGGGTTGCTTTAACCGCTGCATTGTTGTTTTTTGTCGGTGTGGCAATCTGGATGCTGCCTTCTATGGCGGCCCGTGTACTCTACCCGGATATGACCGGGATCGTTGAAGGCTTGAAAAATCCATCTGAAGCCGCTTTTGTGGTAATGTGTATGAAAGTGCTGCCGCACGGTCTGATAGGTTTACTGCTGGCGGCCGTCTTTGCGGCGACAATGTCCTCGTTGGATTCAAGTTACAATGTTATGGGGGCCGTAATTGTTAAAGATGTTTATAATAAATTGATCAATCCAAAAGCTTCCGCCAGACGACTTTTACTGGTAAGCAGAATAACAATCATTGTCATAGGGATTTCAGCCACATTGCTGGCATTGTACCTTACATCCCATGAAGGGGGTGTGTTTGGAGTGATGAAAGATATTTCCCAGGTCATTACCGTACCCGTGGCTACCGCTGTTTTGTTGGGACTGGTTATTCGCAAAACACCCCCCTGGACAGCAGTTTTTTCTTTTGTTATTACGTTTATTGTTGCTTATACAACCCGGTTTGTTTATAATTTACCATTGGGATGGCAGGCGCTTGCTGTTGTGGGCACATCCTTAACCAGTTTTATTGTCCCGCGGATTTTCTGGAACAGAACACCCCAAAAAGACAGGGACCGCATCGATGGTTTTTTCCAAAAACTGGATACTCCTATTGATGTGGCAACCGAATTATCCGAGGCTGTGGCAACCGACGCGTTGTCCATGCTGCGTGTCGTGGGTGTGTTGGTTTTTGGCGTGGGTTTTATTATCATGGTCCCGACTATTTTTCTGAAAGAAACATTATCCATATATATTGCGCTTGGTGAAGGGGGATTTCTTGTGTTATTGGGTATTATCATGTTTGTTAAGGGTAAACGGAAAATTGTTGAAATTGAAATGGCATCAGCAAATGATGAATGAAAGAATTGAAAGCATCATGACAACCAGAATGAAAAAAAACTATGCACCCAATTCTCTTTATACGGGTTGGGATTATAATGACTGGCAGAATGTTGTAACCCAAATGTTACAAAATGTATATCCCCATCTGTCGGCTGGTAAAGCGCTTGTCCGTTTTTCCGGTGCCCGACCGAGTATATACGGTCCGTTATCCGATATGGTAGAAGGTTTTGCGCGAACATTCCTGCTTGTCGGTTTCTGGCTTTCCCAACGCGATAACGGATTCATGGAATTAAATGAGAATAAAAAAATAAACTGGGCAGATATTTATCGCGAAGGAATAGTAAACGGCACGAATCAAAATCACCCGGAATACTGGGGCGAAATTTACGGCAAACATCAGTATATGGTGGAAGCGGCTTCAATAGCCGTCGGTCTGTATTTTTCCAAACATCTTATCTGGAACGAATTGACGAATCAACAAAAGCAGCAGATCGGCAACTGGTTTCGCCATATACTTCGATTTCCATTTGAAGATAAAAACTGGGTGCTTTTTAATGTTATAATTAATTCATTTTTAAAATCTGTAAATCAGGAATTCTACCAGGATCAGATAGATTTTTATCTGCAACGTTACGACTCTTATTATGAAGCGGATGGCTGGTACAGGGATGGAATTGCCCGGCAATTTGATTATTACAACCCCTGGGCACTGCATTTTTATCCTCATTTGTGGAGTGAAATGGAGCCTGACAAAACCCGGCCCGAACTTGTTGAAATATTCCGGCAGCGCAGTAAAAAGTTCCTCAGAAATTTTAGTTATTACTTTAGCAGTGATACTTCTCATCCGGCATTTGGCCGGTCAATAATTTATCGCTGCGCCCTGACGGTAGCACCGATAATGGGAATATGGAAAAATTTCTCTCCTCTTTCCCCTGGACAAACACGCCGGTTATGCAGCCAGAGTTTGAAATATTTTTTTGAAAAAAATTTTTTTGATAAGGATGGCAGCGTGCCCCTGGGCTGGACCGGTAAATTTGTACCAATGGCTGAAAATTACAGCGGTCCGGCTTCTCCCCTTTGGCTGAATAAAATTTTTGCCGCTTTTCTAATGCCGGAGAATCATGCTTTCTGGAAGTCTGTGGAGGCCCCGCTGCCGATCGATATGAAAGATTATTGTATCTGTGAAAAAACTCCGGGATTTCTCATCCAGGGACACAAAAGTACCGGACATGTTCAATTGATCAACCAGGGCAGCGATTCCTGGGTTAACAGTCCGACAAACTGGAAGAACCCGGCTTCCGATTTTCACTATTTAAAGTTTGCCTATTCCAGTCACCTGTTACACGATATCGGCCAGACTGATGACGGACTCGTCTGTGGTAATATGATCAGTCTTTATGAAGAAAAACGCGGTTTCAGTCACAGAGAACGTGTGTATCCCCTTTATATTGAGAAAAATGTTGCCGTTTCTTATCATTATCCATTTGGCGAAGCATACGGTATGAAGCGGGATGACCGAATAGAAACGGCCATTATTATGAAAAGCGATCATCAAATTCGTATTCACTGGGTGGTCAGCCCGAACCGGCCACTTGTTTACGAAGGCGGGTATCCATTGACTTTTAACGATGATTTGCCTGTCATCACGCAGGGTGAAAACTGGATAAATGTGCAAACACAAAGCGGACAATGCTGCATCCGTGGATTATCGGGATATAATGAGGTGGGTACGAGTGTGGCAAAGGATGTAAATCCCCTCGGAAAATATTCCTGCCTGCCATACGTGAAACTGAGTGAGCCGGTTTTAGCCCAAAAAATAGTAGTATGTGAGCTTATTGCACGTCCGGCCTACTTTGATGTGAATACTGAATTATCCCTGGTCAGCAAATGCTGTGTTAACAACAGGAAAGTTACAGTAACTTTTGCAGACGGCGATTCTATAACGGTCAATTTGGGCGGTGTGGACGCGAATAAAAGAAAAGTGGTGTGGGGAAAGAAAAAAAACAATGAATAAAATTAATATCGGGAAATTTGAGTGAATATTACTGAATACATCCTGGTTTTCTGAAAACTAATCAGGTTCAGTTTTAAAATTCCGGTATGTCTATATAGTACTAAAAGTGAAAAACTTAATCTAATGTGGAGTGATATAATGAAACATTTTTTAAAATTTTTGATTCTGATTATCATTGTTTTGTGGAATATTCCACAATCGCTATTCAGTAAGGGCCCCAACCTGGTTCCAAATCCAGGTTTTGAACGGGTGACACTGTCCGTTCCTCCTATTAATTTTATGCCGGCGCGCGCCGCGACGGATGACGACCCGGATGAATACAAGGTCAATATCCCCGACGGATGGAATATTGTAAGCGCTTATTCGAGGGGTTATTTACCCCGGGAACAGGGATGGGGCGTTGCGGATGTCGCCTATACCGGGGAACACAGCATATTCTTATCTGATGCGCCCGCATTTCCCGCATGGTACTCTGCGGATTTTGCTATTGAACCCAATACCGCTTATCTTGCCCGGGCATTTATTGAGGCAAACGGTATGCGATACCATGATTTTGCCAGGATTATTTTTTCAATCCTTGATGCGGAGGGTGATTGTTTGGGGTATGAGCAGATCGTGTCCGCGCGTTCCGAAGATCGGAATATTCGATCCGACGATTTTGGAAAAACCGAATGGCGGAACAAGGAGGTATATATCCGTCCGCGGGATGGCCAGGCTAAAATGCGCATAATTATTCGATTGTTCAATACCGGCATAGTGTACCTGGATGACATCTCTGTTTGTTCGTTGACGCCGCAGGAGGCCGCCGAACTGGAACCGCCGTATAACCAAAAAACACCCGTACTGAATACGGTCAATGAACAGCGCCGCATTAAAGCATCCGGATTCTATCGTGTAGAAAATGTTGATGGTGTCTGGTGGCTTGTTGACCCGGAGGGTCTTTTGACCTGGAGTATCGGTGTGCAGAGTATCGGTAATATTTTATGGGAAAATCCGGCGCTGTCCAAAATTGTTGAGGAAACATACGGCGGTAACCAGTCTTTTTATATGGAAGATCAGATACCCCGGCTGAGAAAATGGAATTTTACAACGGGCGGTTCATGGTCCGGTCCCGCATTTTATGAATTGAATAATCGGCTGATTCAAAAAGGGGAAAAACCTTTTCCGTCTTTCCATTTTATTGGATTTACTACGGTCGGCGACCAGGAATTCACCGTCCGAAACCGGGAAGGTATGGTCAACGATTTTGGCGAACATGCCATGGTAGACCCTTTTAATCCAAAATGGCGGGAACAGGCTGAAAAAAAAGTTAAAGAGCTGACCTCCCTGTACCATGGGGTACCCTGGCTTGTCGGTTATTTTGTTGATAATGAGATCAATATGAGAAATCTCACCCGATATCTGCATAGCACCTATTGCAGGCAGGAACTTGTTCAATTTTTACAGTCACAATATAAAAATAATATAAAACAATTGAATAAAAAATGGTCGAATGACGATCAGAAATATCAATATCAGGATTTCAGTGAAATCGGTGATAATATTCCGGATCAGAATCCCTCGCCCAACGCGGAAGATGACCTCAAATTGTTTGTTCGTCATTTGATGGAAACCTATATTAATTTTACAGTCAATATCATTCAAAAATATGACAAGGACCATTTAATCATTAGTAATCGTTTCGCTTTGGGAACGAAAATCCGGGCACTGGGTGAGATCGGTGGTTTTGTGGACCTGTTCGACAAATACGATATTATCTGTACCAATCTGTACGCCGAATCGGGCGGTTCCTATACGCCGGACCAGATGGCCCTGCTGCAGTATTTATATGATAATACCAAACGTCCCTTGTTGATCGGTGAATTTTCTTTTCACGCAAACGAATCGAATATCCCGCTTGACCGGTGGGGGGGGAAAGTTGTCTCGACGATGAAAGAGCGCGGAGAAGCCTATAACCGAACATTAATGTCCTGGGCATATCTGCCGTACATGGTTGGCGCCCATTTTTATAAATGGGGAAACGGTTATGGACCTGTCGGGCGCTACCGCGGACGCAATGCAGGAATTATTAACGATCAAAATGAACCCTATCAGCCATTTGTTGATATGATGAGCCAAACCAATTATAATGTGCTGCATAGCGTACGTAAGGCCGGCGGTACGGTAAGAGATTTTGAATACGAGAATGAGAAGTAATTTGACGGCCCGCAGTATATCTGAATTTTTAAGGAGGTATTATGAGTTTTGAACACAAAGATAAATGGATTGATAGTTTATTGGGAAAAATGACATTAGAACAAAAAGTGGGCCAATTGATGGTCTTTGGTTTTGCCGGACCGATAATCACACCCGACATTATAGAATTAATCCGTACTTACCATGTCGGTGGTTTCCGTATTTGTTTAAAGTTTAGAACCCAGACGCTTTTTCATGATTTGAAACCGGGAACAACGCCCAACGAGAATATTATGCGGTCTCTGCATTACCCGGCCGGGTTAAACCGCGACTATGCTGATCCAAAACAATGTGTTTCCTGTTCGCCATCAGAATATGCACAGGTATTGAACCGGTTAAGAGATTACGCACTCGAAAATAATTTGGGAATCCCGCTGCATTTTACTATAGACCAGGAAGGGAACGGTTCCGATGATTTGATTAACGGACAGCGGTTATTTCCGAATCCGATGGGATTTACCGCCGCGGGTGATCCTGAATTAGCGTACAAAGCAGCCGTGAGTATCGCCAGACAGGCCCGGAGCATTGGCGCCAATATGATTCATTCGCCGGTGCTGGATGTCAATACAAATCCCCGGAATCCGGAAATCGGGCCGCGTGCGTATTCGGATGATCCTGAAGTGGTGGTTAGATATGCGTTGAAATCATTACAGGGTTTTAAGGAAAATGATATGATCGCTACCGGTAAACACTTCCCGGGCCGGGGTGAATCGATTACCGATGCACACTGGGAACTGCCTGTCGTGAAAGTCGATAAAAACACAATGTACGATATTCATCTTGCACCGTATAAAACTCTCATCAACGCCGGGTTACCGGCAATAATGGTCGCTCATAGTTGTTACCCGGCTCTGGGTAATCCAGATGAGCCATCAAGCACCTCTCCAAAAATTGTTACGGAATTATTGCGGGAAGAATTGGGATTTAAGGGCGTCGTGACGACCGATAATATGATGATGGGGGGGATCATCCAGAAATTTGAGATGCGCGAAGCCATTATCAGAGCGCTGATTGCCGGAAATGATTTGATACTGTGCCGCGATGAAAGTCCGCTTCGTATTCGTATCGTCGAGGCCGTTTTGGAAGCTGTTCGCAGCAAACGGCTGCCGGAAGCGGATGTGGATGAAAAGGTCAAACGGATCCTTGCAATGCGCTGGGATATGGGACTGGCTCAGAATGGCGGAAAAGTAGGTCCGCAAAAGGCCGATGAAGCGATAAATGATAAATTTGTCATAAACACCGCGATTGAGGCCGCGGAGAAAAGTGTTCTGGTGCTCAGGGATAAAGCCGGATTATTACCACTCAACCCGGATAAAAAAGTCCTGCTGGTCGAACAGATTTTTTCCACCCATCAAATGGCGAACAATTTTTCATGTCACCCCGGTATGCTGTGGGAAGAAATGTGTGCTCTGTCTCCGAATGTCGGTTCGGTTGAGGTGCATAACATTCCGACTCAACAGGATCGCGAACGCATTAAAAGACGTATTCCCGAAGCCGAATTGATCGTCACAACGAATTATTATTATCACAAGGCCGCCGCTGCCATGACCGATTTGGTGCGCGAATTACATCAGTATGGCAAGCCGGTAATCGTCATAACCAATAATCCGTTTGAACTGGCTTCACCGCCTGATTTCCCGACTGTAATTACAATATTTTCGGCAGGAAGCCGCGAAAACCTGCGGGCGGCGGTAAAAGTCGTTTATGGGCAATTGAAACCAACGGCGAAAATCCCGGTCCGTTTAAATTAAAGTTTATGGAATTTTCCATAATCCTATATAAAACAACCTCATTTGCGACCGGGAATGAGGTTGTTTTATTTATATTAAATAGAGGTATTCAAGCCGCCTGTAATGGATTTTATGACTGGACGGGCAATCCAAGCTTGTGAGATTAGAAAGGATAGAAAATTATATTTTATATTGGGATGTATTTTTTTATTGTGACTGTGGATTATGGAAAATATTCATCGGATAATAATCTTACAGAATATTCGCGAGACATTTAAAATTTTTTTACCGAATTAATCGACCCCGTATTTTTTCAACTTTCGTAACAATGTATCCCTATGTATTCCCAGCATTTGTGCCGCCATACTTTTATTTCCGTTTGCAACTTTTAAAACGTTCAGTATATGTTCCTGTTCAACATCGGCTAATAGTAATGTTCTTGGACTTTCGGGGGTTTTCGGTTCTTCCTGAACTGATTCTTCAGCAAGCTGGGAGGGTAGATCATATATTTGTATTTCATTGTTTTCACATACAGATACCGCGGTTCTGATAATATTTAACAGTTCCCTGATATTACCGGGCCAGTTATAATTTTGCAGCATGGACATTGCTTCATCACTTATTTTGATTTTACCCAGACCAAATCTCGAGGCAAATTCATTTATATAAAAAGTAGCAAATACCGGAATATCACTTTTTATTTCACGCAAAACAGGCATCTGCAAATTTACTACATTCAGTGTCTGGAAAAGTTCGCTATTGAATTCATTTCTGGAGACAGACTCTTTTAAATTATTGCTGGTGGCGGCAATAAATCTGATATTTATCTTCTGTGAAGGTGAATCAGATGTTTTAAATACTCCTGAATTTAATATTTCAAGCAATTTTAATTGCACCGCCGGTTTCATATTACTGATTTCATCAAGATATAAAGTTCCGTTTTGTGCTTTTTCAATAATATTTTTCTTGTCGTGCTGTTTTGAACCAAATAATTCATTCTCAAGTGTTGTTTCAAACCATGACGCACAATTTATGTATATAAATTCATGGCCATGTCTTTTACTGAGATTATGAATTGTATAGGCGGCCAGTTCCTTGCCTGATCCGCTTTCTCCATATATAAGTAAAGGCAGGTCGGACGTTGAAAGCAGATTTATATATTCGGAAAGATTTTGAATAATTTTGGATTTACCAATTAATTTTTCATTTGTTAATAAATAATCCATAAAAATGTGACTCGAAAAATTACCCGACCGGATTTTTTCCGTGATCTCCTTAATTTGTACTAAAAAGTCTTCCATAATAATCGGTTTAATAACATAGTGGTAAGCCCCGTGTTTTATGGACTCAATAGCGTCTTTAATCGATCCGTATCCTGTCAGCATTATAACAAATGTCTCGGGTCGCTTTGTTTTAATATGTTTTAGTAACTCCAGTCCGGAGAGCCCCGGCATTTTTATATCCGATATGACAATATCAACATCATACCTGTCGAAAAGCTCTAAAGCTTTTGACCCATTATTTGCCGTAATGCATTCAATACCTTCAAGCTCGAAAACATCTTTGATGACTTTGAGACAATTATCTTCATCATCGACAACTAATATAGTGGGGGTATAATCTTGCATTATTTTTCCCTATTAATTATATTAATTTACATTTTAATGTTATTTAGTATTCTCACTTACTGGCAACGAAATAATAAATGTTGAACCCTTTTTTTCTTTTGATTTTACGGTAATGGTCCCATTATTTCTTTCTATGGCGGAATGTACAATAGATAATCCTATACCAACACCCTGTTTTTCTTTTTTGGTTGTGAAAAAGGGATCAAAAATTTTATCCAGCATATTTCTGGGGATACCTTTACCTGTATCCGTAATTTCAACAACTATTCTTTCTTTCCCGTCCATTCCGGTTTTAATAGTCAGCTTACCGCCATCCGGCATCGCATCTTTGGCGTTCAAAACCAAATTTAAAAATATTTGTTTAATGTCGTCAGAGTTTACCAGGCACTTTTCTACCGGAATCAGTTTCTGATTTAATTCTATCCCATGAATCGACAGTTCATTCTCGACGAGCATAATCGTTTGATTTAATATTTCATTGATATCAATTTCAGACTGTTTTGCATTCGATTTACGGGAAAATTCCAGCAGATTGGTGATAATTTTTTGTGTGCGTTGAATTTCCTGTTTGATTATACCTAAATGCTCCTCAATCTTGGGGTCCGAGGATTGAATTTTTTTATGTAAATAATATATTGATGAATTGATTGTATTCAGGGGATTTCGTATCTCGTGGGCTATGGCAGCCGCCAGTTCTCCCATTACAGCCAGTTTTTCCGATAATATTAATTTTTGCTGGACTTCATTCAAAAGGGCGCTGGTCGATTCCACTTTTTGTTGTAAATCCCGGTTCTTTTGCTCAAATTCTTTTATCGCTTTGATACGTTGTGATGAATCCTTTAAAATACAACCAACCCCGATAATCAGTTCCCCCTTGTGAATGGGCAACAGGTTCGCGTCAACCGAATCAATATTATTGTTTTTGTTTTTTAATCTCCAGCCGGTCCCCTTGACCTCGAAACCTTTCAGCACCCTGTTAAAAAAAGTGGAAATGGCCGAGGAGAACATTTCATCAAATATGTTGATAAATTTGACGGGATTTTTTTTGTTATCCAGTTCCGGTATGATTTTTTTGGCCTGACGATTTGCATGATCAATATATCCGTTTAAATCAAGCAGTAATACGATATCATCCGTATTCTCCAGAATGTCGCGGAACTGTTCAACATATTTGATTTTATTTTTTCTTTCCAGTATGGATTCAATGCGCGCCAACAGTTCTTCTTTATTAAACGGTTTTGTGATATAATCATCCGCGCCTAATTTCAATCCGTTCACGCGGTCCTTTACGGCGGTTTTTGCCGTCAGCATGATGATTGGGATGTCCTGAATGGTAGGTGTGGATTTGAAAAATTCACATAACTGGAAGCCGTCCTGTTCGGAATTCAGCATTACATCCAGTAATATAAGCTGGTAATTATGATGAAAGGCTTTGCGTGCGGCTGCCTTTGCCGTATTGCACCAATCAATCCCGTAGCCTTTACTTTTAAGATAGTATGACACCACAAACGCCTGATCCTGATCGTCTTCTACCAGGAGTATTTGTGATTTTTCACTTTTTTTTCGATCCTGCATTTTATCCGTTCCCTGTGAAGCAGGAATTAATGAATTCTTTTTATATTAAACAATATAGATCAAATTATAAGGTATAACGTTATATAAATAAAATAATAAAAAATAGTAAAATGTTCAACAATCATTTATCCCATTAAATTTCTAATCATTTTTTCAATCAACAGATTCTGCTAACTATAATATAAGATTTGAGTGAATATATAAATTTCTGCAAATCTTGTTGTATCTTTATGAATTTTTTTGAATGAAAATCTGATGTAATGTAAACAGGATAGTGAAATCATATCAACCCTTTCCATAGTGTACTTGAAATTATGAAACAAAATCATTAATGTCAATAGCTTGATTTAATTTTAAATTTATTAAATTAATTAAAATCAATGGCACCAATTAAGATAGTCCATGATATTAAAATTCCGGATGGTAAAAAATGTCAACTTTAGAATTTGAGAAAAGCGCGGATCATTCATTTGATCCGCGCCTGGTTATATTCCGAATATGGTTCTTTATATATTAATTACCCGTTAATATCAAGAGATATTCATATAACACATTGCTGTTCTTTATTCATATTGTCGTTAACAAAGAGGAATTTCCCCCTTTCAACCTTTGATTGAACCCAAAACAAGAATAAGGACACAGTGTGTAACGATGAATTCAAATATTCCCGTTCAGGGTTGAGAATTTGTCCTGTTCTTTTGGCTGATCTGCTGTTAATGCTGAAATTTTTATCTCCAAATTAAATTAATTGATTTCATTATGGGTCTTTTTGTGTATTTGAAAATTACTCCAGCCTAATACATCAGGATCATTTTATTGGTCAGTATATATTTATCCGTCATCAACCTGTAAAAATATACGCCGCTGGATATTTTATTACCAAAACTGTTTGTGCCGTCCCAGGTTGTTTCATGAGTCCCTGCTTTTTGATTTTTATCGATCAGGATTTTAATCAGTTGTCCATGAATGTTATATATTTCCAAAGTAACGTGGGAATTTTCATTAAGCGAATATTTGATTTTGGTGGACGGATTAAAAGGGTTGGGATAGTTCTGATACAGTCTGAAAATGTTTACCGGCTTATCTTCATGGGATACGGATGTTTGAAATCGAATATAAAATTTTAGCGTGTCGATAGATTTTATGGTGAAAATATTATCGGTAACCGTAACGGCCCATTTTGCTTCTGAATTTTCTTTCAGGATGTTATAATTATTTGTAAAAACATAGCTTGTGTCATGCAATCCCGTAATCAGGGTATCGGAGCTGGTCCCGAATAGGGCAAGATTATAAGTTAGAGAATCATTGTCCAAATCAACGGATCTCCTCCATTTAAACTCTATTATATGATTTACAGTATCTTGATCGGGACTGATCAGTTGCATCCGCAAGGGCGGATAATTTATCGTTTCGTTGTACATGGAGTTGACCTTGCCGGGCGTACCCTCGTTTATCGAACTGATTAACCACGCATAAATGATACTGTTATCAAGATTCGGATTAACGAGTTCTATGGATGCCATGTTTTCCAGGTCGGGTCTTAAATAACTGAAAATCTGTTCGTGATTCACACTGTCGATCAGCAGATTATTTTCATTATATAACGATATGTATTCATCGAATGAATTTTTTGAAATACCCTTATCGGTATTGCGCTCAACTGAATTTTTTGCAATTAATATTGAATCAACGGCCACGACCAAATAGTCCTGAGGCTGGATCAAATTATTGTCCGGAAATTTGTATTCATCCAAATGATTAAATTTCCACCCGGCCAAATCAACAACTGTTGTATCCTTATTGAACAGTTCGATAAAGAATGAAGGATTTTGTCCGTTCTCGTTCCATAATTTAACTTCATTAATTACAATCCCCGGTGTCGATTTGAATACGGTTAAAGCAAAAGATAGAGTTGTTTTTCCGCTTTTGTTGTCCTCAACATCTATTTCAATTTTATGTGTACCAATATCCTGAATTGAAGGCGTCCCCGTTATTATCCCGATATTCTGATCCATAGTTAAAAATGGGGGAGAGGTTCTCAGAGAATAAGTTAGCGGATCGTCGTCAATATCTCCGGCCAAAATTTGACAGGCATACTCAATATCGACGTAAGCGGCACTGTCCGGCGTTGAAAATATCACCGGCCTGTGATTACCGGTTTGCGATACAGAATTCAATTCTCCCGGCGACCCGAATGGATAATATAAACTGTCGGATGAGCTCCAGTTTTCAGGCACATTATTATCAATTGCCGGATTCACAAGTTCAAGGGACGGGCCGAAACCGTTTGCGAGCGCCGGCCATGAATCTTCGCCGGAATACGAAACCAGATCAATGGGTAAATTATCCGAATTTGTCAGCCATATCTTGTCCGAGGTGTTTTCCAACTCCCCGGATTCCCATTGGAAAATTTTTCCAATATTGTCATATTGTTCTAAAACCGTGAGTGAATCCTTTGTTATAACAATATATTCGCCCGGTTCAATGTCGGTATTTGCCGGAAATGTAAATTCCACAGCATCCGTTATCCGCCAGTTACCAAGTGTTACCGTTGAACTGTCATTATTTAATATTTCGATATATTCGCAACCATTTTCTTCGCCGGGAGGATTGTACATTATTTCATTGATCACCATATCGGCGTATTCCATATTGAGCGCTTTGGCGGAAAAAGGTTTGAAATTTACATTATCAGATATTTTTAAACCCTGTCCTGCGGGATTATCCGGGTGTCCGGGACCGGTAACATGACCCCAAAAATTATTTAATGCATCGATATGATCGGACGAACCGGTTTTGACAGCATAGTCCGTACAAAACAGAAAATCATTGTTTGAGATAACGGCCGTTCCGTTTTGAATGAATATTGCGGTTGCAAAACGGTACAATATCGAATTCGTTACGGTCAATTCGGTGTCGAAATTTGTGGTAATGCCGGTTCCCGAATCATTAGACAATATTATGGAATTATTGATGTTAACTGTTGAGTACTGTTTATCGGCAAATTCGATGTTTTCAAAGTAACATGAATCGAAAATACCGTTGGCATAATAATTTTGGGAATAATAATTAGTGCCCTGAAATTCTATTTCAGCCAATGATAAACTATCACCCGAAAAGCGTACGTTATTCGCATAAAGAAAACTTTCCAGCGCATCCGTATAACCCAAATAATCATAAATGATAGTAATTTTATGATTTTTCAGTTGAATCGAATTGCCGTCGGCGACCGTAAAGCTCAGTCCTTTTAATGCCAGATTATCTTTTAAATAAAACGGATAATTATAATTTTTAAGGATATATTGATCTCCCAAAACAAAGAATTCACTTATATCATAATCGTAATACTGGTAGGAAAATTCTCCGGACAAAGCTATCCCTTCATAAGAACAATTTTGTATCGTGTTGCCGGAAATCACAGGATCGCCATTTGATGTAAGATGAAAAGGAAACTCAAATCCGTCGATGATATTGTTGGTTAACGTCGGCTTGGCGCCGCGCGTAACCGTAAAGGAGGTCGCGGAGGCAGATGACTTTATCGTAGAATTATTTATGGTCGGATTTGAATTATTATCAAAATAAAATATAATGTTTTCAAACAAGCAATTTTGAATATTTCCATTTGCCAAAAAAGTATTTATATCATATTGATAGCCTTTAAACTCCATCGTCGATGTCAAATTTTTTTCGCATTTGAATGTAACAAAATCGGCCTGCAGTGAACCGGGACGATAATTACTGTTATCAATTTTATAATGGTTAATATGAATCGGATAACCATCCGTTGAAACGGAACAATTCGCTTCCATTTTAAAAGTAATCCCGTTAATATATAAATCGTTAATTAATTGAAAAGTGTATCCGAAATTTTTTAAAACGTATTCGTCACCCCAGTGATGAATATTATTTAAATAATTATACCCGTATTTAAACTCCCCCGAAAGAGCAATTTTATTGTGTACACATCCCGTAAAATCATTGTTTGTTATGTCCGGTTTACCGAATGATAATATGCCGATGGGATAGTCGTAATTTTTTATATTATTATTGGTGATCAGGGGCTGGCTTCCGAAACCCGAAGTGATCGCGATGCCCGTGTTGTTCGATTCAAAATTACAATTTGTAATCGTCGGCGTCGAATAATTATCTATATATACTTCCAGTAATTGCAGTGTGCAATGGTCCAGCGTACCGGTGGACATGTACGATTTATCATCTTTGAAATAACCCTGATAAATAATCTGAGATTTTAAACTATCATCTCCGATAAAAGTCACATTTTGCGCCTGTAAAGAACCGTTGGAATATTCGTGCGATTCAAACAAATGCAGGACTTTGATATCAAAGCCATTCAAATCAATATAACAGCCGGATTCAATTATAAAGCTTTTACCGCGGATGAGAACATCGTCGTCTAATTTATAGTTATATCCCAGGTCCTGGAGTACAAAATCCTCACTAACATTGACATACTGCTGGTTAATGTAGTATCTTTTTGCGAAATCACCGGATATTAATATCTCCGGATGATTACATCCTGAGATATCATTATCGGTCAATACCGGTAAGCCGTTAGCCTGAATATGGAACGCATAATCATATCCCAGAATGGTGTTATTTTCTATTTCCGGTTGACATCCGTAACTGAATGTAAAAGCGACGCCGTTTATCGCCGAGGCGCATTGACTGTTTATGATAATCGGATTGGAATATTTCAAAAAAACAAAGAATATATTGTCAAATGTGCAATTATCAAGTCTGCCGGACGCCTTATAAAAATTGGCGTTATAGGTATGTCCCTCATAAATAATCTGCGATCCCGTACCGTTCGCCCCGTTAAAAGTTACATGTGCTGCCGTTAGTATTCCCGGTTTATTGGTATATGATCCCGACCCCAGGTAATTGTAGGTAACATAGATGTTGTAACCGTTTAAATTGACCTCAACTTCGTTCCCGATCGCCAGAGTAGTGGATTTGATATAGACATCACCGACAAGATTGAACGGAGAATCTGCTTTCAGCCAGTTTGTATATGTATCAATGGTACCCCTTACATCCTTTGCATGTAAAGGCGGGTAATAAATAATCATAAAGATTGTGAACAAAAAGAATTTGACATAAAAATTTTTCATTTTTTTCTCCCTTTTAATTTTCCCCTAATTCAAACACCGGTGTGATTGTGATATTTATTGTATCGTTACTGTTTTTTTCCAGAGCTTAATATTAAAACCAGGGGATATTTATATACCCGCTGTCTATCTGTAAATGGCCGCATGAAATTATTTTGCCAGGTGTAAATGATATTTTGTATATGTACAAAGTAAAACAGGTTAAAAAAGGTTGTCGTTTGTTTTTAGTTCTTGTGCAGTTATTTAAATAATAAGGCATTAATTTCATAATATCAATTTTTTTATTAAGAATGTTATATTTTATTCTATAAAATTTTCTTGACAATTCGTGTTAAAATGATTATAATAACTACAACGGTAGTTAATAATGAGGTGCTTCTAATGCCCGTTTCCATTATAGCCGAAAACCTTGCCCGGTTCGGGTTCTCCCAATACGAATCCAAAGCCTATATCGCACTGATCAAAAAAAGCCCGGTCACCGGTTACGAACTGGCCAAAAACTCCGGCATCCCACCGTCCAAAATATACGAAGTCATTAACAAATTATTGGAAAAGTCCGTTATCACCCCGGTGCAGACCGATCCGGTCAAATACATTCCCCAGGACATCAACATATTATTAAAAAAGATCCAGGACGATACCACCGCGTCCATCAACACCCTGAAAAAACATCTGCCAAAGGCCAAAGGGCTTTCTTCCCATTATATCTGGGACATCAATTCCCGCCAGGACCTTATCAACAAGGCAAAGGAGCTCATTCTGTCCTGCCGGGAGGAAATGCTGCTGTTTTGCTGGGACCAGGAGTTGAACGATCTTGTCCCGGAACTTGAGCGCCGCCGGGACCGGAAAATTGTAATCATTCAGTACGGCACCCTGCCGCTGAATTTCGGGGTGATTTATCGTCATCTGCTTGAAAAGGAAAAAATAAAGGAAAAGGGGGGACGGGAATTTACCCTGGTTACGGATAATTCACATCTTTTGCAGGCCATCATTTCCGAATCCAAATCGAATATCGGTGTGATGACCGCCAATGAAAGTCTTGTCGGCGTGGCAAAAGATTTCATCAGGCATGATATATATTGCTGGAAACTGATCAACAAACTGGAAAAACACGTCAAAGAAACGTTTGGTGAGGATTTTAAAAAACTTCGGGATATTTATTCAAAATAAGGGACGTATCATGTATATATCTGACGAAATTAAAAAAGTATTTAAGGTACTTGACTTGCATGACGTGAACGACGGCGTATTCGACGGTGAGGCGTGGTTCGGCAGCGGCA
The DNA here is from genome assembly GCA_016934825.1 of Candidatus Zhuqueibacterota bacterium. Taxonomy (GTDB): domain Bacteria; phylum Zhuqueibacterota; class Zhuqueibacteria; order Residuimicrobiales; family Krinioviventaceae; genus Fontivivens. The sequence goes on from JAFGSB010000077.1 coordinate 65,246, forward strand.
AAGTGATTGAAGTGACCAGCCCGATAAATGGCCGGGCGCTGGCAAAGGTAATACAGGCGAATAAAGAAGACTATGACCGGGTCATTAAAAGAGCGGAGGCCGCATTTGTTGAATGGAGACAAATCCCGGCCCCCAAACGCGGCGAAATCGTCAGACAGTTGGGCGTCGCCCTGAGGGAAAAAAAGGAGGCGCTCGGCAAACTGGTCACGATTGAAATGGGTAAATCCATCCAGGAAGGACTGGGCGAAGTGCAGGAGATGATCGATATATGCGATTATGCCTGCGGCCAGTCCCGGATGCTGTACGGCGTACAGACCCACAGCGAACGTGCCCGGCATCGAATGTATGAACAATGGCACCCGCTCGGCATTGTGGGTATTATATCCGCTTTTAACTTTCCGGTTGCCGTATGGAGCTGGAACCTGACCATCGCCCTGGTGTGCGGTGATGTATGCGTGTGGAAACCGGCCAGTCCCGCGCCCCTGACGGCAATTGCCTGCCAAAAAATAGGTGCAAAGGTATTACAGCAGAATAATATTCCCAAAGGCGTTTCCACTCTTATTACCGGCAAAGGCTCGGAAATCGGCGACCTGTTGAATTATGACAGTCGAGTCAGGCTGGTCAGTTATACCGGCTCGACCAAACTGGGCAAACATATCGCAAAAGTTGTCGGCGAACGGCTTGGAAAAACCATCCTGGAACTGGGCGGCAACAACGCTATCATCATAACACAGAGTGCGGAACTGGAACTGGCGGCAAAGAACATACTGTTTGGGGCCGTCGGTACCGCGGGTCAGCGGTGCACGACAACACGACGGGTAATTATTGAAGAATCCGTTTATGAAAAATTCAGGGAGTTGATGCTCGATTACTACGGCAGGGTTACAATCGGCAACCCGTTTGACGAAAATATCCTGATGGGCCCGCTTGTCAATACGGCGGCCGTGGATGCCATGATGAAGGCGCTGAGCGAGATCAAAGAGCAGGGCGGCAGGATAATTTTTGGCGGTGAAAAACTGACCGGTGAAAAATATCCGGGCGGCTGTTATGTGACCCCGGCACTCGCCGAAGTAGACAACAGCTATCCCATAGTAAAGGAGGAGACCTTTGCTCCGATCCTGTATCTAATCAAATACAAGGGCGGTGTGGAGAACGCCATCCGCATCCAGAATGATGTTCCCCAGGGTCTGAGTTCCGGAATATTCACAAACGACCTGATCGAGTCCGAAATATTTTTGAGCCACGCCGGTTCGGACTGCGGCATAGCGAATGTGAACCTGGGAACCAGCGGGGCGGAAATCGGTCTGGCATTCGGCGGTGAAAAGGAAACCGGCGGCGGCAGGGAAAGCGGATCGGACGCCTGGAAAGCATATATGCGCCGCCAGACAAACACAATTAACTGGAGCCGCTCCACAGTTTTGGCGCAGGGAATCAAGTTTGATTAAGAAAGGCTAAATATATGACGTATTCTTTTCCCAATATAAAAACAAAACTTCCCGGACCCATAGCGGAGGAGATCATCAATACCGACAAGCAGTACGTTTCCCCGTCCTATACCCGGGATTTCCCCTGCGTTGCAGAAAGAGGGGAAGGACTGAAGCTGATCGATGTGGACGGCAACGAGTTTCTCGATTTTTGCAGCGGCATCGCGGTTTGTTCGACCGGGCACTGCCACCCCGATGTTGTGGACGCGATCAAGGCCCAGGCCGAAAAACTCATCCACATGTCCGGCACGGATTTTTACTACCAGGTGCAATCCACGCTGGCGCAAAAGCTGAGCGAGCTTGCGCCCGGTAATACAAAAAAGCGGGCCTTTTTTACCAATTCCGGCGCTGAATCGGTCGAAGCCGCTATCAAACTGTCCCGTTACAGTACCCAGCGTTCGCGTCTGCTCGCGTTTACCGGCGCGTTTCACGGACGGACTTACGGGGCGCTTTCACTGACCGGCAGTAAAATCGTACAAAAAGCGGGATTTTCACCCATGCTGCCGAATGTCACGCATATACCCTATCCCTATTGCTACCGGTGTATGTTCGGACAAAAATACGGTTTATGCGGTTTCGAATGCGTCACGTATCTTGAAGAGACCATTTTTGAAAAAACCGTTCCGCCCGAAGAGGTCGCCGCGGTATTTTTTGAACCCATTCAGGGCGAAGGCGGGTATATTGTTCCGCCAAAAGAATATGTTGTCAGACTGCAGGAACTCTCGAAAAAATATGGTTTTCTCATTGTGGCCGACGAAATCCAGTCCGGTATGGGCCGGACCGGGAAAATGTTCGCCAGCGAACATTTCGGACTCGAACCGGATATTATTTGTATCGCAAAAGGGATCGCGTCCGGCATGCCCCTTGGGGCCATTATCGCAAAAGCCGAAGTGATGAACTGGCCCTATGGCTCACATGCGTCCACATTTGGCGGCAATCCCGTTTCCTGCGCGGCCGCCCTGAAAACAATCGAACTCCTTGAGAACGGACTGGTGGACAATGCCGCCGCAATGGGAGATTATTTGTTTGAAAAGTTGAAAAAACTGGAACCGGATTATCCGTTCATCGGCGATGTGCGCGGGATGGGACTGATGATCGGCATGGAGATCGTGAAGGACAAAAAATCCATCCGCAAAGACCCGGATACCCGGAATAAAATACTGGAACTGGCGTTTTATGAGGGTCTGATCATTTTAGGATGCGGCCCCAACTCTGTCCGGTTTGCGCCTGCCCTGGTCGTCGAGAAGGATCATATTGATTGTTGTCTGGATATCTTGAAAAAAGTATTCAGGAAATTGTAATTTTTTCATACAAGGGAGTGCTCATGGCCAAATATAAAATAGCGTGGCTGCCGGGCGACGGCGTCGGTATTGATGTTATGAATGCCGCGCGGATTGTACTCAATAAACTTGAACTGAACGCCGAATATATTCACGGCGATATCGGCTGGGAATTCTGGAAGCATGAAGGCAATCCACTTCCCGACAGGACCATTAACATCCTGAAAAATACGGATGCCGCCCTTTTCGGGGCAATCACCTCGAAACCCAAAGACGAAGCGGCAAAAGAACTGGCCACGTATCTGCAAAACAATGGCCTGGAATATTTTTCACCCATCGTGAAACTGCGTCAGTTGTTTAACCTGCGCACTAACCTGAGACCATGCCGGGCCTTTAAAGGAAATCCTTTGAATTACCGGGACAATATCGACCTGGTGGTTTTCCGGGAAAATACCGAGGGCCTGTACGCCGGCGTTGAATTTTATCCCATGCCGGAAAATGTTTTTAATGTTCTGCTAAGCAATCACCCCAAAATGCAAAAATTCAAAAATGTGCCCCGCGACGAAATCGCATTGTCCAGCCGTATCGTAACCAAAACTGGTTGTACCAATATTGTCAAAGAGGCTTTCAAGTACGCGAAAGGGCATGGTTATAAAACCGTTACCCTTGTGGAAAAACCGAATGTTCTCCGCGAGACCGGCGGACTGATGACCCGCTGTGCCCGTGAGGTTGCAAAACAATACACGGACATTGAGTTATGGGAAACCAATATAGACGCCATGTGCATGTGGCTGGTGAAGAACCCGGAAAACTACGGTGTCCTGGTTGCCGAAAACATGTTCGGCGACATTATCTCGGATTTGGCGGCCCAGCTTGTGGGAGGCCTGGGTTTTGCGTCCAGCGGCAATATTGGCGATGATTACGCGGTATTCGAACCGACGCATGGGAGCGCCCCCAAATACGCCGGAATGAATAAAGTGAATCCCATCGCCATGCTGCTGGCCGTAAAACTGATGCTGGATTATCTGGGCGAGAAGGACAAAGCGGAACGTTTGGAAACGGCGGTTGCCGGAGTGATCAAAGAAGGAAAGATCCGAACCTATGATATGGGCGGTAACAGCTCAACTTTGGACATGGCGGAGGCCGTCGCGTGCAGACTGTAAAACATAATATTAATATTCATGAAGTCGGTTTACGGGACGGCCTGCAAATCGAAAAACAACTTGTGCCGTTTGAAAAAAAGATGGGATGGATAAACCGTCTTTTTGCTTCGGGCATCAAAAAAATCCAGCTCGGTTCATTTGTTCATCCCGTTAAAGTCCCGCAAATGTCAGATACGGACCGGTTGTTCACCGATGTGCTGAAATCCGGTAAAAAACCGGAAAATGTGATATTATCCGGCCTGGTGCTGAATGAAAAGGGACTGGACAGGGGCCTGGCCTGCGGTGTTGAAATGTTTTGTATGGGCGTGTCCGCCAGCAATACGCATAGTGTAAAAAACACCGGCATGTCGACAACCGAAGCGCTTGGCCGTATTATAACAATGGCAAAACGCGCCGTTTCCGAAAGCAAACGGGTACAGGTCTCCGTGCAGTCCGCGTTTGGCTGTGGTTACGAAGGTCTTATTTCGAAAAATCAGGTTATCGACATCGTTAAATCGTATCTTGACGCCGGACTTTTAACCATTAGTCTTGCCGATACCGCCGGGTACGCGTTTCCCGAACAGGTAACGGACCTGTTCGGGGCTATAATAGAACTGGACAACAATATCGAACCGGCCTGTCATTTTCACGACACATTCGGGACCGGCATCGCCAACTGTTTTACCGCATATCAGGCGGGAGTGACCTGTTTCGAATCCGCTTTTGGCGGCCTCGGCGGCTGTCCGTTTACCAGGATCAGCTCCGGCAACGTATGCACGGAAGACCTGGTGTACCTGTTCATGAGGCAGGGTTTAGCCGACCTGCCGGACCTTGAAAAGCTGATCGAACTGACGCGCGACATCGGTCAACATCTGGGCCGGGAGTTGTCCGGACGTCTTTATAAAACCGGTCTGCCAAATATTTTGAAAGGATTTTGATAGAATATGAAGTTATTGGAAAACATACGCGTTCTTGATCTCACCAATGTGCTTTCCGGGCCGTTCTGTACATTACATCTGGCGCTGCTGGGCGCCGAGGTGATCAAGATCGAAAATCCGAACGACGGCGACCTGGCGCGTAAACTGGGCTGTCTGCCCGAATTGAACAGAAAACTGATGGGGACCAGTTTTCTTGCCCAGAACGCCAATAAAAAGTCGGTGACGATCAATCTCAAAACGGACAAGGGCAGGGAAATTTTCAAAAAGCTGGTAAAAACGGCCGATATTGTTGTCGAAAATTTTCGTCCCGGTGTGATGGAACGACTAGGGTTGTCCTATGAAGAACTCGAAAAAATAAATCCCAAACTGATCTACTGTGCCATATCAGGCTTCGGGCAAACCGGTCCGGACGCGCAAAAACCGGCCTACGACCAGATCATCCAGGGACTGAGCGGGGTGATGGATATTAACGGAGACGAGACCCTGAATCCGCTGCGCTGCGGTTTTCCGGTATGCGATACGGTCGGCGGTCTGAATGCTGCTTTTGCTATCATGGGCGCTCTTTACTACCGGGAGAGAACCGGGGAAGGACAGTTTATTGATGTGGCGCTGCTGGATTCGATCATGCCGTTAATGGGCTGGGTTGCGGCAAATCTTCTGATCGGTCATCAGCAGCCTTCACTGCTCGGAAACGACAATTTTACCGCCGCACCATCGGGAACATTCAAAACTAAGGACGGATATATTAATATTGCCGCCAATAAACAGGAGCAATGGGAAAGTGTCGCTGACCTGCTTGGTGTACCTGAATTAAAGGATGACCCGCGATTCAGGGAACGCGACAACCGAAAGAAGAACCGCAGGGCCCTGACGCCTCTTTTGGAAAGCAGACTGAAGGAAAAAACCACTGAAGAGTGGGTTGGAATACTCAATGAAAACGGCGTCCCTTCCGGCGCGATACTGAGCCTGGAAAAAGCTTTGCGTTCGGAACAAATTAAACACCGGGAATCGCTTTCAACGATTACAGAAGAAGATGTCGGTGAACTGCCGCTGTTCAACCTGACGGCAAAATTTGCACAAACTCCCGGTAAGATACAAACTGCCCCGCCCAAACTATCTGCGGATACCGAAAAATATCTGAAAGAGTCGGGTTATTCCGGCGCTGAAATTAAAAAATTTAAAAAAGAAGGTATTATATAATTTGTAATATAACTGGAGATTTAATATGGGATTGACGGTTGCTGAAAAAATACTGGCAAGAGCGGCGGACAAGAATACGGTCAGGCCCGGTGATATTATCGAGCCGGCGGTGGATCTGGCCATGTCGCATGAAAATGCTGCGCTGGTCATCAATCAGTTCTTCGAAGTGTACAGTGGAACCGGGCTGCAGCCAAAAGTGTGGGACCCGGCCAGGATCGCCATCATATTTGACCACCGTGTTCCGGCCGAAAGCTCCAAAACCGCCAATAACCAGAAAAAGATCAGGGAATTTGTCAAAGAACAGGGTATAGGTAAATTTCATGAAATCCGCGGTGATGTCGGCGGCATCTGCCACCAGATTCTGCCTGAATACGGCTATGTGCGGCCCGGTTATATGGTACTGGGCACGGATTCCCACACCACGAGCCACGGCGCGCTGGGCGCTTTTGCGATGGGCATCGGCGCAACGGAAATGGCCAGCGTGTGGTCGCTGGGAACAATATTGAATCTGGAGGTGCCGGGCACGATTAAAATTCTTGTCAATGGCACGCTTCAACCTGCTGTTTACGCCAAAGATATTATTTTGAATATCATCGGTAATCTGACCGCGAACGGTGCGACGTTCAAAGTGCTGGAATATCACGGGTCTGTTATTAGAGAGATGTCCGTTTCCGGCCGGCTGACAATTTCCAACATGTCGGTTGAAGCCGGGGCCACGGCGGGTATCGTTCCGGCGGATGATACAACCATTCGTTATTTACGGGATGTGGCGGGCGTAACGGATGAGATTGAACCGGTATCGGCTGATGAAAATGCCGTTTATGAAAAAACTGTCGAAATTGATGTGTCGGCCCTCACTCCGCAGATTGCCTGTCCGCATACCGTAGATAATGTGAAACCGGTATCCGATGTTGAAGGGATGGAACTGAACCAGATCGTTATCGGATCCTGCACCAACGGCCGTCTTGAGGACCTGGAGATCGCGGCCAAAATTTTAAAGGGTAAAAGTGTTGCGGATAACGTTCGTATGCTGGTATTCCCGGCATCCGCAAGGATATATAACGAGGCGCTGAAAAAGGGATATCTGTCCGATTTGTCAGCCAGCGGTGCGGTCATCATGAATCCCGGCTGCGGCTGCTGTCTCGGCGTTCACCAGGGAGCGCTGGCCGACGGTGAAACGGCGCTGGCGACCACGAACCGGAATTTCAAAGGCAGAATGGGCAATCCCAACGCGGATGTATATTTATGTTCGCCGGCAACGGCCGCGGCGTCCGCGATTACCGGTAAAATTACCGATCCACGACACGAAAGGATTTAACATGGCAAAAGTAATTTTAAAACTTGGCGATGATATTTCTACCGATACGATTTATCCGGGACGTTTTATGGCAACGGTATTACCAACGGAAACACCGGCGTTTGCCTTTGCGGATTACAAAGAGTTTAACAAAAACCTGAATGATAAAAAATTCACACCGGGCAGTATTATTATCGGCGGAAATAATTTCGGATGCGGCTCCTCACGCGAACAGGCGGCATCCTGTTTAAAAGGGCACGAACTTGTGATTATTGCAAAAAGCTTTGCCCGCATCTTTTTGCAAAATGCCGTTAACCTGGGCCTGAAAACCATCACGGCGCCGGATATTGAGGCACATGAAAATGATGAACTTGTTATCGACGAAGCAAAAATATTCAACAGGTCATCAGGAAAGACTTATAAAACCATCCCGCTTTCCGGAACAAGGCAGGCGGTTATGGATGCCGGCGGTTTGATACGTTATACAAGAAAAAGGCTCTTAAAAACAAACGCCCGGACTTAGAAATACCTCACTTTTAAATTTTGTCATATTTTTCACATTCTCGGGTTAAATGAAAGAACAACAATTTTTTATTCTTTCTGATTTCTCAATGGAATAACTTTTTTTAGTAAAATGTTAAGTATGTACTTGTTTTTGTTGTTATTATTAAATCAATTATTTTTTTCCTCAAACTTAACAGGAGAGTTCATCTTATCATAAAAAATGAAATGTGGAGTTTTTGGGGATAAAAAACTCTGTAGTTTAGATATTGAACTGATTAATAACCCTCCTTTTGGACCTCTGTAGTAATTTGCTCATTTTATCATCCCTAATAATTAATCGAAGAATAATCGATTATATTTCATGTATGACATTGACAATTAATCATATATGTTTGTCATCGGGCACTTGAAAGTGTACCACTCGTGGGCAGTTGAAAGTGTACCACCCATATATTATGGAATCTAAGTATTTGAATCAA
>JAFGSB010000078.1 GCA_016934825.1 Candidatus Zhuqueibacterota bacterium
CCGTTTCCCCAAGTATAATATTATTCATCATAAAAAGGAACAAAACCAGTGAATTGATGACAAGAATTAAAACAATAAACACCTTTATTACTTTTTTATTCATTACTTTCAAAATCATTCCCTCTACACTTTTTCAACAATCTTCTCTTTTTTCCAATTCCATTTAACTTAAATACAATATTTATGCCACCTTAAACTTTTTTTATAAGTAAAAATAACTACAATCATATTTTTTTTATTTACATATCATTAAAAAAATCAATCTAATATGAAACATTAAAACAACATTTAATATTAAAATCATCCCGCGAACATCAAATATTTTATTGTTACCCGTTTTAATCAGTAAATTTTGGACACTGCATATCATTTTGGTACACTTTATTTTTTTACGGTATAACTTGACTTATAATAAAATCTTTTGTATACTAAAATACTCTCATAAATGTAACTTGTTTCATTTTTTAATATCCAAAGGTGTTCTTTATCACAAATTCCTGCTTTTTAATATAAATCAATATTTGGAGGATTAGTCCATGCGGGAAATATTATACAATGATATTGTCGACAAAGTCGCAGAAATATGTATTAGCGCCAATTACCAACTTGGGGAGGATGTGATTAACGCCCTGAAAAAAAGTAGACAAAAAGAAGACTCACCAACCGGGCAAGCGATACTGGACCAATTGATCGAAAACGCGACGATCTCAAAAGATGGTATATTCCCACTATGTCAGGACACCGGATTTTCAGTATTTTTTGTCAACATCGGCCAGGATGTTCAAATTAAGGGTGGCTTGCTTAACGACGCAATCAGTGAAGGAGTCAAAAAAGGATATACCGACGGATACCTGAGAAAATCAATTGTTATAGATCCTATCAAACGAGTCAATACCAAGGATAATACACCCCCGATAATTTGGACTGATATTGTGCCGGGTGATAAACTCCGTATAACCATCGCACCAAAGGGCGGCGGAAGTGAAAACATGAGTGAAGTTGCCATGTTAAAACCTGCGGACGGCGCCGAAGGGATTAAAAATTTTGTCATCGATAAGGTCAGCCGCTCGGGAGGAAATCCATGCCCGCCTATTGTTGTCGGTGTGGGTATTGGCGGAACTTTTGAAAAAGTAGCATGGCTTGCCAAAAAATCCCTGTTACGGGATATTGGCGACCGGAACCCCGATCCATATTACGCTGATATGGAACTGGAACTGCTGGAAAAAATCAATAAACTTGGTATCGGCCCGCAGGGTTTGGGCGGCCGGACAACCGCTCTTGATGTACATGTGGAAGTTTTTCCATGCCACATTGCAACAATGCCTGCGGCAGTCAATATTCAATGTCATGCTGCCCGGCATAAAACAGTCACTCTTTAATATTGATTATAAAGGTCATTAATTATGTCAGAAATTATAAAACTAACTACACCTTTAGATGATGCTCAGGTGGAAAAATGTCACGCCGGTGATAACGTATTGATTACAGGGCCTATTTATACAGCTCGAGACGCAGCGCATAAAAAACTGGTTGATCTGTTAAGTGCGAACAAAGAGCTTCCGATAGATTTAAAGGGTCATCTAGTTTATTATGTCGGCCCTTCACCGGCGCGCCCGGGGCAGGCGATCGGCTCGGCCGGGCCGACGACCAGCTACCGTATGGACCCCTACGCCCCCGAAATTTTAAAGGCCGGATCTAAAGGAATGATCGGCAAAGGTGAAATGGGTGCTTCTGTTACTGAAGCTTTGATGAAATATAAAGGCGTGTATTTAGCCGCTGTCGGCGGTGCAGCCGCATTAATTGCAAAGTCGATTAAAAACAGCAAAGTTGTCGCCTATGAAGAGTTAGGAGCTGAAGCAATCAGGATTCTCGAAGTTGAAAATTTCCCTGCTATTGTAGCGCAGGATTGTCATGGAAATAATATTTTTAAAGAAGGGCGGGAAAAATACGAAATAACTGCCTGAGAACTATTTTTTAACACCGCTAAGATTCGCTCCGATTAAATTCGCGTCCCTGGTATCAGCGCCGGTCATATCGGATTCCCTGAGATCAGCTTGCCATAAATTTGCGCTTTTCAAGTTGGTATTCGAGAGAAATGCCCCGATGAGATTTGCTTCTCTAAAATCGGCATTCCAGCAGTCTGCTCCTCTGAAATTCGCCTTGCGGAGGTCTGCCTCTCTTAAATCCGCACGTCTCAAATCTGCATTGCGAAAATCAACTCCTCTGAGATCTTCTTCCCAAAGGTCAATACCTCGTAAATCGATTTTAACATCCGAATTTTTAGCACGCCACTCATTCCAAGTTTTAACCCCTTTTTTCAATATTCGAACCTGTTCCTCATTTGCCATTATTCTCTTGAACCTTTAATTATCAACTCTTTTTAAGGAATATAAACAAAAAACTTGTATGCAACAACAGTTTTTTCTAAATGTGATACTTTTTTATCTTCAGGTGTCGTGAAAAAATAAATTCAGGATATTAATGAATGATTATTTTTAAATGCGGTTTTTTAATTTATTCAATGTATCAAAGCCGTCCCCAAAAAAGACGCAATCAGTTATAAATTCATTATAAACAGGACGAATTTTGATTAATTGCCATCTAATCATTCCTAAATATTTATGCTTTCAGGTCGATAATTTTCAAAATTTTAGGATATAATATCATTTTTACTAATAAAATATTGTTTACTATGGAAAATAAATGTTAAAAATAACCAATAATCTTATATTCAAAATCAATGTATGTCAAGGTGTCCGGTATCCGGACACCCCATAAAAGGTTAAATCATATTTTCGCGGGATGTTATTTTTTCACCGTAGGTTTAGGCGCTTCGGGAATCTTTGGATTTGGCACATATTTCTTTGCCGTGGGTATCACATGAGTTTCTTTTTCATCTTTCCGCAATTTCAATGTTTTTAAAAAGAAATCCTGCTTTAAAAGTTGAATGGCAAACGAGGGATCCACACCTTTGGGACAAACATCGGAGCACGCGCCGGCAAAATGACATCGTGACGCGCCGATTTCATCATGCACCGCTTTAATCCTCTCGTCGCTACCTTCATCACGCGAGTCCGAATTATATCGCCACGCCTGGGCCAGGGCCTGCGGACCCGTAAACCTTTCATCGGTCGCAACTGTTGGGCAGGCGGAAAGACATAACCCGCATTTAATACAATAGGCAAATTGTATGTAATTGGTCAATTCATCCGGGGATTGAAAATATTCTCCGGTTGGCAGATTTTGTTCCTGAATATCTTTACGAATTAAATACGGTTTCACCGATTTATGTTTTTGAAAAAATCCCTCCAGATCGGGTACAAGATCACGGATGATATCAAAATTGGGCAACGGTTTGATTTGTAATTTTTTATTACTTATTTTTAATATTTGATTATTACATGCCAGACGGGGATATCCGTTTATAAACATACCGCAGGAGCCACAAACGCCCATACGACATGAGGATCTCCATACAAGACTAGGGTCCAGATTCTCTTTGATCCAGTTTAGTCCGTCCAAAACCGTCATTCCCTTATAAACCTGTACGTTGTATTCCTGCATTTTAGGTTTTTCACCGGTCTCCGGGTTATAACGCAAAATCTCAAATATGACCGTCGTTGTATTTTTTGTTGAATTATTTTCATTCATTCCAAAATCTCCTATTTCATAAAAACAAAAACAGCTGCAAAAGTACCGTAAGCAAATAACAAAACACCGCATAAGGTTAAAAAGCCTGAAATGAATTTTTCAGACTTTTGGGCCAATGTCAGTTCCATTAAAATATTTTTAAATCCGTACAATCCATGATACAGCGCCGTACCCAATAAAATGATATAGGTGATCATAAAGAACAGTTCTTTGCTGCGGGCAAAAACCACCCCGGAATCAATGGGGTTCTGAGAGCCGACACCTAAAGAATACAATATCGCGTCAAGGTGCATAATAAACATATGGATGCCTAACAGTACAAGAATGACGGCGCCTGCAATTAAATGGTATACCCATAATTTTGATTCACGCATAATAGACTCCTAATTTCCTAAAAGGTAAAAATCAAGTCCGCCAAAAACAATTAACACAAAGGCGATAATCATTGCCACAATAAGTAAAGGCCTTTGACGACGTACAGCATTTTTATAAGGAATAACCGGGCGCTGCGGTTTGCCCATACCGAAACCCAGTTCGGTAATAAATAAACGTATCCCGTTTAAAGCGTGGTATGCAAAAGCAACAAAAACCAGATACTCACCAAATTTAAAAACGGGTTTTTCAAACAAATCCATGGTCTTTTCCCAGAATTCCGGCCCCCAAATTCGTGAACTTGTGGCAAATATATGCAAAAGAAAATACAATAAAATACCCAGACCGGTTATCCTGTGAAGAGTATAAGCATACCTTTCAAGGCCATAACGTCCGCCACGGATCCACCCGGCAAGTCCGAGATTATTTTTTCTATGCAGTCTTTCAACCTTCATAATAAAACTCCCAAAATAATTAATATTTTCTTTCCACCGGCTTCCACGTTGTGATCGTAACCGGCTTGTAGCTCAATTTGGGTCCATCCGGAGTATAAGCGGCCAGAGTATGTTTAAGCCATTTTTTATCGTCGCGTATTTTATAATCTCTTCGGGAATGTGCGCCGCGTGATTCCGTACGCACAACTCCACCCGTCACCATAACTTCCGCCAGATCAATTAAATTTTTCAATTCAAGTGCGTGTATTAAATTGGTGTTATACGCATGGGATTTGTCGACAATATTAATATCCTCATAACGTTTTTTCAGATCTTTAATTATTTTCAGGGCTTCTTCCATTCCCTCTTTGGTTCTGAACACCCCGACGTTTTTATCCATACATGTGCGTAACTCACGTCTTAGTTTGTACATATCTTCCTTGCCGGACTTGCCTATTATATCATCAAAAACCCGTTTGACCTCATTCTCAAACGCCTTATCCGGCTGCGGCGGGAGGTCCTTGTTCTGCTTGCAATAGTTGGCGGCGTGTTCGCCGACAATCTTACCCCAGACCAGACATTCGGCAGTCGAATTGGAACCTAACCGGTTAGCGCCATGCAGACTGACGCAGGCGGCTTCTCCTGCCACCCAAATTCCGGGAATACGGGTTGCGCCTTCAATATCCGTTTCAATTCCACCCATGGAATAATGAGCGACCGGCCGGCAAGGAATGGGTTCAAGGATGGGATCAAGATCGATATATTCGATACAAACTTCACGTATAAGCGGCAAACGGTCGTTTATCTTGTCGGCGCCTAAATGACGCAGATCAAGATGAATATAATCCAGACCGTTAGGTCCTTTAAAACCGCGGCCTTCCTCAATTTCGGTCATTTCGGAACGGGAAACCAGGTCCCGCGGCGCCAGTTCCATTTTCTCCGGCGCGTATTTACTCATAAAACGTTCACCCTTATTATTGACAAGATAACCGCCTTCGCCGCGGCAGGCTTCCGTCATCAAAATGCCGGATGGCACCAGACCGGTCGGATGGAATTGCACAAATTCCATATCCTCAAGATTCAGGCCGGCACGATAAGCCAGCGCCAGGCCATCTCCTGTTACTGTTTGCGAATAGGTGGTAAAACCGAATAAAGTACCGCTGCCGCCGCTGGCGATGATCAGCGCCTTTGCTCTGATCAATACAAATTTACCGGTGGTCATGCTCACAGCAGCAAGCCCACGGAATTGATTATTTTCGATTAATATTGATGTGATATAATATTCATTATAATGCGTGATATTTTCATATTTCGCCAGGGTATCATAAAGTGTTTGTAACTCAAAAAATCCCGTTTTATCAGCGGCACAGACGGCGCGCGGATAACTGTGACCGCCAAACGGACGTTGCGAGATCTTGCCGTCTTCACGTCTGGTCCAGGGGATGCCCCAATGGTCCAGTTGGCGGATTTCATTCGGAATTATTCGTACAAACCGGTCAACCACATTCTGGTCGGCCAGAAAATCGCTTCCCTTTACCGTATCCCACGAATGTAATTCCAGACTATCCCCTTCATCCATATGCAATACAGCGGCTGTTCCACCTTCTGCGCCAACAGAATGTGCACGCATCATCTGATTTTTCGTCACTACGGCAATATCAATATCACCATTCGAGATTCGCGATGCCTCAATAGCGGAACGTAATCCCGCCAGTCCAGCACCAAATATCACCAGATCATGGCTCAATATCTCCTGCATGGAATCCTCCAAACAAAATTTTACATAACATTGATTTTATTATTAAATTTAAGTTTGAAATATAATTTGGAATGTGCATATTGCCTATACTTCATTACATTATTTGTAATTGAAATAGGAAACATTCATAAAGCGGAATATTTATGTTTAAAGATATATTATAAATATATTTATGTCAAGTAAAATTACAAAAAAAAATATTATTTTAAGGCTTTATAAGTAAAATTCGAGAATACTGGCTCCCTTTCACCGGACACCCATATATGATGTTTTGATTTTACTTGCTTATTCCGCAATTGTTTTTTAAAATATTTTATACTGCAAAATGTTAACCAACTTTTTTTATAATTATAAAGGATTGTAGCCCGATTCCGGATAATTTTAATATTCTCAAGACGTGTTAGCACTCTATATCGAACAGTAACGATTCAAGAGTTCATTTTAAAACTGGTACAATATTATGGATATTTATTTTGAAAGACTGAAAAAACGTGCCCAGGGTTTGGGAAATCACTATCGAAAATATACATCCATTATTGATATGAACCTCAATGGATTAATGTACCGGCTTGAAAATGCGGGTGTCATTGAAAGAGTGCATCTGTGGGCCGCCGCACACGATTATATGGAAGAAATGGCCATTATCTCCGAAATCGGTACCACCTTGAAAGAGAAACTGGATGACCTGGGATGTTATTTCGCCATTCAGTTTTTACAAATGAATATCAACGCACTGGATGCCTTAATTCTGGAATTAACCCGTAATGAGGATAAACTGACAATCTACAAAAAATTCATGCTGCGCACCGGACATGATTTCCGTACCTTGACTGCTTCTTACATGAAACAGTTACTTAAATTATATATACCCCCAAAACTAAATTTGGAATTTGTATTTCTCGGCGTCGGAACCCGTTCCGACCAGGACGATATTGACATCGGAGTTGTGGACAGGGGCGAAGAAAACCGGGATATTTTGAATAAATGTATCGGGAAAATGAATTCGGAAATGTTAAAAAAGGCGATCAGCCTGCATTTTCATATTTCCGAGCATGTCGGCAATATCACTTCTTTTTCGGCGTCCATCAAGGAATATGCCGAATTATTGGATAATGAGATACACGATTTTGTTATCATAACTGAAATGCTTGGAGCGGCGCGAATTCTGGGAAACAGAAAACTTTTCTTTGATTTCAGACGTGATATCACCTCAAGATACTATTTTTACAATACCCAGCATGAATATCTCAAATTCCATGAAGGATACCTGCGCGGCATTATCGGTGAAACCCGTTCTTTTATGTTCAGGGAACTGCCCTACGATATTATTAATCCGAAAGGTGATGGATTAAGAATGATCAAAGGTATGTTATTCGCTGCCAAGACCATATTTTGTATGCGCCAGGTCAATGCTTGGGCCATTCTCGACGAATTGAAAATAAAGGATAAAAGCAGAAGCGCAAGCTACAATGTCATTGAAGGACCCTTAACATTCCTTGAAATATTCCGTTATCTGTACCAGTTACTTATCGCACAGGAAGAAGAAATTCAATTAGGAGAAAAAAACGCCAAAGAAAACCTTTCCCTGGTTGCCGAAGCGATGGGATACAGATCGGTTGGCGTCGCTTCTGCCACAGACTTTTTAATTACCGATTATTATCAAAATATTCTTCAGGCAAAAAAAACATTAAGAAACCTGTTACCCTATTCCGTGACACACCTTGAATCCATAACCGTATTTGGTAAAGTACTTCGTCATAAAAAAGTGACGGAAAAGGGGGAAAAAAGGATAGGCAACCTTGCTTTACGATTTCTTAAAGAAACGAGATTTTTCCGCGGTACCCGCTTCTGGGATGATATTATTTCTGTTTTGCAGCGTAAAGACGGAAAAATTTTAAAACGGTTGGCAAATGATATATCGTCTCTGCCGCAACAACAGCAGGATGAAATACTGGAAAAATTCATCGATTGGGGATGGAATTCATTTATTTCCTTATACTCCCTGATCACATTAATTTATAAATACAAAGACGTACTACCGGACCCGGAACTATATCTAAAATTGAATAATATATTCTTTGATCGTTTAAAAGCCGATGAAGAAATTGTCAGACGCATAAGTGTTGTATTCACTCATTATCCCGAACTCTTGAACGATTTTATTGTTTTACTTACCGACGAGCAGCAGTTGAAATTATATAATTTACTGGACTATTACGTTTGGGACCAGAATGTTAAAATTGCCAAAGACAGGTTACAATTTCTTCTTAAACTAAACTATGGAACAAGTAATTATTTCAAATTTAGAATGCAACAAGTTCTCAAACAACAACCACAGTACATCAAATATTTAAATAATTTTCAACGTTTGAATTTAATCGGCAAAGGCAGCCTTGCTGAAGCGGAACGTACAAAAAACGTAAAACAAAAATTACATAATTTAAAATTTTATTACGATTATGAATTTTTCCGTATCGCTATTGACGCATTACAGGGCAATTCGGCAATAAGCGTTTCTTTTCAATATACCGAATTTTCGGATAATTATTTAAGACTGGTTTTTGATTCGTGTAAAAAAGAAATTGACGAAACGGTAAATAACAAAATAATTACTAAAGATTTACTTGGCGTTTATGTTACAGGCGGCCAGGGACAAATGCAGGCCTTTGATGACGATTTTGACCTCATTATTCTGTTAAATTCCACCAATCATAATATCAAAGAGTATTGCTCGGCAATTATTAAAAAAATGCATAAAGAAATATTAAAATGCGGAATTATGCCCCATTATCGGCTTGCTGATTTCACCGGGACCTATATTTGTACCTTTAATCAACTCATAAAATTGCTAAAAGACAATTCCTATGAACGATTCATTGATAAAGCCCAGCTTCTTGGGGCAAGAATGGTCGTGGGCAGCGGCATTTTACAGGAGGCCGTTGAAAAAGAAATATTGAATCCATACATACTCGACAAAAAAGAAGAATTCATTTTTGATATGGTCAATGAAATCGAATCCAGACATACCCATTTCACAAGGGAAAATACAGAGATAATTAATGTTAAAGAAACAACAGGAGGGTTGCGGGATATTGAAATGATATTGAGTATCATCCGAACGTTTTATAATATAAGGGAAACATCAAATTTCAAATTATTGATTATTATACAATCCCTGCTCCCGGAATTTTCTAAAGATTTCCAGAAACTTTTCCATGCTTATGAATTTTTGAGAAAAATCAGAATTTTATACAGACTAACCACAGCGGCTGAGGATAATATCAATATTAATTATATAAACAATCTCCTACAAAACCTGAATTGGAATTCTAAAAATGCATTGACCCCGGAATTATTATTTACCCGTTTGAATACCACATTACGGGCAGTAAACCGAACCTGTACAAAAATACTATATAAAGCTATTCTGCCCTCTATGGTAGGGCAGAATAACCTTAAATAATTTATTAAAACGAATATGAAGCTGTAACGATAAAACCTTCAACCCGGATTCTGGGTTGTGAATCTTCATCACTATCTTCCACTTCTTCACTAAACAAATCAGCGCGGTAACCCGCATTAATACCGAATCCGGATGGGAAGCGATAACCCAATCCCAGATTGATAGCAGCGAGAGTGGCCGAAATATCTTCACCTGTTTCACTTTCACTTTCGCCCAAAAATTCAACAGTTGATTCACTTTTTAACGTACCGCCCATACCGGCAATGGACCCAAAAGCATACATTCCACCGGACCCTAACGGTATAACACCGGAGATACCCACACCATACAGCATGCCGCTTTCACTTAGCTCAATACTTGCATCAACATAATCATATATCGGATCACCCCAAAAGTCGGTGCCGGTTTCAATTGGAATATCATTCATATCTAAATTAATGGCCCATTTTAAGTATTTTGTGCCTGCAAACAAATTAATATTTCGATGTATACGATATCCCAGTGTAAAATTAAGGTCATTTCTGGACATGTTGATATCCGTATCAAATATGTCTTCACCAAATCCCATGTCAAAAGCATCAACCGGGAAAGTACCAAAAAGCAATGAAGCTCCGAAATTTATTTTACCATGATTAATACTGATATAGGGACCAAATGAATTTCCATTTCCTATTTCAGCCAATTCTTCTCCGTCCTCGTCCTCATAAGTATATGCAGCATTCCACCAACTGCCACCGAGTGTAACAACCGTTCTGGTTTGCGCCAAAACGGTATGTGCAATAAACAGAATAAAGATCGTCAAAAAAATTAATCGTTTTTTGGCTAACATATTGCCCTCCTGATTTTAATTAAAATACGGGTGGTAGTTCTACCGGTTTTTTATCATTTTGTTTTTTTTCTTCTTTAACTTGTTTCTCTTTTATTTCCGGTTGAGGCGTTGTCCTGATATCCTGCTTTAATCCGATAACCGTGGTACTTAATCTCACCTTATCGCCGAGACGGACCATTACCTTTGATTGTTTAATTTGCGCTTCGGAATATTCATTCTTTACGTTAATAACCTTTAATATCCCGATTAAATCCTCAGATGTGCCGATTGCCGCTCCGGAAAGATCGGTAATTACATCGCCAATCCGGATAACATCCAGCATTTGATCTTTCTTAATACCGTGGTTTTTACCAAGATCAATCAAGACAACATTTTGATTGACTTTAATAATTGTTCCTTCAAGTGTAATTTTTTGTGAAATCTTGGATACAAGCTGAGCGATTGCGGTGGGCAATCCATCCTCCCCTCCCTGTGATTTTGTGTTTTCCGCTAATTCAAGGGCGCCGGTTTCAACTCCTACCAAACGTGTGTTAATAATATAGGTTTGCCCCAAACGGCTTACACTGCCGATTAAAATTTTCTCCACATTGAGCATTTTACCAATTTCCGCGGCCTGAGACATATCGGTAATCCCGGTCATTTGTAATTTTTGTTCTTCCAAAATTTTGTTAATCGCCTGTCGTTCAATTACGTCAAAACGATTTGTATTGAATAATTCGGTACTTAGAATATCAGCAACTGCTTCCGCGGTTTCCTGGTTAACATTTTTTGCTTCAAAACTTAAAACTGCGATTCGGGTTTTGTTTTGCGCGTATAATAAAGTGTTTACCATGAAAATAATTAAGAAAAAAGTCAAAACTCTTAAAGTTCTCATTTTTCATCTCTTTGGTTCGTAATTAAATGCCAATTATTTATATGATAATAAGCAATATAAATACCATTAGAATATATGTCAAGTTGTTTTTAGGAAATGTGATTTAAAACATATTTTCACTTGATTTATACACCCTGTAAAATGTCAACATTGCAGTAAATTGACATGAATATTTATAAAATCATATTTAATTGGTGCCCGGTAAACGAATATTTCTACACAATATGAATCGCGGCTTTAAATAATTACGATATTTCCATTCCAATCAGGAAACGATATAATTCTACAAAACCTCTCTAACTGAATGAGGGAACCGCGCCCGGATTTTACGGGACGTCAGGTATTTTAATAACAGATTAAATTGGTTAATCATTCCCTTTACCATCTATTATCTGTTATTAATGAGATTTCTTTTCATGTTCTACAAATTCGGCCAGTTGATTCCTTAAAATAAGGCGGGCCCGATGAAGATTTGATTTTACAGCGGCAAGACTTAATCCGGTCATTTCCGAAATTTCCTTTAAAGAAAATCCCTCAATGTCCTTCAAGACGAACACACTGCGAAATTTGGGAGATAACCGTGATATTTCCTTTTCCATTTCCTCCCGTAACTCTGCGTTAAGCACTGAACTTAACGGATTGGCGTCAACTGATTTATTAAAATTTTCCAGTGTTTCTTTTTTAATATTGTTCTCAACATCATCCAGACCGCTCATTTGCTTTTTTTTGCCCCGCAGCCGCATCAGGGCAAAATTTGTGGCAATCCGATATATCCATGTTGATAAAGAAGATTGACCCTTAAAATCGGGTAATGCTTGTATTACTTTTAAAAAAGTTTCCTGTAAAACGCACTCTGCCTCGTCTGCATTCGCCAACAAACGAAGCGCGGTGTTATAAACCATGCTTTCATTTTGAGTTATGATCTCGGAAAGGGCGGATTTATCCCCCTTTTTGGCTTTTTCAATGAGAATTAATTCCTGGTTTTCTATATCAAACATCCTGACCTTTTGTTTATAATTCAAGATGTCCAAATTATAAAAAATATTTCACATTTTCAAGTTATTTTCATAACATGAAAAAGTTATCGGTAAATCACAATTTGATAACTTAAAAATTTAACTTTCCCGGATTTCATAGCTTGTTTCGATATCGACTGCCTTTTTAAGCATTGCCGATGCCGAACAATATGTCGTTTCGGATAACTCTATTGCCCGTTCAACAGCTTCCCTGGGAATATCTTTTCCCCAAAAAATAAAATGAATTTTTAATTTGGTGAAAACCTTTGGATGTTCATCCTTTCGCTCGGCTTCAAGGTGACACTCAAAGTTGTCAAGCTTGATCCGTTTTTTACGTATTATCGAGATAACATCCATTGATGTACAGCCGCCAAGCCCCATTAGGAATAATTCCAACGGTCTCGCACCGGCATCGGCGCCTCCAAGCAGCGCCGGTCCGTCCATGGTAACCCAATGACCGGAATCGCCTTTTCCCGCCAGAGAAAGACCGTTAATTTGTTTGATTTCTGCTTTCATTGTGATTTTCCCTCATTAACCTTAACAGTATCTATTAGAAAGTTGGCACTATAATAAGGCTTTGATATCGTTTTCAAAGACACTTTTATCATTATAACCGACATACTTTTTATAAATCTTTCCATTTTTATCGATCAAAAAAGTAGTCGGAATACCGCTAATCCCTCCGAAACCATACACGATATTTTGATTTGCAAGGGCATTAATATAATTAATATTATAATCACGAATAAAATTGTTTACAGCATCTTTCCCTTCACGGCCAAATGCCACTCCAAGTATTTCAAGACCTTTTTCATTGTATATTGTATAAAGATCGACAAAATGGGGAATTTCCGCTTTACAGGGAGGACACCAGGTATCCCAGAAATCAAGTAACAGTACTTTCCCTTTAAAATCATCAAGAGTAATTTTTTGACCTTCAAGTGTGACCAGTTCAAAGTTATATGCGGATTGCGCGTTTGCGTTCGTGCTTTTATTCATTTCAGGATTCTCAGTGCTTTTATTCTCCTGATTGCATGATGTAAATAACGCCATCGATACGAAAAATACAAGTATGGTTAAAAACAGTTTAGCGGGTTTCATAATCAGACTCCAGTGTTTTATTTCTTCCTTTTTTATCAAAAGTATTGTTAATGATTTTATTAACATATTCATGTAAAACGTTAATAACAATTTCACTTTTACAATTTTCTCCCAGTTCAAAACATAGCCGGCACCTTAACTGTTCGGCAATATCTCGATTTTTACAGGCTTTAATTCTTTCTTCAATATTACCGCAGTATTTTTTTATTATTGACAGTTCTGAATCCATTATTACCTCCACACATTTAGATGATGATACAAAAAAAAAGATTCAGATTGTCAAAATTAATATATATTTTTAAAAATAAAAAACATAGCATTTATTAAGAAAAATTAATAATTTTTATGGATTCTTTTAATTTTCAAGCATAAAATAAAAAGCGGATCGATTCATCTGGAATAAGAATCAGATTGTACGTGTTTTGAACTCAAAATCAATTTAAAATCAGAATATGAAACACTAATAATATAAAGAGAGAGAAAATGAAAGCCACGAAGATAAAATCATTCAGCATATTATTATCTTTTCTGATAATATGCAGTTCGATACCCGTCGTATCTGCGGAAAATGCAATTATATCCGACGAAGAAACAAGAGCTTCATTATTAAACTATCTTGAAAGTATCTGTCAATGGTCTATTGATGCGGAATTGCGGTCCGGTGAACTAAAAATTACCGCCAAAAGACGTACATCGATTTTTATCAACAGCAATCTTGCCCGTATTCTTATCGCCGGGTACGAACTGACCGGTAAAAAAGAGTATCTTGAAGAAGCGCTGTTATGGTTTGACCGTCTCGTGGATTTACAACAGACAACAACAACGCCGGACGGCAAGCAGGCCGGATGGTGGGGGGATTTTACCCCAAATGATAATATTTACCTTGGCGACGCGGGCACAAGTACGACCGCCCTTGCCGTTGCTGTCCGGTTTGCAGAGGGAGAACGGCGTGACAGATATTTGAACTCTCTTGAATTGTATGCCAATTTTGTTCGCTTTGGCACAAAGGACGATCCTCAAAATAAAAACCGTGGCGGCAGTGACGGGTGGATTATTTCCGAAGGGAAAGACGCCGGAGCCGTCGGTTGCGGATATTATAAAGATGAATTATCCGTTGCTCCCTACTCAATTTCCACCAGTGTTACCGGCGCCGCCTTTTTTTCATGTTATTACGCGTTAACAGGTAACCCGGAATACCAGCAAACAGCTGAAAATGCCGTGAATTGGTTATTCACAACACAGGACCCTTTTGGGGTTTTTCCTTACCTGTTACATAATTTCCAACTGGATGATTGGCCGCTCGATACGATGAGTTATGTGGCCGACGGAATTATCAGTTGTTATTTACGGTCAGACAATCTACAATTTAAAAAAACAATTGAAAGAAAAATGGCAAAAAGTGTACAATGGCTGTTAAATACACAGAATTTAAAAGGCGTCTGGGGAAAAATGCGCAGTGAAGATCAGCAGCGGAGCCAGGGTGTGCTCAGTCTACTCGTCTGGTATTATCACGATGTGGGTAAATATCCACGCATAAAAAAAGCGATTGATGCCAATATAAACTTTTTCCTGGACCCAGAAAATTCAGCCTATTTTGGAGTTAATGATCTTCCCATTACAACCGGATTTGTCGGTTTGGGAATCGCCGAAGTACTTGAACCGGGTATCACTTATCGTGTAACCATAGATGAATAACAGAACCAATGTATAAAAGAATTGTCACACACAGTGATTTTGACGGAGTGGCCAGCGCGGTCATCTGCGCTTATGCGCTGAAAATCAATTTTATTGTATTTACCCAGCCCAGAACTGTGACTGACGCGCAAATATCCATAACCGGTGAGGATGTAGTTTGTGATTTGCCTTACCCCCTGGAATGCGGTATGTGGTTCGATCACCACGAAGGTAATCTGGAAGATCTGGAATACCGGAAAATCGATCCGGCTTCTATTCCGGGTTGTTTTGAAATCAAAAATTCATGCGCCCGTGTCATATATGATTATTTCAGGAATAATAAAGAACTGCCCGAATACTATGCGGAGATGGTAGATGAAGCGGATATAATCGATTCCTTTGATTATAAAAATATAGAGGATTGGCGTAAAGAAACACCGGGGAAAATAATTGATTGCACTATAAAACTCTCCGAACAAAGTTTTCAACAAAAATGGCAATATTTAAAGAGCCTGGTTCTGCTTCTTAAAGACCGCCCGATACGGGAGGTTGCATTATTACCCGGGGTAAAAAAGCGTTACCATAAATTTCAGGCCGAGGAACAGCAAATGATAGATAAAATACGCGATGATATCTATTTTTTGCCGGAAGATAACCAAAAACAATTAATGATTATTGATTTGACAAAATATAAAAAAATCCCTCGGATCATGAAACATTTAGCTTATTTAATTTATCCTGACGCGCTTGGAGTACTGCAAGTCGGTAACATGTATCATAATCAAATTAAAACAAATAATCTTTCTTTGTCCATGTCACTGAGTCTAAATCTTAACAATGTGGAACATAATAAAGATGTCGGGGAAATAATGAGGCAGTTAAATATTGGAAACGGACATGCCGGGGCCGCATCGGGGGTAATTTACTGTGATTCGAAAAATGAAATGCTGAAAACAAAAGACAGGATACTCAGAGAAGTTTTTTCTCAATTTAAACAGCAGTGAAAAAATTTAAAATGTATCACCGCTCTCTTCGCCCATAATCAGAGATACCCGCTCAATTCCTTCGACAGCGCTCAATTCGCCAATGAACTTGTGTTGTTCTTTTTCATCTTTAAAGCGGATATTATATGATACCTCTAAAAACTGTCCCAACCGGGCGGAACGCATATACATTAATACATGCTGTGTCAGATACTTCTTGAATATTTTCAGAAAAGGCTGGTCATCGCTGAGATCGGATTGCATCCAAAACCTTAACATCAGCTCTTTGTGGAAAATCTGGCCGTAATTTGAAAAATATAATATTAGAATAATAATACTGATCAGGATGGTACCGACCGTTCCGATCATAATACTCCCCGCACCGGTAGCCATACCGGCAGACAATGCAAAAAACACAAAGGCGATATCGCGGGTATCCTTGACTGCGGTCCTGAATCGAATTATTGACATGGCGCCGACAAGACCGAACGCACGTGCAAGATTATCGCCGATAATCATCATGACAATTGTTGTCACCATAGAAATGATGACCAGAGTATTAACAAAGGCTGATGAATAAGAGTATCCTTTATAAGTAATTCGATAAATTGAAGAAATGATAAATCCAAGTATAAATGCGGCAAGAATATTAATCAGGGCATCAAAAAAAAATACATTTGAGGTATTTATAAAAAGGGAATCAAAAACAGTTTGCGGCATTATTAAATCCTTTGATTAATTTACATTCATTACGCATCTTTCTACACCCATACAATATTTTGAAATTGATTCCGGGGATACCTTAATTTTCTGGATCAATTTACGCATCCACTTTGGCATATAATCATCAAACTTGAGTTCCAGTATACACTGCGATTCTGTAACAGGGACCAGGTCCTTTTCATGGTAAATACTGTTCAGTGAATCGCATTTGCATGCTCGCACGTTATAATCTATTGTCAATCTTTCCCGATTATCATGTTTGCCGACAAACGCATCACGGTGGTACACGATAAGCACCACGGGTTCCAGATTTAATTTCTCAATATTATAAATAAATTTACCGAGCACGATTGAGCCGTTTGCCTGTTTCAGAGACAACCAGTTGGTTTCATCACCGTTTATTATATCCTCAATTTGAGGTATGGGGTACTTGGCGCGTTCTTTAACAACCGCGTTTGTGTATTTCCGTTTTATTTCTAAAAAACCGTAACTTCCGGGTTGATGATTATCGTTATATGCCCTGATTCGGAGTTTTTTCCGGATTTGCAATCCATCCATTTTTTGGTAGTAAAAGTCCAGATGCGGAGTATCAAAATACAAACTGCGCACAATGTAGCGATGATCTTTCTGTTTTTTTGAATAGGGATCCAGATTTACATACGGTCGAATAAAATGTTTTATTTCTTCTACTTTATCATAAGGGACATAGTATTTAATCTCGGATCGTCCCTTTTTCATGTTAAAAATATTCATTTAAATCTGACTTTATCTTTGTAAATATTTTTCCCATTCACGTTTTATAATCTGATAAAAATCCGTCCTTCCAGTTTTTATTTTCGCTACTCCTGTCATACCCGGTAAAATACTAAAATCGTGATTACTTATTTTTGCCTGTACTATATACATGGGTTTTTCGTATATTGTTTCCGCTGTTCTACTAATTTTATCTATCCGGGTCGTATCTACCCGGCCGAGCATACTGTTAAAATGGATATTTACAGGAAATTCTTTTTCAATATATTTCAACTGATGTTCCCGAATAATTATTTGAACGACAAGTGTATCAATTTTGTTCACACCAAATAAAATAGTATTATCTAAAAACGATTCCCGTAACACACCGGAGATCGGTGCGATTATTGATTGCGCTTTTAATTTTTTCTGTAAAATATTTATTTGATTTTCATAATCCGCCGCAACTGTTTTTATTTTATCAATATCCGCCTGTTTGGCGCCGGATTCAACAGATTTTAATCTGGCATCTGCTAATGAAACGTTTAATTTATATAATTCGTATGTCGATTCGGCAATCTCAAGTTCCCGCTCGCTGACTAATTTTTGATTATACAAATTCCTGATACGCTCGACCTGGGGCGAATATGCTGATAATTCAGCTTTTGCCACATTCAGGGCCTGCTCCGCTTCTTCCCGGACGGCGGGTTTATCACCCGTTAATAATACGGCTAAATCCGCTTTGGTTTGGTTCAATAACCCCTGCAAACCGGATAGTCGTATATTATCTTCATACGAAAAAATGTTGGCAACAGATTCACCCTGTTCAATATATCCTTTTTTTAATATATCATTATTTAAATTAAAATCAATGAAATCCGGCCGGCTGACATGAAGTAAATTAAAATGTTGTATGATATTGGAATCATTATTCCGGATAACAGACATAATTTTGTCGGGCTCATTCTGTACAACCGTCCATTCGGATTGGGCGACAAAACGACAAGGACATTTTAATACATTATCGAATTTAATTAATACCGATAATACAATTATCGCGCCGATTATAACGACGCAGTATAGAATTAAATTTAATTTATTTTTTCCGCTCACAATTTTATTCAATTTATCAATCAAAAAAATACCCGGCAGTACTTCCGGGTTTACATTTTTCTTTCAAGGAAAGAACAGAACAAAAAAATTTAAACAAGTTGTACAATTAAATAAATAAAAATATAAAATTCAAGATAAATCTTTTCCCCCCCCAAAAAAATTCTGAGGCATAGATTTTACACTTGTACAACGACAATGATTTTTCGTTAGTACAATTATATTAATTCTTTTAAAATGTTACTGAATACTACTCGGCAATCTCGTTACTTTGCAGATGATTTTTGTATCTAACAATAAATGTATATTAAATTTACCAATAATACAACAGTATTTTACATTCGTTTAACAATAAATTCACTCTCCCCGGATACAAAGATGGGGGGTGATTGAGGCGGAGGTCGGATAAATAAAATTTTAGAAATGGGCCGGGAGTGATTTTTTAAAACCATTTATGGATATTACTTTTCACCTTTAAACGCGTTATTTTCATGATCGGAGAAAAATAATTGTATATTGAAAATCAAAAACACATAAAAAAAGCCCGAAAAATTCGGGCTTTAAAGCTCCGGTGGTAGGACTTGAACCTACAACCTAGTGATTAACAGTCACCCGCTCTGCCGATTGAGCTACACCGGAAAATAAAAAATAAATATAGGAATTTCTTAAATAAATGTCAAGTTTTTTAAAGCAGTTATCAGTTTAATTTACATTTTATTATGATCTTTTTTTATTAAATGTTCACCCATATTATCCCCGAAATAAAAAAATCGATCCATTAACTTTACATAACTGCTCCAGTTTTTATTTTGAGATTTTTCTTTATTGAATATCCGTTCAAAAGCGTCAAGTTTCGAATCCATTTCATCGGCATAATATAAAATAAAAGCCTCCCTCGACATCGGTACAACAGGCGAACCATGATCCTGTTGTCCCTGATGAGAAAGTATCAAATGCAGAATTTTATTTTGCAGAGCCGGCGGGAATTTTTCAATTTTTTCTATAAAGGAAGCAACGATATGATATCCAATGGAAATATGACCACACAAACGGCCTTCATCCGAATATTCGATAAAATTTCCGGTAATGAATTCATTGATCTTTCCAATATCATGCAGCAGCGCCCCGGTGAGCAACAGGTCTCTGTCAATATGATGAAACAATCCCGCCACACTTTCAACGATTCTGCATACATTCAACGTATGTTCAAGCAAACCGCCTTCATAACAATGATGCCATAATTTTCCGGCAGGCGCCCTGAATAAATCATTTTTGATTGAGTCATCCTGGTAAATATCAGATAACAAAGTACGCAGATTCTTTTCTTCAATTGTATTTATGAGTTCGATCAATTTTTGATAACACAACGCCGGGTTAACATGTGCTTTAGCGACCAGGGTTTCGGTCTCGACTTTATCGTTTTCATTAGCTAAACGGATCCGGTCTATAGACAGATGAGGTTTTCCTTTCCAATCAATTGTTTTGGCCTTGAGTTTTACAATATCACCTTCTTTTAAAACTTTGGATGTTTTTTTCACATTATGCCACAGTGAACCGAAAATACGACCTGACGCGTCACCGAGTTCAAGTGATAAATATACAGTTCCTTTTTCTTTTTGAGTTCGGCATTCTATTTTACGTAATACGAAAAAATCTTCAACAACCTGCCCGGGTTTTATCTCGTTAATCACAGAACACCCCTTTCAAATTTAGAACATTATACAATGACAAAAAAAATATTCTAAAGGCTTTGAAATAACCAAAACCAACCCCGATTTTTAAATATTCGAATTATTCTCTGTTAGAGTCGCGAGTGTTCCCCGAGGAATCATCGTCATTTTCCTGTGCCTGCTTACGTCTGTCAAAAGAACGTCTGTTATCTTTTTTTTGTGTATCCTTGGGTTCGGAATCAGTATTTGTTTTACCTAAAGAACCGGGAGCAGGTACAGGCAGAGGTGCCGGGATAGGAATGGGATCATAAGTATCATCCGACTGGTATCGTGGTAAAGTGGATTCAGGATTTTTCACCACATCGACCGGGTAAAAATCAAAATTATCCTGCCACCAGGCGGATTTGGCCCAAAACTGCCAGCTATAATCATTCTGAGCCGCTTCAGGTAAAATTGTTCCGCAACTAAATTGTGTAACTTGATGACAATCCGAACAATTATCTATTATATAAATATCGGATGTATCAATTCGCTGTCCGTCTGATGTATTAACCGGGTGTGTAAACGAGGTGTAACAAGCGGTTGTAAATAACAACCAGCCTAAAAATAGACAAAATAGTATTTTATATGTTTTCATATTTCATCTATTTTATTGATCCGTAATACACAAATTTCAGGATCCGGTTTATTCCCGATTGTCCGTCAATTCTTTCAGAGAATAAATTTTTAAAATCGAATTCAATAAACATATAATCGGTAAAAGCCCAGCGGATCCCCGCATTTAAAAAACCTCTCTCCTTATTATTTTTTCTGGCAATATCATCATTTGACGCGAAATCATATTCGGCCACCAGCGCGATATCGCGGCTGATGAGCGCATCAATTGCCAAAAAAACAGTCGGATCTTTATCTCCATCGTCGGTTTCAAGACTGTAACTGAGGCCGCCGTGCAATCCCATTTTGATGAATGAAGTATATCCCTTTGATACCCCGATAAAAAATCCGCGGGATTTTGTCTCATAACGGTTGGACATAACCGTTTCGGTTTTGTCGAGTTTGTCCTTGTTTTCAACTTTTTTGTAAAAGGGACCATAACCCTGCGAATCGAATCCCAATACTATTGCCGGCATTACTAGGCTTTCATCTGTCAGATGGTACATGAAATGTATTCCCGGAATCTGGTTCCATTCCACATTATCACGACCAATAACATTTACTCCGCCAAAAGAGACTCCAAACATCATCTTATTCGATATACCGACCGATAATCTGCCCAGTGCACCGCCCTGTTCAAAGAGTCTTATACTGGTTTTGATGTCCCCGCTTCTCAGGATACCGGCGGTAGGCATATCGACTAATTGTACCGGTCTGGAAAAATATGAATCGGGATTGATGCCGGGTAATCTTTTACTTCCCAGCAATGTCCTGTCGTCGAATTGGGCAAATGATATGCCCGAAAAAATTAAGACAAGAATAACAGGATAAAAGAATAAAGAAATTTTTGATCGGATCATATTTGTCATTTTTTTATATTTTTTTGATCACCAGTGACCGGTTTATGGGCAACCGACGCTGTTTAACTCATAATACAAGTAATTTTTCAATTTTATTCATTTTTATCCTAAAATACAAACAAAAAAATCAAATACTGTTTACTCATCCGTTTACGAATGTTAAAATTTTGTACCCGTGACTTTGTTCACCGGGGGAAATAAATAAAATTGAAATATCTATATGAATAAATTAAAATTAATGTTATGGCGAATATAATATCCGCTAAATAACAATAAATACTGTTAAACCCACACCAATTTGAAAAATGGTGCGCGGTTCGTCAAATATTGGCCCGTTGGGTAACAAATAAATCATTTGCGCGTTAACGCGCAGCATGGATGTTTTACTGAGCCCGGAATGTGTTCCCAAACCTAAAGAAAGAGCGGGGCCGGAATATGTTTTTCCTTTTTCCTGATCTTTTTGAGAAAAACCGTCAACCCATAAACCGACTTTTGCAGATCCATAAATTCCCGGAGTCGTTCCCAGATCCCTCCTTTGACTTCGGCGTCTTAAATAATCATCGGGTACAATATCGAACAAACGATAAGAGATGCCTCCAAGAAAAATTGATGAAATTCGTACGTCTTCATTTTGAAAATTCATACGTAATATAGGTTCAATTTCCGTAGAAATTTTTTTGCTTAAATAATATCCAAATATCCATTGAACATCAAGCTCGCTGCCGCTTGTATCCGCTCCCGAAAATGACTTGAATGAAAACATTCCCCCTGTGTCGACAGCTCCTTTTCGTTGTGCCTGTGCTGCATTTATAGATAAAATTATTAACAATAATATAAAAAATATTTTTTTACACATTATTCCTCCTGAATGACCATACTGGCTCGATCGTTTTCGGTTTATCATACGTCAATTTCATTTAGAGTGTAATTTATTAAATCTTACAGAATTATTCAAGTAATGCAGAAAAGAATCTGGAAGGTAAGAAATCCATATTACATTAATTATCGAATCAGGGCTTTTGCAATTCTTCCATTTTTTTTCTTAAAATATCCAAATAAAAGATTAATTTACTGTTATATCGTGATGACTTGAGTGACTTCATTCTGATTTTATATTCCGCATCGACTAATTGCGCAATCATATCCTCTTTAATTTTCATTTTAAAACTACAATCGGGATAACGAAAAAGCATGTCATCCAACAGGACAAAAGGCAGCGGTATAACATTCCAGAGATCGGTCCACTGTCTGGCAATATCTTCGGATATAACTGTTTTAATAGATTTATTTATATTCAAATCATCCGTTTTATCCACATAGTCCTCTACTCCCAGGTATTTCATAAACAGCCGTTGTAAGAATATTCTTCTTTTAGAAGAATCGGGTTCTGCGGATATTTGGGACTGCAATTGTCTGATTTCATATACCCAGTCCGATTCATCAAAATGAACTTTTTGCAAAGTATAACGTAATTCAAGACGGGTCCAGGAACCAACGGGCACCCCTTTATAAATTGCCGGTTCATAACTTACACCTTTTGAAAATTCCACGGCGGCGCTGTCCAATTCTTCACTGCCCGAGGACTGCAGGATATTGACTTCCTGGGGAATTCCCTTCTTGCTGACGAAAATAGCCACCAATACTCTGCCCTCAATTTTATTCAATTGAGCGTCAAGTGGATATTCCAGATTACCCTCAAAAAGAATTTTCGGTGCTTTATAAACACTGGATGTTCCACAACCGGCAATTATGCCGGTTGTGACAAGCAAGAAAAAAACTAAAAGTCTGACTCTTGAATTTAGCTTTATATTAATACTCAATCCTGACTTACATTTCAAAAATTAAAACCGTATTGATAAAGTACCGGTTATTTTATTAAAACCTTTATCTTCTACTGATGAAGTATTGGTAAGCGGATCGTATGTCTGTTGTTCCCAACTGCCATGGGTCAATCCGACATCGACCATCACCTGTTTATCCAGCATTATACTTGCACCCGCGGTTAAATAATCCTTATCCGGTTTGATTTCAGTATACTTGTATGGAGACGGATTGTTGAAATATCCTGCCCGTACTCGCCCTTTTATCAGCGGGACATATACTTCAGCGCCCAGGTGCATCGTGGTCACAGATTTTAATTCCTGTTTGATTCTGACATTCACATCGCCCTTTGTTACCCCGAATATCGGCGGTTCTGTTTTGAATTTTGCCTGCGACCAATCTTTAAATTCCAAACTTGCCGCCAGCATGATATTTAACAATTTAAAGGAACCGCCAACACCCAGGCTGTACGGTTCCTGGATCTTATATTCATATTCACCACTATCCGTAAAGGGATCTTCTTTACCCCAATCGTAAGTTTCGTCAAAATTTTCACTCCAGCTTTCTTTAATGGTATATTGTGTCGGGAAAACGACCGTGGCGCCTATTCTCGTTGCCTTATTAACATGGTAAAGGGCCCCGAGCTTGAAACTGGTCGCGCTAAAATCCGAAACTAGTCCCTGGTTATATACCCAATTATCCAGATCGGCTATAACTCCCGTCTGGCTATCGAACGGTTTATCATAGATATTATATACATCCGTTTCCGTCAACTTTACACCATAGTCGTCCTTACCGCTTATAAAATTGATCGACGCACCCAGGAAAAAATTTTGCTGAATTTCAACAGCACCGGATAACACAAACTGGTTCATGGTCCCTTCCTCGATTAACGATTCCTCCTGGTACAGTGAATCGTTGATCGTCGTTGTCCAGCCCTGATCGTAATAAGTGGGAATGACCAAATCCTGGTAGGCAGCGTAATCTTTATTAAAACCATCAATTTCCAGAGTATTATCAAAATCACGGATCTTGTTATAACCGGCCGCAAACACCAAACTGCCCTGGTATGTCGGCACAGGGAAAACAAATCCGATGGAATTTAGCCTGGTAAAACTGATTTCACTATTGAATTTTTCATCCAAAAATGTGGCGTCATTTGAAACAACGTTATGAGAGAACCCGATGTTCATTTCCATTCTTCTCAGTTGGCCCAAACCGGAGGGATTCCAGTATACAGCGGAATAATCATCGGCCACACCCAAGAAGGCGCCTCCCATACTCATCGCCCTGGCGCCAACACCGGTTTCTTCTCCCAGAAAAAATATTTCTTCCTGGGCGGGTGCGCCGGTGAAATGCAACATCAGGATTAAAACTGAAAAAATAAAAACACATTCTCTTAATATTTTAATTCGCATGATTTTTCTCCTTTAATCCTTTACAATAATTCATCTAATTGTCGTTTTATCATTTTCTGCCGCTGGACCGTTTTGATGAACTACTGCTTGAGGAACTTCTGCTTGATGAACGTCCGCTGCTGGATGAACTGCTGCCGGATGAGCTCGAACTGCCACTGCTTCTTCCGGAATAACCCGATGAAGACGAACTGCTGGAATTACCGGAAGAACTGCTGCGTGAAGACCTTGGCGCATACGACGGCGATTTTGTCGTTCGTGTTTTCCGAGTTACAGTTCTGGACTTTGTCGCACTTGACCCGCTCGAACTCGGCTTTCGTATACGGGAAACACTTGCGGACCTTTCAGTCGTCCGGGTTGTTGACTGTCGTTGAATCGAAGTCGTCCGTGAAGTGTTATCCTTCGTCCTGGTATTACGCGAAACCGCCTCCGGCCTTGTCGTACGTGTTACGGTACGGCGGATACTGCCGGTGGTGTTTCGCGGAGTCGTATTCGTTGAATTCCGCTTTATGGCCTCGGTAGTTCTCCTGGTTGTTCTTTGCGCACCGGTTACCGTGGCATTTCGTTTTGGCGGTTGCACACCGCTATTGTTGCCGCGTATAGTACTGGGACGCTGCGATATAATACTTCTTCTGGCAAAATCACGTTTAACCTGCGGAGTAAGAGTGGTGTATGGTGAATAGTTGTTATAATAATGATGGCGGGGATAATAATAATCGTTATAATACCAACCATAACCGCCAAAGAAAGATACGGAGGGCCAGTAATAAGGATCGTACCAGCCATAATAATTATATCCATACCAGGGATCCCACCTATGATGAAATCTCCACCAGGATGTATAATATGGGTCATACCGCCATGAATCCCAGAAAAACGGATCATAATAACCGCCGGAAATATAAACATCATGATCATATTGGTGATAGACGACATCATATTGTTCTGCATCTTCATCACCGGCATTTTCATTTTCATCATATTCTGTATAATAATCATATTCTGATGTGGTATTTACTTTAGGATTGCCGACACGGGTATAACATCCCGATAATCCGGCAACAATAATGCTGATTAAAAGCGCCAATGAAAATTTTTTTATATTTAACATTTTATCGCCTCCTTTGATGAGCCAAAAAGCTCTTTACGAGTGATTGGCGAATTATTCCTTTTAATATACAAAGTAAACCCAATTGAATCAATACTCATTTCTACTATTTTCAACTTCCAATTGATTTAACAAACTTTTTCTTCTGTTTATTTGACGTATTTTTTTTATTTTCGTTTACAATTCCAATAAAATATACTTTCATTCATTCATTATGCTTAAAACTATATATACACGTGGTCCACATGGAAATTTTTTTATTATCCGCTATTGCCGGAGTGTACCTGCTCTTGTAAGCGGCGTCAACAGCCGCATTTTTACATATTTCACTTTGAGTTGTATTTGCTGAAACAACCACATCAATCACATTACCGGATTCATCAATTTTGACCAACAATTTAACGTTTCCTTCTATTTTCTTTTTTTGCAGTTCCTTAGAATATTCCGGGACGACCTGAACCAGAGGTCTCGGAGGGATCGTATCAATCTTTCCGATAGTAATACCGCTGGTTCCATAAGGTGAATCTCCAAGTTTCCAGTTTATATTGGTTTCATCTATCGTATCGTCTTCCGGGAATAATGAATCTTCCGATGGAACAGGTAAAACCGGTCTTGTCGGCGCCGGCTGACCCCGGCGTATTTTTTGTTCGGTGGCCGGTATATCTTCAATCGTTAAACTCAGAACAACACGTTTCGGTTCCTTATATTCAATATCGATTTTTTTAGGAAAAGTTTGAAATAACACAATAATCAGCAAAAGAGAGACAATAATTGCTTTTTCAATATGTATACAGTGTGAAAATTGATAAAGTTTATTTATTCTATTCATTATTCGAAAATAATGTTGAACAACATAAATAAATTATATTATCTCGACTGTGCTTACATTAATCCATCCAATTTTACCGTCAGATAATTCAATTCTTAGAAAATCCCCGGAACGTTCCGATATTTTCACCTTTACACCTTCATGGAGCGCGAAAACCTCTGTCGCATCTTTTGATGGTGAACTGGTTACATCAATTCTTTTAGCAATAACGATCGCCTCTTTCAGATTGATATCTTCATTGATACGTTGAATAAAAATCAAAGCGGAAAACAAAAATAATATAAACACCGGAATGACCGCGATACCGGTCACTTTTTTAAAGAAATGGTTCCGAATAAAAATCCGGACAATCAACAAAGATATTAAAACAATATATATCGCCAGCGTCAGTATACCAAGATCTTTGGTAACAAAAAAATCTTTAACATTTTTCCAAAAAAAAATGAGAAAAAGTTGCGGCGGCAAATTAATTTTATCGACAACATACAACCGGGCAATATCCAGGTTAAACAAGATATCTTCATCACGGGGCGTCAATTTTTTGGCCCTTTCATAATTCAGAATGGATTTACCAATCTGATTTGATTTGAAATAGGCATTCCCCAGATTATAGTATATTTCCGCACTCTCATAGCCGGTAGACAGCGCCGTTTCATACATTTCCACGGCCTGCTGATACTCACCCTGCTGATAAAATTCATTACCTTTTTGAAAATCGGTATTGGCCTTGCCGATTTCCGCTTTCGGAGCGATCAAAAGAAAAACATATAATAATATCGACATATTCATTTTATAACGCTTTTTCCAAGTTAACGATTGCTTCTTTTGCTCTTGAATAGAATTCAAACATTTCGGCTTTTGTTACGGTCGCGGGCGCGAAACGCTGAAAATCACAGGTTTGAATCAATTCAATATATTGATTCACAACTGAACTGTCAAGATTTCGTTGATTCAAAAGCTCCTCTAATTCCGTGCTGATCATACCCGCAGCGGCTAAATTCAATTTGTCCGCAGCAAATCCCAACAGGGCCCGCGACACTTCTGCGAAAAATTCCTTCTGTGTGTTTTCTGCAAGTAATCCTCTGGATTTACTTAACCGTTTCATTGCTATTGTATTGGCCCGCCGGCTTCGGGCATAAGCGACATTTTTACTTAATTTCTCAAGATGTCTGTTATAGCCGACGGAAACGATCAATAATAACATGGGGATAATACATAAAGCAACATATAAAAAACTTTTATAAATTTTAAAACCCGTGCGGGTAAACGAATTTGTATTCAGTTTGATATAACGGATATCCTGACCGACAAGCCGGACCTCCTCTTTACTCAGACCGGAACCCATGGATAGCAGTTCATCATTCCCTTTTTCAACCCGGATCAGAAATTCGGGAGTGGATAATGTCTTGTATGTTTTGGCGTAAGGATCAAAATAATTAAAATTTACGGATTTAATACGCTGTTCACCCGGGAACCGCGGCACCAGGATATATTCGAACGTTTTATTGCCGCTGACGCCGTTCTCGTTGCGGATGATATTTTCTGTGATCTTTGGTTCATACTGTTGAAAATCCTGCGGGATCAGTACATTCGGTTGAGGGACGATTTTTATGTTCCCGGTACCTGAAATTTTAATCTTTAACGTTATCGCTTCATTCGTTTTGACCTGAGATTTATCGATGGACGCATCCAGATC
Organism: Candidatus Zhuqueibacterota bacterium; assembly: GCA_016934825.1. Taxonomy (GTDB): domain Bacteria; phylum Zhuqueibacterota; class Zhuqueibacteria; order Residuimicrobiales; family Krinioviventaceae; genus Fontivivens. The sequence continues at coordinate 28,775 of JAFGSB010000078.1, forward strand.
AAAGTTGCCGACAATTCCGGAAAAATTTTCCGGTTTATTTGCCGTCGGCAAAGGCAAAACATTGATCTTTACCGGTTGTGAAAAAATGGTTTTGCGAACAGTCCGGGTGAAAAAAGGATCTTCAAAAAAGCTGTCGAATATATCATTACTGCGTCTTTGTCTCGGGACACGGATATTGCAGTCAATACCAAGCGAACCCACCGATTTTTCCCCGGGTGACGCGGGGAACAGTATGGTCTTCTTGATGTCGGCCAGCACGAATTTTTGACCGTTAATTACCTCTTCCCAGATTTTTGGCTGATTGCCCACGTCGATCTCCTCAGCCCAAAATCCGACCGTCTCCGGAAGTTTGTTCACTCCATAATTTGTGAGATTAACCCTGGCGCTTTTATAAATCCGGTATGAAACGACAACCGGTTCATTCTGATAAACCGTTTTCTTACTTACGATTGCGCGTAAATAGAGATCTTCTCCGGTATCCGGTATATCTACGGTGGTTTGCTTTTGCGGCTCATCGGGTTGTACGGCGGATTTTACAATCGTTATGGTTACCGGCTCGGAAACGGCCTGATTGTCTTTATTACTGACCCTGATCTCCGGTATCGTATATGTTCCTTCTTTGGCGGCAATATAATAAAATGCCTGTGATTTCGTGATCGACATTTTACCGTTTATAAACTGGATATTCTGAGAATTCCCGCCGCTTCCGGCCAGCTTTAAAAATTCTCCCATTTCCGGCGGCGGGGGATAATCGACTTTGTTTGCGCCTTCCCCGCTTATTTCTATCGTCAGCATCAGGCGCTGATTCAGGGCCAGTGTGGTGCGGTCAACAACGGCCCGAATTGTTAAAGACTGTTGAGCCATGCTCAAACCGTTGGCCGATATTAACAGAATAAATAAAAATCGCAGGGATATTTTTATATTTGGCGTAATCATCCTTAATTTTTTACCAATCTTTTGAAACCGAAATCCGGCCCCGCACTTTTTGTTTTCGGGCCTCTTTCATTTTTTCTTCATCTTCTTTTAAAGCGTTTAATATACGTTCCGCGTCCTCTTTGGAAATATCCTGTTGCTGTTCCTGTTGCTGCTGTTGTTGTTCCTGCTCCTGCTGCTGTTCTTCTTCCGGCGATTGTTGTTCCTGTTGCTGCTGTTGCTCCTGTTGTTGTTCTTGCTGCTGGTCCTGATTCTGTTGTTGTTGTTGTTGATCCTGCTGTTGTTGTTGCTGCTGTTGAGGATTTTGCTGTTGCTTTTGCGCCTGGTCCTTTAACTTTTTACGGACAAATTCCAGATTATACTTTGCGTCTTCATCATCCGGATTGAGTTCAAGGGACTGCTTATAAGCCATGATGGCTTCCGGCAGTTTGTTTAACCGGTACAGCGCATTACCAATATTATAATAGGATTGCGCCTGTTTCAGGACATCATCGCTGTTCAGGGAAGCTTCGAATTCCTTGACCGCTTCTTCATATTTGTTCATTTTATACTGGGCGTCGCCGATATTGAACTTTAGCAAAGGTGATTCAGGATCATGCACCTGCGCGTCCCGGTACTTATTCAGGGCGTCATCATATTTTTCTTTATTATAAAGGTTGTTGCCTTCAACGACTTTTTTACGCACCGCCTGCGCGAAAACGGAATCCAGTGCGCCAAACCAGAGAACAACAATTAAAATAATTTTTAATATCTTCATATCCATCACATTATTTGTTTTGATTACATAAACCGTCCGCGCCATTCCTGCTTAACCTTACGGCGTTCCGGTAAAGCAAATTCCCACACCAGGAATAAAACGGCAAACGCGATAAAATATTGGAACCGGTCTTCAAATTGGGAAAATTTTAAAGAACCCAGTTCTTTTTTTTCCATGTTATCAATTTCATTATAAATTCTATCCAGTTCATCTTCGCCGCTGGTGGACCTGAAATATTTGCCGCCTGTTTGCAGCGCCACTTTTTCAAGGGTCACTTCGTCCAGCTTGGAGATAATGACCTGCCCTTTATTATCCTTTTTGAAACCCATCCCCCCTGAACCGTCGGCAACCGCAGGAATCGGCTCGCCCTTTGGGGAACCGATGCCGACACAATAAATAACGATACCCTGCCGTTCCGCTTCTTCGGCGTATTTCATTACATCGCCCTGATGGTCCTCGCCGTCGGTGATCAGGACAAGTACTTTATGTTTTCTTTCTTTTTGATCAAAAGTGTCAATGGCCTTTTCAATCACGCTGCCTATGGCGGTTCCGGGTGTTGGTATTAATTCGGGTTCCATAATGTCCAGAAAAATTTTGGCGGCTCCATAATCAAGCGTTAAAGGACATTGCACAAACGGAACCCCGGAAAACGCGATAAGAGCGATTCGATCGCCGCGCAGCCGGTCGATAAAGCCTTCCACCTCATGCTTGGCCTTTGCCAGCCGGCTCGGCTGAATATCCTGCGCCAGCATGGATTTGGACACATCAATCGCGACGATTATATCGATACCTTCACGTTTCACTTCTTCCAGTTTTGTGCCGATCTGCGGCCGCGCCAGCGCGAAAATCGAAAAAATGAGGGCGCCAAGGATCAACATAATTTTACCGACCTGTCTTCCAACACTGGTGTTTTTACTTAATTTCTCCAGAATGGCCAGATTGCCGAATTTTTTCATGGCTCTTTTTTTTGCTTTGAAAGCCAAAAAATAAAATATAATGATTACGGGTATAATCCAGAAGAGATATAAAAAATATGATAGCGCAAATCGAAACATAACCTTTGCAAACCTTTCGACATCAAAAATTAGGGTATTTTTCTGAACCGTGTCTGCGACAGTACAACTTCCGCCGCCAGCAATACCAGTGCGAGTAACAGATAATTGATAAACAATTCCTTATACCGGGTGTACTCTTTAACTTCAATTTTGGTTTTTTCCATCTCACCGATTTCGGCATATATTTTTTCAAGACTTGTTTCATCGGTCGCCCGAAAATATTGCCCCCCGGTGATGCTGGCGACCTGTTTTAACAGGGCTTCATCGATTTCCACCGGCATTTTTACATACCGCTTGCCGAATATCGGGTCGTCAATAGGATATAACGCGTCGCCCCGCTTCCCGGCGCCGATCGTATAGATACGTATATTATATGCTTTTCCGACTTTAGCGGCCGTAATCGGGTCCAGTTCACCCCTGTTGTTACGTCCGTCGGTCAGTAATATGACAACTTTACTTTTCGCCTTACTGTCCCGCAAGCGGTTCACACAATTGGCGAGCGCCATACCGATTGCGGTTCCATCCTCGATCATACCGATATGTATATCTTCCATAAAACGCAGTAAAATACCATAATCAAGTGTAAGCGGACACTGGGTAAAGCTCTGCGCGGAAAAGACAACCAGCCCGATCCGGTCATTATTCCGGCCTTTGATAAAGTCGGCCGCCACCACTTTTGCCGCTTCAAGACGGTTTTTGGGTTTAAAATCTTCCGCCAGCATACTGCTGGAAACATCCATCGCCAGAATAATGTCTATCCCTTCCGTGATGATCTCCTCCTCACTGCGACCGGACTGCGGCCTGGCAAAACAGATAATCAGCAGGCCGATGACAAGCAAACGTAATACAAACAGAATATGTCGATACTTTTTTACGGGCGAATTCCTGACCGACTTTATAATTCCAAGATTGGAGTACCGCAATGTTGAACCGGATTTTCGGTTCCGCTTTATATACCAGAATACCAAAACCGGCAGGATAACCAATAAAACCAGAAACTCCGGATTCGCAAAACGAAACATATTAACCATCCTCCCCTTTTTCGATTTTCTCTTCCGTTACCAGATTTTGTTCTGCTTCTTCCGCAAGCGTTTTCGGTTCATCGTCCTGGATACTTGCAGCCGTTTCCGGTTCCTCGGGTTCCGCAATGACCAGTTTGGATTGGTTAACAAAATCAAAGGCCAAGCCGGTTATTATGTCTGTTTCTTTCTCTTCCGGTATATATTTTGCGAACTTGACAAGATCGCAACTGTCTAAAAATTCTCTCGTCATATCTATATAAAGCTTTTCAAGCTTTTCTTGTTCCATTTTTTCCAATAATTGTGTGGTTGTCATCTCTGGCGCGTAAATAAAAAACCGGTTTTCAATATATTCCCGGATAATATCCGAAATCTGAATATAATACTCCTTAATTTCCCCGGAAACCAATAAATCACTTTGCACGAGCGTCTCAAGCGCTTCAAGCGCAACCTCGTGCGCCGGTCGCGGCGGTTTTTGTCTTGTCGGCAACAGGGCTTTGCCCGCTTTTCTTCTTTTTATATAGTAAATCAGCAAAAAAGCAACCGCGATAATTAAAATAATTATCAAAACCAATTTTATATATTGAGTATAATCCCAGGGCGGAACCAGCGGAATTTTGATGTCCCGGATATCACCCGCATCCTCGGGATTCAGGCTTTGCACCGAAATTTTTAACGGTTCGGTTTTGATGAATTTGATTGTGGTATCCGTTACGGTTGAATACCCGATCTGCAATTCCGGGATCTTAAACTCGCCCGTATCAAACGTCGATAAAAAGTAATTGGTCTGTGCGACGATCTTTCCATCCGTTTTTTGCGGCTCTATATTTTTATAGTCCCTTATTTCAAACATTCCCAGATTGGCCGCCAGCTCCGGCATAATTAATTTCACGTCCGGATCGTGCGTCACAATGACGGAATACTGAAACACATCGCCGATGAGTATGGTATTACGGTCAACTTTGGACTCTACCGAAATACTGCCCTGTGAAAAAAGAGAAGCGGTAAAAATTAAAACCGTTAAAATTATAGATAAAATTTTATAATTTTTGTTTCGCATACTGATATTTGGATTTTTTAGATAATAAAAGTATTAAGTCCTGTTACTTGACACGGCTTTCATAAAATGTGACATCCTCGGCGCGGATCATCTTTTCAATTAGGCTGATGTAAGCCTCCTGGTATTTCTGCTGGGTTAAGGCCTGGGTTACCTGCTGCCTGACCTCGGAAAGCGGTTTTTGCTCGATAACTTTACCGTCCTTGTCTTTTGTGGCGAAATCGTCTTTATGCGCCTGGTAATACAGTTCAATATCGCTGTCCGTAATATCGACTTTACCTGCAACCCGGTCCTGCAACAGCTTTCTCACCATCAGGGCTTTTTTGGCCTGAAATGCACCTTCAATCACTTCGGGATCTTTTTCAAAACCGGAACGTTTCGCGGTATCATATAAAAGCTCGGTGGCCACATATTCGCGCAGAAATTCCATTTTTTTGTTCCGGTCGTTCAATTGTTCGCGAAGACTGGGCGGCAGTTGATTCAACTCAAAATCAAGATCACCCTGTGTAATTTCCCGGGTTCCAATGCGGGCGACAACTTCTCCCGGCCGTTTTTTCTGGATTCTTGACGGATCAAGCTGCACAGCCTCATCCAGCACCTGCTGCGCGTCTTCGGTGCGCTCGAGCCGTTCCAGACAGGCAACGATCTTTTTATTCACTTCCGGCATCAAAGTGTTTTCGGCGAACAGATGTTTTATTTTCAAATAATAAGTCAGCGCGTTCTCATAATCCTTCAATCTTTCAAAATAGGTGTTGGCAATGATATAATTGACATTCGCACGCTCACGTGTATCAATATTATACTGGTCAAGATATTTTTGATATTCCTGGATAGCCTGTCTATATAATGCCTTGTTAATCAGATCGCCCGCGTATTCGCGGAGTTTGTCGGCATCCACCGATGCCTGTTTGCCCTGGTTACAGCCGGTCATCAATACGGCCGCCAGAATAACGGTTAATAAAAAATTGATAGACAAACGAAAATAATTCATTTATGCCTCCGGTAATATAATTAATATTATCTAAACCTTTTGGCCCTCATGCGGAAAAAACGTATTAACGGCTCAATATAGGATTCATTTGTTTTAATATCTATATGATCGACATTCAAATTCCGGAACAGTTTGTCGCGGATTTCAATGGATTCATTGGTTCGGCTCACAAAATCGTCCCGGACATCAACATCGGATGTATCGATCAGAAATGTTTCACCCGTTTCCGCGTCTTCCAGTTCGATAAAACCGACATTGGGCAATTCAATTTCACGGGGGTCCGTTACGGTTATCGCGACGATATCATGCCTCTTGTTGGCAATTTGCAGCGCTTTTTCATAACCGCTGCTGATAAAGTCTGAAACCAGGAAAACAACGGACCGGCGTTTTGTGACCCTGGACAGAAATTCAAGCGCCGCGGATATGTTTGTCTGTTTGCCTTTCGGTTTATGATACAGAATTTCACGCACAACACGGAGTACATGCGCCTTTCCTTTTTTGGGGGCCACATACTGCTCCACATCATCTGAAAAAATGACCAGCCCGACTTTATCATTATTTTTTATAGCTGAAAAAGCCAACAGGGCGCATATTTCGGCAGCAATCTCGCCCTTCATTTGCGTATGGGTTCCAAACTCACCGGATGAACTGACGTCGACGAGCAACACAACGGTAAGTTCCCGTTCCTCTTCAAACACCTTGACAAACGGATGTCCCGCACGGGCCGTTACGTTCCAGTCAATCGTACGGATATCGTCGCCCATTTGATATTCACGCACTTCGGAAAACTCCATACCCCGGCCCTTGAACACGGAATGATATTCCCCTGAAAAAACATCATTCACAAGACCGCGGGTTTGGATCTCTATCCGTTTTACTTTTTTTAATATTTCCTTTGGGATCACGGTTCTTTATGTAATATTATAAATTAATCATCAATTATTAATTATGGCACTTCAATTTTATTTAACACCTTGCGGACGACATCTTCGGCCGTAATTTCTTCCGCTTCGGCTTCGTACGTCACGATTACCCGGTGGCGTAAAACATCCAGACCGATGGAACGCACGTCTTCCGGTGTAACATATCCGCGCCTTCTTAAAAACGCATGTGCACGGGCGGCCATACTCAAATATATTGAAGCGCGCGGGGATGCGCCGTAGGCAATCAGGTCTTTTAACTCTTCCAGACCGAATTGCTCGGGATTTCTGGTCGCAAATACTATATCCACTATATAATTCTCTATTTTCGGATCGATATAAACCTCATGCACGACTCTTTTAGCGTTCTCAATATCTTTGGGCGTTACAACAGGTTGAGCCGTGGGGATATCCAGCCCGGTCATTCGACGCATAATTTCCAGTTCTTCTTCCCTGTTCGGATAGCCGATTGACAGTTTGAGCATAAAACGGTCGACCTGGGCTTCGGGCAGGGGATACGTGCCTTCCTGCTCAATCGGGTTTTGTGTGGCCAATACCAGAAACGGCGACGGCAGCTTAAAGGTTTCATCGCCAATCGTGACCTGTCTTTCCTGCATCGATTCAAGTAAAGCCGACTGCACTTTGGCCGGTGATCGGTTGATTTCGTCGGCCAGTATCAAATTCGCAAATACAGGACCTTTTTTAACCGAGAACTTGCCCGTTTTCGGCTCAAAAATCATTGTTCCGATCAGGTCGGCCGGCAGCAGGTCCGGTGTGAACTGAATTCTTTGAAACTGGGTTTTTATAACAGAGGACAGTGTTTTAACGGCCATCGTTTTTGCCAGGCCGGGAACACCTTCCAATAATACGTGACCATCCGCCAGCAAACCAATGAGTAAACGTTCAATCATATATTTCTGGCCGACAATCACTTTGCCGACTTGATCCGTAATCTTTTCGACAAAAGCACTTTCTTTCTGGATCTTTTCGTTGATCGCTTTGATGTCAAAATCCATTTATCCTCCCAACAAGACGTAAATTAATCAATATTGTTATCGTTTTCTTTATTTATTATTTCACCGCGAAGGCTTTTATGTAAACCTGATTCTATCAATCCATATATCCGCACCAACTCATTTTTTTCAGCATGACCGCCGGAAAATTTAAAAATATCGGATGTTGTTAAAACATCTTTCACTTCTTCGATAAACCGTTCTTCTATTTGCTGTTTATTCAACTCATAGACAACATCTTCTGTTGTGTTCACCTCGGCCGGAACATTAAATTTTTCTTTCAGAAAATGTCTTAAAAACCGGGATAATTGTGAAAAACTGTTTACGATATCCAGATTGGGATTTTGCAGGTCCACTAATTCTTTTAATTTTTTTAAATATTTTTCTTCCAGCGGAACCGCTTTTTCCGCTTCTTCCTGCGCCCTGCGTATTCTTTCGGCTTTACGCTGTCTTGCGCGGGTAATCACGACAAAAGCTGCGCCTGCCAGCACTAAAAATAATAACAGCCACAAAATCCAGCTCTTGTCGCCGGGTTCGGGTATGGGGTCGATGACTTTAACTTCGATTCGATTGGTGGTTAAACTGTACCCGGTATCCGTATCCAGGTCGGTGTATTTTATGATCACGCCTTCAATATAAGACATACCCAGGGATTTCGGTTGAAGGGTAAAAGAGTATTCCTGTACTGCGATATTCCCGCCATTTTCGGTAGATACTTTATTGGAGGATGAATTTGCGATAATTTCAAGGTTATTCAATATCGGATTATCAAACTGGTGAACCTGGTATCGATCAAGATTACCATACCATTTTAATTGGATCAAAAGATTGATAGTACGGTTTAACGGAACTTTATTATTATTGACCTGGGCCGACAGAGTGATCCCGCTTTCGGGAACGGCAGAATTTATCCGGGAAGAATCAATTCGATTTGAATTTTGAGAAAAACCGGCGGTAACAAACATGATAGCTGCTATCACAAAACAAGAACACTTTTTACAATAATGTTCCATCGATTCTCCGTATTTAAATTAATAGTGCTGTTCTAAAACAAAAGTATAATTTATTAATGTATTCATAAAAAAGCCGATCCATGGCAAATTTTAAATAAACCAAATCTATCGGCATTTAAATAGTAAAAATCCGTGAGATTTATAAATATTTTGTTTCCCCCCAAAATATTCATACTTTATTTTTTTCTGATACTTTTTTAACCCCCGAAAAAAAACGAATATTATTTTTGAGCACTTTCACCACTGCCAAATTGTAATTCAATATCGCTGATATCCTGACCGAGGTGGTCCAGTTCCCACTTTACGGATGAGGAAAGTTCATGATCCGGATATTTTTCAAGGAATTCATTGTATGCTTCCCTCGCTTTATCCATGTCCTTAATGTCATTCGCATAACGGTATCCGATCATAAATTGAGCTTGTACAACAAGGTCGCTTTGCGGATACTTTTCGATTAAACGTTTATACGCGTCAATTGATTTATCAAAATCTTTGAAACTGCTCGCGTACAATCCGCCTAATTGATAAAGGCTGACATCGGCTTTCTGCGAATCCGGGAATCTTTTAATCAATTCCTCGTAAACCTTAACAACCTGATCCCATTGCTCCTTATTCTCATAATCCATTGCCTGGGCTCGCAATTGTTCCTCAGTTAATTTTTTGCCGCAACCCACGATAGACAATAAAATAACGATCGACAAAGCTAAACTGAACCATTTTTTCATAAAATAAACCTCCAAAATTTTCATTTATTCTACTTGTAAAAAATATTTAAGTTCCATTTTAATAAAAAATGTATTCACTTTTTCACTCAAAATCAAGAGAATTCTGCTTTACCACGACCTTGATCGAATCACCGGACTCATAACCGCCTTCTAATAATTTTACGGCAAGCGGATTGATAATCGACTTTTGAATCAGCCGTTTTAACGGTCTCGCGCCGAACGCCGGATCATAACCGTTTTCCGTTAGAAAATCTTCCGCATCGGCTGTCAATTCCAGATGAAGGTTTTTGGGCTTTAACAGTTCGTCCACATGCTTTATCTGTAGTTTGATTATTTTTTTCACATCGGCTTTTGTCAGGGTGCGAAAGACAATAATGTCGTCGATCCGGTTCAAAAATTCAGGACGCAGGTTTGCCTTTAACATCTCGTACATTTTGGCCGCAATTTCTTCATGTATCGCTTCCTTATTGGATTCATTGATTTGCTGGGATCGTTCCATGATGTACTGCGCGCCAATATTCGATGTCATAATAATGATCGTATTTTTCAGGTTAACCGTGCGGCCTTTATTGTCCGTTAAACGCCCTTCATCCAATACCTGCAGCAATATATTAAATACTTCAGGATGCGCTTTTTCAATTTCATCGAGCAAAACCACCGAATAGGGACGACGGCGCACGGCCTCGGTCAATTGCCCGCCTTCATCGTAACCGACATATCCCGGGGGCGCACCGATGAGCCTTGAAACGGAATGACGTTCCATATACTCGGACATATCAATCCGCACCAGCGCCTGCTCATTGTCGAACAAAAATTCGGCCAGCGCCCGGGCCAGTTCCGTTTTACCAACGCCTGTTGAACCCAGGAAAATAAACGAGCCGATAGGCCTGGTTGTATCCTGCAGTCCGGCGCGCGAGCGGCGAATGGCATTCGCCACCGCCGTTACCGCATCCACCTGATTGACCAAACGCTGGTGAATTCGGTCTTCCATACGTAATAATTTGTCCTTTTCGCTTTCCAGCATACGGCTTACCGGAATGCCGGTCCATTTGGCAACGACTTCGGCGACATCTTCCTCGTCCACCTCTTCCTTGAGCATTTTCTGGTCCTTTTGCAGTTCCACCAGTTTTTCATTGGCCGCCGCAAGCTGCTTTTCCAATTCCCGTATTTTTCCGTATTTATACTCCGCCGCTTTTGCCAGATCTGCTTCTCGTTCCGCCTTGGCCGCGTCAGCCTTGGCCTGTTCGATCTGCCCTTTTAAAGTACGTATTTCGGAGATAACCCCTTTTTCCTGCGCCCAGTGGGTCCGCAGTTCATTCCGTTCTCTGTCCAGTTTAACGATTTCATCGCTCACCTGTGACAATCTTTTTTTAGAGGCGTCATCCTTTTCTTTTTTTAACGCCTGCTTTTCAATTTCAAGCTGTTTTAATTTTCTTTCGACTTTTTCCAGGTCTTCCGGCAGGCTGTCTATTTCTATGCGCAGTTTGGATGCCGCCTCGTCGATCAGGTCAATCGCCTTGTCCGGCAAAAAACGTTCGGTAATATATCTGTCGGACAACGTTGCGGCCGCGATCAAAGCACCGTCCTGAATCCGAACCCCGTGGTGGACTTCGTACTTTTCTTTCAGGCCGCGCAAAATAGAAATGCTGTCCTCAACCGAGGGCTGACTGACCAAAATCTGCTGAAACCGCCGCTCCAGCGCCGCGTCCTTTTCTATATATTTTCGGTACTCGTCAAGGGTTGTAGCGCCTATGCAGCGCAGTTCACCACGGGCAAGAGCCGGCTTTAACATATTGGATGCGTCCATCGCGCCTTCCGCCGCTCCCGCTCCCACCAGTGTATGCAATTCGTCAATAAAAAGGATCACTTCGCCCTGCGCCTCGCTGATCTCTTTTAACACAGCTTTTAAACGATCTTCAAATTCCCCCCTGAATTTTGCGCCGGCGATTAACGCCCCAAGGTCAAGTGATAATATCTTTTTTGTTTTTAAATTTTCCGGTACATCTCCCTGAATGATCCTGTGGGCAATACCTTCGGCAATAGCCGTTTTACCCACGCCCGGTTCGCCGATGAGAACCGGATTGTTCTTGGTCCTGCGAGACAATACCTGCAGCACACGGCGTATTTCTTCATCCCGCCCGATTACCGGATCGAGTTTATCCCGCCTGGCCAGATCATTCAAATCGCGGGCATATCGTTTTAACGCCTGGTATTTTTCCTCGGGATTTTGATCGGTCACACGCTGCGAACCTCTGACTTCCTGTAATACACGCAGAACGACATCATGGTTCACTCCCGAATTTCTGAGGAGCTGGCCGGCCGGGGTCTTGTCTTCGGTTAAACCAAGAAAAATATGTTCAATACTGACAAATTCATCCCGAAGCCGGTTTGCCTCTTTCAGGGCAACATCAAATAATTCATTTACCGCCTGGGACAGATATATTTGCCCGATGCCTCCCGAAACTTTGGGCAGTTTTTTTATGGATTCATCCCCCCTGTTCATGATAAGCGAAGGGTCCACACCTGCTTTTTTCAGTATTTCACGGGCCATGCTCTCCTGCGGTTCAAGCACGCCTTTTAAAAGATGCAGCGGCTCTATCTGCTGATGGCCGTTTTCAGATGCAACCTGCTGTGCTTTACCCAGCGCTTCCTGGGATTTTATAGTTAATTTATCATACGATAACATTGTCCTCACCCTCAACATTATGAAAAAGGCGAGAAAAAGTTAACTTTCTCGCCTTTAATATATTATTTATTTATCTATAGTTCACTTTTTATCATCATCGACAACTTCAAAATCGGCCTCTTCCGCGTCCTCGTCCTTACTTTCTTTTGCGGAACCCTCTTCCTGGGCGCCGGGCTGATCTTGTCCGCCCTGTGCCTGCTGTGCGGATGCCGTTTCGTACATTTTGGTTGCGGCGTCGCTCCATAATTTGTTGAGCGCCTCAACGGAAGATTTGATCTCGTCCACATTATCAGACTTTAAGGATTCTTTAACTCTGCCGACCGCGGCTTCCAATTTATTTTTGGTATCGCCTTCCAGTTTGTCGGCATTTTCCCTGATATGTTTTTCCGTTTGATAGACAAGCTGGTCGGCCTGATTTCTTGTATCGATCAGTTCCCGCTTCTTTTTGTCTTCGGCAGAATGTGATTTGGCGTCATTAACCATTTTCTCAATTTCTTCCTTGGATAATCCCGTTGACGCCTCAATATGTATGGATTGTTCCTTGCCGGTCGCTTTGTCTTTGGCGGAAACATTCAAAATACCGTTTGCGTCAATATCAAATGTCACTTCAATCTGGGGTACACCGCGCGGAGCCGGCGGTATGCCGTCCAGATGGAAGCGTCCGAGTGTCCGGTTATTGATTGCCATTTCCCGTTCCCCCTGTAATACATGTATTTCAACAGAGGTCTGGCTGTCCGCGGCCGTCGAGAATACTTCAGATTTTTTCGTCGGTATGGTTGTATTCTTTTCGATCAACTTTGTCGCCACACCGCCGAGCGTTTCGATACCGAGCGAAAGCGGTGTGACATCAAGCAGCAACACATCGGAAACATCGCCGGTCAGAACGCCGCCCTGGATTGCTGCGCCCACGGCAACTACTTCATCCGGGTTGACGCCCTTGTGCGGATCTTTACCAAAAAGAGTCTTGACCAGTTCCTGCACTTTCGGCATTCTGGTTGAACCGCCTACCAATACGATTTCGTCAATGTCTTTTTCCGAAAGAGATGCGTCTTTCATAGCTATTTTACACGGTCCAATACATCGCTGGAACAAATCATCACATAATTGCTCAAATTTCGCCCGTGTCAGCGTCATATTTAAATGTTTCGGACCGGTGTCTGTAGCGGTTACAAACGGCAAATTAATCTCTGTTTGCGCCGTTGAAGAAAGTTCACACTTGGCTTTTTCCGCGGCTTCTTTCAATCGCTGCAGCGCCATCGGATCTTTAGACAAATCCACACCTTCCAGTTTAATGAATTCATCGACCATCCAGTCAATCACTCTTTGATCGAAATCATCGCCGCCAAGATGTGTATCGCCGTTTGTGGATTTTACTTCAAAAACACCGTCGCCGATTTCCAGTATGGAAATATCAAAAGTGCCGCCTCCCAAATCGAATACGGCAATCTTTTCATTGGTTTTCTTGTCCAAACCATAGGCCAGGGATGCCGCTGTCGGTTCATTTATAATTCTGTTTACTTTTAATCCGGCAATTTCACCGGCTTCTTTGGTCGCCTGGCGTTGACTATCATTAAAATAGGCCGGCACCGTGATGACCGCCTCGGTAACCTTTTCACCCAGGTAATCTTCGGCTGTCTGTTTCATTTTTTGTAAAATCATTGCCGAAATTTCCTGCGGTGAATATTCTTTGTCGTCTATTTTTACTTTGGCCACGTCATTCTGGCCCTTCACTACTTTATAAGGCACTTCTTCAATTTCTGTTTTAACTTCATTAAAACGGCGTCCCATAAATCGTTTTATGGAATAGATAGTTTTTTCTGGATTGGTTATCGCCTGCCGTTTTGCCACCTGACCGACCAGTCGTTCACCCGTTTTACTGAAAGCAACAACCGAAGGGGTCGTCCTTGTTCCTTCCGAATTTTGAATAACGGTGGGTTCCCCGCCTTCCATTACGGCAACACATGAATTTGTTGTTCCAAGATCAATACCTATTATCTTACCCATTTGTATCATTCTCCTTTTAAAAATTATATGTAAAATTTTCCCATTTTCCCTTTAATTATTTACTTATTTGCAACATATATGCCATAATGAATAGAAATATTTTTTATGGTTAAATCAAAATAAAACAGGCACATACTAAATACTGTTACGTGCCTGTTTCATAAATTTAATTTTTGTAATTTTATAAATTGCTGTCAATCTGTCATAATAACGGACAAATTGACAGCCATGATCAAAAAGTTAGACAATTGTATCCGTTTATACTTTTTCTTTTTGTTTGTTCTTTTTGTAATCGGTTATATAAAAACCGGAACCTTTAAATATTAATCCGCTGCCGCCGCCAATCATTCGCTGAACCGTTCCGCCGCACCTGGGGCACTTTATTAATTGGTTCTCATTCATGCCCTGAAATACTTCAAACCGGTATCCGCATGACGAGCAGTTGTAATCATAAGTCGGCATGTTATTCGAAACTCCTTAATTATTTTTCTTTCGGTACTCTTAACGCTTTGAAAAAGCTGGTATCACCGCTTTTCAGTCTGAACAATACGACTTCATTGGGTTGCAGGTCGTCGACGATTTTGTTAAATTCTTTTACAGATGTTACACTCTGTCTGTTAACCGACAGTATTAAAAATCCTTTGCGAATATTTTCACGGTCGGCAACCGAACCCGGCGTTACATCTGTAACAATGACCGCGTTTTCGTTTTCATATCCATATTGTTGCGCCAGTTCGGGCGTTAAATTCTGCACTTCAAGTCCTAACTGATTTTTGGTACTTTTTTCTTCTTTCGGCGTGCCGGTTAATTTATCAATATCCCTTTCGCCCAGCGTTACCGTGAGCTGCCTTTCCTTGTTATCGCGCCAGATCGTCAATTTAACTTTAGTGCCCGGGGCCTTTGATCCGATCGTCATGGTGAGGTGATCACTGCTTTCGATTTTTGTATCATCGACCTTAATTACGATATCACCCGCTTCAACGCCAGCTTTTTCCGCGGGGCTGTCCTCAACCACATCGGAAACGAGCGCGCCTTTTGAATCTTTAAGACCAAATGCTTCCGCCATGTTTTCGTCGACATTACCGATCATAACGCCCAGCCAGCCACGAACCACACGGCCTTCTTTGATCAATTGCTCCATTACGTTCCGGGCAAGATTTATCGGAATGGCAAATCCAATACCGATATTTGCCTGCCCTACGATGGCCGTATTAATACCGACAAGCTCACCGCGCAAATTCACAAGCGGGCCGCCGCTGTTACCGGGATTGATCGCGGCGTCCGTTTGAATAAAATCTTCATAAGTAATGCCGGTACCGCGCATCAAACTGGTCCTGCCTTTGGCGCTGACGATTCCGGCTGTCACCGTTTTGCTTAAATCGGAAGAGAACGGATTACCGATCGCAAGTACCCACTCGCCCACTTCCAGGTTGTCGGAATCGCCAAGTTTAATCGCGACCAGTCCTTCTTTTTCAATCTTGATCACGGCCAGATCGCTTTCCGGATCTTTACCGATAATTTCCGCGTCATACTCTTTGCCTTCAAGAGTTACCGTGACTGCATCCGCATCCTTGACAACATGATTATTGGTTAAAATATACCCGTCCGAATTTACAATCACTCCCGATCCCAAGCCTCTTCTGATCTGATCCTCCTGGTCGGGGATACGGAAAAAATATCGGAAAAATTCGTCATCCATTAACGGATTTCTTCTTGATTTTACAACAACTTCACTATTTATAGTAACAACCGAAGGGCTTACCTCCTTTGAAACCTGAACAAAGGCTTTGCTTAAACTTTCAAGCCCCCTCAGTTCTTCTGATACCGGTGTGGTAGAGCCTAACACCACCGGGGTAACTTCTTTTTTATCGGCAGCAATACTTTTCAACGTCCAATTGAAATTTGAGGAAATGACAAGCCCAACAACCAGCCCTACAAAAACTCCGAAAATAACCAACAGGGAAAGTTTTCTGGATTTCATGATTTATCCTTTCATAATTGATTTCTTACTTATTTTCAACATTATTTTTTCTTTTCTAATTTATAACAATCTTTTATATATCAAGTTCCATTTTTTTTTATCGCTTTATTGTTCTGACCACCGAATCATAACAAATTACCGTATTTTGCTACAGCGAAAGTTTTTCCGAACGCGCAAAAGCCTCCAGATACTCTTTACTTTTTTTACTGATGGATTTGGGAGTTTCTATTTGAATTTCAACAAACTGATCGCCGGTTTTCCCTTTTGCGGTAACTCCCAGACTTTTTAACTTAAATTGCTTGCCACTATTGGTCCCGGCCGGTATTTTTAATTCCACTGTATTGCCGTTGAATGTTTTGACTCTGATCTTTGTTCCCAGCGTCGCCTGTACAATATTGACTGTGGTTTTACAATATAAATCAAGTCCCTTGCGCTCGAATACCGGATGTTTTTCAACATGTATCGTCAACAATAAATTCCCCGGCGCACCACCCGAAGCTGAAGGTTCTCCCTGACCGCTTAAACGAATTATTTTACCATCCGCCGTGCCGGCCGGAATCGTTACGGATATTTTTTTAACTTTTAAAACATATCCTGTTCCGTTGCATTCATAACATAAATGGCCCCTGCCCCCGCACCGTTTACAAATTTCTTTTACATTAACGGTTAAAACTTGTTTACCGCCGTTAATGGCCAGGTCAAACGGGATTGTTAGCGAAGCTTTTATATCGTTTCCCGGTTGCCGGGACGCCCTAAAACCAGAAGCGGAACGGCCAGATCCGCTAAAAATCTGGTTAAATAAATCCCCTAAACCGTCAAAAGAAGTCCCTCTGTTTGTGCTTCTCTTGCCGAACGTCGATCCAAGGTCCTGAAAATCAAATCCGGAAAAACCTTCAAAACCGCCTTTCCCAAAAGCACCGGATCCCAACCTGCGTAGCTGGTCGTACTTTTTCCTTTTTTCCGCATTACCTAATACACCATAAGCCTCGGAAATCTCTTTAAATCGTTCTTCATTTTTTTTATTATTTGGATTTTTATCGGGATGATATTTTTTTGCCAAATCTTTATAAGCCTTTTTGATCTCTGCGTCAGAGGCATTTCCCGATACACCCAAAATTTTATAAAAATCTTTATCATTCATCGTTATTTTGACTTTCTCTTACCTCAGCTACTTTTACTTTTGCGGGACGAAGCAGTTTACCTCTGAATGTGTAACCTCTTTGCCAGACATCCAGTATCTCTCCGTGTTCTGCATTTTCAATTTGCTCGACTTTTACCGCTTCATGTAACTCCGGATCGAAAATTTCATTTTGTGTTTTGATATTTTCCAACCCTAATTTTTTCAGACAGTTTATCAATTTGTTATATATTAATTTAACTCCTTCCAGGGGTAGTTCTTCATTCTGTTCCTCATTATGCTGGAACAAATAATCAAAATCGTCGACAACGGGGAGTAACTCGGTTATCACTCCCCGAATGGCATATTCATGCCATTCCTTTTGCTGCCTTTCGACCCTTTTCTTATAATTTATAAATTCCGCCTGTAACCTCTGTAGTTGATCGAGATAATCAGGTTTTTCCTGTTCTTTAGATTCTTCTACCTCGCCCGAATCCTGGTCAAATTCCGTATTATTTACAGTTTCTTCATTAATGTATTCGTTGCCATTTTTATTATATTCCATTTACACCTCGTATAAATTCTTTAAATGTCCTGTTTATTGCATCCGAATATATGATTGTCTACAATTATCATGCAAGAGACATGCCATACTTGAAAAAATAGTTAAATTCTTATTTTTAATAATCTTAACAAGATAAAATTCTTATCTTTTCCATAAGATAAATTTTATAAAATCTGCCAAATTGACAGACAAAAAAAAAGAGACAGAATGTCCGTCTCTTTTAAAATGTTGTTTTAATTTTACGACTCAATCATTTCCGCGTATCAAAATTAAGCGTATCAATTGCAGCACGGCCATGGCCGCCGCCGCCACGTATGTTAAAGCGGCAGCATCAAGCACCTTTCTGGCGCCGGTTACTTCGTCCGCCCTTAAATAACCGCCTGAACTCAATTGCGACAATGCGCGTTTGCTCGCATTATACTCAACCGGCAGGGTCACAATGTGAAAAAGAACAGCGCCGGTAAATATTATAATACCCAGGTCAAGCAGCGGACGAATACTAAAAATCAATCCGCCTATGAATAAGGGAATACCCAGACTTGAACCAATATTCGCAACCGGAAAAATACTCTGCCTTATATTCAACGGCGCGTAAGAAAACTTGTGCTGAATGGCGTGACCGGTTTCATGCGCCGCGACTCCCAGAGCCGCAAGGGAAGTCGAATGATAGACATCACTTGACAACCGAAGCTTCTTTGCTTTTGAATCGTAATGATCCGTTAAATTTCCCGATACTTCTTCTACCGCAACATCATATATACTGTTTCTTTTCAACAAGCTTTTCGCGACTTCCGCCCCGGTCAGCCCCGAAGCGGAACTGACCTTACTCATTTTTGTAAAAGTGCTTTTTACCTTATATTGAGCATAAATTGTTAATATCAGCGCCGGTATGATCAATATCATCGTTGAATCAAAGAAAAACATTTATAACCTCCATAAAACTTATAAATACATTCGTAAAATATTATTTAATATTTTCCCGTCGATTGATGTGCTTTACAGGATAACCATCCTGGTTTCCACGGGAAAATAATAAAAGATAATTTTCGATTAACAAAAAAATCAGGGCATCTTTTTATTCAACGTGGGGATCAGGAACATTATTCCATATACAATAAGTAAAATACCGGGAATGACCGGAAGAATCAAACCAACCAGTCCAATAATTATCAAGGGAATCGCGAAAAAAATTTTCGTTCTCCTGAATTCTCTTATTTCCTGCCGCAGTTTTTTATGCGTCATTTACGTTGGTCCCTTTAACTCAATTAATCGAAATCTCTTTCAACTCATTCATAAAAACGTTGATTCTCTTCTCCCGAACTTTTATAAGCCGGTTATATGTTACTGTTTTAGCTATACGTTCCTGCCGGAGAATGGTTTCCTTAATTTTTTTATTATCATCAAAAATTCTGTAAAATATAATATACAATGCCAGAGACAATATGATAAATACTGTTAACCAAACGGCAAACTTTATATTGACATTTTTAAGATAAAAGATGCCGATATACGAACAGCACATGACTAAAAAAAATATAAATATATTGAGTATCCTTGAAATGCTGTTTTTTGATTGTTGTTTTTTCAACAATTTTTCATTTTCATTTTTCAAACTGAGCAGCGTTTGAATATTATCCTCCTCAGTAGTTATCATTCTTTTTATTCGATCGCTTTGCGCATCTTTTCGCATGGAAATAATATCCCGCATAATTAATGCATTTTCATAATCCGGATGCTTTTTAATGGCAACAGAATTGAAAAAGTGAGCCTGTTTTAAATCACCCTCTTTAATTTTTTTTACGGAAAGGCGATGATAAATACTTTTGGGCAGCCATTTCCTGTTTTCGGCGATTTTATAGCCAATTCTGATGAGTCCCGCCGTAAGAATGGATGATATCGCGGTCAACGCCATAATTTATACCCGTTTCACTTTAACGCCAGCGCCCTTTCCAGGTACTCCACAGCTTTCGGATATTTTTCCCGTACCTGTTCCCATTCCGTTTCTGTTAACTCACCGGGTTCCTTGCCGGTTACTTTAACGGCGCTGTCATAGGCCAGTTGGATCAGGTCTTTATTCGCATTCATAATCCCAAGCGTCGCCCCGGCAATTTCAAACACGCCGTTCACAAAATCAATCCCAACCGCGGATTCAAGTCCGCGTTCAACGATAAAACCCGCCAGGCCGCCCAAAGCTCCCTGGGTAACGGATTTTTTAAATCTATTTAGATTGATCATTATTTTTTTTCTCCTCGCTTTGTATGGTTTTGAGAGACTTTTTTATTAAATCATCTTTTTTCTGGTTTATGCCTTGTAAACGCCTCACTTCACGTTCAAGTTCCCTCAACCGGCGGTTGCCGAATACTTTTCCGTATACCTTTTCAAATATTATGATCACAGCCAGGGCGATGATCACACCAAACAAAAAACTGATGATATCAATATTCATAAATAACACCTTTGGTAGATTTTATTTTCCCCTTTCACGACTCAGTTTTTTTACCATCACAAGCCTGTTATAACTTTTATTATCCCTGATATAACTGACCTCATCCATAGAACGTTTTATGATCGGGATTCCCATCCCGCCTCTTTTCCGGTTATCGACAGCTTCTTTGGCGTTAAATATTTTTATGTCTTCCACCTTGAAACCACTGCCTTTATCAAATACGGAAATTATCAGCTTGTCCGGGAATGTTTCCACATTCACCTTTACCTTTTTTGTCGGATCGGAATGATAGGCGTGTTCGATCACATTGATACAGGCCTCGTAAACGGAAATTTTTATTTTACTGACTTCCGTGTCATCAAAACCCATATTCCTGGATATTTTTACGACAAAATCACATGCCTTGTACAGCGCACCAACCTTGCTGGGTATTTCTAAAAATTCCTCGGAAATCCTGTCTGACGGGGTTTGTCTTATTTCCGGTTTTTTAACTTTATGTCCTCGCGTGATGTCCCGGGATGTTTTGAGAACAGATTTTGTAACGATTTTATTGATTATGTCCTTTTCGGAGGTCATTTCATTAAGATATTCAAGTGGTTTAAAATGAATAATATCTTGTCGTGCTGTGGGGTTTAAATTTGAGATATATACCTCTCCGCCGCGCCTTCTGACATGCGCCGTAATTTCAAACAAAACAACGATAAGACTGGGGGGTAATTCATTAAAATAATAAAGATCAATTATAAAATAATTAACATTCTGTTTTAAATAATTTTCAAAACAGGAGAGAACTTCGGGAACAAGCGAGATATCATTCGCGTCACCCCTGGGTGTTATTTTTAATATTTCCGCATAATCGCCGATCCTGGATATTTCAATTAATTCATTTTCCATATTTTTCTTCATTCTATGTTAATGACGCGACAAGCTTTCTTTTTACCACCTTTCCCAAAAAATTTTTGGGCAAAAATTCGACAAATTCAATGGACCTGGGAATTTTATATTTTGCCAGTCTGTCCTGGCAAAAATCCAAAATTTCTTCCGATGTCGCCTGTTTATTCTCTTTTAAAACAATATACGCCTTTACGGTCTGTCCATAATATTCATCCGCTATACCCATAACCGCCGCTTCGGAAACACACGGATGTTCCGTTAAAACATGTTCCACTTCACCGGGATAAATATTTTCACCACCGTAAAAAATTATATCTTTCTTCCTGTCTGTGATATAAAAATATCCGTCTTTGTCATATTTCCCAATATCCCCTGTTTTCAACCACCCGTCCGGTGTGAATACGTCCTTTGTTTCATGATCCATTTCCCAGTATCCCAGCATAACCTGGGGACCCCGAATCTCAATTTCGCCGATCTTTCCCGGCCCCATAGGTCTGTTTGTTTCCAGCCCCACAACGCGTGCTTCCGTATTTGGCCAGGGGAGTCCTATACTGGACTCTTTATTAACTCCAAAAATGGGATTACAATGGGTGATTGGCGATGCTTCCGTTAAACCATACCCTTCTACTAACCGGCCTTGTGTTACTTTTTCAAATTCCCTTTTGAGTTTCAAAGGCAACGGCGCAGCACCGCTGATACATACACGAACCGAATATAAATTGATTTTTTCTTTTAACGCCTGGTTCACCAGTGCAGTATACATTGTCGGCACACCGGGGAATATGGTAACTTTGTACTTTTGAATGTCATTTAGTATTCTGTTGATCCGAAATCGCGGATGCAATATCATTGTTGAACAACTTTGAATGGCCAGGTGATGACAAGCGGTCATTCCATAACTATGTATTAACGGTAAAACTGAAAGAATAACTTCCTGTCCGTCCTTAAAATCGGTAATCCATGCTTTCGCCTGAATTGTATTGGCCACCAGATTTTTATGACTGAGCAATGCCCCCTTTGGAGTGCCGGTGACTCCGCCGGTATATATCATAACTGCCGGATCATGCGGACGTATATCAACTTTGACTGCATCACAAGTTCCTCTATCCAGTAATTCCCGAAACAGGACGGTATTTATCCCGGACTGAATTTTGTTTTTTTCAAGTTGGAACTTATTTTTGATCTGGAGAGCAAAATTCAGGAAAAAAGGCATATAGGTTTCCGCCCCGGCAATAATAACATGGTTCAGATCAAGCTCGTTATTTATTTTTCTGATCCGGGGTAACATCTTATCATATATTAATACTATATTCGCGCCGCTATTTTTAATCTGATACGACAATTCACGTTCGGAAAGTATCGGATTTATCAATACATTTATAGCCCCAATACGCAAAGCAGCCCAATAACAAATTAAAAACTGGGGGATATTCGGAAGAGCGATCACAATTCTGTCGCCTTTACGGACGTTCAGGGATTGTAATCCGGCGGTAAAACGTAACACCAAATTATACAAATGCCGGAAGGACAGCTTGCGGCTATAATATATTACAGCCGTCTTGTCCGGGGAACTTTCTGCGGCTTGCCTGAAAAACTGGTATAAATCCTTTTCCGGAATTTCAATTTGTCCGGGAATACCGGAATCGTAACTTTTTAACCAACTTTTTTCCATTCAATCTTATAAATAAAACCGTTATCGATAAAATATCATTCGTTTTAGGCTCTCATAAATACGAAATAAAATTATATCCGGTTTCTAAAAACCAGAAAAAAAATTCATTATGATATCTAATGCCGATTAATAAAACAAAACCGCTATTCAAAGCGGTTTTCTATAATAATTCAAACTGTTGGAATTTAAAAAGAAAATAAAAAAAAACAAATAATTAAAAAATTTTTCGAATATTAAGCAGGTTCGATTCGTTCATTATTTGCCGCTGTGACAAATATCCCTTTTTTACCAACAACGGGACATTTATTTTCGCAAATACCACAACCTATACATAATGTTTCATCGACGTAGGGGAATTTCACAACTCGTAAAGAGCCGTCGGGGGTACGAGCTTCCCGAATATCAAATTTTATTGCTTTATCAGGTAAAGGGCAATGTTCTTCACAAACAAGACAATCCTGTTGGGAATACCAGGGAATACATCTCGATTTATCAAAATAGGCTGTCCCCATCCTTAATTTTTGTTT
This sequence comes from Candidatus Zhuqueibacterota bacterium, assembly GCA_016934825.1. Classification (GTDB taxonomy): domain Bacteria; phylum Zhuqueibacterota; class Zhuqueibacteria; order Residuimicrobiales; family Krinioviventaceae; genus Fontivivens. Next base: position 52,150 of record JAFGSB010000078.1, read on the forward strand.
CTTTTCAAGAGTTATGTTTTGAATTGCACCGGTTGGACATACCTGTCCGCATAACTTGCAGTTAAATTCACAATAACCGACGGAAGCAACCGCAATGGGAGACCAAATACCCTCCCATCCCGATTCCAGAACGGACGGCTGTAAACATGCGCCGGTAGATGAACAGATTCGGACGCATTCCTGACAGCGGATACACCGGTCCAGAAATTCGTCCTCCGGAATTGCGCCCGGCGGTCTGATTGCTTTTCCGGCCTGGGTTTTGTCTTTCGCGGCGGCTTTGATTACAGCCAATAACGAAAGACCTGCAATCCCGGACTGGATCAGTCGTCGTCTTGAAAAATCAATTTCATTAGCTCCGGTACTTTTCCCGAACCTGTAGGAAACGGCCTTTGGCGGGCAAACGGCGACACATTCGGCGCATTCAATACATTCCACTGTGTTGTTTATGGTATAATCATCCTCAATTGCATTCATTTTACAACTGATCCGGCATTTACCGCAGTTTGTACAGCTTTCGGAAACATAACGTTTTGTCAGCCGGTATTTTGAAAAAATACCCAACAGCGCTCCTAACGGACAAACATTACGGCACCAAAATCGTTTGGAAACCAAACCCAGAACAAGAATTCCGGCAAACAGGAGCAAGACCAGCATACTCGCAAAAAATTCGGGACGTTGGATGGGTAAGACCGTATTTTGAAAAAAATCATAGGTTGAATACACCTGGTCTTCAAGAAATCCGATTTTAAATGCAAAATCAAAAAACCCGGTTAGAAGGAATACAAAAACCGGATAAATCGTGAGCGTCAATACCCGGGTTAATAAAACTATGGGATCAAATAACCAGATGAACTGCAGCGAAAAGATCGAGGCTGTCAGGATGGCAAATAATATAAAAAATTTTAAAAAACGTAAACGCCTGTTTTCCAGTTCACTCCGTTTTGGCTTTTTCCGCTTGATAAAAGAATCGTTTATGTCAATTACCGTACCTAAGGGGCAAATCCATCCGCAGAAAAAACGACCCAATGGTATCGTTAATAATAAAATGATAAAAGCAGGAATAACCGTTTGAATAAATGATCTGGATGAAATAATAGTGATGAATCCAACCAATGGGCTGGATCTTAAAAAAAGATCGGAAGGCAAATGGATTTCATAAGGGTAACGGGCTTGAAAAAATAAAAACAAAAAAAACAGAAAAAAAATCAATTGAGAAATTCGGCGCGCATTTTTCATTTGAGAATTTCCACTTTCCTTTCCGGCTAAGATCTATTACACAATTTTTCTAAAATACCAGCCAGCAAACGCTTAAATTCCCTAAGCGGACAGGTCAATTTCCTTCATTTTGACCCTGCTCAGATCAGCTTGTCCCAAACCGCGTTTGTGGGCATTTTGTATATACTCAATATCTTTTGCATCCTTTCCAAACAGAGTTACTGCGTAAGCATCGATAGCCACTCTGTCGGTACCTGCAATGACCACTTTTGGTATCTCCACATCATCCAGGTTACCGCCGGTCGGACCGTTCCTGACTAAAATTCGGTAAGCATCAATTATTGTTAATGTCGGCTTGATTGCAGTATTAATATCAACAATATTCGTATGAAAATTTTTATGAATTTTACCGCGATCATCGCCCATAATACCCATCATATTTTTGAAACCAAGTGTAATACCGGAGATGGTATGGTGTTTTGCAATCGGCATGTTGATGAAAACATCAAATTCAAGAACATCACGATATAACGGCCAGGATTTTAAAAGTTCACCTTCGGGTATGTTTACTTCGCTAAACCGGCTGTCCACTATATGCCGAACCTCAGCACCCGCTTTTTTAGCGGCGCTTTCTATCCCGCTGCGTTGATAACATCGACGGGATTGATTACATGTTCTGTCCAATACCCTGACCCGTTTTGCACCGGCATCCAGACACATCTTTACGACTTCGGCAACGGCTTCAGGATTCGTATTCGCGGCTTGTTCCGGGGTGCGGTCCCAGCCTATATTGGGTTTTAACAGAACAGCCTGACCTTTACTTACAAATTTCCCCATTCCGCCAAGCTCTTCTACCGCTTTCCTGACCAGTTGAGCCGGTGATCCGTTTTTTATCACAACAAAATCCAGGGGTGCTTCTTGCGCCAACAATTTATAATTCAACACATCGGCTGCCGATATCAGCAATCCGGTGGCTGCGCTTTTCTTTAAAAACTCACGTCGTTCCATAGTTACCTAACAAAACCTTTAAATGATAAAAACAAAAGCCCGCTTTAAAAAGCAGGCTTTTCAGAATAATTTTTATTTGCCCTTATTGATCAGATCAAGCTCGTATTGAGCGTTCTTTCTCCATCGACTGTCTTTTGAAGCGGCCTCAAAATATGCTTTTGCTTTTTGAATATCACCCAATTGTTTACTGGCAACACCCGCCTCGAAATTTGCTCCGCCTTTATAAGAACCCGGCTTTTTTAAACATTCTTCCGCGGCTTTAAGGGCATCGGAGTATTTTTGCAATTTATTATTTATTGTCGCTAATTGAAAATTAGCTCTGTCATAGTCCGGTTTTATTGCCAGTGCATTTTCCAGGGCCATTATCGCCTGATCGGCATCGCCGTTATTCATAAAGGTTTCGCCAAGCAGGGTAAAAGCCCTGTAATAATCCGGTTTCACCTGGGTAGCCATCCTAAAATACTTTATGGCATTCTGATAATCCTTCATGGAAACGTACACCAACGCAAGATTATACATTGTTGAATATCCAGTTTGATCGATCTCGATCGCCTTTTGATATGCTTTTACGGATTCCTCATAATTTTTCAAATCCTTATAAGTGGAACCCATTGCCGAATATGCCCTGTCATATAACGGATCAAGTTCAACAGCTTTACCAAAAGCTTCGACAGCTTCGGTATATTTTCGTTGTTTGTCGTAAGTAAGACCCTTTCCATAATAAGCTTTTGAGTAATTTGGATCCAGGCTTATCGCTTTATCATAGGCGGCTAAAGCTTCCTCGAATTGGCCTTTCTTATACAAAGTGTTACCGTCGTTATAGGCCCGTTTTGCGTTATTTAATCTTTCAGTCAGCTCAACATCAGCATTCAGCTTTTCTTTGATCGTATTCAATTCCGCGGTTAAAGCTTCATATTGTTTTAACAGCTTGTTGTACTCATCTTTGCTGATTCCCTGCTGATTCATCTTTACGTTAATTTCTTTCGCCTGGCGGAGTTTATCGTTGTATTGCTGCTGTAAATCCTGAGCCAACAATGATCCTGTAAAACATAATAATAAAATAACCAAAACATAACTGAGTGTAATGTTTCTTTTTGCCATTGATTTTATCCCTTTTTTTATGACCCAAACAATTAATTAAATGTGCCGAAGGCGGGATTTGAACCCGCACGCCGGTTAGGCACTACCCCCTCAAGATAGCGTGTCTACCAATTCCACCACTTCGGCTAAAAACATCACTGTTGAGGAGCCTGTGGCAGTTCCGTACCTTCACCCTGCTCCAATGGTTCCGCTACTTCAGGTAATGTCCTTGCCGGTGACGCCATTCGTCGTTCACGTTCCTGCTCAACAAGACCCCTGTTTTCCACACTACCGCGCGTGATCATACCGAGTATGAGTGCAATAAACATAAACAAAGTGGCCAAAATTGTTGTAATACGGGTTAAAAAAGGCGCCGAACCTCTACCGCCAAATAAGGAACCCATAGCATCACCGGTACCGCCAAATGTACCGGCAAGACCGCCTCCCTTTCCCGACTGGATAAGAATAACAAAAATTAAAAGCAGTGCAACAAGCACAAATAAAAAAATAATTACTGAATACATTAATTATCTAACCTTTCAAATTATTTGACCGTAATCAGGCGTTAATAATTCCGAGAAAAGCATCCGCTTTCAGGGAAGCACCGCCAATCAAGCCGCCGTCAATATCCGGCTGTGACAGTAATTCGGCGGCATTCTCCGGCTTCATGCTGCCGCCATACTGAATTCGTACACTTTCGGCCAGTTCATTATCATATAATTCAGCTAAAAGTTCTCTTATCATTTTATGAACCTGCTGCGCTTGTTCAGGGGTTGCTACTTTTCCGGTTCCTATTGCCCAAACGGGTTCATAAGCGATTATTATTTTTGACGCATTGTCCCGGTTCAATCCGGCAAGCGCCCCGCGAACCTGCTTTGCAACAACATCATTCGTCTTTCCGGCTTCTCTCTCGCTCAATACTTCGCCGACACAGATAATGGGTGTAATTTCGGCTTCTAAAGCCTTTTTAACTCTTTTATTTACAGTCTCATCGGTTTCATCAAAATACTGACGTCTCTCGGAATGACCGATGATCACAAACTGGCAACCAACAGATTTGAGCATCCCGGCACAAATTTCTCCGGTATATGCGCCATATTCTTCCCAATAGATATTTTGTGCGCCCAAACCAATCGGACTGTTTTTAATTACCTGGTTTACCGCATATAAATTTGTAAACGGCGGACATATAACCACATCAACATCGTGATTATTATATAATTTTTCAATCTCTTCTGCCAGTTCCACCGATTCACTGACAGTCTTGTTCATTTTCCAGTTTCCGGCAATTATTCGTCTTCTCATTTCTACCTTTATATTTCTACGGGACCGAAAATATTCCGGTCCCGTTTATTTTCAACAAATAAATGTTACAAAAGTTCCATCAATTACATTGCAGCCATCTTCTCAACCAGGTCAACAACACGTGAGGAGTAACCCCATTCATTGTCATACCAGGAAAGAATCTTAACCAGAGTACCCTTACCGCCCATTACGACAGTGCTGAGCGCATCAAAAATCGAAGATGACGGATTGTGTACGATATCGATAGAAACGATTGGGTCTTCAGTATACTCAAGAATACCTTTCATGGGGCCTTCGGCAGCTTTTTTCATGGCCGCATTGATTTCTTCTTTGGTTACTTCTTTTTTTAAAACAGCGGTTAAATCTACAACCGAACCATCGATAGTCGGTACACGCATGGCAAAGCCGTCCAGTTTTCCGTTCAATTCGGGGATTACTTTACCAACAGCTTTAGCTGCGCCGGTCGTTGTCGGAATAATAGAGAGGGCCGCCGCACGGGCGCGTCGTAAATCACTATGCGGGAAATCATGAATTCTCTGATCATTTGTATAAGCATGTACGGTTGTCATCAATCCGCTTTCAATACCAAATGTATCATTCAATACTTTGGCAACCGGTGCAAGACAATTTGTCGTGCAGGAAGCGTTTGATACAATTTTATGTTCCGGTTTTAAATCATTGTCATTCACGCCCAAAACGATTGTGGCGTCGATCTCATCTTTGGCCGGTACGGTTAAAACAACCTTTTGAGCGCCGGCTTCGAGGTGTTTGGCGATTTGTTCACGTTTTCTGAAAACGCCGGTTGACTCAACAACGATATTAACACCCAACTGACTCCATGGCAACGCCGCCGGGTCCTTTTCGGCCGACACTTTAATCTTTTTGCCGTCAACAACTATGGAATCGCCATCTACCTTTATATCTTTATTATAAACACCATGAATCGAATCATATTTTAACAAATGGGCCAATGTTTTGGCGTCGGTTAAATCATTTATTTGTAAAACATCAAGATCATTACGTTCCATCGCGACTCTGAAAACAAGGCGCCCTATTCTTCCAAAACCGTTGATTCCAATCTTTACAGACATTTTTTCCTCCTCATTCAAATTTTATTTAAAAAATCTCAAACTTTTCCTGCTACATTGAGCACATGAAGTTTATGTTTCACCATATCTTTTAAGGCCTGCCTTGCAGGTCCAAGGTAATGACGGGGATCGAAATTCGCCGGATTTTCGGCAAATTCCTTCCGGATAGACGCGGTCATTGCAAGCCGTAAATCTGTGTCGATATTAACTTTACAAACGGCGCCCTGAACAGCCTGTTTTATCATCTCTTCTGGAACACCTTTTGCGCCCGGCAGTTGTCCGCCGTATTTGTTACAAAGCTCAACAAATTCAGGCAATACGGTTGATGCCCCATGCAGAACAAGCGGGAAACCCGGTAATGCTTCTTCAATTTGTTTCAGTCTTTCAAAATCAAGTTTTGGTTCACTTTTAAATTTGTATGCGCCATGACTGGTACCAATAGCTACCGCCAGTGAATCACAACCGCTTCTTTCAACGAATTCTTTAGCTTCTTTCGGATTCGTATATATAGCATCCCTATCAGAAACGCTTACATGCTCCTCGATACCGGCCAGCCGTCCTAATTCTGCTTCAACGGGTATTCCGCGGGGATGTGCATAATCCACAACTTTTTTTACCAGTGCAATATTTTCTTCAAACGGTAAATGCGATCCATCTATCATAACGGACGTAAAACCGCCGTCTATACAGGATTTACATAATTCAAAACTATCTCCGTGGTCGAGATGTATTGCAATAGGCAGATCACTTATTTCCAGAGCGGCGTCGATAAGTTTCATTAAATATTCATGACGGGCATATTTTCTTGCACCCTTTGATATCTGTAAAATTAAAGGTGCCTTTTCTTCTTCAGCCGCTTCAACGATACCCTGGATTATTTCCATATTGTTGACATTAAACGCACCGACAGCATACCCTTTTCCATATGCTTTTTCAAATAATGGTTTCGTACTTACTTTAGGCATTTACATTCCCTTCGCAAACAATTGTTTTTTATATTTTTTGTAAATTACGGGTTTGAAAAAATAAACTTATTAAAGTAACAATATTAAAATAAAATGTCAAGAATTATCTGAGTATATACGGCTCTCTTCATTCAATACGCGTAACCGACAGGATAACAACCCTTTTTGCCCCTGCGGCACGCAATACACGTGCGCATTCGTTTACCGTTGTTCCTGTGGTCATCACATCATCAACGACTGCAACACAGGAATCTTTGATTTTTGTTGAATCCTTGACCGTAAACGCCCCGAGTAAATTTTTTACACGTTCCTCCCTTTTGAGGCCAGCCTGAGGAGGAGTATAATTGGTTCTTTTTAAAATATTTTTATATACAGGCGCACCCATAATTTTCGATATTGTTTTGGCCAGTTCAGCTGATTGATTATAACCCCGCTCACGGTATCGTGAAATATGCAGAGGAACGGGCACCAGCATATCCACATCATTTAATTCCGGTTGTTGTAATATAGCCTGACCCAGTAATTCCCCGAAATAAAGGGAAAATTTTGGCATATTTTTATATTTACACAGATGAATTAATTTTTGTACGTCAGAATTGTACTCAAACAGGGCAAGGGTTTTATCAAACCATATCGGAGGATCGGGAGGATGGATCAGTTCTTCTGCGGACAATAACGGTTTTGAAATTCCGGGCAGTTTTCGGCGGCAGTTTTCACACAGCAGCCTGTTTCCCGAATAAACCGTGCTGTCGCATAAAACACATAACGGAGGGAAAATAAAATCCAGTATTTTTTGACCGAAAAAAAGGGCCGCATTTCCTGCCTTTTCCGAAATGCGGCCCGAATGTCCCCAAAAATTTATCATTGTTTAAAACTGGTATGAAAATACGAGTTTCGGTTCAATTCGTTCCTGCGGCTTTAAAACCTGGACGCCGGATTCATCCGTCTCATATTTCCAGGTCCATAAATAATCCATATAAAGAATCAAATAGGGTTTTATTTTATAACCCAAACCCACACGGGCCACACTATTAATATCCAGAGTAAAAACATCTTCCATCATTTCAATGCCCATTTTATCATAGGTGGCATGCGCGGCAATTGCCGGTACGGCATCGGGGGCGTCGGCGGCAAGGTGTAAAATACCGCTGTTTTTCTGTTCATCCAGACGGCTGAACATCCCCAGCAGTCTCACCTTATTACCCAAAAGACCGCCGTATAATTCGCCGAAAACGCCTTTGGTCTCTTCGGTTACGCCGTAAAGCATATCGGTTTTATGGATGCCGGTATCGCCGGTTCTCCTGTAACGGTGTATTTCATAAAACGGATCAAAAAAGGAGGCAATAAATTCTTTACCCAAAAAACGGCGTTCCAGTTTTGCCGAAATATCGATCAACCCGGCAAGATTACCCAGAGAAGCCATAACACCAACAGCCTGACCGCTGCCGAACGTTTTGTTTCCGTCTTCAATCGAGCTATATCCCGATATTTGCGCCCAGTCATAATACAACATTGTTGTCAGTATCCCGGTTTTCAGGATAGGCAGTTCGGCATCAAATCCATAAACATTGACGGCGTCATCGCTATCCACATACACATCCGGATCAAAGTCCCTGGCATAAGAACCGCCGACGGCAAAATTCTTTATGATCGGGATATCGACAATTCCCAGCAGGGGCCGGTAATACAGACGACCGCCTATTAACTCCGCACGGCCAAGGTTACTGGTAACGGTTTCAAATCCGAACCTGCCAAAATCCAAATCAAACGCCAGTCCTATTTTACGGTTATCATAGGATGATTCATTTGTATAATAATTAACAATAAAACCATGACCCAGGCGGGCGGCATCGAGCGTACCGACTCTGGCATATACAGGGTCCCATTTATGCCCCCATCTCAGGTAACGAAGAACCCGGAAATAATCGTAACTTTCGTTCCAATCTTCCTTGCGAAGTTCCCCGGTTTCCGCATTATATAATAAATTCAGGTTTAAGCCGATTCCAAGTTTGCCAAATGCCAGTTCCGGTCGAAAATTGATGGTAAAATAAGTTTGATCGTCGATTACCGCCATACCAACACCGCCCATTAACAAACCGCCTTCCTGGCCCATATAACCCAATCCCCCATCGGAATACTGGGCGCTGCTAACTCCGGATGTGATCAGGATCAACAAACACAAAACAACAACATTTTTTTTCATTTTATGCTCCTTTGCAAAAATCTACCCGTTTTAACCTCTAATACGACTTGTCAGCAAAAAGTTTCGTGCTGCAGGTCACATTTTCAATGAATTAAAACAAAATTTGATCAAAACACTAACAAATCACCACAAATCATCCATACCGGGCGGAATATCAAAATGTGTTGCCCACTGGAAATGCCCCTGGCCTCCCAAAGTTGCCGCTTTATCCAATAATAACAAACGCTTATGTTCCAGTTCTTCCGAAGCCAGGTATTCAAACATATCCCTGCTGTTTTTATTTTTGGATTTTAAGGCGGCAGAACGGTAAAAATCATAAGCCTTTTGTTCAGCGTTTATCGCGAGGTCTATCGCTTTTTCCGAAGTTAATTTATCGCTCACTTTTTGCCTGCTGATTTCTGCTGCATTTATATCCAGTTCCGGTTCCCCGCCCCCGGAAATTTTTTTATACAGATCAGACAACTGTTCAAAATGCTCCACCTCAATCGTCGCCAAATAGCTGAATTTATTGATCAAAGCATCCCTGGTCATATTTTTAGCCATACCTTCATAAAATTCCTGTGCGCCTTTTTCCCTGCTGATCGCAACCCTTAAAGCACTCAGTGCATCCAGCTCCATATCCTCTTTAGAGGCGAATCCCGTTGATAATGCCCTGACAAAGGCCTCGTTAAAAAGTTTGAGATCGGCAGGGGTTCGGGAGGTGATCAACTGTCCGTCAATACAAACCGGTTCATCAACATATATTGCCCCGGCATTTATAACGTCATCGCGAATACCGGGATAACAGGTCAGTTTGACACCCTCGATCACTTTTGCGGATATAAATACCTGTGGTCCATGACAAATCGCCCCGATGGGCTTTCCGGTCGCCCAAAAAGATTTTACAAATTCCAGGGCATTATGATTTAACCGTATTTGTTCCGGAGCGCCCCCTCCGGGTATATAGATGCCGTCATAATCCGATACTTTAATTTTATCTATAGTCTTGTCCGGGACAAGCGAGAATTTTCCATATTTCCCGGTAACCGGTCCGGGTTCGAGGCCGACCAGGTCGACCTGCGCTCCCTTGTCAATCAGGACATCACGGGGATTTGTCGTTTCTTCCTCATGGAACTTTGCGGCTATTAAAATAGCGACTTTTTTATCGGTGAGCATTTTACCCTCTGTTTATCCGGCAATTTATTTTTTATGAATCATATTCTTACTTTTGGTATCCGGATTGAACCGGTAACGGTGATAAAACAAAAAAATTTTATATCTTTTTGATCTTTTCCTGATTTAAATAATTGATTTCATCCCGTATCAACGCGGCGTGCTCATAATCTTCTCTTATTACGGCCATGTTCAACTCTTTTTCCAGCCGTTCATGTTCCGTTAATGGTTTCACCTCATTAATTTCTTCCGCCCACTGTTTCAGGAATTCCAGTTCGAATTTTTCATCAAATTCCTTATCGGAATGTTTTTTATAAAACTTTTTAATGGAACTGATGCCTTTATCAATATATTCTAAAGCGTCATTATACTTTGTTTCTTTTAAACAAATGGAAGCAAGCGCTCTTGTATTCATCATAATCACATAGGGTCTGTATTGCAAAAATGTCCATATTATTTCCTCGTTGTCCGAAAATTTTTCAACAAAATCAAACACGCGTAAATTCCGGGCGGTATCTCTGGAAACCCGTATATAATCTTCAAGTTTCATAAGAGCCAGATATCTATGATAATATTGAATTGTCTCCTGCTGTAATTTCAAACATTGGTCGGGTGTAAGAGTAAATATGTCATTTACTGTATTACGGGCTTTTTTTTCATAATAACTCAAATAAGAGTCAAATCGTCCGGGCCTTCGTCCATCCGGCCGGCCGTCAAGTTCCATTTGCAGTATACCTAAATCGAGTCTTAATTGAAGTTTTGGTTTCCCGTCAAGTCCTTTAATCAGCCTGACGTTTATGTCCTCGGATTTATATTTCCATTTTCTTAATATGGGACCAATATCGTCAATCATGGTCATCTCCCGAAAAAAAATCCAAAAAATATATGGATTGAAATCTATAATAAAAGTCAAATTTTAAAATCATATATTCTTCTCAAGATAAAAAATAGTTAACCGCATTTTTAAACAATTTCAGTCCGTCGCCTTCACCGGACAATCCTTTCCGGGTCCATAATGGATTATTTGTCGGGTCCAGATGACGTTCCGGGTGCGGCATCAATCCAAGTACCCTGCCGGATGGATCGCAAATACCGGCAATGTTTTCTATTGAACCGTTTGGATTGTCAGGATACTCCGTTTTCCCGTTATGAGGGGATATATATTGAAAAACTATTTGATTATTTTCTTTTAAAGAATTTAACACCGTCTCATCGTTGGGGACAAATTTACCCTCCGCGTGAGCAACAGGGAAATATAATATCTTTTTAATATCTCGCGTAAACACACAAGGGCCGTCATTCACGTTTAAATAAATCCAGCGATCTTCAAATTTACCGGAATCGTTATTACTTAATGTTATACTTTGTTCTGCCATAAAATCCACAACCGGAAGTAATCCTGCTTTAACCAACACTTGAAACCCATTACAAATTCCAATTATTAATTTACCATCCCGATAAAATTTGTTTAATTTTTCAGCAAGTTTGTATTTTAACTGATTGGCCAGTATTTTACCGGCGGAAATATCATCACCGTAGGTAAAACCTCCGGGGATAGCAAGTATCTGATATTGATCAAGTTTGGTATCATCGGATAATAACCTGTTCACATGCACCAAATCAGTCTGTGCGCCGGCTTTATCAAACGCAAATTTCGTTTCAAAATCACAATTCGAACCAGCGGCCCTTAACACAAGTACTTTGGGAACCATCTTACCACCTTAGAGTTTTTTGCCAGGATTCTTTAAGAATATAAATATCTTCATTTATCAATATATTCCCGTTACTGCCCTTTATAATAAGTTTTTGTTCACCGGTTACTTTTCCGATTTCTGCAAACGGGCAGTCGGCCAATTTTTCTTCATACAATTTTTTATTCTCAGGTGTCACTTCCACAATAAACCGTGTATTGGACTCCGAAAACAGGACAATATCATCGCGCATATTCATTGGATTTTTCGGAATATTATTCATTGCAAGAGTCGCGCCAAAACCACCGGAAAAAGCCATTTCCGCAACGGCTGCAGCAATACCGCCTTCGGAACAATCATGACAGGATCTGACATAATTGTGATCGATTGCGGAAGACAAATCATTAAATATTTTTTTGGCCCGCTCAAAATTTACCTGCGGCACTGAAACACTGTTTTTGCCCAATAGTTCAAAATAATGTGAGCCGCCCATTTCATAATTTGTTAATCCGACAATATATAATAAATTGCCCGGCTCTTTCAAATCCATCGTCACCGCTTTTCTCGCATCTTCCATGACGGAGATGGCCGAGATCAGTAATGTCGGCGGAATGGCAATACTCTCGCCGTTTTCGGTCTGGTACTCATTGTTCAGGCTGTCTTTACCGGAGATAAACGGCGTTTCAAAAACCTTTGCGGCGTCGTAACAGGCCTGCGCGGCCTGTACCAATCCCCCCAGCCGGTCGGGTTTATTCGTATTTCCCCAGCAAAAATTGTCTAACAGGGCCGTACGCTTCAGATTTCCACCCACCGCTATTATATTTCGCAGGGCCTCGTCAATCGATGATACCGCCATAGCGTAAGGATCGAGCAATCCATATTTGGGGTTCAGGCCGTTGGACAATATTACGGCTTTAAATGAATCCAGGCGCGGTCTGGTAATACTGGCGTCGCCCGGACCGTCATTTTTTTCGCCCACCAGCGGTTTCATCACACTGCCGCCCTGTACTTCATGGTCATATTGCCGGATGACCCATTCTTTGCTGCACACATTGGGTGATGATAATATTTTATGCAGATATTCCGTTAATTCGGCCGGCTGCTCAAATTTTTCTTCTGTAAATTCCGGCTTTTCCCATTTGGCTTTTCTGATTGTTCGGGGCAGTCCTTTATGTAAAAACTGCATATCCATTTCGCCGACAATCGTGTCTTTATAAAACAATCTTATTTTTTTATCACTGGTTGTTTTACCGATTATGGTCGCCTCAACATCTTCGCTGGCAAATAACTCCAGAGCATCTTTCACTTTATCCGGGGGAACAAAAATGACCATTCGTTCCTGGGCTTCGGAAATCCATATTTCCATATATGTGAGGCCGTGGTATTTCAACGGCACCTTGTCCAGTTGAACCTCTGCTCCCGTTGTCTCTGCCAGTTCGCCTATGGCAGAGGAGAGGCCGCCCGCGCCGCAATCGGTAATGGCGCGATACAAACCCGAATCCCGGGCCTGTAGCAATGTGTCCACCAATTTTTTCTCGACAATGGGATTCCCGATTTGTACGGCGCCGCTCCAGGTTCCCTCGCTTTCGGTGTGCAATTCACCGGACGAGGCCGTTGCCCCGTGTATGCCGTCACGACCGGTTCTGCCGCCGACTACCAGAATATAATCGCCGGGCACGATCGTTTTTTCACACTTGTCTACCGGAATTAATCCCACATTTCCGCAATAGACAAGAGGATTTCCGAGATAACGTTCATCAAAAAATATCGAACCGTTGGATGTGGGGATTCCCATACGGTTTCCATAGTCCCGGACGCCCGCTACAACACCCTGCATCACACGTTTGGGATGTAACACCCCTTTCGGCAGGTCGCTGTGTTTTATATCGACCGGGCCAAAACAAAATATGTCCGTATTGATGATCGGTTTTGCGCCAAGCCCCGTACCCATGGGATCGCGGATAACTCCGCCGATACCGGTATTCGCCCCGCCGTAGGGTTCCATGGCGGAAGGGTGGTTATGAGTTTCCACCTTGAAGCAAACATTGTAATCATCATCAAACTCTATGATTCCCGCATTATCCTTAAAGACGGATACACACCAGGATTTATTTAATTCGCTGGTAACTTTAAATATTGTGTTTTTGAGCAGGTTGTCGATTATATTACCATCATATTCAATTAAACCTGTCAGGGTTTTGTGGCTGCAATGTTCCGACCAGGTTTGCGCCAGCATCTCCAGTTCCACATCTGTCGGTTCACGATCCAGCCCCCGGAAATGATTCTGAATAACCTGCATTTCCTCCAGGTTTAAAAACAGGTCTCTCTCCCTGCTGATATTCAATAATGCGTCTGTATCTGCATTCAGTATTGGAACGTGGACAAGTTCAAAACGGTCTTCCATTTTGGGAAAAAATATCGTCTCGCCGGGTACAACAACATGTTCGATCACCTTGTTCATCAGCAATTTTTCCACGATCTGGTTTTTTTCAGAATCGCTTATACGGCCGATAAAATCATAGCGTCGCGCCGTTTTGGCTTCACGGACACCCGAAATGCCCAGATCGGTTATTCCCTTTAGAGTGGTTTCCGCGACCATATCCGTAACTCCCCTGTTGAAAATGATCTCGACCGACCAGTGATCTTTGGAATGGACCATTTCGAATTGTTTATCGATGAGATATTCCTGGGTAACTTTATCGGACAAAAGATTTTCGGCAATTTTTATTTTATCCTCTTTGGAAATCTCCCCCAACAAATAACTGACATCGTAGGAATAAACTTTTTCTACGGAACGGATGCCCAGATCTTTTGCTCCGCTTTTTACATTTTGTGCCTCGGAATCATAAAATCCCGGTTTTGTTACCAGTTCAATTCTCGTTATCAATTGCAGATCCATTTATTTATTTTCAATTATTTTAATTTGTAAATTTTAATTATTATTAAGGGCAAAATCAAGAATAAAGATTACTCATGAAAACTTTTCCACTTTTAAATATCTTGAATAACTTATTATAATTATTAATATTAACAGAGTTCCGGCATTTTCTAATCAAAAAATTTAAATGTAAATCCCCATTTAAATTGTGCACCTGGCATAGGATAACCATATACCCTTTCATAATCAAGATCCAGCATATTTTTCATGGAAAAAAACACGGTAAAATCTTTTATGACAAATATTGCATGCAGATAAGGCACAAAAACCGGACTTACCGGGTATCCGGCAATGGGATACTGGACAAAATAATACTGCGGCCGGAAGCTCTCTCCCAGGAACAGGGCGCCTATCCTGATACGCGTATCCAGATCCCCGGTAAAAAATACATTTTGATACTGTATATATCCTTTAGCAGAAAAATCGGGGATATTGGACACATCAAAATACGGATCGCCGGAAGTGATATATGTATACTTGCCCTTGGCGTAGAACGATAATTGCCTGATAAAGTCATACTTTATCGAAAAATCCATCGCAAGCCTGCTGTGGTCGATCTGGTTTATATATTTAATATTTTCCGCCCCGGCGTCAGCAGCGATCTGGTTGCTGATATATTGCGCCGAAAAAGCCGTATAAATTTCCAGCTTTTTTATTCGTGTTTCCAGTCCCGCACCGATCTGAGAAAAATTTTCCTCCTCAAGATCGGGATTTCCACGGGCATACGGCCCCTGTGTGTACAAAGGTTCAAATTGGGGCGCATTGATAAAATGATTTGCCCAGCCGAAAAATAATAAATCCGGTTTATACCGGTACTCCATGTTCAATTCCTGTTGAATAAATGTATCATATCCTTTATGATTTTCTATGACCGCGCCGGTACCGATATAATATTTATCCCTGGATTTAATGGCCGCGTTAATCCAGCCGTTAACCGCTCTCTGTGTATGATTTCCCCAGTCCTTACTTTCTAAATGATAAATCCGGTATCCGGCGCCGGTATTGAACGAAAACAACCCAAATTGTTGATTATATTGAGTCGTGATCCGGGTTCCGTTGACGTTATGCAACTGGTCGACGACGGTATGACGGTAGCCGTAAAATTCTCTTTTCAAATCCGTTAATTGAATTGATGTAAAAAAAGAATTCCCTCTTTTAATACAAAATCCATGATCTGTCCTGAAATCTTTTTGATGCGGAATGGAGATATCTTTCAAAATAGAATCCTGCGATACGGGCACATCGAGATCGAATTTGTTTAATAAATATAGATATTCAATCGCCCAGTTTTCGTTGATCTTACGGTTTATTTTCAAATTGATTTTTTGCGCATCGTATTCACTGTTATAAACTGTTCCGGAATAACTTTTTATCACCCCGCCCATGTTGAGCGACAACTTTTGCGACGCTTTAATACCGAGCCGCGCGTCAATATCATCGTATCCGGAGTTGCCGGTGCGGTAGGATACGGTCGATCTGATCGGCAGTCTGGCCATATCTTTGGAATAAAGCTGGACCGTTTGTCCCAGGGGTAAATAACCATATTGCCGGTTGATCCCGGAGGTGATAATATTTATGCGGCCAACACTTTCAACCGGAACCATATTCATATCCGACAGTCCGTTCAACGGATCGTTCAAATTCAGGCCGTCATAGAACAATTGAAAGTGACCTTCGACCCCCGAAAATAAAGAACCGATAGCAAGCTGCCCTTCGCTTCCCCGGTCATAATAGTATGCCGGCGGCAGCCACTCAAAAACATCTGCGAACGTATTGTAATCAAGACTCTCATACAACAATGTATCCGCATTATGGCATTTCACATACGATAACGGTTGAGTTTGCTGCTGTGTACTATCCTGTAACACAGGCGCCGCAGCCGCAAACGATATCAGATAAAATTGTACAAAAAGTAAAAAGTATCTCCGCACTGTAATCACATTTCCTGGTTTAATAAATATGCCGGCAAATGGGGTATTAAACGAATCAGTATAATCGGGACAATTGTTGCAAAAATCAGAGTATTCACTCCCGCGTGCGTCATATAGAAAACCATTCCGCTGATAAACATGGCAATTATTTTATTAATACTCACATCCGTCGCAAAAAAGATATAGCTTAAAGAAGTTATAATATCGTATATCAAAGTTAACACAAATCCATAAAGCGCCGGAATTATGAACCTGTAAATATACGATTTTTTTTTATTAAATGTTAAACGATAAATACCGCCCGCGGCTCCGATAAGGCCGAATGATACAATTTGTACCATTAACAGGGGTAACATCGGTACGCCCCAGGGATTAAACATGGAAAATAAAAATTCGGCAATAATTCCCGTAATTGCGCCGTACAAAGGGCCAAGTATAAAGCCGCTAATAAATACTGTTGCCGTTATCAATTCAACATTCGGTATAAACAGAAAAATATAGCCGATCGAAACAGATAACGCTGTTAAAAGTGATGCGAGGATTATTTTTTTTTGTAATAGGTTCATTTTATAAAAGTTCAGTATATCGTGTATGGGAAAAAGAGGATTTTACCTGTTCAATCGATCCGAAATTGTTTTGTTATAACAGCCTCATAATCCGATACCGTCTATCGGCATACCGCAGTTAAAGCAGGCGCCATTTTTGATAAAATAATTGATAATAAAAAAGCCGTAACGTTCAATGAGCAGTTCACCGCATGAATAACAATAGGTATGTTCGCCTGTATCTCCGGGGACA
Organism: Candidatus Zhuqueibacterota bacterium; assembly: GCA_016934825.1. Taxonomy (GTDB): domain Bacteria; phylum Zhuqueibacterota; class Zhuqueibacteria; order Residuimicrobiales; family Krinioviventaceae; genus Fontivivens. The sequence goes on from JAFGSB010000078.1 coordinate 69,524, forward strand.
TTACCGCTGTACACATAGCGTAATCCTTCTTCAAACCCGATCTCGCGGGCCCTTCGCAGAATATTTAACGGCGTCATGGGCAGGTCATTACATAAATACTGGGGATGAAAACGGCTGATATGCCAGGGTGTTTCCGGCCCCAGTTCGTTTTTGATAAAACGGGCCATTTCCCGCAGCGTATCTTCATGATCGACATAGGTGGGCACCACCAGGGTCGTCACTTCGAGCCAAATGTTCAGTTCCTTCATCAGGCGTAAAGTTTTCAGAACACTCTTCAGATCTCCGCCCACAATTCCCCGGTAAAATTTTTCGTCCCAACCCTTTAGATCGATATTCGCGGCGGCGATAAATGGCGCGACCTTGCGGAGCGGCTCCTCGTTTATATAACCGTTTGAAACAAAAACCGTATAAATTTCATTTTCCGCCGCGAGTCGGGCAATATCATAGGCATACTCATAATAAATAGTCGGTTCCGTATAGGTACAGGCAATGGTTTTACATTTTTGCCTTTTTGCCATACCAACTGCGGATTTCGCGCTCAAAGTCTGCCCCATAATTTCACTGCCTTTTTTTTGCGGCAACTGCGATATATCATGATTCTGACAAAACCGGCATTTGAAATTACACCCCGCCGTGGCAATTGAAAATGACTGCGAACCGGGATAAACGTGAAAAAGGGGTTTCTTTTCAATGGGGTCCACATGGGTCGCGACGGCTTTTTCATAAACCAACGAGTACAATATACCGCCCCGGTTTTCCCGGACACCGCATATTCCGCGTTTTCCGTCACTGAGCTTGCAGTTATGAGGACATAAAGTACAAATTACTTTATTTTCCTCCAGTTTGTCATAAAATTGAGCTTCAATCATATTATTGATCTCATTTTTTAACATATCACTTTACAGGAAACAACTCTTCCATAAATTGTATGTCGTTGGGTGCGATCTTAAAATTCACGGCCTGACTGTTTTCCTCAACCTGGTCCACACGTCTCGCGCCGACAATGGCGGAAGTGACCGCCGGATGTTTCAGAACCCAAGCCACCGCCAGTTGGCCGATTGTTTTTCCGTATTTTTCAGCGATCGGCCGTAATTTCTCCACACGCCGCAGATTGTCGGACAATTTGGGTTCCATGTACTCGGGATTTCGACGCCTCCAGTCATCCCGGGCCAGCTTGTTGATGTCGAATTTTCCGGTCAATAAACCCGAGAACATCGGACTGTACGGAACCACACCGATACCGTTTTCAAGACAATACGGTAGGATTTCTTTTTCTATCTCCCGGTGAAACAGGCTGTACGGCGGCTGCAATGAATCCACATGTTGAATTTTTTCACAACGGCTCATCAATTCCACATCAAAATTTGAAACACCAAGCCTGCGGATCTTTCCTTCCTGCTTTAATTTCACCATTTCTTCCCATGACTTTTCTATCGGTGTCCGGGAATCCGGCCAGTGAAACTGGTATAAATCAATGGTTTCGATATTCAAACGTTTCAAACTGGCTTCCACTTCATTTCTGATACTACCCGGCGACAGGTCGTTACGAATCTTTTTTTTGCTGTTCCATGCCAGTCCGCATTTTGTCGCTATATACACCTTGTCCCGTGTTCCCTCAATTGCCCTGCCGACAATTTCTTCCGAATGTCCGAGACCATATGCCGCGGCGGTGTCTATCCAGTTCATGCCCAGTTCGATCGAACGGCGGATCGTGCGAATGGATTCCGCGTCATCCGATTGTCCCCAGCCGAATGTCCAGGCGCCGCCGATTGCCCACGCGCCCAGCCCGATTTCCGTTAATTCAGGACCGTTAACACCCAGTTTCCTTTTCTTCAAAACAACTCCTTTACTTTTATTTTGACCTCAGTAAATTTATTCCCTTTTGCTTTTTTCACATCTGTAATCCGGCCGGCGCCATGAGCATCAACAATAATAATATCGGTAAAGCGATAATGATACTCACCATAAAAACGGCTCCGATACTCCGTAAAACCGGTATACGATTCACTTCGGACAACCCGGCGAATAATATAAACAGGTACAATATGACAATGGCAAAATCTATAAAATTAAAGAATTCATACAGGACCGCCAGCAGGTTTTGCGATTCAATAAATGTCTTTTTAAGAGTAAACAACTCGTCACGAAAAAGTATGTATTTTACACCCCACAAAGGTAACGTATATACTATCGGGGCCCATGACCAGGCGATAACAGCCCGAACCTGTTCGCGAGTTGCGGTTCCGCCAAACTTTTTACAGGCCCAGTGAAGCAGGAATCCACTGATATACAGGGACAAAAAGCCGCTCAAAGGACCGGACAAAATACAGATCAATATTAATGTTGAAACCGGGAACATCTCCCCCATACCTCTGGCATTACTGAGTGTCTGCCCGATCCCGCCAAGAATCATTAATAACAGCAACTGATAGTTCGGATTCGTATCTACAATTCTGCGTATCGTCTCTTTTGGTCTGAACCAAATGGTTGACCATGGATTAGGTTCTATCATACTTTATTCTCAATAAAATGGTTATTCGTCATCCAAACCGAACAATTCTTCAACTTTATCCCTGAATCGATAAAATAACGAACCGGGTTCCACATGATTTAATCCGTAAAACAAACTCCTGACGATTGAACGGTAATACCATTGTTGTTTATCATACCCCCGGCTAAAACGTTTCCAGAGGCGGTCGCCGTATTTCTTGTGGTCGGCAATCATGGAACAAATATTATGTAATTTGTCGGCGCAAGCCACATATTTTACTTCCAGCGGCGCATTGCGAAGTTTTTGGATAGTATTATTCTTACGTTCTTCCCATGAAATCCTGCCATCGGGCTCGGAACAATCTCTTACAATTTTCGCGACATTTTCACCAAATTCCGTTTCAATCTCCTGCAGAGTTACGGACGTATCCTCAATCAGGTCATGTAATAACCCGGCAATGATCACATCTTCACTACATTGTTCTTTCATTAACAGGAATGCCACTGTAAACGGATGTGATATATAGGGGATATTCGTTTTTTTACGGCATTGTCCTTTATGTGCTTTTGAGGCAAACAGAATTGCCTTTTCAATTTTATCCACAATTAAATATTAGTTTTCAATTCGTTTTTTAACTTCATTTTTCGAAAAGCGGCCAATACTTCATTTTGACTGATAATGCCAACCAAAAGTGAAGAATTTTTATCATCAACTATCGGAAGATATGTCACGTCGCTATTATTTTTAAAAATGTTCAGCACTTCACCCAGGGTTTGATCGGGATGTAATGCCAACGGTTCGGGTTTGACCAGGTCTCTTGCCACCACAAATCTGGCAATCGCTTCATCAAAAAGTATCCCTCGAATATCACTGTAATCAATAACGCCGATGAATTGTTTGTCCTTATTGATGATAGGGAACCGGTCATATTTGCTGTGAGACAATTGATGTAAAATCTCGTTAAAAGGCATATCCTCGCAAATCGTATCCACGTTTTTTCGCATGACATATTTTACCAGAATATCCGCAGCGCTTTGTACATTATGTCCAACCGGAATTCCCAGTGAGGCCCTGAACTGTTCGATAACGTGATGAAATCCCTCATAAGTTCCCTCTTTTGCTTTCTTGGCGAGCAGCGTTAAAAGAGGAACTTCGCCTGCATGGACAAGCGCCTGCCGAACGGTAATCGGCCCGACAAGCTCAAAAAACACAACTGAACCAAGAATGATCGTCTGGATAATTGATCCTCCCGCGGGCCATGATTTTGCAAGGGATTGTGACAGGCCGATCGCGACACCCGCCTGGGCGATCATCGCGTACCCCAGCCAGCGTCTTTCAATATAACCAAAATCACCCAGCTTTGCACCGAGCCAGTTTCCAAACACTTTTCCCATGGTACGCATGATAATATATGCAATTCCCAGCAAGCCGATGTGAGCAAGGATTTCTATATGCAGGCTTGCGCCTGCGATTACAAAAAACATTACATAAAGCGGATAATCCACCTTTTTCAAGGATTCGAATAAAACGGTTGCTTTGGGGGACGCGTTGATCAACGTCATCCCTGTAATGAAACTTGATAAAAAAATATCCAACTGCCACAACCAGCACAAGCCGATATTCGCCACCAGCGCGCCGGTTAATAATATTAAATATTCAACCTGGTTTTCAATATTTTGAGCCCAGATACTGATAAGCATACCGATAAAAAAACCGACAAGTATCGGGCCTGCAAGCTTGATAATAAAAAACAATGTGGACGTTTCCGAATTGAGTAAAAAGTGGGTAACGATATTAAAAACAAGAATGGAAACAAAGTTGTTCAAACCGATAAGCGCAAGCACAATATCGGTAACAGGGCCGTCCGACTCATACTCTCGAATAACCATCAATGACGCGGCCGGGGCGGTTGCCGCCGCTATGATGCCGGTAAATATCGCAAAATAAACCGATGACCTGATTAAACTTGTCGATGTATTTATAATCGTTTTATTGACAAACAAATTAAACAGAAAAATAATAATGGCAACAAATAAAAATGATACAATAATTTCACTGGCCGACAGGATAGCCAGTCTTTTCCCCCAACGTCTTAAAGATAAAAATTTAAACTGGCTGCCGATCGTCAGCATGATGAACGCCAGAGCCACGTCGGAAATGATTGTCACGAAACCGAGTATATGATTGTCGATCAATACCGGGTATCCCATCAGACGGGACAGTGAAGGTCCGGCTATGATACCGACCACAAGATATCCGGTAACACGGGGAATTCGGGCAAGTGCGGACAACCGTCCGATGATTAAAGCGGCGAGGAAACAAACACCGATGGCAAACAATATGTGACCGACATCGTTTAACAATTTTTATCCTTTAATAATATATAAGCAAACTAACTTAGAAAATCCATGTTTAATAGTCAAGATGAAATAATCAATTTAAAATAAAACCAAAAATTATTACCGGTATGGGTTAAATTTTTCTTGGAGAACTGCTCTGGATTTCTTTTCTTTAGGGTAAAAAAACGAGAGGAAAAATATGCATTCAACCACTTTGAAAAAAACAGCTAACGAACTATCGCCGCTTTACCGCTGGACAGTTCTTTTCTTTATCAGTTTGGCCATGTTTGGCAATTATTATATATATGACAGTATCAGTCCCTTAGCCGATGTGCTTAGAGAACAATTGAATTTTACAAACAGCAATATTGGTCTGCTGAATGCCATATACAGTTTCCCGAACATCATAATGGTATTGATCGGAGGAATCATAATTGACCGGATCGGCACCAAAAAAGCGTCCTTTATCTTTTCTTTTCTCTGCATGACCGGCGCATTGGTTACAACACTCGAGGGAAATATAATAACGATGGCGACGGGCCGGTTAATCTTTGGTTTGGGCGCCGAGTCCCTTATCGTTGCCATCACGACCGTCATAGCCAAATGGTTTAAGGGGAAGGAGCTTTCTTTTGCCTTTGGTTTGAATTTAACGATTGCCCGGCTCGGCTCTTTTGCCGCCCTGAATTCTCCGACGCTGGCAAAATCCTTATACTCCTACTGGAAATACCCTTTACTGCTTGCCCTCGGGGCCGGTATTATCTCCTTACTGGCCGTTATTGTTTATTTTTCATTTGAGACGTACTCCGAAAAACGATATAACCTGACTTCATCTGAAGTGGTTGATAAAATCAATATCAGAGATATTTTTGTCATGTCGTCCTCTTTTTGGTATATCACGCTGTTATGTGTTACCTTTTATTCCGCAATATTCCCGTTTCAGACATTTGCGGTAAAATTTTTCATCGAACATCACGGCCTGAGCCGGGAAATGGCCGGTTTCACATCAAGCCTGATCACTTTTGCCGCAATGATCGGAACGCCGCTATTCGGCCTGTTTATTGACCTGGTCGGAAAACGCGCCTCATTAATGATGCTGGGTTCGGTCTTGCTGATACCGGTTTACCTGCTGCTGATCTATACACCGCTGCACCCGATTGTTCCCATGGTATTTATGGGCGTTGCTTTTTCTCTGATCCCCGCTGCAATGTGGCCGTCTGTGGCACTCATCGTCAAAGAACAGCAACTGGGAACGGCCTACGGCCTGATGACCATGATTCAGAACATCGGTCTGTTCGGTTTTAACCTGCTAATCGGTTTTGCCAATGATATATCAGGCGGCTACCGGGCCGGCATGTGGCTGTTCTCAACCCTTGGTTTTGCCGGGTTGTTTTTCGCGTTTATGTTAAAACGAGCGGATCGATTATCCGGAAACGGGCAACTGGAAAAATCAAAAATCATTTAATACAACCGGAGTCCGGTTAAATCCGGACAACCGGGATAAATTAAATGGATTATTTTATTTTTTCTTTTGTTGTAAATATGATGATACATTAATAATTATATTGAGGATAATGAATGGCTGTCGTATATTTAACCAGAAAGGCTCATTTTAGCGCCGCGCACCGCCTGCACAGTGAAAAACTGGACGACAAACAAAATGAAAAAATATATGGGTTGTGCAATAATCCATACGGGCATGGTCATAATTATGAGCTGGAAATTACTATAAAAGGTGAACCGGACCCCGTAACCGGCATGGTCATGGATTTAAAAGAATTAAAGGATATAATTAATAAACAGGTCGTTGACAGAATGGATCACAAACATTTGAATTTTGATGTTGATTTTATGAAGGGCGTTGTTCCCACAGCGGAAAATATCGCGATTGCGATCTGGAACAGATTAAAGACGGAAATCAAAACAGGGGAACTATATGAGGTAAAAGTCTTTGAAACTCCCCGTAATTTTGTTGTTTACAGAGGAGAATAAACATGTCAGTGACAATCAGTGATTCTGTAAAAAATATATTGGAACAAATAGGCGAAGATCCGTCCCGCGAGGGATTGATCAAAACACCGGCCCGTGTCGAAAAAGCATATCATTTTCTCACCCGTGGTTATAAAATGGATATCAATAAAGTGCTGAACAATGCGTTATTTGAAGAAAACTGCGAGGAAATGGTACTGGTTCGTAACATCGAGTTCTATAGTTTATGCGAACACCATTTGCTCCCTTTTTACGGTAAATGTCATGTCGCCTATTTACCCAAAGGTAAAATAATCGGTTTGAGTAAAATCCCGAGAATTGTTGATATCTTTGCGCGCCGTCTACAGGTACAGGAACGCATGACGCGTCAAATCGCGGAAACTCTGGATGACATATTAAAACCTTATGGTGTGGCCGTGATCGCGGAAAGCAGACACCTGTGTATGATGATGCGGGGGGTTGAAAAACAAAACAGTTTTGTCACTTCCAGTACAATGGTCGGCGCCTTTAAGGAAGAAAGGGCAACCAGGCTGGAATTATTAAGTTTACTACAAACCAAGATTGATTGATTATGGAATTTAAAAATCTGAAAGACAAGGTCATCTGGATAACCGGCAGCGGGCGTGGAATTGGCAGGGCATCCGCCTTGGCGCTGGCCGCGGAAGGGGCCAGGATTGTTGTATCCGCACGCACCCAAAAAGAAATCGACGAGGTCGCGGCTGAAATTCATGCCAAAAGCGGAAACGCCCTCGCACTGCAATGTGACGTATCGGACAAGGCACAAATTGCCGCCCTGATTAACAAGGTTAAAAAAAAATGGGGCGCCGTTGATATCCTTATTAATAATGCAGGGATAGGGATCTTTAAAAAATTAATCAACACCACAGAGCAGGACTGGGATTCCATGATGGATATTAATCTTAAATCGGCGTTTCTCTGCAGTCATGCCGTATTACAGGATATGATCGATAAAGGTTCCGGGCATATTATCAATGTTGTTTCCGTGGCCGGGAAACAGCCCTATTATAACTGCGGGGGATATTGCGCCTCAAAATACGGATTACTGGGATTTACGGATGTCCTGAGAATGGAAACACGCAAGCACGGGATTAAAGTCACGGCTTTCCTCCCCGGTGCAACGGATACGGTGATTTGGGGAAACGCCCATGTGGACCGTACAAAAATGATGAAACCGGACCAGGTGGCCGAATGCCTGGTCACCATTTGCGCAGGTGATGGCCGGAGCATGACGGAAGAAGTTGTGCTGAGGCCTGCTGAAGGAGATTTATAAAAACCGCTTTAAAATTTTACATATATAAATATAATAATTAAAAGGAGGAAGGAAAATGTCACAAATGACTTATTTAGGACATTCCGCGTTTCTTTTACAAGAAAAATCTTCCAGAATAATTATTGATCCTTATTTAAGTGGAAATCCGCTCGCCGTTGAAAAACCGGAAAATATTAAAGTCGATTATGTGTTATTAACACATGGACACGGAGACCACTTGGGTGACGGCATAATGATTGCAACCGATAACGATGCCACAGTAATCGCGCCGAACGAACTGGCTGTTTACTGCAGTAAACAGGGCTGCAAAGTCCATCCCATGCATATTGGCGGCAGTTTTAACTTTCCGTTTGGACGCGTAAAACTGACCATTGCTTTTCACGGTTCAGGTAACGATCTGGGCGGCGAAGCAATGGCCTATATGGGAAATCCATGCGGTTTTCTGGTAACTCTCGGCGGTAAAATCATTTACCATGCCGGCGATACCGGATTATTTATGGATATGCAGCTTATCGGAGAAATGAATAAAATTGATGTCGCGTTATTACCTATTGGCGATAATTTTACAATGGGAATCGATGACGCGGTAAAAGCGGCGGAATTTTTAAAACCCAAACTGGTTGTACCTATGCATTTCAAAACTTTTGATGTGATAAATACCGAACCGGTAGAGTTTCAAAAAAAAGCGGCAGCAAAAAATATTCAAGTCAAAATACTTGAGATTGGTGATACTCTTGTTGTATAATATGTCAAAGATTTAACTTGACTGAATTCCTTTACTTTTTTATATTTTATGTTCTTGTTTTTTTGATTGTTAAATTGACTTTCAATTGAAAGCAAGGGTAGCGCAGGAAAAAAGTATAATTTGTTTTCCGGCTACCCTTTTATAATATTAAACGTTGTTAACTTTAGCAGCCGGGAAAAAATAGTGAAAAAAATTATTTTATTAACATTAATCCTTTTGACAGAGTTTATATATATAAATCCCTCAACGGCGACGGACTCGTGGGGTGTGCCGATTATGCCCCTCAAAGAAGTAAAACCGGGCATGAAAGGAATCGGCAAAACCGTTTTTTACGGACACGAGATTGAAGAATTCGGTTTCGAAGTGCTGGAAATCGTAACAAACTTCTATCCGCAGCGGGATATAATACTCGTCCGTCTGACCGGCGAAAAAGCGGAAAAAAACGGCGTTGTCAGCGGCATGAGCGGCAGCCCGTTGTATATCGATGGCAAACTGATCGGAGCCCTGGCTATGCGTTTCGGCTCATTTATGACGGAGCCGATCGGCGGCGCCATGCCCATTCAGGATATGTTAAACATCGAAGATAAAGAATCGTTCCGGGACATGGAAATCGTGCAGAACTCCCTTATTCTGCCCCAATATATAAAATCAGTTTTATGCGGAACCGATGTTACTTTCTGGACGAATATCAGCACAACCTTGCCCTTAACAACGTCAGCGGAAAATCAAACCCTTCAGGCAATCCGGTCGCCTCTAGTTTTTTCAGGTTTTGACCAGAAAAATCTTTCCATGTACACGGATTTATTCGATCAGTTCGGATTTATAGTAACGGCCGGCGGGTCCAAAGCTGACGGCAAAAATTCCGGTCCGGATATACAACCCGGTTCAGCCGTAGCACAGGTATTTATTTCCGGAGACCTGGGCATCGAGGCCACGGGGACGGTCACGGCGGTAAACGAAAATAAATTGCTTGCGTTCGGGCATTATATTTTTAACCTGGGACCGATCAATTTGCCCCTGTCGAAAGCCGATATCCTGGCCGTCCTCCCCAGCATGATGGGCTCAACCAAAATGGCTGTTTCCACCGAGATTATCGGTGCTTTCAGGCAGGACAGACTGGCAGGGCTTTACGGAGATCTGTCCGCACCCCCCAAAATGATACCGGTCAAAGTTAATTTTGAATCCATTGCCAATGAAAAAAAAGAGTTTAATTTCAAAATGACCCTTGACAGGTCTTTAAATAATTTAATACCCTTATATTTACGAATTGCGCTTATTCAAGCATTAACATCGGGCAGACTTTCGGGCAGTCTCAATTCAATGTACATGAACGCTTCCATTTCTTTATCGGACGGCCGAACGCTCAAATTTGATGATTTTTTCTCAACAAAACAGCAATTCGGATTTTTCGCGCCGGGCAGCGATGCAACCGATGCCAGCGATCTTGTCGCGGTTATTCTGGGAACTCTTTTGGTTAATGATTTCTCAAAACCCGATGTAACAGAGATCAATATTAACACAAAAGAAGTTGCCGGAGAAAATGTTGCCAAAGTTCATACTATCTGGCAGGACAAAACAGAAGCCAGCCCCGGCGATACATTGAATTTTTCCATAGAGTTGAAAACCACAAACGGCCAAATTATAAAATTAAAAAAATCGTACAAGGTACCATCAAATCTGGAAGCCAACAGCCTGACCATTTTCATATCAAGCGCCAATTCGTTAACAAATTATGAAATTCAAACCAACAGAAATAAATTTGTGCCGGTCGATTTTGACAATATTCTCTCCATTCTGGAAAAAAGACGTAAAAATAATAACCTGTATATTCAAATACAGATAAGAGACACGGGACTGTTATTGGAAGGTGAAGAACTCTCCGCTCTGCCGCCCTCGGTAATGAACGTGATGAATTCCGCGGGGACGAACGGGGCGACCAATAAATTACTCAATCGTGTTTTGTTCGAAGAATCCGTTCCGACCGATTATGTCATTTCAGGAGCGAAACGTATTATCGTCCGTATCAAACAACCCCAGCAGGCCATCATTCCCGGTATTGAAGATGAAAAACCGCAGCCTGTTTACTGGTACTAGTTCAAAAATCAACTGTTAACTATTTAAGGATACCTTTGATAATGTATAAACCTTTGAAAATCATCAACTTAATTATCATCCTGTTAATCGTCAATGCAGTGGTCAATCCCCTTTACGCGGTAAAACCGAGGTCCAATACGCATAAATCAAAAAATCAATTCGAACGCGGAACATATAAGGACATTTCAATATTAGACAAGGGGATCATCACATTGGCGCCCAGGAAACAGAAAATAATGAGTACGGGCGAACCCTATATCTGGTCGGCCATTACGGATAAAAAAGGCAACATCTATATCGGTACCGGTAATGAAGGCCGAATCTACAAAATTTCCGCAAAAGGAGACAGCTCAATCATATTCAAAGCGGATGAACTGGAAATCTTTGCGATGATCATTGATCAAAATGATGTGATATATGCCGGAACCTCTCCAAACGGTAAAGTTTATAAAATCCTGCCTGACGGGTCGAAAAAAGTGTTTTTTGATCCCGAAGACATGTATATATGGGACCTGGAACTGGATAAAAACAATAATTTATATGTTGCCACGGGTTCCAGGGCGAACATTTATAAAATAACACCGGATGGTAATAGTACGGTTGTATTACAAAGCGAACAATCGCATATCAGGTGTTTAAAATATAATGCAACAACATTATTTGCCGGCAGCAGCGGCAACGGCTATGTTTACAAAATAGAACAAAATAAAAAACCGTTTGTTATTCTGGATACGCAAATGCAGGAAGTCCACGATATTGTGGTAGCGGATAACGGTATTGTCTATGCTGCGGCATTCGGAGAAACCGAAATGAAATTTCCTGAAGCGGTCCAGCAGAGAAAAGACGAAACGGCAAAATCAAATTCCGAAAATCAGAACCCGGATGAGGACGATGAGGAAAAATCGTACGGGATACAGTCTTTTATCCTCGACAAGGTGTCGCAAGCTGTCAAGTCCCCTACTTCTTTATTCCGTATCGATGAAACCGGATATATGAAAGAATTGTGGAGAGGTTCGGAGGAACGAATACAATCGATGATCCTGAACAAAAACGGAGATATTCTGTTGGGTACGGGTGATAAAGGTAAATTATACAACATTAGCGATGAAGGTCAGGTGTCATTGATCCTGAATGTTGAAGAATCACAAATTACCGCTATGACTTACAGTCAACAGGGCAGTTTAATTGTCGGAACGGCAAATCTCGCATCCGCGTATATTATTCATCCCGAAACGGTCAAGAGCGCCTCCTTTGAATCGGAAACAATCGATACCGGTTCTCAATCTCTATGGGGAACATTAAGCTGGGAAGGCAGGGGAAATGACGGATCAATACAATTTTATACACGTTCCGGCAATACCGAATTCCCCGAACAAACCTGGAGTCCTTGGCAGAAAGCCGTTGAAACCAATAATATATTACAAATCAACAGTCCGGTCGCCCGGTTCATTCAATGGAAATGTGATATCACAAGCGGAAAAAATAACCCGGAATTGGAAAAGGTGACAATATCCTATTTACAAAAAAATTTACCACCGGAGATCACGGACATAATCATTCATCCGCCAGGTGACTTTTTTGAAGAGAACAAAAATAATAACCATACGGATAAAGGCATCGCATTTCCGCAAAATCCGCCCAAAGCCGAAGTGAAAAAAGGTTACCGCAGTGTCGACTGGTTATTTGATGATCCCAATTTTGATGGTATAATTTTTGATATATACTATCAAAAACAGGGTTCAAATTACTGGAAACCGCTGGTACGGGACCTGGCAAACAGCTATTATTCATGGGATAGTGAACAAATGGCGGACGGTGAATACATTATTAAAATCGTTGCCAAAGATTCGCCCGGCAATCCCGAAACAATGGCCCTGACCGGAGAAAAAGAGAGTGAAAAATTTATTATCGACAATACCGGGCCGGTCATAAAGAATTTTAAAGCTGAAAATCAAAAATTATCTTTCAGCGTATTGGACAAATTGAACGATATAAAATATGTTTATTACAGTATCAATGCCGGTGATTGGCAAATATTATATCCAATAGATAATATCTGTGATTCAAAACATGAACTTTTTGAAATTACACAAAATTCCAAAAATGAAAATGAAATCGCGATCAAAACGGAAGATGCGGTAGAGAATGTTTCCGTTTTTCATTATGAAATAAAAAACTGAAGGATATTTAAGAAAGGATAGCTGAAAAATAACAGTGTTTTCAAATAAATGGGATCCAATCAGAGAGTTCTTAACAGGAAAAGAACGAATACTGGTAACAACGCATATCAATCCGGATGGCGATGGTATTGGAAGCCAGATCGCTCTGGCAAATTATTTAAAACAAACAGGGAAAACAGTGATTTTGAAAAATCCGAATCCTGTGCCGGTCTATTTGCAATTTTTGGATCCGAATAACGAGATTACCTGTTATGATAATGAACATGATAAAACCCTGATGCAGTCCATTGACGGCGCAGTCATTGTCGATATTAGTGATTGGGATCGCATGGGCGTATTGGGACCGGTGCTGCGTTCGAATAATACGCCGTTATGTTGTATTGATCATCATATTCCTACGGATTTGATCGGAGAAGTGCAAATTATTGATCGTTCGGCATCTTCGACCGGCGAATTAATTTATGACTTTTTAATGGACAGCAGGGCCGATTTCAACAATACAATCGTAAATGCCTTATATACCTGTATTGTGACAGACACCGGGTCGTTTCGTTATTCAAACACAACAAAGAAAACCCATCTCATCGCGGCTGATCTGCATAACCGCGGTGTTGATTTTAAAAACATATTCAGCAATATCTATGAAAAATATTCAAAAAACCGGTATTATTTAATGGGCCATTTGCTGGTCAATATGAAATTTGAATGTCAGGACCAATTGGTCTGGTATGTTGTGACAAAAGCTCTGATCCAAAAAACACATGTGGAACAGTGGGAAATAGAAGGATTGTCCGAACTGACCCGTAACATCAGTACGGTTGAAATAAGTATCATGTTTACCGAAGTCGAAAACGGGATAAAAGTAAGCTTTCGTTCAAAGGGCAATATCCCTGTAAATGAACTGGCGCATCAATTCGGCGGCGGCGGACATAAATTTGCCTGCGGGGCATTGCTCGATATGGACCTGGAAAAAGCAAAACGTGTGGTTATTCAAAAAGCAAAAAAAATATTCGGTCAAAACACCTGACGGTTAATATTATAAAACAATTACTGATAACATTGCTGTTATTGCCGGATCATCCGGGATCCAAATATTAACATTAAACTCTGTATACAGGTATCCGGTGAACGGATACCGCCTTTTGATCCGGTTTGTAAGATTAATAAAAAAAGTTGAAATAATTAAAATTTTCAATTCCTGAACAAATCAAAAAGTATTACATATTCGAAAATTCAAATGATATGTAACCTTTAGAGCGTCGTGTCCGGATTTTACCGGACACCGGTGAAACTTGATGAATTCAATAGAAGAAAAATTTGATATTTTACATGAATTATCCACGGTACTTATATCCGGTTATGATCCTGCGAATATTGCCGGACAGGTCAGAACCCTTTTAAAGGATCTGGTAATATGTGACACGGTTCTGATATTTATTAATGACCGGGAAAATAATTTATTATCCGCTGCCAATATATACAACAATCTCGTTTCCCAATTTAATAATATCAGCATCTCCTATGATAATCCGGTTGCCCTGGACATATTAATCCATAAAAAGAACAGAATTCGGATAAAACCGGACAAACCCACGCTGCCGTCAATGTCCAGTGAACTTTTTGTACCGCTCAAATCTCCGAAACAGGTTTTGGGTTGTTTATTTGTGGCCAGGGAAAGGGATATTGAGTTTACCACATTTGACATAAAACTTTTGGAAATGGCCGCATTTTATATTGCCATATTTCTGGAACGGACGCAATGGGAAAAACACTTTTACAATATTTACAACCTGAAACAGAAAAACAAGGCGATAACAAAATCATTTATTGAATCGTTACAGAATCCGGCCGTTATCCTGGATATTTTCAAGGATAAAATATTAGAAATAAACCAAATGCTGGCGGAACAGCTCAATTATCCCAAAGGTGATTTATTAAAATTAAATTTTTCAACAATTTGTAAAGATTACTTTTCCCTTAAAAATATCGAACCCGGTTTAAATCAAAGCTTTTTGATCAAATTTGTTTCATCATCCGGAAAATTAATACAATACAAAACTTTATACACCTATATTGACAATCTGGATAATGGAGTTTTACTTTTGATCCTGTTACCGGAAAAAGAACCTGAACGGGATTTACAAAAAAATTTCTGGTTACATGAATTATTCGCCGCATTAAGCAACGTCACCCTGCAGGATATCCAGAATGATCTGAAAAATGCCGCACATCTTATTTTAAATATGTTCGATGCAAAGTATCTGACTTTAACACGCGTGACCAATACCGAAAGTCTGTCTGTAATGGCTGCCTATGATTGTCAAAACGATTCGCCTGAAAACATGGATGAAAATTTACAAAAATCACTGAATTTAAATTATTTTTTGTCGATTGCTGAAACGAAAAAACCTCTTTATTTACCCGTAATTACCGATTCACCGGATTATGATAAACTCAAAAAACTTTCGGCACTGAATATTCAATCACTTGCATGTATCCCGCTGATGGTGAATAATCATTGTCTGGGTTTGCTCAATATATTTTGTCAGCATCCCTGTAACTGGCAGCAAAAAGATATTATCAAATTGTCAAGTATTGCCCGTATAACATCTTATTTTGTTTTTTCGCCATTGCTCAAAGATGAGATCGATGAACTTTTCACCAAACAGATGCTCATCGAAAATTTGATCAAACTTTTCAATTCCGTTAAGCCCTTTACAACAAAAATTGGAATCGCTGCTGAAAAACTGTCAAACTTTATGAAATTTGATTACTTTTCTTTGACGCTGTTTGACGAAAACGGCAATATCGATCAATCAATTGATATGACTCACCCCGGTTTAATAGATAAATTTGAGATCAGGCTGGAACGGAAAAACATCCCTGAATGTTCTTTAATTCAGGTATTTCAACTAATTAAAGATATTGACAAAAAAAAGGGCGATCAAACCCATCCGTCACGGCTACCCTTTGCCCTGCCGTTACATTCGAGTGTCGTCCTCGTAAGCGGCGACAGATATTTGGGTAACTTTGCAATCGGCAGGATAAAAAAGCAACCATTTTCCAGATCAGAGATCGACTTTTTGAAACAAATCGGGAGCATGTTTTCTCACGAGGTACTAAAATATCAAACTCTGGAAAATATCCAAAAGTACCAAAAAAATTCTTTTGTATTCGAAAATCTGAATATAAATATATTTGAGAAACCGGATAAAAATGATCTTCTCGAAAAAATTCGTGAAACCACCCAAAATGTGCTTGAAGCAAACCATTGTAAGGCTGCATTTATAAATGAAAACATGAAAATGCTTGACCTGTTCGACTGGATTCCGGATACATTTCATAATTTTCTTTCCGTTACCAAGATAAAAAATCTGTTAATTGAACAGAAAAAAACGCATTTACCAATTCTCATAAATTCCGTTGATACTTTTAAAGAAAAATTTTGTACCCAAAAGGTAAATTCACTGGAATTTTTTGTACCCTTTATTATTTCCCCCGTGTTTAAAAATAAGCAATTGTATGTATTGATCCTTGCTACATGGGAAAAGAATTACACCTGTGGTGTGGATGATATTCATATCATGCAGCTCATGACCAAACAGGCTGAAAACCTTTTTTCGCAAATCGAGTTATATTCCGGTTCTCTGGAAAAAATCAAATCGCTTGAAAATTACGTCAATCTGGTCACTCATGAATTAAAGACCCCCCTGCAAACCGTTCAAACCTTTGCATCAATAATTAAAGAAGACATCAGTTCAAATTTATCGGACGAGTCCCTAAAATATCTCGACCGTTTACTGGTCAATCTCGATAACATGGAAAATATGGTTATGGACCTGCTGGAACTGTCGAGACTGGATAAAATACAAAACAAATTTACCGTGTTTGAATCCAGGGAGGCGCTTAATGAAGCATTACAAAAACTGGAAGGAATAATTGAAAGCAATCATGTCAATTTACAAATAAGTGAAAACCTTCCATCAATATATGCCAACGAAACCGGAATCATTCATGTTTTTTCAAATCTGATTTCAAACGCAGTGAAATACAGTAAAAAGACGGAAACTCCTGTCATTACAATAGACGCTATGGAAACCCCGACGACCTGGGAATTTTCTATCAAGGACAACGGAACCGGGATAGCGTCTGAAGAGAAAGAAAAAATCTTTGAATTGTTTTATAAAAATAATGAAAATTCCCGGTTTCTTTCCACAGGAGTAGGGTTAGCAATTGTCAAAAAAATTATTCAAAACCATAATGGTGAAATATGGGTGGAATCGACTCCGGGAATGGGTTCCGATTTCAAATTCACTCTTCCAAAACAAAATATTAAATTTGAATAATAAAATCTTCAATTTACAATAATTCCATCATCTGTAATGCGAGAAACGGGACACTTTTTTATGATACCTATTACCGAAAAAATTATTTAAATTATATTAAATACAGGTACCAGATTAAAGAACTACTCTCCCTGAGCCGGATGCCAGGTTAAAAAAAAAGAACGATATGATTAAACAGGTTTATTCTCTTTGAACAAAAGGAAAAACGATAAAAAGGCAGACAACTCTATAATATATGATGTTAAGGAAGGTGCGGGTGAAATTATCGGGATAATAGTGCAATAAAAATTAAGGTTCAACTAAGAATTAGTTGGTAACAAAAATAACTTAAAATAAAAATGGACATCTATCAACTCATTGGTTATATTAAATTTC
>JAFGSB010000079.1 GCA_016934825.1 Candidatus Zhuqueibacterota bacterium
AAGATTTATTATTATGGAGGGGCATATGAATTATACAATCCTTTACCGATAACAAAAAAATGGGAAGATCGTTTAGAAAAACTAAATTTAAAGCAAAAAAGTAACAAATCGACATAATATAAAAAACAATTAATTTCTACTTCACTATTTATAAGATTTTTTTATAACTCATTATTTTCATATACATAAATTTTTAACAAAATATAAGAGATTTAACATGCCGTTACACCGTCGCAAATTTTTAGGCGCGGCTTCAGCTGCTACAGCAGGAATGCTTGCGGGAAACAACAGATCAGTTTATGCGCAAACGACAGCTAAAGGGAGCGGTGCACCGGGGAATCTGCTGCGCATCGGAGTTCTCACCTGTCATCCGACCCACCATCACATGTCGAATCTTTACGGCCCTATCATTCAGTGTGTGCCGCGCGGCGATATGACCCCGACCCGTATGACCGGCATGGTACTGACCCACATCTGGGATCATGACCCGAAACGTGTGGAAACGTTCTGCGCTCAATTCGGCACAAAACCAGTTAAACGCTACAAGGATATGGTCGGCGAGGTGGACGGCATCATGCTCACCGACCTTCGCGCCGCCGATTACTATCATCTCCTCTCGGAACCATACCTCAAAGCCGGGATACCGGTATTCTTCAACCGCTGTTTCACCCCGCGGGTAAACCGTGCAAAAGCCGTTGTCGAACTTTCGAAAAAGTACGACACCCCCATTCTGGTTCCCTCGGAATTCGAGTATACGGAACCGCTGTACACGCTTCAGGAAAAAGTCAAAGAGTACGGCCCGAAAATCAAAGGCGTGACAGGCTACAACTGGTCGGTGGAAATCACCCATGATGTCCACGGCCTGTGGCTGCTCCTGGCGGCGGTCGGCGGCGGTGTCGAAAGTGTGGCGGTCAACAGAAGCGTCAAGAGTATCTTCGAGAAAGGCACCGACACCTGGACGATCAAATTCAAACCCCGAGCGGACAACGACACCTTTTACGCCACCCTGCACAACACCTCGAATTTCGGCACAAATGCATCGATACGGATCAATTTCGACAGAACGGTGTTCGAGGAAAATATCTGGGGTTCGGGCGGCACAGAGACGGTCTGGCAGTACATGATGGTTCCGCCGCTGCTTGCGTTCCAGCGACTCATCGAGGGAAAACCCATGGAACAGACCCATGAGCATATTGTCGAAAAAACCGCTGCATTCATCGCGGGTTTCAAATCGCATCTCGAACTCGGCGGACAACCGGTGCAACTCTCGGAACTTGACGAGGATTACTGTGTCTACTGCGATCCGGAGCCGACGACATATCCTGATGCGATGTTTGATTGAGGGGGAATTTGCACCGGATCGAAAGGAGGGCAGACACACGGGTCTGCCCCTACCGAAAACGTTTGATGCAACACCCTCTCCCAATTTTGGGAGAGGGATTACAAAGGGTGAGGGTTAAATGGGATTGATTTTTTACCATGAAGCACATAAAGGACATGAAGAAAGACTTTTATTGTCTTTTACGCTAACAATGAAGTAACTTCTCTGGAATGCAAAATCTCAGAATGATCAAACGGCCGTATGTCGGATTCGGTTAATGTCAGTACTGCAATAGTTTTGCCTTCTGCGGTCACAAACTCGACTTCATAGCCTTTGCCATCATCGTAGGAATGTACAACGGTTCCGACATCCCCTGATTTGAGATCGTGGTTTTCTATGTCGTGAGTTAATACAACTAAATCCAATTCTTTAAGCATAGTTTGATACTCCCTGTTTTATTTGGGATAGGCTGTCACAAAACGTGGATTGTCACCGTTTTTTTCAATTGTCCAAACAGTTCTGATAGAAATATCCCTGCCAACCGGTGTCGATAATTTTCCGTCAATTATATATTTTTTACCATGATATGATGTTACTTTAAAAGTCACATTATTGGTTTGCGCTATTTTCAACAAGCATTGTTCAAAAATATCAATATTCGTTTCGTCAAATCCAAACATTCTGAAAAAATTTGATTTTGATCTGCCTGTCGGATGACTATTTGACAATAAATAATCCTTGATCTTCGACGCCGGAATAATAGCCTGTTCTTTATTTGGTAGTTTCATAAATATTACAATAATGTTTTCTGGACTATGGTAATTCAAACAAGTCAAATTAAAAAAACATGAACTATTGCATACTATTATTTTAATATATCACATTATATCGTGTAATTTATAATATTTTTATAGTTTTACAGAAATTTGAATTATTGTTTGTTTTTATCTTTTATTTTAATTCCAGCTAAATCCTGTAAAAAAATAATATTCGAAAATTGTTTTGGAGAACTTTTTATAATATGTCTGTTATTAAAAGCATCAATACATGTCAATTTTAATTTAATTATTTTTTCTAATTCTTTTTGAGACCTATCTGTTGCAAAAAGAGCAAAACCATGAAGTGGTAAACCATAAGTTAATAATGAATCTTTTTTATATATTATTTTTTCATTCAAATTTGGTATTTTTATTTCATGTTCATTACTTTTGAAAGTTGGTTGTTCCATATTTTGAGCACCATATACTCTTATTACTCTTTCATAACCATTTCCTAAATCAATTTCAAGTTCATAATCTAAAATATTTACAGGATTTTTTCTAACATTTATTAAATATATATACAAAAAAATTGCTCTTTTAGGTTTTTGAAATTGAGGATTATCCCATTCTGATGTCATCAAATTGAGTATTTGTCCTTTAATTTTAGGTTTGTTTGTATAAAAATTATAAAAGAGAGTAGCCCATCCTGAAAGCGCAACAAAAACGGCTATTAAATTTTGCTTTTCCATTTAATTAACCAAATTTTATGCCTC